>NZ_JBEDUL010000054.1:0-21602 GCF_040414665.1 Intrasporangium sp.
TGGGGGCAACGAGCCGATTAGGACGTTCGGCGGTGTGGGGCCGGGCCGTCTGCAGGATTGACGTGGGCTCGTAACGACCCACTCGCATCCTGCTCCGCGACGCGGAGCAGGATGCGAGGGCCTCACCTCACAGGGCATCACTCGGGAGCGCGCCCCGGCGGCATTTTCTGCACACTCGACATTTTCTGCACACTCGACCGACGCCGACCCGGCTCCGTTCACGACCGGTCGAACCGGCACAATGTCCGCATGTCCCTGCCGCGTCCGCTGCCCGTTCCAGCAGGGGCGGAAGCGCTCACGATCCTGGCCGACCTCGAGGCGGCGCTCACTGGCCGCTCCCCCGTCCTGCCGTATGCCGCTGAGCAGGGTCACCCGGTCGTCGCGCCCCACGATCCTGCGGACCTGCCGGACGGGTTCGCCGTCGCCGTCGGCACGTCCGGCTCCACGGGCCGACCGAAGCGCACGATGCTCACCGCGGTGGCACTCACCGCCTCGGCAACGGCGACCCACGCCGTCCTCGGGGGCACCGGCTCCTGGCTCCTCGCACTGCCGGCCCACCACATCGCCGGTCTCCAGGTCCTGGTCCGGTCGCTCATCGGCGGGACGTCGCCGAGCGTGCTGGACCTACGGCCCGGATTCACGGCAGCGGCCTTCGCCCGGGCGGCCGCGGCCATGAACCCCCGCCAAGGAGCCGCCCGCCGCTACACCTCCCTGGTGCCGACTCAGCTCGGCCGGCTGCTCGACGACCGGGCCGGTCTGGAGGCGCTGCGGTCCTTCGACGGCGTGCTCGTCGGCGGAGCGGCCACGCCCCACGCCATGGTCCAGCGGGCCCGTGACGCGGATGTCGCCCTCACCCTCACGTACGGGATGAGCGAGACCTCCGGTGGCTGTGTCTACGACGGGCTGCCGCTGCCGGTCACCCGGATGCACATCGACAACGACCGGCACGTGGTCCTTGGTGGAGACACCGTCGCCCACGGGTACCTCGGGGAGCCGCAGCTGACGGCGGACGCCTTCTCGACCGACGCCGACGGGACCCGTTGGTTCCGCACCGACGACCTGGGTCACATCGACAACGACGGGGCGCTCGTCGTCGACGGACGAGCCGACGACGTCATCAACACGGGCGGCCTCAAGGTCACCCCTGGTGTCGTCGAGGACGCGATCGCCCGCCACGTCCATGACGTCGCTGACGTCGTCGTGGTCGGCGTCCCCGACCGGGAGTGGGGAGAGGTCGTCTGCGCGGCTGTGACGCTGCACGACCCGACCACCCACCTGACGGCGGCCGATCTGCGGAGCCGGCTCAGCGGCATACTTCCTGACGCCGTCGTGCCGAAGCGGGTCGTCGTCTACCCCGCAATCCCGCTGCGCGGGCCGGGCAAGCCGGACCGCGCGGCGATCCGCCTGGCCGCCGATCGGCAGGCATGAGCACTTCCTGACCCTCGGGTGGCAAGATGGTTGGGTTACTTCCCGAAGGAGTCCTCAGTGCCCCGCGTGATTCTCGTTGCCCTCGTGGTCTTCGCGACGATCTACGCCCTCGTCGACTGTCTCCAGACCGACGGCAGGCTGATGCGCATCATGCCGAAGCCCGTGTGGCTCCTCGTCTGCCTGATCCCGGTCCTTGGCCCGATCATGTGGCTCGTCGCCGGCAAGTCGGACGCCCCGAGCTCCCGGGCGCTGGGTGGTGGGGCTCCCCGCGGCAGCGCCCCGCGACGCACGATGCCGCCTCCTCGCCCTCGTGGGCCGGATGACGACCCCGACTTCCTGCGCAAGCTGCGCAAACCGAAGCCGGACGCCTGACCCTCCTGACCCGCAAGGACCCATGGCCACGCTCGCCCAGTGGATCGAAGGTGCGCGCCCCCGCACCCTGCCCGCCGCCATCTCCCCGATCCTCATCGGCTCCGGCGCGGCCTATCAGACGGGTCACATCGTCTGGGGTTACGTCGTCCTCGCGGCCCTCGTCGCGCTCGCCCTCCAGGTCGGGGTGAACTACGCCAACGACTACAGCGACGGCGTCCGCGGCACGGACGAGGTCCGGGTGGGGCCGATCCGGCTGGTCGGGCAGCGGCTCGCCGCACCGACCTCTGTCAAGACCGCGGCGTTCGCGGCGTTCGCCGTCGCAGGGGTCCTCGGGATCACGCTCATCGTGCTCTCCGGCTTGTGGGTCATGCTGCCCATCGGCGCCCTCGCGATCCTCGCCGCCTGGTACTACACCGGCGGCAGGCGTCCCTACGGCTATCTCGGCCTGGGCGAGGTCTTCGTCTTCGTCTTCTTCGGCCTCGTCGCGACCCTCGGCACCATGGCCACGATGACGACCCTCACCGCGGCCGGCTGGTGGGGCGCGATCGGGGTCGGCTCGGTCACCTCCGCCATCCTCGTCGCGAACAACCTGCGCGACATCCCCACCGACAGCGTCACCGGCAAGCGGACGCTGGCCGTGCGCCTCGGCGACAAGCGAACCCGGGCCCTCTACGTCGCCCTCGTCGCGGTGGCATGCGTCATGACGGCGCTCGCCGCGCTGACGTCGGTCTACGCGCTCCTTGCCCTGCTCGCCGCGCCGCTCATCGCGCGGCCGATCCGTGACGTCGCGGGCGGCGCGACCGGTCGCGACCTGATCCCCACGCTGGCTGGAACCGGCGTCTTCGAGCTGGCCTGGGCGGCTCTCCTCGCGGTCGGGTTGGCGCTCGGCTACCACTTCTGACGGAACCCGGACCGCGTTTTCGCTGCGCGCCGCCGCCACGGGGTGGGACGGTGGTGTGTCGCTGTTCCGGCAACGAGGGGAAGAGTCATGGAGACGATCGAGGTCGTCGTCGTCGGCGCCGGACAGGCGGGGACCGCGACGAGCCACGAGCTGAGCGAGCGCGGTGTCGACCACGTGGTCCTCGAGGCCGAGCGTCCCGGCTTCTCGTGGTCGCGGCGTTGGGACAGCTTCACCCTCGTCACCCCCAACCACGGCATCCGGCTGCCCGGCGGCAGCTACGTCGGCGACGACCCCCACGGCTATCTTCCGCGCGCCGGGATCGAGCAACACATCAGCACGTATGCCGCTGGGCTCGCTGCCGAGGTCCGCTCCGGTACGCGCGTTGACCGGCTCCGGCCCGCCGCAGGGGGTGGCTTCGTCCTCGACACGGCCGAGGGCGCCATCGCGGCCCGGTCGGTTGTCGTGGCGACGGGCGCCTACCAGCGGCCATACCACCCGCCTGCCGTGGCCGCCCTGCCTCCTCGGCTCGAGGTGATGGACTCCGTCGACTACCGGAGCCCGGCGAACCTCCCGGACGGTGCGGTCCTCGTCGTCGGCGGCGGGCAGAGCGCCTGCCAGATCGCGGAGGAGCTCGCCCGCACCGGCCGGGACGTCGTCATGGCCTGTGGACGCGCCCCCTGGTTCTATCGGCGCCTCGAGGGTCGAGACATCTTCGACTGGCTGTCCGATGCAGGTTTCTTCGACGAGGGCCCGGAGGCGCTCCCCACGCCAGCGGCCAGGCTGGGCGCCAACCTCCAGGCGACCGGCACGCGAGGCGGCCATGACCTGACCTATCGCACGCTCGCCTCGCTGGGGGTGCGACTCGGGGGTCACCTCGTCGCCGACCCCGGGGATGCACCGCGACTGGCGCCGGACCTGGAGGAGATCCTGGCCTTCTGCGACATGGCCCACGGCATGATCCGCAAGGCGCTGCTCGAGTGGTGTGCGAGGGCCGGTCGTCCGGCGCTCGACATCCCGCCAGCCGCCGACTTCCACCCCGGACCGGTGCGCGAGCTGGACCTGGCCGCCGTCGGAGCGGTCATCGTCGCCGCGGGCTACCGAAGCCGCTACACCGAGTGGATCGAGATCCCGGGCATCGTGGACCAGTTCGGGTTCCCCGTGCATGACGACGGCGAGAGCACAGTTGCGCCCGGTCTGCACTTCGTCGGTGTCCACATGCTGCGGAAGCGGAAGTCGTCCCTGCTCATGGGGGTCGGCGAGGATGCCGCGCTCACGGCTGAGCGGATCGCCGCCGCGCTGCGCGCGCCCGCCGCGTGAGTCGGGGATCCGTCGGCAGGTCAGCCGTCGTGGAGTGCGCACTCCGCCCCGGCGTCAACTGCGCACTCGACGCAGAGCCAGCCCGGCGGCATACCGCATGGGACGGATGACGGGACCAGAGCACTCCGCCCAGCCGGGTAACCGCACCCGACGGGAAACCCGTCCCGTCAGTCGTCCCACCGCTCGGTCGAGTGTGCAGTTAGCGCCGCCCGGGTCGGCGAGCGATCAGCGCACCGTGTCGCTGCCGTTGGGACGCTCGGCCTCCGCGTCCTCGGCAAGCTCGTCCTCGGAGGCTGCCAGCCGACCTTCCTGCTTCGCCTGCAGCTTGGCCTCATGGCGCTCCACCAGCTTCGCGGTCATCTCGTCACGCATACCGCGAAGCAGCGCATAGGACAGGGCGGCCGAGATGATCGCCGAGAGCCCGAGGAGCAGCACCGGGTTGTTGCGGATGCCGACGAGCCACAGGGCCAGGAGCACCCCGAAGAAGATGAGCAGCCGGAGAATGCTGTAACGGACCACGGTCAATTCATCCCGGAGTAGTTGTGCATGCCGACGAATGTCGACACGAGGTTGACGAGCGTGAAGTTGATGATGACGCAGACGAAGCCGGCGAGGGCGATGTACATCGACTTGCGCAGGTCGATGCCAGCGGTCGCCCGACTGTGCATGTAAGCCGCGTAGACGGTCCAGATGACGAAGGTCCAGACCTCCTTCGGGTCCCACTGCCAGTAGGCCCCCCACGCCTGCTTGGCCCAGATCGCCCCGGCGATGAGCGTGAAGGTCCACAGGATGAAGGCCACCATGTTGAGGCTGTAGGCCGTCCGCTCGAGAGCCGCCGACGACGGCAGCGACTCGATGAAGCTGGCCCTGGCCGGTGGCTTCTCCTCGCGCCGGCGCCGGACGAGGTAGAGCAGCCCGATGATGGCGGCAATGGTGAAGAACGAGACGGCGAGGAAGGCGACGCCCACGTGGATCGCGAGCCAGTACGACTTGAGGGCCGGCATGAGCTCGCCGGCCTCGGTGTAGAGCACCGCGAGCGACAGGCCGAGCACCAGCAGGATCGGCGTGACGACGAAGACGCCGAGCCATTGCCAGTTGTTTCGCTTGGCGAGGACCGAGTAGGTCAGGCCAACCGCGGCGGCGGACGCGGTCGCGAACTCGAACATGTTGCCCCACGGGGGCCGTGCCACCGCGATGCCTCGCATCACCACGGAGGCGACCAGCAGCGCCGTCGCGAGGTAGGTGAACATGAGCGCGATGTTCCCCCGCTGCCACGAGGCGGCGCTCTGCTCGAGGGTTGGCTCGGACGCACCATCGCTGGGGAGGGACTCACCCGAGGCCGTCGCACCACCCGCCGCGACGAGCACCTCCTCGCGTTCGGGAGCTCGCGTGCCGGCCAGGTGCGACGACCGGGAGGCGAGGTGCCAGGCGAACATGAGCATGGCGAGGGTGTAGACGATCATCGACGCATAGAGCGCCATGTTCGAGTTGCCGGCGAGCGCGGGACTCACCGTGGCGAGTGTGGGTGTCACGAGCGGTCTGTCCGTTCTGCATGGGGATCGTGCACGGCTGCACCGACCGAGTCGACGATGGCGGCGAGCCCGGGGTCGGAGTCCTTGGAGAGGCCACCGATGGTGACCACGGTAGCGCCTCGCTCTGCGCCGCCCTCCCCGCCCGGGCGCACCCGGACGAAGACGCGTCGCCGCTTGATGGTCAGGCCGAGGATGAGGCCGAGCGTCGCCAGGAGCGCGCTGACGAGGCTGATCGGCGCCCCGGGGTCCGTGCGGATCGACAGCCCGGCGAAGCGCTTGACCTCCTCGAACGTGATCGAGCCGCGCCCACCCGGCAGCTCATAGGTCTGGCCCGGCTTCAGCCGAACCAGCGCCGGCTTGCCGTCATCGCCCGGCACCTGGGTCATCTCCTCGGTGTTGAGGGTGTAGACCGACTGCGGCGCGCCGCCTGGGAAGAGCGTCCCCTCCCAGACGGACAGGGCGAGCTCGGGGTTCTGGGCGTCCGGGAAGACCGAGACCGGACCGTTCGCGAAGGTCGGCTCGGCCGTCGGCAGGAAGAAGCCGGTGAAGCCGAGCTGCTTGGGGCTCGCAGACGGCACCTTGACGACGCCCACGGACCGGTAGTTCCCGTCCTGGGCGAGGAACGGCGTGGCCTCGCGGTAGAGGACCTGGCCCTTCGCGTCTCGCACCGTGATGACCGGCGTGTAGCCGTTGCCGAGGAGGAAGACGTCCGCACCGCCGACGACGAGCGGGTGGTTGACGGCAATATCCGCCTTGCGCGGCTCGCCGCCCAGCTCGTCCGCCACCCTGACGTGGGCGGTGAACTCCCGCGGCGTGCCGAAGGAGCGACCGGGTGTCTCGTTGAACTGCACGTCGAGGTTGTCCAGCGTCATGACGAAGCCGGGCACGGCATCGTCACCGACGAGCGGCCCCGGTGAGAACGTGTTGTACGTCGTCGCACTCGAGGCGAACTCGTCCCCCTCGGAAAGAATGAGATCGCCGCGCCAGCCGAACAGGTGACCCACGGCCATGCCGACGATGATGCCCGTCAGGGCGAGGTGGAAGATCAGGTTGCCCGTCTCCCTGAGATACCCGGACTCGGCGCTGACGCTCGTCGCATCGTGGCTGTGGATGCGGAACCGCTTGCCCCGCAGGGCCGCCCGTGCGGCTTCGAGCGCCTCGTCCGGGCCGAGGGTGGTCGTCAGCTCGACGTGCTGGTCGAGCCGGGCCAGCCGGGCGGGCGCGCGCGGCGGCGTGGCGCGCAACGCGCGCACGTGGACCCGCGTCCGCGGCACGATGCAGCCGATGAGCGAGACGAACAGGAGCAGGTAGATCGCCGAGAACCACGGCGACGAGTAGACGTCGAAGAACCCGAGGCGGTCGAGCCACGGCCCGGTGTCCTGGTTCTGGGCCAGGTAGTCGGCGACCCGTCCCGAGTCGATGTTGCGTTGCGGGAAGACCGACCCGGGCACCGCAGCGACGGCGAGGAGCAGCAGGAGGAACAGGGCCGTCCGCATGCTCGTCAGCTGTCGCCAGGCCCACCGCGCCATCCCGAGTGCCCCGAGCTGGGGCAGCTGCGGCTCGCGTGGGGCTGGGGACAGCGACGACTCGGTCGTATGCCGCTGAGCCGGCTCCTGCTCCGACGTGACCGTCGTCTTCGGCTCGGTCATCAGAGGACCACCTGGAAGGATGCGATGAGGTTCGTCTGGAGCCACACGATGACCGACTCCCAGAGGCCGGTCACCATGAGCAGGCCGACCGCGATGAGCATGAGGCCGCCGAAGGCCTGGATCGGTCGCCGATGCCGGCGTAGCCAGGCGCTGGCCCGACCGGCCCGCTCCCACAGCGCCGCCATGAGGATGAACGGCAGGCCGAGCCCGATCGAGTAGACGGCGCCCAGGACCAGTCCCCGCCCGATGGACCCCGCCTCGGCGGAGATGGGGGCGGCCATGGCCTGGATCGCTCCCAGGGTCGGCCCCCAGCACGGGGACCACCCGACCGCGAACGCAGCCCCGAGCAACGGTGCCCCGAGCAGACCCGCGCGGGGGCGCCAACCGAGCTGGGCGGCATACGACTTGCCGACGCCGAGGAAGAGCAGGCCCATCACGATGACGACCGCGCCACCGATGCGCAGCAGGGCGCTCTGGTGCTCGCGGAAGGCCACCCCGATGGCGGACAGGGCAGCGGCAGCGACGAGGAAGACGACGGTGAAGCCGGCGACGAAGAGCAGCGCCCCGACGACGAGCCGGCCCCGGGACCGGCGCTCGAGCGACTCGTCCGAGAGGCCGGTGACGTAGCCGAGGAATCCCGGCACGAGCGGCAGGACGCATGGGGACGCGAAGGACACGAGTCCTGCCGCGAGTGCGACCGCGGCGGCGAGGACGAGGGAACCGGTCGCAAGGTCAGCGTTCACGGGCGTGCCGGCTCTCGTCAGGCCTCGGCGAGCACGTCGTCGACGAGCGCGGTGAGCGTGCTCGTCGTGACGGGTCCGGAGACACGCGCGGCGATGCGGCGCTGCTGGTCGAGCACGAGCGTCGAGGGGGTGGCGGTGGCCTTGCCCTGGAGGGCGAGGATGGGGACGCCTCCGTCGTACGCCAGTGAGGGGTAGGTCACCTTGTTCGCCTTCTGGAAGGCGAGGCCGGTCTCGGGACTCTCCATCTTGTCGAGCCCGATGAACTCGACGGCCAGGTCCTTGCCCTGGATCTGCTCCCAGGCCTTCTGCAGCGCTGGCGTCTCCTCGATGCAGGGCGGGCACCACGAGCCCCAGACGTTGACGACGAAGACGGTCCCCTCCTTGCCCGCCATCGACCACGGCTGGCCCTCGAGCGTGGTTCCCGACAGGGACACCGGGGCACCGCGGTTCTCCGGACCGAGGCGCTCGATCGTGCCGTCGCCGGAGACGTAGTTCTTCCGGTCGCCGGCCCTCGCCTGGGCGGCAACGGAGTTGGGGTCCTCCGAGCACGCGGCGAGCGTCGTGACGAGCCCGCCGGCCAGCACGATGGCCCCCCACCGCAGCGCGGCGCGTCGGTTCAGGTCCGGCATCAGGCGCCCACGCTCCTGCTGGCGCGTTCGAGCAGCGTTGCTGCCGGCTCCGAGTACGCGATCGACTCCAGGTCGTCGCCGTCGTACGCGAGCGAGGTCAGCGACGCGAGGGTGCACTCACGCTTGCGTGGGTCGTGCCAGAGGCGTCGGCCCTCGAGCTGGCTGCGAACCGTCCAGATCGGCAGCTGGTGCGAGACGATGACCGCCTCGTGGCCCTCCGCCGCGTGACGCGCGTCGTCGATGGCCGCGAGCATCCGGGCCGCGATCTGCGTGTAGGGCTCTCCCCAGGAGGGCCTCATCGGGTTGACCAGCTTGTGCCAGTGGCTGGGATGCAGCAGGTCTTTCGTGGTGACCTGTCGCCCCTCGAAGTAGTTCTCGGACTCCACCACGCGCGGATCGGTCTGGACCGTCACGCCGTGCGAGGCCGCGATGGGTGCGGCCGTCTGCTGGGCCCGGTCGAGGGGGGACGCGACGACGAGGACGACATCGTTGGTCTGGAGGTGCCGGGTCACGAGCTCGGCCATCTCGCGACCGAGGTCGCTCAGGTGGTAGCCGTCGAGTCGGCCGTAGAGGACGCCCGCCGGGTTGTGGACCTCGCCGTGCCGCATCAGGTGCACGACAGTGCGCGTCGGCACCGGTGACGTCGGCGTGGCGGTCATGGCGCCCAGTCTCTCAAACGCCGCCCCAAGGTCCGAATCCGGTCCATCCGGGTCCACCCGGCTCAGTCTGGCCCTGCTGCGGCACGCGCGGCGACCGGGAGCGCGGCCAGGACGTGCGCGATCGCGTCCTCGTCGTGAGCCGCCGAGACGAACCACGCCTCGAACGAGCTGGGCGGCAGGTGGACGCCCTGCCTCAGCATCGCGTGGAAGAACCGGCGGAAGGCCGCGACGTCCTGCGTCTTGGCGGCGTCGTAGTCCCGCACCGGGCCCTCGCGGAAGAAGATCGAGAACATCGAGCCGGCCCACTGCACCGTGTGCGGGACGGAGGCCGCGGTCAGCGCCTCGGAGGCCGCGTCGGCAATGGCGCGCGCGGCAGCACCGAGCCGCGTGTAGACGTCGTCGGTGCACCCGCGCAGGGTCGCGAGGCCCGCTGCAGAGGCAACCGGGTTCCCCGACAGCGTGCCGGCCTGGTAGACCGGGCCGGCCGGCGCGAGCAGGGCCATGACCTCGCCGCTGCCGCCGAAGGCGGCGGTCGGGAAACCCCCGCCCATCACCTTGCCGAAGGTGAACAGGTCAGCCGGCCCAGCGGCATACGGCCCCTCGAGCCCGTAGAACCCCGAGCGCGAGCACCGGAAACCGGTCATCACCTCGTCGCTGATGAGCAGTGCGCCGTGGTCGCGGGTGACTCGGCGCAACCCCTCGGTGAACCCGGGGGCCGGCGGGACGACGCCCATGTTGCCCGGCGCGGCCTCGGTGATGACGGCAGCGATCTGCTGACCGCGCTCGGCGAAGACCGCCTCGACGGCCGCGAGATCGTTGTAGGGCAGCACGATCGTCTCGCCCGCACTCGAGCGCGGCACCCCGGCCGAGTCGGGCAGCGCGAACGTCGCGACGCCGGACCCAGCCGACGCCAGGAGCGCATCGACGTGGCCGTGATAGCAGCCGGCGAACTTCACGATGACGTCCCTTTGGGTGTAGCCCCGCGCCAGCCGGATCGCCGACATGGTCGCCTCCGTGCCGCTGTTGACGAGCCGGACCCGGTCGACGGGCTCGACTCGGGCGACGATCTCCTCGGCGAGGGCGACCTCGTTCTCCGAGGGCGTGCCGAACGAGAAGCCTTGTGCGGCAGCCTCATTCACGGCCCGCAGCACCTCGGGGTGGGCGTGCCCCAAGATCATCGGGCCCCAGGAGCAGATGAGGTCGACGTATCGGTTCCCGTCGACGTCGGTGAGCCAGGCCCCCTTGCCGGAGGCCATGAACCGTGGCGTGCCACCGACCGCGCGGAAGGCCCGCACCGGCGAGTTGACGCCACCCGGGATCACTGCGCTCGCCCGTGCGAGCAGGGCCTCCGACGCACCTGAGTTCATGCCGTCATTGTCCACGAGGGGATCAGGCGTCGCTCAGGCCCTCCGGGTCGAGGTGGTCCCGGACGATGGCCATCGCGTCGCCGATCGCCTTGAACTGCTGCGGCGTCATGATGTCGACGAGGTTGTCGCGCACGCTCTGCACATGGACCTTGGCGATCGCGTCGACCGCCTCGAGCCCGACCGGTGTGAGGACGAGCTCGACACCGCGTCGATCGCCCAGACACTGCTCCCGCGTGACCCAGCCCCGCGCCTCGAGTCGCTTCGCCGTGTGCGTCAACCGACTGCGCGACTGCACCACCATCGCGGCGAGCTCGGACATCCGCAGGCGGCGGGACGGGCTCTCCGAGAGCATCGAGATGATCTCGTACTCGCTCAGCTGCAGGCCCGAGTCGTGGAGGGCGTCGTCGAGCGCCGTCTCCAGGAGGCGGGTGCCGCGCAGGATGGCCCGCCAGGAGGCCTGCTCCGAGTCACTGAGCCAGTTGAAGCCATCACTCTCGGACAAGGCCGGGTCACTCCCTTCAGGCGGTTGGACTGCGCTGGATCAGGTGGCTGCTCAGATCCTAGTTGTCACACAGCGCTCCGGCGGTCACCACGAACGGCGTGGCACCGCCGGTCCGGTCGGCCTGTCGGTCAGCCGATCCAGTCCGCCGCCTCGAGCGCGAAGTAGGTCAGGACGACCTGGGCGCCGGCGCGGCGGATCGACAGGAGCGACTCGAGAGCTGCAGCCCTGCGGTCGATCCAGCCGTTCGCGCCGGCGGCCGAGATCATCGCGTACTCGCCCGAGACCTGGTAGGCCGCGACCGGCACGGTTGACCGCTCTGCTGCCGCGGCGACGACGTCGAGGTAGGACATGGCCGGCTTGACCATGACGAGATCGGCTCCCTCGGCGATGTCCAGGTCGATCTCGCGGAGGGACTCGACCACGTTGGCCGGGTCCTGCTGGTACGTTCGCCGGTCACCCACGAGGCTCGACTGGACGGCCTCGCGGAACGGCCCGAAGAAGGCGGAGGCGTACTTGGCCGCATACGCGAGGATCACGGTGTCGATGAACCCGGCGTCATCGAGGGCGCCGCGGATGGCGGCGACCTGGCCGTCCATCATCCCCGAGGGGCCGACGACGTGTGCTCCTGCACGTGCTTGGGCGACCGCCATCTCACCGTAGATCTCCAACGTCGCGTCGTTGTCGACGCGCCCGCGGTCATCGAGGACGCCGCAGTGCCCGTGGTCGGTGAACTCGTCCAGGCAGGTGTCCGCCATGACGACGAGATCGTCGCCGACGGCAGAGCGCACGCGCTCGAGAGCGACATTGAGTATGCCGCTGGGCTCGGTGCCGCCCGAGCCGCGGGCATCCTTCGTGGTCGGGACCCCGAAGAGCATGATGCCGCCGATGCCGGCGTCCACGGAGCGACGCGCCTCGTCGACGAGCGAGTCGAGCGAGTGCTGGACGACCCCCGGCATGCTCGCGATGGGCCGCGGTTCGTCCGCACCCTCCGCGACGAAGGCGGGCAGCACGAGGTCGCGTGGGTGCAGGCGCGTCTCAGCGACGAGCGCACGGAGCGTGGCGGTCTGGCGCAGGCGGCGAGGACGGTCGATCACGGTCGGTTTCCTTGCTCTCAGCGCGCGCGGCGGCGCGAGGCCGGCCGCTTGTCGCTGGGGCGCTGCACCGGCTGCCCCGCCTCGGCCGCCGCGACCGCGAGGCCGACGCCGTGGCCGGCCAGGGCGTCGACGAGGCTGACCGCGGAGGCCTCCGGCGCCAGCACGTCGACACGCAGGCCGTGCTCCTGAGCGGTCTTCGCCGTGGCGGGGCCGATGCAGGCGACGACGGTCGCTGCGTGGGGCTTGCCCGCGATCCCGACGAGGTTGCGCACCGTCGAGCTCGAGGTGAAGACGACCGCGTCGTAGTCGCCGCCCTTGATCGCGTCCCGCACGTGCTGTGCGGGAGGCGCTGCGCGGACGGTCCGGTAGGCGGTCACGTCGTCGACCTCCCAGCCCATGTCGCGCAGCCCGGCCACGAGCGTGTCGGTGGCGATGTCGGCACGGGGCAGGAGGACCCGGTTGATCGGGTCGAGGACCTCGTCGAACTCCGGCCACACCTCGAGCAGTCCTGCTGCGGAGTGCTCTCCGGTCGGCACGAGGTCGGGGTTGATCCCCCAGTCGCGGAGCGCGTCGGCGGTGACGCCACCGACCGCCGCCACCTTGAGGCCCGCGAAGGCCCGAGCGTCGAGCCCGAGCTCCTCGAAGCGCTCCCGCACCGCGCGAACGGCGTTGGTCGAGGTGAAGCCGATCCACTCGTAGCGACCGGTGACCAGCCCCCGGACCGCCTTCTCCATCTGCTGCGGGGTGCGAGGCGGCTCGACGGAGATGGTCGGCACGACGTCGGCGACGGCGCCGTACGCAGCGAGCCGCTCGATCATGGGTCCGGCCTGTGCCTGGGTGCGCGGCACGAGGACCTTCCAGCCGAACAGTGGCTTCGTCTCGAACCAGGAGAACTCCTCGCGGAGCGCCACGTTGGGTGACACCACCGCTGCGGACACCCCGCCCGTGAGGCGCTCGATCGCGGTCTCGGCCTCGGCGAGGGTCGTCGTCCACGAGGACTGACGGACGGTGGTGCCGCGTTCGACGAGGACGACCTGGGCCTCGGCCGGACGTCCGGACTCGAGCAAGCCGTCGAGCGCCGCGCCGATCGAGGAAATCGAGCCGAGAATGACCACGGTGTCGTCGTTCGTGCCGTAGCGGCCGAGGTCGAGCCCCGTCTGGTCGGCGTTGAGCACGTGGACTGCCGGCGTGTTCTTCGAGGTGAGCGGGACGCCCGCATAGGTCGCAATGGCGCTCGCGGCCGACACCCCGGGGACGACGTCGAAGCTGATGCCGGCCTTGCGGCAGGCACGCACCTCCTCGACGAGGCCGTTGAAGGTCGCCGGGTCGCCATCCATGAGGCGCACGACGAGGCCGCCCGTCGGGACGGACTTCGCGGCCCGGACGACGAGCTTGGCGCGGACGGCGTGGGTCAGCTCCTGACCGTTCTCACCGTGCGCGGCGTCCACGATCTGCACGTCGTCGCCGGCGTAGCGCAGCACCGCCTCCTCACGCATGAGGCGGTCGAGCACGACGACGTCGGCCGCGGCGAGCAGGTCGCGCGCTCGCAGGGTGAGCAGCCCCGGGTCACCGGGGCCGGACCCGACGAAGGCGACGCGTGAGGGTGTCGTCGGGACCGTGGGGGTCGGCACCGTCGGCTCTGACGGCTGGCGTGTGCGAGTCACGAAACTGGCTCCGGGGGTCGTTGTGCGGGAGTGGAGGGCTGGCCGAGGTCGGCGGCGCCGTCCTCGAGCAGGATCTGGGCGAGCTGTCGGCCGATCTCCTCAGGGTCGTCATACCTACCGGTGAGCGACCGACGCAAGTCGATTCGTCCGTCCTCGCTGCCGGCGAAGGCACGAAGCGACAGCTCCAGGCCGGCGTCGCCTTCGGCCACCTCGGCGAGGGCGCCAACGGGGGCGGTGCAGCCCGCCTCCAGGGCGGCGAGCAGCGCGCGCTCGGCGGTGACACAGGCCCTGGTGTCGGCATCCTCGAGGATGCTGACCGCCTGCTGGACGTCTGGCCGGTCGGCACGGCACTCGACGGCCAGCGCTCCCTGACCGGGCGCCGGCAGGACCTGGATCGGGTCGAGCACCTCGGTGACGACCCCGAGCCGGCCCAGTCGGGCCAGGCCTGCACGCGCCAGGACGACCGCATCAAGCTCTCCGCTGCTGACGAACCGGAGCCGCGTGTCGACGTTTCCGCGGATGGGGCGGATCTCGAGTCCGAGGCCGAGGCTGGCGAGCTGGGCCGTGCGCCTGGGCGAGCCAGTCCCCACGGTCGAACCGGCGGGCAGCTCACCGAGCGTGAGGCCGTCGCGAGCCACCAGGACGTCCCGGCTGTCCTCCCGCACGGGCACGGCCGCGATGACGAGTCCCGGCTCGGGAGTTGTCGGGAGGTCCTTGAGCGAGTGGACGGCGAGATCGACGCGGTTGTCCTTGAGAGCCTTGCGGATGGCCGCGGCGAACACGCCCGTGCCGCCGATGGCCGTCAGCAGCTCGCCCGAGACGTCGCCCTCGGTCGTGATCTCGACGAGCTCGACTTCGTGGCCGGCTGCTCGCAGCCGATCCGCGACCCAGCCGGACTGCGTCGTGGCGAGGGCCGAGCGCCGGGTGCCGAGGCGCAGGGCGGTCATCGGGCACCCCGCTTGGGTAGGGATGAGACGTTGGCCACGTCCTTCGGTTCGAGGTCGAACAGCTCGCGGAGTGCAGCGGCGTAGTCGGGGCCGGCGCCCTCGACGGCGAACTCCTTCACCCGGGTCGTCGGCGTGTGGAGCAGCTTCTCGACGATGCGGTGGACCGCGAGTCCGACTTCCGCACGAGTCGCCTCGTCGAGCTCGGGCAGGCGCTGATGGAGCCGGTCCAGCTCGGTCGAGACGAGGGAGGCGGCGCGGGCACGCAGGGCGGCGACGGTTGGAGCCACGGACTTCTCGAGCCGGCGGGTCAGGTAGTCGGCGACCTCCACGGTGACGAGGTCGCTGACGCGGCCGACCTGCAGCAGGTCGGTCCGTCCCTCGAGGCGCCGACCGAGCTCCTCGAGGTCGATCAGGGTGACACTCGGCAGGGGTTGGCTCCAGGTCTCCACCGGCGCGACGTCCCGCGGGAGGGCCAGGTCGACGAAGACCTGCGGCACGCCTCTGCGTGCGGCGACGCTCCGGAGCAGCCGCTCCTCCGTGATGACCTGCCCGACCGCACCGGTGCAGGCGATGACGAGATCGCTCTCGGCCAGGACCTCAGCGAGGTCGGACCAGGGCCGGGCCGTCCCGCCCACCGATGCGGCCAGGCGCTCGGCCCGCGCCGGCGTCCGGTTGATGATCGTGAGGTCGGTGATGCCGTTGCGGGCGGCGGTGGCCACGGCAAGGCCACTCATCGCCCCAGCGCCCACCACGGCGGCGCGCCGGCCGCGCAGGTCACCGAGGACGCGTGCGGCTTCCTCGAGGCCCATCTGGACGAGCGAGACGCTGTGCCGGTCGATGTCCGTCTCGGAGTGGGCCCGCTTGCCCACCCGAAGGGCATGCTGGAACAGGGAGTTGAGCGACTCCCCCGCCCGGCCGGCCTGCTGCGCCACCGCCAGGGCGTCGCGCATCTGGCCGAGGATCTGCGACTCCCCCACGGCCATCGAGTCCAAGCCGCAGGCCACCGTGAAGGCGTGGGCCACCGCACCGTCGTCATAGCGGACGTAGAGGTGGTCGGCGATGCCCTCCGCCCGGGCGGCGAGCTCTTCGACGGGGTCGCGCTGAGCCACCGCAGCCACGGTCGTCGACGTCGGCAGGCCCGTGCGGCGCGTGCCGGCCGCGATGGAGAGTGCCTCACCGACTGCGGCCACGGCGGGGTGGAAGGCCGGCACCTCGGCGTAGACCTCGAGCCGGTTGCAGGTCGCGAGGACGACTGCCTCGGACGCCGTCGCGGACGCGAGGACCGCAGTCGCGATGTCGGCGACCCGGTCCGGTGACTCGGAGAGGGACTCGAGCAGGGCGAGCGGCGCCGTGTGGTGGGACAGTCCGATGACGAGCAGGCTCATGTCGCCACCGCCGGTCCTGAGCCCGTTGCTCCGGCCAGCCCCGGGGCCACGCCGAGCGAGTCGAGCGGGTCAAGGGCACCCTGCGCCAGCGCCTTCTGCTGGGCATGGAAGGCAAGGATCTGCAGCTCGGTGGAGAGGTCGACGCGGCGGACGTCGACACCGTGCGGCACGGAGAGCACGGCGGGCGCGAAGTTGAGGATCGACCTGACGCCGACGTCCACGAGCGCATCGCACACGGTCTGGGCCGCGACAGCAGGGGTGGCGATGACACCGATGGCGATCGGGTCCTCCGCGTAGCGCCGCGACAGGTGGCCGAACGGCTGGATCTCGACGCCCTCGACCACCTCGCCCCGCAGCGCCGGGTCGTCGTCGAAGAGCGCGACGATGCGGAAGCCCTTGGTGACGAAGCCCGAGTAGGAAGCCAGTGCGTGGCCGAGGTTGCCCATCCCGACGATCGCGACGGGCCAGTCCTCCGTCAGGCCGAGCGCGCGCGAGATCTCGAGGGCCAGTGTCTCGACCTCGTAGCCGACCCCACGGACGCCGTACGAGCCCAGGTGGCTGAGGTCCTTGCGCAGCTGCGCCGAGCGGACGCCGACGGCTGCCGCGAGCTCCTCGGACGACACGGAGAGGACCCCTTCCTCGGCCAGGCGCGAGAGGGTTCGGAGGTACTCAGGGAGCCGCGCGACGGTTGCGTCGGGGATCTCGCGACGCAAGGTGGGGTCGGCCGACACTCTGGGTCACCGGCTCCTCTCGTCTGAGGCGACCGGGCCTCCCGGGAACGCCAAGAGACCACGATCGCGGAGCGCGTGGGTACCCCGTCAGGCTAGACGTTTGTGAACCCTTGCACAAAGTGAGCGGCGAATGTCACCACCACGTGGACAGTCCTGCGATCCGTCGCGTGATCGGGCCCCGGCTCGGTCACCGGCCGTCACATCAGGGCCGCTCTCAAGCGTGCCTCGTCCACCCGCCAGAAGTCGTGGCGCTGGCCGTCGACGAGGGTCACGGGGATCTGCTCGGCGTACTTCGCGCGCAGGTCGGCGTCGTCATCGATGGAGCGCTCATCCCACGAGACGCCGAGGTCGGCGGTCACCCGGTCGATGACGGCCCGCGCCTCATCACAGAGGTGACATCCGGGGCGACCGATGAGGGTGACGCGAGATTCGGGCTCGGGCATGGACCCATGCTAGGACGCGTCGTTCCACCGGAGGATGGCTGCGACGCCGTCCTTGGCGTCGAAGGGCTGGGCGACGAGCGAGATCTCGGCACCCACCGGTGCCAGCGACCAGATGAGGGCGTTGGCGTCGCGGTCCTCGGCGGTCGAGTCCGCAGTGCCCGGCGCTTCGCCACCGTCCCGGACGTCTGAATGGAGCAGGACGTGGGCGACCTGGGCCTTGGCGACCGCTTCGGTCACTGCGTCCCACCCCTCCACCGTCGAGCCGGCGCCCTTGGCGTCGCCGAACCGCTCGAGGAGGCGAGCGTCGCGCGCCGCCCGCCGGCGGCCGAGCGCCGCATCCCGGGCGGTGGTCTCGGCCGCCTCCGAGGTACCGGCGGCTCTGCCACCGGTGTCGAGCCTGACGAGCAGCTCCGCCGTGGGCCCGGAGGCCTGGTCCACGAGATAGGACGCCATGTGGCCCTCGCCCTCGAGGAAGACGACGCCGAGCCGCAGCCGCCGGACGAGGCGGTCGAGCTCGGCGGCGATCTGAGTGGCGTTGTGCTTCCAGGAGTCCTCGGCGCGTGCCTGGAACCGGCGCTGGGAAGCCCCGCCGACGCCGACCTTGCGCAGCTCGTCGTGCTCGCCGGTCACATCAGTGGCCGTGACGATCGCGCCGCTGGGGTCGATGACCTCGATGTCGGCGCCCTCGCGATCGAGGCGCACCACAGCGTGGGTCTCCTTGCCGTCCAGCCCCCGCACGACCTCCATCACCCGCGGGACCGGCCCAAAGGACGACGACTCCTGGCGTGGCCGTCCCTCCATGCCGACGTCGAGCACGAGGTGGCCCTGGCTGGCGCACACGACCCGGGTGCGCTCGCCCGCCCCGGTCGGATCGGTCACAGCCTCGTCGAGGACCGCCAGGGTGTCGCCATCGGCGCCGCAGCGCTCCAGCTCCCGTCGAGCCGAGCCCCAAGCGGCGAGTCGACGGGTCCGCGTCACCGGATCGAGGTTGCTGGCGTCGAGTGTCGCGCACGCGAACGGCCCCTCGAGTCCGGTGAGGGGCTTGAGCCAGTCGAGCTGCATCGGTGCCTCCCGGGGAGTCGTCTTCCGAGAAACGCTACCCCCGGTGCCTGCTCACAAACAGGGGCCGGACGAGCCCGCACCTGAGTTGCCAGGGCTCAGATGAAGACCGATCGCCGCTGCATGAGCAGGCTGTAGAGGGTCTGCTGGATCGTCTCGCGGACCTGGTCGGTCAGGTCGAAGACGAGCATCGGGTCGTCCGCGGCCTCCCGGCCCAGGGCGGTCGTGTCGATCGGGGCGCCGAACTCGATGAGCCACTTGCTCGGCAGCGGGATGGCCCCCAGTGGCCCGAGCCACGGAAAGGTCGGCGTGATCGGCACGTAGGGCAGCCCCAGGAGCCGGGCGACGGTCGGCAGGTTGCCGATCATCGGGTAGATCTCCTCGGCCCCGACGATGGAGCAGGGCACGATCGGGACGCCGGCGCGAAGGGCGGCGGAGACGAATCCCCCTCGCCCGAACCGCTGGAGCTTGTAGCGCTCACTGAACGGCTTGCCGACGCCCTTGAAGCCCTCGGGCCAGACGCCGACCAGGTGGCCATCCGCGAGCAGCCGCTCGGCGTCGGTATTGGCGGCGAGCGTCGTCCCGGACCGACGGGCGATCGCTCCGATGAAGGGCAGCTGGAAGACGAGGTCCGCGCCGAGCATGCGCAGGTGGCGCTTGTTCGGGTGCTCGTCATGGACCGCCACCTGGGTCATCAGGGAATCCATCGCGACGGTGCCGGAGTGGTTGGCCACGACCAGAGCCCCGCCCTCCGACGGGATGTTCTCGATGCCCTTGACCTCGACCCGGAACCAGGACTTGTACAACGGCCGCAGCAGGGGCAGGTGGACGTGGACCGTGTACTCCTCGTCGAAGCCGAACTCGTCGACGGTGTAGTCCCCGGTCAATCGGCGGCGGACGTACGCGAGGGTCTCGGCGACCTGGCGCTCGACGTCCTCGGCCGGCACTCCCGCGGCCGTCGCGGCAGCCCGCAGCACGTTGACCGCCAGCTCGACGAGCTCCGCCGGGCCAGGTCGCACCTCGGAGGAGAACTCCGCCGACTCGAGAACGGCGCCGACGAGCCGCTCTGCCCGGCTCTGCAGGCCGGAGGCGATACCGGCGGCCCCGCCGGAGTGCTCCGCAGCAGGTTCCGTATGCCGCTCAGCCGACTCCGTGGCCGGAGCGACCTCCTCGAGTGGCTCAGGCAACGAGGGGACCGGGTGGAGGGCACGCTCCCGTGCACGTTGCTCGCGTCGCTCGCGGATGGCCTTGCGGGGCGGTCGCTTTCGTTTGGGCGTGTCCGGCGTCGCGGTACTCGGCGCGTCACCACTGCCCGCGCTGGAGCTCCTGTCCGGGCCGGACTTCGGCTGCTCGGGCATGGCGAGCTTGGCCAGCTGCACCTCGCGGCGGGCCACGCTGAGCTCGACCGGCTCGAGTGCGGACAGCAACGGTGTCCCGGATCGCCGCCGACGCTCTCCGGAGGCCCTGGCCGCACCCGCCGCGACGGCGTTGCGCGCGGCGGGCACCGGTCGGGCCCCCGCTCCTTGACCCTTCGCCTTGCGCGCCGCGCTCCCGCTGGCACCGGCCTTCCGGGTGCCAGCCTTCGAGGTGCTGGACGTCGTCGCTGGGGTCTTTCGCTTCTCCGTCTTGCTGGCGCTCACCTTCTTCGTGCCGGCCTCGGTGGACTCGGCCCGGTCGTTGCGCTCGGTCACTGTTGCAGCCTCTCGAAGACACGGGCGAGCGTCGCGGCCCCTCCACCGGCAGCCCCGGTGACCGCCTCGGTGACCTCGCCGACTCCGGGGACGACCGGGCGCAGGTGCTCCGCGAAGTCCGCGAACGCCTCCCGGGTCGTGTACTGCGGCGCGAAGGCGAAGACCTCGCGCATCCGGGTCGTGTCCAGACCACGTCCGAAGGCGAGGAAGGCAACCTGGTCGGGGGAGAAGTCCGCCAGCCCGCTCCGCTTGACGATGTTGCCCACGACCCCGGCGGTCGCCATCGGGACCGGGACGATCGGGCGGCGCACGATGGCGAGGCACTGGAGCAGGGTGACGAATCCCTCGCCGGCAACGTTGACGATGCCCACGGACGGCCCGGTTGTCGCCATGGCGAGTGCTTCCACGGCGTCGTGCTCATGGATGAACTGCATGCGGGCGTCGTAGCCCAAGGGGACGGGGACGAGCGGCATGGCGAAGTAGTCGGTGATGGCCGTGCGGATCTGCGGACCAATCACGTTGGCGAGACGCAACATGGTGATCTCGACGTCTGGACGCCGGCGCGAGAAACCCCGGACATAGCCCTCGACCTCGATCGAGTCCTTGCCGAACCCCGTCCGGGGCGTCGACTTGGCGTTCATGTCCTCGGCGAACATCGCCGGGTCGCGTGGCGAGGAGCCGTAGACGGCCGCTGTCGACTTCACGACGAGCCGTTGCACGCTGTCCGACTTCTGGCACGCGGCGAGCAGCTGCATCGTGCCGATGACGTTGATCTCCTTCTGCGTGACTCGACCGCCCGTGTCCTTCGGCGTGGCAATGACGTTCATGTGCACGACGGTGTCGACCCCGGCCTGGCGGATGATCCGGCCGATCATCGGGTTGCGGATGTCCGCCCGGACGAACTCGGCTCGCCCGATCGAGTGCCGGGGAGGCAGGACGTCGACACCGAGGATGCGCTCGACCTCCGGCTCGGCACTGAGCCGTCGGGCGTAGAGACCGCCGAGGTAGCGGGACACGCCGGTCACGAGCACGACCTTGGCCACGGTTCCTCCTGTCTCCGCACGCCCCGGCTCCGGGGAGAGGGCGACCAGCCCCCTCGGTGCACTGCGTGGGCTTCGGCACCACCCTACCGACGGGTTCCCATCCGTAGGGTGGTGGGACAGCAGTCGACCCCCACCCGAAGGGCGAGGGTCGAGGCGCGAGCCAAGGGCCCGCGGATCGCGTCAGATCACTTCTTGTTGCGACGCTGGTGACGCGTCTTGCGCAGCAGCTTGCGGTGCTTCTTCTTCGCCATACGCTTGCGGCGCTTCTTGACCACGGAGCCCATACGAAAAGCCTCTCGAAACCTGGTGGCTCGGAGCGGGCACGCCTGGTGCGGCGGCCCGATTCCGTTCTGAATCGACAGCCCCCGGCGCTACCACAGCCGGGAACCAACCGCACCAGCGTACCGGCCCGCCCGGGACCGAGCCAAAACGGCCCCGGGCCTAGG
>NZ_JBEDUL010000055.1:0-7359 GCF_040414665.1 Intrasporangium sp.
ACGGAGATGCTGCCGGGGCAGCTGATCTCCGACATGGTGGCCATTCTCGGCTCGATGTTCTTCGTCGTCGGCGACGTCGACAAATGACATTCCGTATGCCGCCGGGCTCGCTCTCGCGCGCCGGTGCCCTCCGCGCCGCGGCAGTTGTCGTCATCACCGCCAGTGTCTGGGCGGCGGGAGCGTGCTCGGACGAGGACGTCGTCGACACGATCCCGCCACCCCGGCCGAACCGGACCACGACGAGCGACGGGACACCGGCGACCACAACGACCACGACGACCACAACGGTCCCTCACATCGGTGGGACACCGAGGACCAGCGTCTTGCCGGACACGACGTCGAGCACGACCCGGGCACCGAGCGGCTGAGACAGCTTCAGCGTGCTCGGGGTCAGCAGGTACTGCATGGTGCACATCGTGCCCGGGTCGGGCGGAGTGTGCGTGGCGCCGACCACGACGAGGTCGTCGAACTCGACGGCGTGACCCGTCAGGGCGCGGTCACAGGCACCGTGACCGATCCGCACGGTGATGCTCGGGCCCGACACGGCATCGAGGGAGTCGGCGGGGCTGAACCCGGGCGGCGCCGGGGGCAGGCCGGCGAGTGGTTGGGGCGGCGTCGGCCGGTCGAGTGCTCCCGGCGCCACCGCGACGACGACGATCGGGCGGGCCAGCCCGTCCACCGTGAAGGACCAGGCCGGGACGGTCGCCTGGCCCTCGTTGGTCTCGACCCGCATCGTCGTCAGGGTGGCCCTTGTCATCGTCAGGACGCAGTCGGGCGCCGCCACGCCGGAACAGCCCCCGCCGGCCCCTTCGAGAGCCCGGGTCACGCTCTCCCGGGGTCCGAGCAGGTCGACCGGGCGCTCCGACCCGTCGGGGAGCGTCATCCGGGACACGCCGACCTGGTCGTCCGGGACACCCGACCCGAAGTCGACCTTGCCCGCGGCCCACGCGACCTTCTGGGCGTCCGTCTCGAATGCGGCGTCAGCCCAGGGCGAGAGGAGCACCGGAGCCGCCGGGGCATCAGGCCGACCCGATGCGCGAAACGTCTCGGCCACGACCTTCGCCCGGTCTGCGAAGACCTTGGGGGCCGACGCACTGGGCAGCGTGGTCGGCTGGTCGGCGGGCACGGTACCCGGATCCCGCACAGAGTCGGTGGCCGTTGCCCCGACGGTTCCATCCGTGGAGCCGCCGGTCGCCGGGCTCCGCACCTCACCGCAGGCGGCGAGCGCCAGGACCAGCGGGACGAGCACGAGGATCACGGCGCGGGGTCCGCCGCTGCGAGTCTTGGCCTCCATGCCGAGAAGACCCCGTGGTGACCGCGATCGTTGCATCAGCGGTCCGCGTAGCCGTTCAGCTCGTCGAGATCCTCCTCGTCGCCGTCATCGCGAGGCCTGATGCGGCACCAGCGCTGGACGACCATGCCCGCGACGGCAAGGGCGATGGCGATGAGGGCGTGGATCGCGAAGGGCCAGATACGACTGCGCTGGGACTCGATGTCGGAGTCGGGCAGCAGCACGAGGATGACCGCGGCGTACCAGCCTGTCAGGGCCGCTCCGGTGAGGGCGGCGGCCTGGCCGAGGACGAGTGTCCGCGCGGCCCGCAGGGGAGTCATGGTGGCGCCCCTGTCCCCGTCCCTGAACGTGCGCACCTGCCGGCCCGCGACGAGGACAGCGCCTCCGAGGAAGAGCATCGCGGCCGCACCGATCCAACCCGGGTCAGGCACGCTCCGACCGCTGCCTTCCACCCAGCGCATGACGAGCCACGCCAGGACGAGGACGGCGACGCCCGTGAGCACGAGCGTCGACACGCGGATGCCGGTGTGCGGCTTCACAAGTGCCCCCATTCGGGCCCGGGACGGACGCCCGAGCGATCGAGTCGGTCAAGCAGTTCACCAATCGGCCGGATGCCGACCTCTCCCGGCCCGACCCTGACGCGCGCCTCGGGCTCGGCCCGGGCCCAAGGGAGGAGCACGAACGCGCGCTCGGCGGCGCGGGGATGCGGCAGAGTCAGTGTGGCATCATCGCTCACGACCTCCTCACGGGAGCCGGGCGTGCCAAACTGGACGAGGTCGAGGTCCAGTGTCCTTGGGCCCCAGTGGATCTCACGGGTCCGCCCGTGCTCAGCCTCGATGCCGTGCAGCGCCTCGAGCAGCCCCGCCGGATCGAGGGTCGTCCGGCCCACCACGACGGCGTTGAGATAGGGCGGCTGCTCCGGACCACCCACCGGGTCGGTCTCGACGATGGGCGACACCGAGCTGACGGTGAAGCCCGGCAGGGTGCGCAGGGCGTCGACGGCGAGGGAGAGCGTGCGCCCACGGTCACCGACGTTCGACCCGAGCGCGATGACGGCTCGCGGTCCATTGTTGCGTCGGAGGCGGACCTCGACGTCGGTGAAGGGGTGGCCGACCGGGGCCTGGGGCTTGTGCACGACCACCTCGACCGCGTCGACGAGCGGGAAGCCGAGCACGTCGTCGGCGATGACCTCGGCGAGCCGCTCGATGAGGTCGAAGGACGGCCCCGTGATGCGGGCCACCACGGTGGAGGCGACCTGCGCGTAGTTGACCGTTGCGGCGAGGTCGTCGGTCCGACCCGCCCTGGACAGGTCGAGCGTCAGGTGCACGTCGACGACGAACTGCTGCCCGTCCCGCTTCTCGGCCTCGAGGACTCCGTGGAAGCCGCGGGCGGAGACCCCCGTGAGGACGATCTGGTCGCTCACCAGGCCTCCTCGTCGGCCGTGTGATGGTCGAGAGCCGCCCTGACCACCGCGAGGACCCGTGCGGTCGACT
Source organism: Intrasporangium sp. (assembly GCF_040414665.1). Taxonomy (GTDB): domain Bacteria; phylum Actinomycetota; class Actinomycetes; order Actinomycetales; family Dermatophilaceae; genus Intrasporangium. The sequence continues at coordinate 2,785 of NZ_JBEDUL010000055.1, forward strand.
CGACGTCGTGGACCCGGACACACCACAGGCCGGCCATGGCCGCCATGACCGAGGTCGCCGTCGTCTCGAGGTCGCGCGCGGCGGGTGGCCGTGGCGCCTCGCCCGCTCTCCTGCCGAGCCGCCCGAGGAAGGCCTTGCGCGACGCACCGAGGAGGATCGGGTGTCCCAGCTCGTGCAGCGCGGGCAGCGCCGCCATGAGCGACCAGTTGTGGTCCGCCGTCTTGGCGAAGCCGAGACCTGGGTCGAGCACGAGGAGGTTTTCACTCAGCCCGGCACCCAGCAGCGCGTCCCGGCGGGAGGCGAGCTCACGGCATACGTCTGCCACGACGTCGTCGTAGACGGCGAGTGACTGCATGTCGACGCTGTGACCGCGCCAGTGCATCGCGACATAGGGCACCCCTGCCTCGACGACGACCGGGACCATGTCCGGGTCGGCGAGGCCACCGGAGACGTCGTTGACGACGCTGGCCCCGGCGTCGAGCGCGGCTGCCGCCACCGCGGCACGCATCGTGTCGATGGACACGATGGCACCCTGCTCGGCGAGGTCACGCACGACCGGGAGCACCCGACGCAGCTCCTCCTCGACCGAGGGCCGGTCGGCACCGGGCCGGGTCGACTCGCCACCGACGTCGATGATGTCCGCCCCGGCGGCGAGCACGTCGCGTCCGTGCGCGAGGGCAGCCTCGGGCTCGAACCAGACGCCACCGTCGGAGAACGAGTCCGGGGTCACGTTGACGACGCCCATGACGAGGGTCCGGTCACGCTCGGCGACCAGGGTTGCGGCCTTCGACCGCATCATGGCACTGGTCACTTGTTGCCCTCGAGCATGAGTGCCATGGCCTCCGCTCGAGTGGCGGGATCGCGCAGCTGACCGCGCACGGCCGAGGTGATCGTGGACGCGCCCGGCTTGCGGATGCCGCGCATCGACATGCACAGGTGCTCGGCCTGGACCACCACGATGACTCCACGCACCCGAAGGTGCTCCACGAGGGCGTCGGCGATCTGCGTGGTGAGGCGCTCCTGGACCTGTGGACGCCGGGCGAAGACCTCGACGAGCCGGGCCAGCTTGGACAACCCTGTGACGCGGCCGTCCTTGCTCGGGACGTACCCGATGTGGGCGACGCCGTGGAACGGCACGAGGTGGTGCTCGCACGTGGAGTACAGCTCGATGTCGCGGACGATGATCAGCTCGTCGTGGTCGATCTCGAAGGTCTTGCTCAGCACGTGCTCAGCCGTCATGTCGAGCCCGGCGAACATCTCTGCGTAGGACCGCGCGACGCGGTCCGGGGTGTCGACGAGGCCCTCGCGCTCCGGGTCCTCACCGATGGCGAGCAGCAGCTCCCGGACGGCAGCCGCAGCCCTCGCCACGTCGACCGCCACGGATCACGCCTTCTCGTCGGGGTGGACGGGCTTGTCGTCCGGCACCTCGACGACCTCGACGGGCGGGTGCTCCTCGGCGAGGGGGTGGACGCCGACCGAGGCGGCCTCGTCGATCTTCTCCTCGACGCCGGGATCCGGAGCCGCCGGGGGCGGGAGGTGGCCGTTCTGCTGGGCAGCGATCTCTGCCGGCGTGAGCACCGGCGGGCGGTCGCCGGGCAGGCGCGTCTGGGAGGACAGCCACGTGGGCCGCACCGGAAGCTTGACGATGTCCGAGAAGACCTTGGCGATCTCCGCCTGGTTGAGCGTCTCCTGCTCGAGGAGCTCGAGGACGAGGCGGTCGAGCACGTCGCGGTTCTCGTTGAGCGCCTGGTAGGCCTCGTCGTGCGCCGCCTCGATGAGCCTGCGGACCTCCTCGTCGACGATGCCGGCGATCTCCTCGGAGTAGTCGCGCTGGTGGCCGTAGTCGCGTCCGAGGAAGACCTCGCCCTGGCTCTGCCCGAGCTTGATCGCACCGATCCGCTCGCTCATGCCGAACTCGGTGACCATCTTGCGGGCCATGCCGGTGGCCTTCTCGATGTCGTTGCTGGCACCGGTCGTCGGCTCGTGGAAGACGATCTCCTCCGCGACCCGTCCACCGAGGGCATACGCGAGCTGGTCGAGGATCTCGTTGCGCGTTGTGGAGTACTTGTCGTCGACGGGCATGACCATGGTGTAGCCGAGGGCCCGTCCGCGGGGCAGGATCGTCACCTTGGTGACCGGGTCGGTGTGGTTGAGCGCCGCCGCGACGAGCGCGTGGCCGCCCTCGTGGTAAGCGGTGATCTTGCGCTCCTTGGCCGACATGATCCGGGTGCGCTTCTGCGGGCCTGCGATCACCCGGTCGATGGCCTCGTCGAGCGACCTGTTGTCGATGATCTTCTGGTCGCCCCGGGCGGTCAGCAGCGCGGCCTCGTTGAGCACGTTCGCGAGGTCGGCCCCCGTGAAGCCCGGCGTGCGCCGGGCGACCGCGAGCAGGTCGACGTCGTGGGACATCGGCTTGCCCTGCGCGTGCACCTCGAGGATCCGGTGCCGGCCGAGCATGTCGGGCGCCTCGACGGCGATCTGCCGGTCGAACCGGCCCGGGCGAAGCAGGGCCGGGTCGAGGATGTCGGGACGGTTCGTTGCCGCGATGAGGATGACGTTGGTCTTGACGTCGAAGCCGTCCATCTCGACGAGCAGCTGGTTGAGGGTCTGCTCGCGCTCGTCGTGTCCACCGCCGAGGCCGGCGCCACGGTGGCGTCCCACGGCGTCGATCTCGTCGACGAAGACGATGGCGGGCGCGTTGGCCTTGGCCTGCTCGAAGAGGTCACGGACCCGGCTCGCGCCGACACCGACGAACATCTCGACGAAGTCCGAACCGGAGATCGAGTAGAACGGGACTCCCGCCTCGCCTGCGACGGCACGGGCGAGGAGCGTCTTGCCGGTGCCGGGCGGTCCGTAGAGGAGGACGCCCTTGGGGATCTTGGCCCCGACGGCGAGGAACTTCGCCGGCTCCTGGAGGAACTCCTTGATCTCCTGCAGCTCCTCGATAGCCTCGTCGACGCCCGCGACGTCGGCGAAGGTCACCTTCGGCATGTCCTTGGTCGCGAGCTTGGCGCGCGACTTGCCGAACTGCATGACGCGGTTGCCGCCGCCCTGCATCTGCCCCATGAGGAACCAGAAGAGGGCCAGGATGATGATGATCGGCAGGATCGAGACGAGCAGCTGGCCGAGGAAGCTCGGTTCCTCGATGAAGTCGTCGACGCCCTTCGGCGGAGCCGCCGTGTTGAGCGCGTTCACGACCTCCGTGCCGCGGGCCTCGACGTAGTAGGCAAAGACGGTCTTGGCGTCCTTGACCGTCCCGTCGGCCGACGTGTACGGCTGCTTGAGCGTCAGCTCCATGCGCTCGTTGTTCGTCAGCTTGGCCGACTCGACGTTGCCGGAGGTGATCTGCTTCATCGCCTCGGACGTGTCGATGCGGGGAGCACCGGAGTTCGAGAACATCATCCCGAAGACGAGTGCGCTGATGAGGACCAGGATCCACACCAAGGGAGTGCGCAGTAGCCGCTTACCGTCCATGTATGTGCGGGGTCGACGCCCCGGTCCTCCTGCTCGTCAACGGGTGAGTGCACTGTCGGGTGCACCGGAACAACGTCCGGCCACCCACCAGTGTTCCGCATGACCGGCCGGGACGCCCAACCAGCCCATACCCAACCAGCCACCTCGTCGAAAGAACAGCCCTCGGCCCAGAACGACCAATCGCGGGTCAGGCGAACTGCGCCGTGATCGTCTGGCTGACACCGTCCACGGTCACCCGGCCCCCGTAGGGCAGGACCCACTGCGGCGACGTGTGCCCGAAGTCGACGTCGAGGGCGACGACGAGGTCCGCGTGGTAGGACTCGACGACGCGCAGGACCTGCTCGCGATGCTCGGCCCGGAACGCGCTCGCCTCGGCCTCGGTGCGCGGGTGTCCGGGGCCGGAGGCGAACGGCCGGGCCCAGAGGAGGGCCGAGGCCGCTTCGAGGATCCCTCGCTCACCCAGGTTGCGCAGCCCTCGGAAGACCTCCTCGGGCGAGGGCATCTCCTCGGTCGGCTCGAGCAGGAGCACGCAGCCTGCGTAGTCTTCGACCGGCCTGACGTAACGGCCCACCTCGAGCGTCCACCGGACGATCTCGAAGCAGCCGCCCCACGTCCGACCGGTGACCACTCGCCCGGGCCCGGTCCACGTCCACGGCTCCGCGGGCAGGTCCGGCGGTGGGTCGCTGAGGGCGGCGGGGTCGTCCCAGGGCAGGCCCATGTCACGGGTACGGGTCACCGGGACGAGCTCGATGTCACCTCCGAAGAGCGCGGCCCGGAGCGACGTCAGGTGTTGGGCATCCGGGGCGGGTCCCGGGCCGAGGTGGACCTGGGTGGAGCCGCCGTGGACGCCCTCGATCCCGTGGAACCAGAGCCAGTTGAGCAGGTTGGTGTTGTCGCTGTAGCCGAAGTACGGCTTGGGGTGGGCGGCGATCACGTCCGGATCGAGAAAGGGCAGCACCGTGAGTTGGTCGTCGCCGCCGATGCTCGCCAGCACCGCCACGACCGTCGGATCGGCGAAGGCCGCCATCAGATCGGCGGCCCGGTCACGGGGTGAGGCGTTGAGCTGCCGGGTGGTCGGGTACTCCACCGGCTCGACGCCGA
>NZ_JBEDUL010000056.1:0-5302 GCF_040414665.1 Intrasporangium sp.
CTCGAGTACCTGACCGACCAGGACGGTCGGCGGGTGGTCGCCTTCGGCTACTGGGCCGGCTACGTGGGCGCCGCGCTCGGGGTGCTGCACCTGGCCGGCACGCTGGCCGCGCCGCTGGTGCCGATGGCCAAGCAGGAGCTCGACGCGGCGCTGGAGCACGCCGGCAGGGCCGGGGTGGACCAGCTGCTGGCGCTGGTCACCGGGGCGCACGGGCGATCCGGGCGCGGCGCCCAGCGCGCCCTGATGACCGCCGGGCTGCCGATCACCCGGTGGGATCGCCAGGAGACGCGGGACCTGCACAAGCAGGCCCTGCTGGGCCATGACCTGCTGGTGAACTGCGTGGTCACCCGGACCCCGACGACCCCGTTCGTGCAGGAGGGGGACCTGGACCACGAGCGGCGGCTGCGGGTGCTCGCCGACGTGACCTGCGATGTCACCGGCCCGACCAACATGCTCCCGGTGAACACGGCGATCACCACGTGGCAGCAGCCGGTCCGGCGCCTGCACGACGGCTCCCCGGAGCACGGCAGCGCGCCGCTGGAGGTCATCGCCATCGACAACCTGCCCTCCCTGCTGCCGCGCGAGGCCAGCGAGGGGTTCAGCGCAGACCTGACCCCGCACCTGCTCGGGCTGGCCCAGGACGGCGGTCCGTCGGGGCCGTGGCGGGCCGCCGGCCGCGCCTTCGACCAGGCGATCGAGGAGCTCGAGGCACTGAAGCGCCCTGCGCCACAGTAGGCACATGGTGAGCGGACGCGCGGACCTCGCCCGGCTCCGTCGGGTGGCCGTGGCGGCGCTTGCTCAGTACCCGCTTGCGGAGGGTCGGCTCACCTTCGTCTCCCATGGCGAGAACACGACGTTCCGCCACGATGGCGCGGAAGGCAGCCACCTCGTGCGGGTGCACCGGCCGCAACGTCACGGCCGTGCGGTCGACTCGACAGCGGCAGTGCTGCGCTGGATGGACGGGCGCATCCACGAGACGTCCGCTCGTCCGGTTCATCTCCGCAGGCTGGGCGAGGCAATGGCGCGCCTGCATGACCACGCCGATGCGTGGCCACCACCGGCGGAATTCGTGCGCATCCGGTGGGACCACGAGGCCTTCTTCGGGGACGTCATGGTCTACGGCGGTATCGCGGCGGCCGACTGCTGGGAACTTCTGCCCGGGCAGCTCCGTGTCCGCTTCCGGGAGGTGGATCAGCGCATGGCCGACCTCATCGCGACCGCGGACGACGTCGGGCTCATTCACGCCGATCTGCATCTCGGCAATGCGCTCTTCCATCGTGGCGTGGTCAAGCTCATCGACTTCGACGACTGCGGGACGGGGCCGCGCCTCTACGATCTCGCCCTCGCGCTGTGGGAACTGCGGGATCGCCCCGACCACCCGGCGTTCCGGGATGCACTGCTCGCCGGCTGCCGTGCTCGGCGAGACGTCGACGTCGGTACCTGGACGACTTCATCGCCCTGCGCCAGGTCGCGTTCGACCTGTGGTACACCGGCACCGCTCAGGTCAACTGCGCGTTCTCCGCACGCCTCGACCGGGTCCACCGGTGGTCCCTCGCGATGCTCGACCTCGTGCAGACCTCCTGATCCGGCACGTGGTCGCCCGTTTGGACTGCTGCCCGCCGCGGTCCGGGGTTGGACACTTGCTGAATGGTCCACGTTGAGCCAGAGCGATTCGAGCTGATGGTGAGCGAGGCACTCGACGGCATACCTGCAGAGCTGGGCGAGCTCATGAGCAACGTGGCCGTCACGGTGCAGCACGACGGTGGTCCGGCAGGCCTCTTGGGCCTGTACCAGGGAGTGCCCCTGACACGTCGGTCGTCGTTCTACGCCGGCGCCCTGCCCGACCGGATCACGATCTACCGGCGCGCCATCTGCGCCCTGTGCAACAGCGATGCCGAAGTGGTCGAGCAGGTTCGGCGGACTGTGATTCACGAGGTGGGGCATCACTTCGGGATCGGCGACGCGCGCCTGCGCGAGCTCGGTTGGTGAGTCACCGGGCCACGGCCAGACGCGTCACCCCGCGGCGAGAACGCAGAACTCATTACCTTCCGGATCTGCCAAAACGACCCACGACGCATCACCTTGGCCGATGTCAACACGTCGAGCGCCATGAGCCACGAGACGAGCCACCTCGGCGTCCTGGTCGTCGGGCCTGAAGTCGAGATGCAGTCGGCTCTTGGACTTCTTGCTCTCTTCAAGCCGCACGAAATCCAACCCCGGGCGACGGTCCTCCTCCGGGCGGATCTCGAACTCGTCTGCTGACGAGTAGACAACAACCCAGCCAAGAGCCTCTGCCCACCACTGGCCCAAGGCCGCCGGATCCGCCGAGTGAACGATGACCTGCTCCCATTCCAAGCTCATCTGGCGAACCTAACGCAACCAGCGGCTCCAGAGACTGCGGGGGTCGATGTCGCGCGAACGGGCTACGCCAAGGTGGGGATGGAGGAGGTCGCCGAGGCCTCGGGCGTGTCGGTAGCGCTTTTGCCTCACACGTTGGCTCGGCTTCCAGTTGACTGGCTGGTGGAGGCCCGCGGCCCCCTCGGCGGGCCTCGACGCTCACGACTGGATGAGAGGTGCCCGGATGAGCCGTCGGACGTCGTACTGGCTGGCAGGCGGCGCCCTGGCCGCCGAGATCGTGGCCTACCTCCTGTGGCGGCCCAGGATGCTGCGGTGGGGCGCGACCGACAGCGAGGCCAGTGAGCCCCTCCCGGGCGATGACCGAACTCCGCACCCGAGGGTGCAGAGCACGCGGGCGGTCACCATCGACGCGCCACCCGAGCGGGTGTGGCCGTGGTTGATGCAGATGGGGATCGGTCGCGCAGGCTTCTACACCCACGACTGGGTCGAGCGGCTGATTGCCAGAGCCCGCTATGTCGAGGGTCGGCACTCGGCGCGCCGGATCCACCCGGAGGTGGCGCCGCTCAAGGTTGGCGACAGCGTGCCGATGGGCGCGGGTGCGTTCGCGACCGTCTGGGAGGTCAAGCCGTACGAGTACCTGGTCGCACAGGAAACCTTCGTGTTGCGGCCACTGCCGGGTGACAGGACCCGGCTGATCATCCGCTACCGCGGGGCGGGCTTCGTGGAACCGGCCGCTCACTCCATCAGTCCGGATGCCGGGCCGGGGCCTCGGCTGATCCGGTTCGTGGTGTTGCGGTTGCCCGGCGTGGACCTCGTCCTGCGGGCGGTGGACTTCTTCATCGGAGACCCGCTGCACCACTACATGGAGACCGGGATGCTCACCGGGATCAAGGCTCGCGCCGAGCAGGAGCACGCTCAGCGGCATACGTCACAATGACCTGCGTGACCCAGCAGACGCTGCCCGAGCACTTCGACGTGGTCATCGTCGGGGCGGGCATCTCCGGCATCGACGCGGCCTACCGGCTGCAGACGGAACTGCCGGGCAAGCGTTTCACCATCCTCGAGGCACGCGAAGCGATGGGCGGCACGTGGGACCTCTTCCGCTATCCCGGCGTGCGATCGGACTCCGACATGGGGACGCTCAGCTTCCCCTTCGAGCCCTGGACCGACGCGGAGTCCATCGCCGACGGTGGCCGGATCCTGGCCTACATCAGACGCAGCGCGGCCCGCTACGGCATCGACCGCCACGTCCGCTATGGCCACCGCGTGGTCGCCGCCGACTGGTCGAGCAGCGAGGAGCAGTGGACCCTGTCGATCAGGCACGGGGATGAGGAGCGCCGGCTCACCTGCGGGTTCCTGCACCTGTGCAGCGGCTACTACGACTACGCGCAGGGCCATCGCCCGGAGTTTCCCGGCGAGGCCGAGTTCACCGGTTCGATCGTCCACCCGCAGTTCTGGCCCGAGGCGCTGGAGGTCGCCAACCGCCGCGTCGTCGTCATCGGATCTGGAGCAACGGCAGTCACGCTCGCTCCGGCGCTCGCCGAGCTCGGGGCGCGGACCACGATCCTCCAGCGTTCGCCGTCCTGGGTGATGGCGCGGCCTCGACGTGACCCGATGGCCGCGGCATCCCGCCGGGTTCTTCCACCCCGGCTGGCGGCGGACGCCGTTCGCCACAAGAACGCCCTGCTGATGTCCGGGTTCTACGAGCTGTGTCGGCGTGCGCCCCGCCTGGCGAGCCGCCTGATCACCCGAGGGACGGTGCGGGCCCTCGGCGACCCGGCCCTCGTCGATCAACACTTCACGCCGCGCTACGACCCCTGGGACCAACGCCTGTGCATCGTGCCGGACGGCGACCTGTTCAAGACGATCCGGGACCGGCGGGTCGAGCTCGTCACCGACACGATCGACACCTTCACGCCGACCGGGATCAGGCTCTCGTCGGGTCGCGAGCTGCCGGCCGACGTCATCGTCACCGCGACCGGCCTCCGCCTGCTCGCCGCAGGAGGGATCGAGCTCAGCGTCGATGGCGAGCGTCGGGCACCGTCCGAGCTCTTCGTCTACCGCGGCCTGATGCTCGGAGGGATCCCCAACCTCGCGCTCAGCCTCGGCTACGTCAACGCGTCGTGGACCCTGCGCGCCGACCTCGCCGCTCGCTACGTCTGCCGGCTCCTCGCCCATCTGGACCGGCTCGGACTGCGCGTGGCAATCCCGATGCCTCCCGAGGGTCTGGTCGAGCAGCCCCTCCTGCCACTCCACTCCAGCTACGTGCGACGGGCCGAGGGGAGTCTTCCCCACCAGGGAGACCGGGCACCGTGGCTGATGCGCCAGAGCTACCTGCCCGATCGCCGGGAGCTGCTCCGTGGCGATGTCACCGCGTCGATGGCCTTCCGCTGACCTCAGCATCGCCGAGCCGCAACCGGCCCGACAGCTCCCCAGCGGAAGCGAGGGCCTCGAGCCGTCCCATGACGCGCTCGTGAAGCGACCAGGGGCTGATCGTATTGACGAAGATCTTCGTCCCGCCCTCGAAGCCAGCGAGCGTCGAGACCCGCCACTTGAGTACGGCGCGCAACGGCATCGGAAGGTCGAGGGAGGGCGGCCGGTGGTGCCATTCCTCGTTGCTCGGCACCTCGACCCCCGTCGCCGCGTGGCAGGCGTGCAGCAGGTCCGAGAAGTCCCGCCGCTCGTCGGCCGTCAGCTCCCACGGGCAGCGGTCGGCCACGAGGGAGTGCACCTCGAGGGACGGGTACCGGTGCCCGATGCCGACAAAGGCCACCGCGGTCGGTGTGCGACCGACGACCAGGCCTTGGGTGGCGGCATACTCGTGTCCCCACCGCTCGTAGAGGTCTGGCTCGAGACGAACCTGCTCCGCCTCGAGCTCCAACTGGGCGCCGAGCTCGTCGATGGCGACGACCTGCTTGTGCAGGTGGTCGAAGGAGGCGCCCGC
>NZ_JBEDUL010000057.1:0-4806 GCF_040414665.1 Intrasporangium sp.
CGGCCAGGCCACCGGACCGCACTCGGTGAGCAGCCTGCTCAGCGACGTCGACCACGTCCTCCGGCGCGGCCTGCCGGCCGGCGCGAAGGTCCACCCGACCGGTTTCGCGGCGCTCGACGCGACGCTCACCGGCGGGTTCCGCTCGGGCGAGCTCGTCCTCGTCGGCGGCCCGGCCGGCAACGGCAAGACGACGATCGGGTTCCAGTTCGCCCGCAACGCCGTCGCCGCCGGCGGGCACGCGCTCGTGTTCTCCTACGAGCATGAGGCGCACACCCTGCTCGAGCGGCTCATCTCGATGGAGTCCATGGAGTCCCTCGAGGGGGCCGGGGCGTCAGACGACTTCGGGATCAGCACGGCGGCGGACGTCCACAGCGTGCGCCGGGCGCTCGAGGCGGGCTCTGGCGGGGCGTCCCTCGGTGCCCTGCTCTCCGGTCTGCCGGGCGGGACGGAGGCGCTCTCGACGCTGGGCGGCTACGGTGACCGGCTCCACATCCACGAGTCCTCGGGTGCCACCACAACGCTGGACGAGATCGGCAGAATCGTCCGTGACGTCACGGCCACGTCGGGGAACGCGCCCCTCGTCCTCGTCGACTACCTGCAGAAGGTGCCGGTCCCCGGCGCGCCCGAGGAGGAGCGTTCGACGATGGCCGTCGAGGGTCTCAAGGACCTGGCCCTGGAGGTCGGTTCCCCCATCATCGCGATCTCTGCGGCGGACAAGGAAGCGCTGGTGTCCGGTCACCGGATGCGCACCCATGACCTGCGCGGCACGTCGTCCCTGGCCTATGAGGCCGACGTCGTGCTGATCCTCAGCGACAAGCTCGACATCGTCGCGCGCGACCACCTCGTCTACGACCTCGGAAACCTGCAGCGGTTCCGCGACTGGACCGTCCTCACCGTCGAGAAGAACCGGCACGGCCGGGGTCACGTCGAGCTCGAGTTCGCCAAGGACTTCGAGCACGGCCGCTTCCACACTCGCGGCAACGAGGTCAAGGAGCGGCTCATCGACGAGCGGGTCTTCACGACCTGAGCACCCGCCCTGCCTAGCGGTCGATGATCGTCAGGCCCAGGTCGTCTCGCTCGTCGGCGACCTGCTCGAGGATGTCGACGACGAGGGCATAGGTCTCGGGCGCGTTCTCTCGTAGTGCGTGCGCATGGTCCCAGACGAGCTCGATCCGTCGCTGGTCATCGTTGGACAGCTCGCGGAGGGCGTCGACGAGGGCATCCCAGTTGTGGCCGAACCACGCGGGCAGGGCGAGGGCCGAGGCGAACTCGGACAGCACCGAGCGCTTGTCGGTCCCGGCACGCACGACCCGCACGTCGGTGCCGTGGGCGACGAGCGTGATGATGTGGTCATCGACCTCGTCGTGTCGTCCCAGGAACGTCGTCATCTGCCCTCCCGGATTCTGCTGAACGAGTCGTAGTGGTCGTCCGTCCAGTACTTCTCCCCACCTGCTCCGGTGATGATCCGGCGCGGGCCGCGGTCGTCGGAGCCGGGTGTCTCGACCGTGAACTCCTTGTAGTAGCCGCGACGCTCGTCGGGCAGCCGGCGTTCGCGGTTGAAGAAGGTCTGGTTGTCGTTGCGCGGGTAGGGAAAGGGCCCGCCCGCCTCGATGAGGGCAAGCGTGTCACGCGCCTCCGGAGGGAGGGCGGACTCGGCCACCCAGGGCAGTCCCGATACCGGATCCGTTGCGCTGTCGTCGCTGTCGTTCGATGCCGTATGCCGCTGAGCTGACTCGGCGTGCGAGGTGGCCGTCGCGCGCTGGCTGGGTGACGCGGGGGAGGGACCGGTGTCGGCCGCGCGAACGACGGACCAGACGAGCGTGGCGGCTGCGAGCAGCCCGATCACCAGCAGCGCCCTGAGTGTCGTCCTTCGCACGGCCTCATCCTGCCTGCCGTGTCCGTCTCGCGCGAAGCCATGACGGCGTCGACCCGGTTGGGCCACACTCGGGCACGTGCGCAACCTGCTCCGAGGCCTCGTGGGCGACCAGCTGCTGCGTCGCCCAGCGCCCGAGCAGCGGCAGGGGCAGCCGCTCGACGTCCACCATCGCGTGCTCATCAGCTGCGAGCGGATGGCCGTCTGGGACGAGCTGCTCACCCCGTCCGGCCCGTTCCTGGGCGAGGAGCTCACGGTCGTGCCCGTCCCGGAGTCACAGCATGGACCTCCAGCCGCTCTGGCCGTCTTGTGGCGTCGCGGCAACGGTCGGCTCCGCGCAGGGCTGGGGCAGATCGTGGCCGCAGAGCCGCCAGGGCTCGTCGTCTCCCGGGCGGTCGACGGCTCGTCGCCGATGACCCTGACGACGTCGCTGGAGGACACCGACGAGGGCTGCATCGTCGATCAGCGGCTATCCGGAATCACGCCTGGGCATGCCATCGACCTCCGATCGGCGTTCGCCCTGATGTGGCTGCAGCGCGGGCTGATCGGGCTCAAGGAGCGGCTCGAGGGTGGACCGGTCACCGGGCAGGCCACCGCCGCGGGCGCCGGAACGGTGGGTGCGGAACCGTACTCCGCACGTCTCGGTGCCGAGATCGCGGCCATCGACGCCGAGGTCGCAGGGCCCGCTCTCGTACCGATCGCCCACGATGAGGCCATCGAGCTGGCCGTCCCGCCTGACGTCCTCTGGGACCTGATCCTGGATCCCGGCGTCGAGGCGCTGGTGAGACCGCACACGCTGAGCGTGACGAGGGCGATGGTTCCCGGATTGCCCGCCGAGGTCCACGTGGCGCTGCACCAGGGCGAGGCCGGTCGCCGCTCCGTCACCGTCTCCCAGCTGATGGAGCAGGCCCGTCCGCGCATCGTCGAGCGCAGCCTGACGTCGGAGGTCGAGTCGGCCGTCGTGACGCGGATCGAGCCGACGAGCTGGGGCAGCCGACTCACCGAGTCGCTCGTCGGGTCGCTGCCGGCAGGGGCAGGGTCGCTGTCCGGCGCAGGTCCTGCGGCAGCTTTCCTGCGAGCCCGCCTCGAGGCGATCCGGCGACTCGCCGAGGCCGGGATCCAGCCGCAACGGGATCCCCGCACCGGCTTCCTGCCGCCGGGGACCGAGCCGCCGCCAGCCCCTCACGCACCTCCAGTGCCCGTTCCCTCCGCGGTGCTCCTCCCTCCGCCCCAGCTGCCGATCGTGGTGCCCGAGCACCGTCCGCAGGGCAACACCAACGTCGTCGAAACGTTCGTCACGTGGGTCTCGCTGTAGGCGGAACTCCGACCAGCGGCGTACTACCGTCGGAGGGTGCTCGAGACCGCTGCCGAGATCGCAACCCTCCAGGAGCTGCTCGACGCTTCGCGCGCCCGGGCGACCGGACACCTGCGTTCGATCATCAACGACGATCGCAGTCTCACGGCTGAGGACCTCGTGCAGCTGCTCACCGGGATGAAGGTGCTGTCCGTGGCCACGGTGACCTCAAGGGGGGAGCCGCGCATCAGCGCGCTGGACGGGCACTTCCTGCACGGCACGTGGACGTTCAGCACGGACGGCAGCTCGGCGAAGGCGAGGCATCTCGAGCGCCGGCCTGCCGTCAGCGTCGCGCACATCGACGGGGAGGAGCTGGCGCTCTTCAGTCACGGGGCGGCCGAGCTGATGCTGCCCGGGCCGGAGCGTGACGAGGTCGAGGCGCACTGGACAGCGCACTACGGCAGCAACCCGTTCTCGTGGGGCGACGACATCCGGATGTATCGGCTCAGAATGACCTGGGCGGTGGCATACGCCTTCCAGCGGGACGAGCTGCTGCGGGTTCGAGGCGTGCCTTCGACGCAGCATTGACCCACCACCGCAACACGCCCGGGAATCTCGAACGAGGCCCTGAAATATCACTGGTCAGTTCCGAGGAGCCGGGCGTGTTGCGGTGGCGGTGGGGCAGGGCAGGAGCGAGCTCGTTCGCCACCATGCGCGAGGATGAGCGCGTGACCGATGAGCTTGCTGCCCCCTCCACGCTGCGCCGGCCCCGCAGGCTCATCCTGCTCGGCTCGACCGGCTCCATCGGGACCCAGGCCCTCGACCTCGTCCGGCGCAACCCCGACCGCTTCGAGGTGGTTGGCATCTCCGCTGGCGGCAACCTCGAGCTCCTCGCGCAGCAGGCCGTCTCCTTTGACGTCCCCGTCGTCGCCGCGGCGAACGCCACCAACGACGAGCTGTCTGCGGCCATCCGGCGCACCCACGGCACCATGGGCGGCGAGGCGAGCCCAGCGGCATACGACCCCGAACTGCTGACCGGCCCCGACGCGAGCTCGACGTTGGCCGCCCGCCCAGCCGACGTCGTCGTCAACGGCATCACTGGCGCGATCGGGCTCGAACCCACTCTCGCGGCGCTCCGCGCAGGCACGACGCTCGCGCTGGCGAACAAGGAGTCGCTCATCATCGGCGGGCCGCTCGTCAAGGCACTCGCCAGACCGGGACAGATCGTGCCCGTCGACTCCGAGCACAGCGCCATCGCCCAGTGCCTGCGCGGCGGCCGCGCCGAGGAGGTCCGGCGGCTCGTTGTCACGGCGAGCGGCGGGCCCTTCCGTGGGCGCACCCGTGCCGAGCTCGCAGACGTGACGCCCGAGCAGGCGCTCGCCCACCCGAACTTCGCGATGGGCCGCGTCATCACGACGAACTCTGCGACCCTCGTCAACAAGGGGCTCGAGGTCATCGAGGCGCACCTGCTCTTCGACATTCCCTTCGACCGGATCGACGTCGTCGTGCACCCGCAGCAGATGATCCACTCGATGGTCGAGTTCGTCGACGGGTCGACGATCGCCCAGGCCGGCCCGCCGCGGATGCTCGTCCCGATCGCGCTCGGCATGTCCTGGCCCGAGCGGATCCCGGACGCCGA
>NZ_JBEDUL010000058.1:0-7043 GCF_040414665.1 Intrasporangium sp.
CGTCGACACCGTCGAGGCGTGCTTCGACGCCATCATCGGCCGGACCACCGAGACGTACCGCCGCGAGATCCTGGCCAAGATCCCCGTGGGCACCTGGGTGTGGGAGGACTACGCGGAGCACGACGGGGTCGACGCGCCGCGGCTGCACGCCCAGCGCATCACCCTCACCCGCACGCCGCCCGACGACCCGGACGGCGGGCGACTGGTGCTCGACTTCGACGGAACCGGGCCGCAGGCCAAGGGTCCGATCAACCACTGTGGCGACTACAGCGACGGGGTGTTCCTCAAGAAGTGGCTCGCGCCGATCCTGCGCAACCTCGCCGACACCCCCGAGCGGATGGCCGAGCTCGACGTCAACGAGGGCATCGTGCCGCTCATCGAGATGAAGTTCCCGCCGAAGGGGACGCTTCTCACGCCGATCTACCCGGCGCCGACGAACGCCCGCACCTTCGTCATCCTGCGCCTCCTCGGTGTCCTGGCAGGAGTCGTCGCCAAGGCCGTCGACGGCAAGATGCCCGCCGACCAGGAGACGATCCGCTACACCGGGGTCTACGGCAAGGACCGCGACGGCAACGACTACCTCATGCGCGAGGTGCTCGGCGGCGGCTCCGGCGGTCGGTACTACGCCGACGGCGAGGACACGATCCACGTCGTGCCGGACTCGCGCAACCTGCCGACCGAGTTCACCGAGAGCCGCTTCCCGTTCATCGTCGAGCGGCTGGGCCTCGCGGTCGACTCCGGCGGCGCCGGTCGCTACCGCGGTGGGCTGGGCTACGAGAAGCACCTCCGGATGCTCCGCGACGCGAACTTCATGTCCATCGCCGACCGGTCGATCCTCGCGTGTTGGGGGGTCAAGGGAGGGCGCGCCGGGCGGGCGTTCGAGGTGACGGTCGATGTGGGCGGACCCACCGAGCGGGTCGTCGACGCGCTGGCGAACGCCGAGCCGGTCCTGGCCGGGCAGGTCATTCGGATCCGCACGACCGGCGGTGGCGGCTGGGGGGACCCGCTCGAACGGCCGTATGACGAGGTGGAACGCGACCTTCGCTGGGGGAAGGTGTCCTTCGAGGGAGCGCGTTCGGACTATGGCGTCGTCGCCACCGGCACCAAGGACGAGCCGGCCGTCGACGTGCGCGCCTCGGACGCCCTGCGCGCGTCGATGCGGGGTGAGCGTGCTGAGCAACCGCAGCCGTTCTTCGACCGTGGGCCCGGCTATGCGCGCCTTGCGGCCGGCGCAGAGGCCGCGGAGGTCGACTGGGTGTGACTCGGTGACCGTGGTGCTCGTCATCGGCGCGGCCGGCAAGACCGGTCACGCCGTGACGCGCGCCCTCGTCGCTCGGGGAGTCCGCGTGCGTGCCGCGGTCCGTCCCGGGTCGCAAGGGATGCCGTATGCCGCTGAGCTCGCTTCCCCGGTCACCGTGGAGCTCACGACGGGGCTGGGGCTGCGCGCGGCCATGGCCGGGGTCGACGCGGTCTACCACCTGGCCCCGAACGTCCATCCCGACGAGGTGGGGATCGCGGCCCGTGTCGCCGAGTCCGCTTGCGCTGCAGGGGTTTCCCGATTCGTCTTCCACTCGGTCCTCCACCCGGAGGACACGTCGATGCCGCACCACGTGCGAAAGGCGGAGGCCGAGACGGTCATCCGCGCCCGACTCAGCACGGCGACGGTGCTGCGCCCAGCGGCATACGGCCAGAATCTCCTGGATGCGGCGCTCGCGGGGCGGATGGCGGTGCCGTACTCGCTCGATGCTCCGTTCACGAACGTGGACCTCGACGATGTCGCCGAGGTCGCCGCGCTCGTCCTCACCGAGTCCGGCCGCGAGGGCGCCACCTACGAGCTGTGCGGACCCGAGTCGCTGACCGTCCGGGAGCAGGCGAGGATCGCGAGCGACGTGCTCGGGCGGACCGTCCAGGTGACGCAGATCTCCCTAGCGGAGTGGGCCGCCGGACCGGGCTCTGCTGTGCCGGAGCCAGCGAGGGAAGACCTGTTGGCGATGTTCCGCGCGTACGACCGCGACGGGCTCACCGGTGACGCAACGGACCTCGAGCGTCTGCTCGGCCGTCCCGCCACGCCCTGGCACGTCACTGTTGAACGAGCCGCCTAGAGCAGCTCGCGCATCGCGTCCACCGCTCCAGTCAGGTAACGCTCGACGACCTCTCGCTCTGTGTCGCTCAGCGACTGGTCCAGGGCGGCCAGGGACTGGAACATCGGCCGCAGCCAGCCAATGACCTCTGCGCGTCCGGAGTCGGTGACGACGACGACCGTCCGGCGACCGTCGTCGGGGTGCGCGCGCCGCTCGGCATGCCCGTGGGCCACGAGCCGGTCGACGACTCCGGAGGAGGCAGCCGAGGTCACGCGGAGCCGGCGGGCGAGCTCGACCGGCCCCATCGGCTCGGCGGACAGGTGCCGGAGCGCGTGCAGCTCCGTGATCGACATGCCGGCCCGTCGAGCCACCACCTCGGGGAGCGCCTCCGCCACGTCGATCAGCTCCTGGAGCATCTCGAGCGTGCGGGCCGGGCGCCATGCGGGCACGGCCTGCTGCATCGCCGTCGACGGGCTGTTTCCCATTTCACTAACCAACTTAGTAAGATCCTTACCGACTTCTTTGATCGTATCTGGAGGACCCATGTCTCGCCTTGCCGATCGTCTCACTGCCCGCTGGTGGGCCGGCCTCTTCGCCGCCATCGCCCTGCTTGCCTCTGGAGCCGTCATCGGGATCGTGGGCGATGCCGAGCGCAGCCCCTCGCCGACGGCCACCCTGGCGGCTGGGTCGGACAGCGTCGCGGCGGTGGAGCTTCGGGAACGACTGCCTCGCTCGGACGACTCGGCGGCGGTCGTCCTCTTCAGCCGTGACTCCGGCGCGCTGACCGAGGGCGACCGCGCCGCCATCGCGGAGCGCACCGCGCAGCTGCCGGGCGCGACCGGGATGCCAGCCGTTCCCAGCGAGGACGGTACGGCGGCCCTGGTCGTCCTGCCCGTCGATGCCGCTGACGCAACGGCTGCATCGGACGCGGTGACCGAGATCCGCAAGGTCGCCAAGGCCGACCTGCCCCAAGGACTGACTGCCCAGGTGACCGGTCCGGCGGCCGTCCAAGCGGACCTGGCCGCGGTCTTCGACGGCGCCAACCTCCGGTTGCTCATCGCAACGGCCTCCATCGTGGCGTTCCTGCTCGTCATCACCTACCGCAGCCCCGTCCTCTGGCTCATCCCGCTGACGGTCATCGGAGTCGCTGATCGCGTCGCCACCGTCGTGGCCACCCACACCTTGCACTTCTTCGACATCCCGTGGGACGAGTCGACGACGGGCATCCTCTCCGTCCTCGTCTTCGGCGCGGGCACCGACTATGCGCTCCTGCTCATCTCCCGCTACCGGGACGAGCTGCGCAGGCACGAAGACCGCCGCCGCGCCATGTCCGCGGCCATGACCCGGACGGCCGAGGCGGTCGTCAGCAGCGCCTCCACGGTCGTGCTCGGCGTGCTGACGCTGCTGTTGTCGGCCTTCCCCTCCACGCGCGGTCTGGGTGTCGCATCGGCCGTGGGGATCGTCGTCGCAGCGGTCTTCGCGCTGCTCGTCCTGCCCGCTGCCCTCGTCGTCTTCGGGCGATGGGTGTTCTGGCCGAAGATCCCGCACGTGGGCGAGCCGGCCCTCGCGGACCGCCAGTCCCTGTGGAAGCGAATCGGCGACGTCGTGGCAGCCCGCCCGGGCACGGTCATCGCCGTCACCATCGTCGGCCTGCTCATCGCCTCGGCCGGTGCGCTGGGTCTGCGGACCGGGCTCTCGGTCTCCGACCAGTTCCTCGACAAGCCGGAGGCGATCTCCGCCTCGGAGCGGCTGGCCCAGTCCTACCCGGCCAGCAGCGCCGACCCGGCAGTCGTCGTCACCACCGACGATCCGCAGGCCGTCCTCGCCGCGGTCAAGGGGGCCGACGGTGTGACCTCGGCGCGCATCAGCAACGAGGGTGGCGGCGTGACCCAGATCGACGCGGTCCTGGCCGGCGCGCCGTCGTCCGCCGAGGTGCAGCGCGCCGTGACGAGCCTGCGGAGCGCCGTGACGGACTTCGACGGGACCCACGTCGGAGGCACCGAGGCCGTCGCCCTCGACACCGCGGATGCCGCCACGGACGACCTCCGCCTCATCCTGCCCATCATCCTCGTCGTCGTCCTGATCGCCCTGATGCTCCTGCTTCGCTCGATCGTCGCACCGGTCATCCTCGTCGCGACCGTCGTCGGCACGTATGTCGCCAGCCTCGGGATCTCGTGGGTGCTGTTCACCCGGGTCTTCGGCTTCGAGCGGCTCGATGACACGGCGCCGCTCTATGCCTTCGTGTTCCTCGTGGCCCTCGGTGTGGACTACAACATCTTCCTCGTGAGCCGGGCCCGCCAGGAGGCCCGCGAGCACGGTGTCCGGCAGGGCATGCTCCGCGCCCTCGCTGCCACCGGTGGCGTCATCACCAGCGCCGGCATCCTGCTCGCGGCCGTTTTCGCCGTCCTCGGCGTGCTGCCACTCGTCGTGCTGGCGCAGGTGGGCGTCATCATCTGCGTGGGCGTGCTCCTCGACACGCTCGTGGTCCGGACCCTGCTCGTGCCCGCCATTGCGCTCGTCCTCGGCGACCGCTTCTGGTGGCCCCGCCAGGTTTCCCAGAGCGCTCCGCAACCCCAGGCGGCGCCGCAGCCGGCATGACCGTCGCTACCGTGCTGGTCATGACGGGAGAGCAGGCAGTGGAGTACCGGATTCGCTTGGCCACCACCGCCGATCAGCAGGCCGTCGAGGAGGTCACTCGAGCTGCCTACCAACCGTGGGTCCAGGTCGTCGGTGGCCGCCCGGCCCCCATGGACGCCGACTTCGCGACCCTGATCGCTGACGAAAGGGTCCATGTCGCGGCGCACGAGGGCGTGCCGGAACCGCCCCGGCCGGTCGCCGGCGTGCTCGTGCAGGCGATCGAGGACTCGGCCCTGCTCATCGAGAACATCGCGGTTCACCCGGCGCACCAGCGCCGCGGCGTGGGGCTCGCACTCGTCACCTTCGCCGAGGCGACGGCCCGTGAACGCGGACTGACGGTCGTTCGACTGTTCACGCACGAGCGGATGGTGACCAACATCGCGTGGTACGAGCAGCTCGGCTTCGTCGTCACTGGGACAGAGCCGATCGCGTCTGGTCGGCTCGTGCACCTGCACAAGGCGACCCCACCTACCCGTTAGGCGCGTCTCGGGGTACGGCCGAGTTCACGGCCCATAGCGAGGATTTGGAGGATGGCGGGGCTGCCGGCGGGCTGCTTTGATGGGCTGAAGAACCTCAAGGAAGAGGTGGAGCATGAATGCAACAGGCCCTGCCGCCGACGCCGAGCGCGACTCCCAGACGGCTGGCACGCGCCGCACCGTCCGGTATGTGGCGGCCGCCATGAGCGCGGTCGTCGCGATCCTCTACGTCGTGCTGATGCTGCTCGTGAGGAACGCCGAGTCCGAGGCGGGAGCGTCCGACACGACGACCTATGGCGGCTACGTCGGCCTCGCCGTTGCCTATGCCATCGGCGCCGTGATCCTCTTCGTCGTCGACAACCGCACCCTGCACTTGCTCGGGGCGGGCGTGCAGATCGTCGTCCTCCTACTCTTCCTGGCCTTCGGCGTCGGTCTGCTCGGAGAAGGCGCCTTCGAGAACGAGGCCATCAGCCACCTGCCGCTCGGCCTCTGGGCGACCCTCATCACGGGTGCCCAGGTCGTCCTCCTCGCGATGCTCGGCTATCTGGCCGACTGGCGCGTCACCCAACCCGGGCGCTGAGCCGCCGCTGGCAAGACCTGCCACCCACCCCCGGACCCGCTTGCCACAAAGTGCCACGACGGGAAGGTCAGGCGCGCGCCTAGGCTCGGGCACAGCGGCATACGGCATGATCCCGGCACGAGGAGCGCACGTGAGCGGACCCTTGGACGACATCGTCGTCATCGACCTCTCGCGAGCCCTCGCGGGACCCCACGCCGGGATGATGCTCGGCGACCTGGGCGCGCGCGTCATCAAGGTGGAAACGCCGGGACACGGTGACGACACGCGCGGATGGGGGCCGCCGTTCGTCGGTCCCGAGGACGACCCGATCTCCACCTACTACCTCTCGTGCAACCGCAACAAGGAGTCGGTCACTCTCGACCTCAAGTCCGATGACGGCCGCGACACCCTGA
This sequence comes from Intrasporangium sp., assembly GCF_040414665.1. GTDB lineage: Bacteria > Actinomycetota > Actinomycetes > Actinomycetales > Dermatophilaceae > Intrasporangium. The sequence continues at coordinate 6,167 of NZ_JBEDUL010000058.1, forward strand.
CGCGTCTCGTGCGCCACGGGGACGTGCTCATCGAGAACTTCCGGCCCGGCGTTCTCGACCGGCTCGGCTTCTCCACCGAACGGCTGCACGTGATCAACCCACGCCTCGTCATCCTGTCGATCAGCGGCTTCGGCCATGACGGCCCAGAGGGTGGGCGTGCCGGCTACGACCAGATCGCCCAGGGCGAGGGCGGCCTCATGTCGCTCACGGGCAGCAGTCCCGACGACCCGCAGCGGGTCGGTGTCCCCATCGGTGACCTCCTCGCGGGGATGTACGGCGCCTACGGAGTCACGGCCGCCCTGCACGAGCGGGGCCAGACTGGGCGGGGGCGCGTCGTGCGCACCTCCCTGCTCGCGGCGATCGTCGGGGTGCACGCCTTCCAAGGCACGCGATACACCGTCGCCGGCGAGGTCGGGCGCGCGCAGGGCAACCACCACCCCTCGATCGCGCCCTATGGGCTGTTCACGTGCAAGGACGGCATGGTCCAGATCTCCTGTGGGAGTGAGGGGCTGTGGGTCAAGCTCGCCACCGCGTTCGGCATCGACCCTGCGACGCCCGGCCTGGCCACCAACCGCGAGCGCGTCGCGAACCGGGACCGCCTCATCGAGCTCATCGACGACGCCTTCGCGCCCTATGGCCTCGAGGAGCTCGTCAAGCGGCTCGCTGAGGTGGGGGTCCCCGCAGGCCAGGTGCGGACCCTGGACCACGTCTACGAGTGGGAGCAGACGACGTCGCAGGGGCTGGTCCTCGACGTCGACCATCCGGTGCTCGGGACGATCAAGATCCCGGGGCCACCGATTCGCTTCGACGACAATGCTTTTGCCGGGGGGCGAGAGGATCACCTGCACCCTCCCATGCTGGGCGAGCACAACGAGTC
>NZ_JBEDUL010000059.1:0-9834 GCF_040414665.1 Intrasporangium sp.
CGAACCGGGCAGCTCCTCGAAGCGGCCGCGCGGCACCCATCGCGTGACCGCCCACGGCTCGCGCATCCATCATCGTCATCTCGCCACGCGCCCACGCGCGCGCCGCATCGACCGCATTGCGAGGCCGAGGATCGGTCGGCTCCTCCGCCTCGAAGAGAGGCAGCACGTGCTCCGCACACTCCGCGGCCCACAGGGCCAGAAGCTGGTGATCCGCCTCGCCGAGCAAGCCGCCTCGGCGGATCGTGATCAGGCGCGGGTCCCGGACCTTGGACAGGATCATGTACACAGCCTCGCAGTCCCGACCCTGGACCCGTCCGTGGTGGCTTGACCGGTCGACACCGGGCGGAAGGAGTCACGCCTCGCGTGGGCACGGAACCTCGCGGCATGCGTACCGGGACAACGATTGCGTATTCGCGAATCCCGGTTCAGCCTCTCTAGTAGAGGAGTAGTCGGCAACCGGCGCTCCGGACTCGCGGGCGGGAGGAGGGCCACATGGCTGAACCCACACCGCCGGCTGCGACGGGTCGGATCTTCGTCAGCTACCGTCGGGAGGAGACGGCCTACCCGGCTGGCTGGCTGTATGAGCGGCTGGCCGAACGCTTCGGTGCCGGCCAAGTCTTCAAGGACGTCGACTCGATCCAGCTGGGTGACGACTTCGTCGAGGTGATCACCAGAGCGGTCGGGTCGTGCGACGTCCTGCTCGCACTGATCGGTGAGGAGTGGCTGACGGTCAGTGACAGCTACGGAAGGCGGCGGATCGACGATCCGGACGACTTTGTCCGGCTGGAGATCGAGGCCGCGCTGACGCGTCAGGTCCGCGTCATCCCGATTCTGGTCGACGGCGCGAACATGCCGAGCGCCGACGAGCTGCCGGACAGTCTGGCCGGTCTGGTACGTCGCCAAGCCCTGGAACTCAGCCCGAGCCGCTTCGAGTTCGACACCAACAGGCTGTTCCGCGTGGTCGACTGGACCCTCGCCGACGTTCGCACGGCACAGGATGCCACTGCAGAGGAGCCGGTGCAGGTTGCGGAGCCAGTCAGCACGGCTGCTGTGGAGAGCCGGAACACGCCGGTGCCGGACGCGACGAGACCAGCCGCAGCGTCCAGTCCCGCGCAAGGAGACGCTGCGAGGCCAGCTGGGACGGCGTCCGACCTGGAGAGGGGAGGGCCGGAGGGGAATCCGAGGCGGCCCAGAACGCGGCCGTGGATTCTGGCCGCGATCTGCGCCGGGATCGTGCTCATCGCCGTGATCGCCGTCATCGTCGCGAACTCGCTGCGGTCGTCGACCCCGAACGGGAGCGCAGCCGACGGACAAGTCCCTCCCAGCGGCGGCATCGACGTCGACTCCAGCATCGTCACCAGTGCGGAGGGTCTCCAGTTGAGCGGCCTCACGGCGGTGACCCGACGAGAGCCCGACCCCCCACAGGTGGGTGACACGGTGACGGTCAGCTATTCGCTGAAGAATGTGGGCGAGCAGCCCATTCAGCTCGCCAATACCTTTGTCGGCGTGCGAGACCCGGCCAACACCAACCGGGATACTGAGGATGTCAACGAGGGAACCACGCTCGAGCCGGGTGAATCGGTCACCGCGCAGGGTCGAGTTCTGCTGGATGCTGCCGGCAAGTGGCAGCTCTGGCCTTGTTATGCGCTCAGTGACGGGACCCTGTGCCGCGACAAATGGCAAGTGTTCTTCGTCCTCACGAGTTAGCCGCTCCATCGACCGCGAGCCAGATCCGGGTCACCCGGCGCGGGTGACGAAACCGCACGAAACGTTCGCGAGGATGAGCCCCATGTCGCGCGACAGAGTGCGGATCCCGGGCCGCGTTCCGGTGCCGCCGCTCGAGCCGGAGTGGCTGATCGTCGATCACCTGCCGCTGTTCCATCGCGTCCATGTCCGACACGATCACAGCGGCGTCCCGATCGTTCATGTGCACGGCTTCGGGATCTCGGGGACCTACCTCGAGCCGACCGCCGCCGTGCTTGCGGCGGAGCACCCGACCTACGTGCCCGACCTCCCGGGGATGGGCCGCAGCCTGCGCCCGAGGCACGGGCTCGACCTGCCCGGACTGGCCCGCGCGCTCGTCGGGTACTGCGACGTCGTCGGGGTGGAGAAGCCCGTGCTCGTGGGGAACTCGCTGGGCTGTCCGATCATCATCGAGGTGGCGGCAAGCTTCCCGGGACGGATCGCCAGCGCGGTGCTGGTGTCTCCCGCCGGCGGCCCGAACAACCAGCCGATGGCGCATGCCCTGAGGCAGATGGCCCAGGACGGTCTGCGGGAACCACCGTCGATGTTGCCGATCGCCGTTCGCGACTATCTGCGCTTCGGCGCCCTGCAGAGCCTGTCGCTGTTCCGGGCGATGACCCGCTACCCGACGCTCGACAACCTGCACCTGCTGGACGCTCCGACCCTGGTCATCGTCGGTGAGCGCGATCCCCTGGTGAAGATCTCCCGCGCGTTCGTGTTGGCCGAGATGCCGCACGTGACGGCGGTGAAGGTCCCGGGAGCACACGCGCTGAACTTCAGCTCCCCCGAGCTGATCGCCGAGCTGGTCGAGGCACATCTGGCGGGCGGCTCCCTGCTCGCCGGCCCTCTGGCGCAGCGCGGCGCGGAACTGGTCGAGGTCTACGACACGGCCCCGCTGCCCGATCCGGCCGGCCTCACGGTCCGCTGACGACCTCAAGCCGGAAAGATCCCGCGCTCCGAGAAGATCAGCCCTTGCCGATCAGGTCACGGAGCGCAGTGAGGACGTCGGGGGTGACACCTTCGGGTCGCATGACGGCGTTCCACGCGTCGACCTGCTCCTCCGTGTACTTGTGGCCGAAACCGCCCGGGACCCCCGTGGAGAAGGGGAGGTCCGCGGTGACCTGCCAGAAGGTCACGAAGGGGATCCAGACCATGTCGAGCACGTCGTCCCCGTGCGCTTCCTTGATCCAGTCCGGCTCGGTGAAGATGAGGTTGGGGCTCCACCAGACGATCGGGTCCGACGCGTGCATGAGGTAGAGCACTCGGTTGCCCTCCCACTGCTGGCCGTCTGGCGGGATGTCCGCGCTCGCGTCGCTCGCGAAGCGGACCGTCCGGCCGTTCTTGTAGACCGGCTGGATCTCGGGGCTGCCGCTGTCGCGGTGGTCGCTGAACTCACGGAAGAGGGTGTTGAAGTTCGGCGGCCCGACGAACAGGGTGCCCGAGGTGCGGTTGCGCAGGTCCGCTTCGCCGCTGAACGCTGTCTCTCCGCCGAAGGAGCCCAGGCTCTCCCCCGCGACGAACAGTCTCGGTCGGTGGTCGGCCGGCAGTCCGCTCCAGCGCTCGTAGACGGCGTCGAACAGCGCCCGGCCCGCCTCGCGTGCCTTGGACTGGTCGACGAGGTACGAGATCCATGAGGGCAGATGGGAGTACTGCATGGCTACGGCGGCCGAGTCGCCGCTGAGGTACTCGAAGCTGTCGATCAGGGCCGGGTCGACCCAGCCGCTGCCTGTCGTCGTGATGACGAGCAGGTCGGCGCGGTCGAAGCCGCCGGCGCGGACGAGGTCGTCCACGGCCAGGCCGGCCCGGGTCTCGGCGTCATCGGCCGATGCGAGGCCGGCATAGGTTCGGATCGGCTCCTTGGCCGTGTGGTGTGCTACGCGCTCGATGTCATCGGCCGAGGGGCCCGACGCGGCGAAGGTGCGGCCCTCGCGACCCAACGTGTCCCACGGCACGACGGACCCCGGGCCACCGGACCGCAGCCCGGTGGTCGGTTGCGTGACGCCCTCCTCGGTGATCGTGTCCCGCACGGCGAAGGCCTCGTCGGCAGCGTTCGACAGCCCTTGGAGCAGCACGCCGCTCACCAGCAGCCAGACCGTCGCAGCGGCCAGCACCCAGCCAACCGCGGCCGCGGCGCGCGGCCCGATCCACCGGCGCAGGGCACGAGCGAGCCAGCGATAGAGCCGGCGGACACCGCGCCCAACCAAGAGCAGCAGGGCGAAGAGCAGCACCGCGACGAATGGCGACGCGACGACCAGGGCGAGGTTGTACTCGTCGATCTCCATGAGGCGCCGGATCTCGTACTGCCAGTACTGCCCGAACCCGAACGAGACCCCGAGCAGCACACCCGCCGAAACCGCGAAGGCCCGCCACGAGCGAGGTTGCGTGGGGCGAACGCCGCGGTCGGCGAAGGCCCGCCAGATCCACGCCGCGAGGACGCCGAGACCGTAGCCGATGGCCGCGGTGATGCCGCACACGATGCCCTGGAGGAGCCCACCGCGCGGCAGCAACGACGGCGTGAACGACACGGCCGCGAAGATGACGGCACCCCAGCACCCCGGCAGGGTCAGGGCGGCTCGGTTCAGGGCACGGGTCCACAGCCCGACCCCCGCCCGCTCCGCGCTCACGGCCGGGGCTGAACCCGACGCACCTTCCGTGGTCGAACCCGCGGCCTCACGAACCACCGTGACCTCCCGGACACCTTCGTCCAACGACCTCACCCTACGGCCACTGGGCCGTCCCCCAGCCCAAAAGCACGTGAACTCGCCGTGGGGGATGCGCCTTCTGGGTCGGTGCGGCTGATCCGGGCAGTGGTCGACTCAGTCGGCAAGCCGACGGGCGGGTGGCCCTCCGGCGAGGACTGATGCCGGCTCTCAAGTCCGGGAGGGCTGGGACGGCACGTGGAGGCGGGTGGAGGTCAGCGGCATACGACACACCTCGTATGCCGCTGAGCTGGTTTCCCGAGGAACGCGGCCACCCGCTCGGCTCAGGCGGTGAGGTGCACGGCCGGGAGGCTGTGGAACGCCCCGAGTCGCGCGACCGCGGCGTCGATGCGGGCCAGGTGCCCGCGTCCCAGCCGTGGCGCGAGTCGCGTCTCGACGGTGACGCGGTCGCGGTGGACGGTGCGTTTCCAGAGCCCGACCCGAGCGGCGTCGACGACAAGCCAGCCCCACCACTGCTCGAGGCCCGGCAGCACGGGCGCTCTGTCGACGGGTGTGAAGCCCACGGTCGGGTAGGTGAGCACGGCCTCGTCGTAGACAGGAAAGAGCAAGGCATCTTCACGGCGGGTGGCGGCCTCGGGAGCCACGGCCGCCGGCCCGAACCAGTGCGGCGTGCCGTCGACGTCGAGCTGCTCGAGCGCGTCGCCGGCCGCGGCGACCGCCCGCTTCGCGTCGGCCACGGTCAGGGTGGCCCACCGGGTCAGGTCCTTCAGGGCCGCGGGTCCGTGGCCGGTGAAGAACCGGGTCGCGAGCTCGGCCAGAGCCTCGTCGCGGGTGCGCTCCGGTGCCGGGGGGACGAGCTCATCGACGAGACCGTAGGTGTGCTCCTTGCCGCGGATGGGGCCACCGCACACGAGGTTGCGCAGCTCCGCAACCAGCAGGAGGTGCCCGACGGCCGGGCCAGACCCTGGCAGCCCTCCGGAGCCGAAGACCTGACCGATCTCCTTACGGGTCAATGGGTTGTCACCTGCGACGGCCTCGCCGAGCAGGTGCAGCGCCCGGTCCAGGTCGCGCTCGGCGGGCACGTACTTGCGCACGTAGGCCAGCTCCTTGGGCTCGACCCGCGGGGAGGTCAGGCGCTGGAGCCACCGCAGGTCCTGCGCAGGGACGAAGTGCCACGTCTGGCGCAAAATGTGGGTGCGGACGAAGGCCCCCGAGTCGAGCTCGTCCCTGACGGAGGCGAACGTCGCGCCCCGCGTGCGCATCGCGAGTGACCACAGGGCGTGGTCCCGCTCCTGGGACTGGACCCCGAGAAGGAGCCGGACGACGTCGGCCGCGGAGTCGAGAGGGGCACTGGTCAGGCGCTGTACCGCCAGTCGCCGGCGCACGATCGCGCTCACGACGTGCGGCTCGTGGGGCATGTCACCACGCTAGCGGCGGCACCGTCTGCGAAGTTCGCCTCCCTGCGCCTCCATCCGTGCAATCCTCAGTCATGGGCACAGCCGTCGAGCCACCTGGCGGCAGGCCGGTCGGGGCGTCCGGGGGACGCATCGACCAGTTCCGTGCGCGCGCAGAGGCCGCCCGGCGACGCTATGAGGAGCTGGCGCAGCGACAGCCGCTCTACGGCATTCCCCTGACCTGTCTGGCCACGTACGCCGCTCGGCAGGGGATGCTGCTGGCGAGCGCCATCGCATTCCGCCTCTTCTTCTGGGTGCTGCCCGCGATCGTGCTCGGGATCTCGGTGCTGTCGGGCCTCGGACGAGCCGGCCTCGACGAGACGGCCGCCGACGCAACCGGCATCACCGGCGCGGCCCGGGCCGAGGTGCTGCGGGCGCTGTCGGAGGGCGGCCGTTCGTGGTGGATCCTGGCCGTCATCAGCCTGTTCGGCTTGCTGTGGGCCACCATGCTGCTCCGGCGCGCGCTCGCCCTCGTCAATGCCCACCTGTGGGCGGCGCCGGCCCTCAAGATCCACACGAGGCAGCTCATCGTCTCTGTCCTCTTCTTCGTCACGCTCGTCGCGATCATCGCGTTCAGCTCCCGGATGGTCGCCCGCCTCGATGCCCTCCTGCCGGGAGGCTTCCTCCTGTCGCTGGTCGCGCAGGCCGCTATTGCCGGCGCCTGCTGGCTCGCAGTGCTGGTGCGGCTGCCCGACCGGCGGTCCCAATGGAGCGACCTCGTTCCCGGCGCGGTGCTCTTCGGCGCGGGCCTCGCGCTCATGCACCTGGTCAGCAGGGTGTACCTGCCGGCGCGGTTCGAGCACTCGTCCGCGCTCTATGGCTCGCTCGGCATCGCCGCGGTCATCCTCGTCTGGCTGTTGCTGTTCGGGCAGCTCGTCGTGTGGAGCGCGGTCGTCAACGCGGTGTGGTTCGACTTCCGGACGGCTCGGGATGCCGGCGAGATCACCGGCACGGAGGCTGCGACCGGCACGACCGGCACGGTCACCACCGTCAGGCCCTGATTGTCACGCTGCGGCCACCTGTCGATCACGCCGGGATCTCAACGGACACGACGGGTCATCGGTCCGGTCACATCCCGATAAATGGCGCCGTCTCTCGCAACGATCCGCTTCTACGGTCGGTCCATCAGACGTCGGGGACGACGCGAGGGGATCATCACCATGGGAGCACCCAATTATCGCAGGCTGATGTCGCATGCTGCCACCGCGGTGGTGATCGCCCTGGCGGTGACGGCCTGTAGTAGCGCGGGCGGTGCAGTCGACCGCGGCGGCAGCGTGTCTGGCCACCCGGCCCCGGACAAGCGACGCCTGCCCAGGGATGTGCCGACTACCGGTGACTTCGCCGTGAGCGACCCGGACCAGGACCCGCTCTCGACGTTCGCGCTCGACATCGACACCGGTTCGTACACCCGCTTCCGCGACGCGGTGAACCAGGGCCGCCGGATCACCCCGAGTGAGGTCCGCACCGAAGAGTTCGTCAACTACTTCGAGCAGGGCTATAAGGCTCCGCTCGAGGGACTCGACGTGAGTATCGACGCGGCCGCGTTGCCCTTCCGCGACGGCCATCGTCTGGTCCGGGTCGGCATCAGCAGCGCGGACCCCCACGACGAATCACGTTCCGATGCCGACCTCGTCCTCGTCGTGGACTGCTCAGGATCGATGAACGAGGCGGGCAAGATGGACACGACCAAGATCGCCCTGCGAACCCTTGCCGCGTCGCTGCGGCCGACGGATCGGGTCGCCATGGTCTGCTACTCGACGGAGGCGGAGGTCGCCCTCGAACCGACCGCCGCCTCGGACCGACCGGCGATCGACGGGGCGATCGACTCCCTACGCCCGCAGGCGTCGACCAACGCGGAGGCCGGGCTCGCACTCGGCTACGACCTGGCCGCGTCCATGCACACGGAGGGCCGGATGACGCGCGTCGTCCTGGTCAGTGACGGTGTCGCCAACGTCGGCGACACCAGCCCCGGCGGCATCCTCGAGCGGATCAGCACGCAGGCGCGGGCGGGGACGAACCTGATCTCGATCGGTGTCGGCATCGACAACTACAACGACCACCTGCTCGAGCAGCTCGCGGACCGGGGCGACGGTTGGCACGTGTATGTCGACACCTCCGCCGAGGCCGAGCGGGTGTTCGCCACCGGGCTCACCGGCTCGCTCGTCGTGGCTGCGCGTGACGCCAAGGCTCAGGTCGAGTTCGACCCGGACCTCGTGCAGGGATACCGGCTGCTGGGCTACGAGAACCGCGACGTGGCGGACCGCGACTTCCGCAATGACGCGGTCGATGGTGGTGAGGTCTTTGCCGGCCACGCCACGACCGCCCTGTACGACGTCGAGCTGCGCGAGGGCTCGCTCGATGCCTCGTTCGTCCGGGCCACGGTCCGCTACCTCGACGCCAGTGGCGAGCCGGTCGAGCGCACCCGGCAGCTCCGCGACGCGGAGAGCGCCCCGACCATCGAGCAAGCCTCACCGCGTCTTCGCCAGAACCTCGTCATCGCCATGCTCACCGACCGGCTCACCGACGGTCCCTGGTCACGGTGGACCGGACCAGCCGACCTGCGGAACCAGGCTGCCGCCCTGACCGACTCGCTCGATGGTGATCGTGACGTGGCGGAGCTGGTCCGCCTCGTCGACCGCGTCACCACCTGAACTCGCGCGCCGAGGGCCAAACACTCGGGCCCACCCCGACCTGGCATAGGCTGGCGCCGTCCGCACCATCGCCGCAGGTCCGAGGTGAGGCACGGCGCCCGGGAGTGATCATGCTCATCGCGTTGGTCCTGGAGTGACGCCGCCATGACGGCGGTCGTGCGCGGTGTCGCCTGGCTCGGCGTCTTCATCGGCGTCTGTGTGGCGCCGTTGGCCCTGGCGCTGATGAGCACGACCCAGCCGGGGCAGGGCTTCTGGACCGACTTCTCGGTTGCTCTCGGCTTCGTCGGCCTGGCGCTGCTGGGCATCGAGTTCGCGCTCGTGGCCCGCGTCAAGACGGTCGCGGAGCCGTTCGGCACGGACGCGGTCATCGACTTCCACCGGCAGATCGGGTACGTCGGCCTGCTCTTCGTCCTCGTCCACGTGGCACTCTCCGCCGACTGGAGCCAGGCCAACCCGTTCACTCCGAGCAACACGCCCGCCAGGGTGCTGGTCGGGGCAGTGGCAGCGGCGGCCCTGGTGATCCTCGTGGTGAGCTCGGTCTGGCGTCGGCGGCTCCGTCTGTCCTACGAGGTGTGGCAGGTCCTCCACGCGGTGCTCGCGGCGGTCGCTGTCGTCGCGGCGCTGGTGCACGTCCTGCTGGTGGACTACTACGTCGACAGCGCGTGGAAGAAGGCGCTGTGGTCGATCATGACGGCCGCGTTCCTCTGGCTGCTCGGGTGGGTGCGCCTGATCCGTCCACTGCGGCTTCGTCGACGTCCATGGACGGTCGAGCGCGTCACGCCGGAACGAGACAGCACGACGGTGCTCACGCTGCGCCCCGCCGGACATGACGGCCTGCGATTCGAACCCGGCCAGTTCGCGTGGATCACCGTCGGCAGATCACCGTTCTCCGTCACGTCCCACCCGTTCTCGTTCAGCTCGAGCGCCGAATCGCACGGGAGCGTCGAGGTGGCCATCAAGGCGGCCGGCGACTTCACGTCGAGCGTCGCCACGGTCGAGCCGGGCACCACCGTCTACGTCGACGGCCCGCACGGGGTGTTCTCCATCGACCAGTACGAAGGCGCCGGCTTCTGCCTCATCGCCGGAGGGGTCGGCATCGCGCCCGCCCTGAGCATGCTCGAGACGCTCGTCGATCGGGGGGACGTCCGTCCCGTTGTCCTGTTCGCCGGCAACCGCAGCTGGGAGAGCGTCATCCTGCGCGACCGCATCGAGGAGCTCTCCAGGACACCGAACGTGACGGTGGTGCACGTCCTCGAGCAACCGCCACCGGACTGGGACGGGGAGAGTGGCTTCCTCGACGCAGACATCCTGGCCCGCCACCTCCCC
>NZ_JBEDUL010000060.1:0-87823 GCF_040414665.1 Intrasporangium sp.
AGAGCGAACGAATACCTCGAACCGGAGCGATACCTCGAACGGAAGGGCGCTGGATGGCCACGGATCGGGCGGCACCGAGCCCAGCGGCATACGGTAAGTACGCTCTAGACCGTGAAGAGCTTTGAGCAGCTGTACGCCGAGCTGGCCCAGAAGGCCGCGACGCGCCCTGAGGGCTCGGGGACGGTCGCCGCACTCGACGCCGGCGTCCACGAGATCGGCAAGAAGATCGTGGAGGAGGCGGCCGAGGTGTGGATGGCCGCTGAGCACCAGTCGAACGGCGAGGCCGCCGAGGAGATCAGCCAGCTGCTCTACCATCTGCAGGTCCTCATGCTCGCCAAGGGCATCACGCTCGACGACGTCTACGCCCACCTCTGATCCGCCCCGAGGACCCAGCCATGCTTCGAATCGCCGTGCCCAACAAGGGCTCCCTGTCCGATGCAACCGTCGAGATGCTGCGGGAGGCGGGCTACCGCACCCGTCGGGACGCCAAGGAGCTCGTCGTCGCGGACCCCGACAACGACGTCGAGTTCTTCTACCTGCGCCCACGCGACATCGCCGTCTACGTGGGATCTGGGACGGTCGACGGCGGCGTCACCGGCCGTGACCTGCTCCTCGACTCGGGGGCGAGCGCCCTCGAGGTCATGTCCCTCGGCTTCGGCGCCTCGACCTTCCGCTATGCCGCGCGGCCGGGCAAGGTCACCACGGTCGAGCAGATCGCGGGGAACCGCGTCGCCACCTCCTACCCGGGACTCGTCCGGACCGATCTGGCCAGGCGTGGGATCGAGGCCGAGGTCGTGCGTCTCGACGGCGCGGTCGAGACGGCGATCACCCTCGGCGTCGCCGACGTCATCGCGGACGTCGTCGAGACCGGGACCACGCTGCGCCAGCAGGGTCTCGAGGTCTTCGGCGAGCCGATCCTGCGGTCCGAGGCCGTCCTCATCCGGGGCGACCGACCCGGGGAGCAGCAGGCGACCTCCGTGCTCCAGCGCCGGCTCGCGGGCGTCATCACGGCTCGGACGTACGTCATGCTCGACTACGACTGCCCGAAGGACATCGTCGCCAAGGCGACCGAGCTGACGCCGGGGCTCGAGTCCCCGACGGTCTCGCCCCTGCAGGACGACGCCTGGGTCGCGGTGCGTGCCATGGTCCCGCGCCTGGGACGGAACCGGCTCATGGACGAGCTCTACGACCTCGGCGCGCGGGCCATCCTCGTCACCGACATCGCGGCCTGCCGACTGTGAGCACCTCCCCGGCCAGCACTCCCTCGGACGCCCTGGCGCCGTTCCGGCCGAGGCGAGGCCGCGTCGTCGCCCTCGGCGTCGTGTGGGCGTCGTTGCTGCTCTTCGGCCTCATCGCCGTCATCATGCCCGAGCAGGAGGGGCGTTGGGGCGTGGCCGACCGGATCATGCTCTTCGGGCTCGGCGTCGTCATCGCCGCCCTGGCCTGGCGGTATGCCGCGATCGTCGCCATCCCGAGCCGCGACGGGCTCACCGTCCGCAATCTCGTCCTGACGAGGACCCTGGCGTGGGCCGAGATCGTCGGCATCCAGTTCGGCGGGGGTGAGCCGTGGGTCAGCCTCGACCTCGTGGACGGCGACACCCTTGCCGTCATGGCGATCCAGAAGGCCGACGGCGAGATCTCCGGCCGCGAGGCCTCCCGGCTCGCCGCGCTGATCCAGGCGTTCGGCGAGTTCCGCGAGGAGTCCTCGTCATGAGTCCGCAGCCGAGCGCCGAGCAGATGCGTCACGCGCTCGGCCACTTCGCCACGGGCGTCACGGTCGTCACCGGCACGACCCTGGACGGCGACCCGGTGGGCTTCGCCTGCCAGTCCTTTGCCTCCGTGTCTCTCGATCCGCCGCTCGTGCTCTTCTGCGCCGACCACCGCGGTCGCTCCTGGCCGCGCATGCGAGACGCTGGGCTGTTCACCGTCAACGTCCTCCACCACGAGCAGCACGACATCGTCGAGCGCTTCGGCTCGCCGTCCGGAGGCCGGTTTGACGGGCTGGACTGGTATCCCTCGGCGGACGGCGGCCCCAGCCTGGCCGAGGCCCTGATGCGAATCCACTGTGCCGTGGACCAGGTGCATGTCGCCGGCGACCACGACGTCGTCATCGGACGGGTCCTCAGCCTCGACGACACGGGGGCCGGCCGCCCGATGCTGTTCTACCGCGGCACGTTCACCGTCACGGAGAAGACCCCGGAGGCCGAGGGCCCCGACGCCGAGGCCGTGGACGACTACTGGGGCTGACGGCACGACGCTGCGCGGCTCAGGCGATACGGGGGAGGTCGGGACGCAGACGCGTGACGACGAGGCCCTGCACGACGCCGATCGCAGCGAGCACGACCCAGATGGGTGACAGCCCGCCGGTGATGTCGCGGACCAGGCCCATCGCGAAGGGCCCGACCGAGGCCACGCCGTAGGAGAAGAGGAAGGCCATGCCGGTGAGCCGCCCGCTCGCCTCTGGCGTCAGCGCGTAGCGGACGAGCAGGACCAGAGCCAGGGAGAAGGCCGCGCCCTGGCCGAGACCGAGCACCAGGGCCCACAGCCACGGCGCCGCCTCGGGTGCCGTGAAGATGGCGAGGCAGCCGAGGATGCCGAGCCCGGCCGCGACGAGGAGCAGCCGCCGCAGGTCGGTGGCCCGGTCGCTGAGGACCGGCCCGAGGAGCCCGGAGACGACCTGCGCCCCGCTGAACACGGCGCCGAGGTAGCCGGCCGCGGACCGGTCCCAGCCGAGCTCGACATAGGTCGGCGGCAGCCAGGTCACCGCGGAGTAGAAGCACCAGGACTGCAGGGCGAGGTAACCGGCGACGAGCCATGCCGTGTGATGTCGCCACGGCAGCCGGCCGCGACCCCCCTCGCCCTGCATGTGGTGCGGGTTCGCGCGCAGCGTGAACGGGGCCCACACGACCAGGCCGACGAGCGCCAGGAGGCCCCACGACGCGAGCGACGCCTGCCAGGACCCGAGGCGGTCGGCCAGGGGGGCCGACACGGCGGACGCGAGAGCCGCCCCGCCCATCATCGCGAACATGTAGAGCCCGGTGACCAGCCCGACGCGCTCCGGCGGGAAGAACGCCTTGACGAGGCGCGGGAGGAGCGACCCGGCGACGGCGATCCCGACGCCGGCCACGAACGTCCCGACGTAGAGGGTCGGCACGTCGTCGCCGAACCATCTGCTCCCGGTGCCGACGACGACGCAGGCCACGGCGGCGAGCACGGCGGCGACGGCGCCGAGGCGGTGTGCGATCGCGGACGCGATGGGCGCGAACACCCCCATGCAGAGAACGGGCAGCGTGGTCAGGGCACCGGCGGCGGCGTGGCTCAGCCCCAGGTCGCGCGAGATGGCGTCGATCAGGGGCGGCACGCTCGTGATCGCGGTCCGCAGGTTGCCGGCCACGGCAAGGAGTGCGACCGCAGTGACCCAGAGCGGCGGCAGCGGCCTCGCGCGCAGGCCGACCTCGGCGCCCTCGGTCACGTCGGCTGGTTCCACCCGGCTGACCGTAGACCACGTCCCGTGGTGTCGATGACGAGGTCCGCGTGGGCCCTCGTCTCGTCCGCGGCGAAGACCGTGTCCTCCTGCGCCGCCCAGCGCTGCCAGTGCGGCCGGTACGTGTCGCCGTCCCGGGCCAGCCCGCGCGACATCCGGAGCATCGGGTCGGCGTCGACGAACACGCCCACCGCCGTGTATGGGCGCGCCGGGCCGACGCTGGAGCCGCTGCCGTCGATGACGAGGAAGTCAGTCGGCTCGAGGGCGGTCGTGCCGTCCCAGCCGCCTGCCTTCCAGTCCCATCGGGCGTATGCCGCTGTGCTCGCTCGCGAGATCGGCTCGAGGATGCGGGTGGCCAGGAGGTCAGACGACTCGGCGAGCCCGTCCCAGCCCGGGTAGAGGTGATCCATGTGGACGATGGCCATGGTGCCGTAGGACCTCAGGTCGGCCGCGACGCCGAGCGCGAGCGTCGTCTTGCCCGCGCCGCTCCGGCCGTCGATGGCGACGACGGTCGTGTCGCCGCAGCGCGGCCGGACATCCAGGGCGAGCTCGACCACCGTCTCGACGTGCCCCGGGTCGGCGGGTTCCGTGATCTGGTCCCACATGAGCGCGACCCTACTCGCGATCTACGCTGACCCCGTGACCAGCCGCAGCACCGTCGCCACCAGGGTGATCGCCTGCCTCGACGTCGATGCAGGCCGGGTCGTCAAGGGTGTCAACTTCGCGAACCTGCGCGATGCCGGGGACCCCGTCGAGCTCGCGAAGCTCTACGACTCGCAGGGCGTCGACGAGCTGACCTTCCTCGACGTGACGGCGAGCTCGGGGAATCGCGAGACGACCTACGAGGTCGTCCGGCGAACCGCGGAGCAGGTCTTCATCCCCCTCACGGTCGGTGGGGGAGTGCGCAGCGTCGACGACGTGGACCGGCTGCTGCGTGCCGGAGCCGACAAGGTCGGCGTCAACACCGCCGCGATCGCCCGTCCCGCGCTCATCGCGGAGATCGCGGATCGGTTCGGCGCCCAGGTGCTCGTGCTCTCGGCCGACGTCCGGCGGAGAATCGACGAGGCGGGTCGCCGGACAGAGGACTTCGTGATGACGACCCACGGGGGCCGCACGCCCGTGGATCTCGACGCCGTCGAGTGGTGTGCCCGGGCCGCCGAGCTCGGCGCAGGAGAGATCCTGCTCAACTCGATGGATGCGGACGGGACCAAGGACGGCTACGACCTGGAGCTCATCCGGCGAGTGCGCGCGGCCGTGGCCGTTCCCGTCGTCGCCAGTGGTGGCGCCGGCCGGGTCGAGCACTTCGCTCCTGCGGTCGAGGCGGGGGCGGACGCCGTCCTGGCCGCGAGCGTCTTCCACTTCGGCGAGCTCACCGTCGGCCAGGTCAAGCAGGCCCTGCGTGAGGCGGGAGTCGTCATCCGCTAGCCGCCCGCTCGCCACCCCGTTTAGGTCGAGTGTGCAGCAAACGCCGCGCCGTGCAGGACGAGTGACGGGACGAGGTGGTGCGGTTCGTGCGTGCGGAGCTGGCGGGAGCGGGGCCGGTCCCGTCATTGCTCCCATCCCGGGCGGCGCGAACTGCACAGTCGACGGAGGGCCGCGCGGCACCTGGCGAGGGTGGTGGGGGGAGCCGGCCCAGCGGCATACGACCCTTTGGTCGAGTGTGCAGCAAACGCCGCGCCGTGCGGAGCTGGCGGGAGGGTCCGGTCTCGTCATTGCTCCCATCCCGGGCGGCGGGAACTGCACAGTCGACGAAAAGGGGCGGCGCGAACTGCACAGTCGACGAAAAGGGGCGGCGCGAACTGCACAGTCGACGAAAAGGGGCGGCGGGAACTGCACAGTCGACGGACGGGAGGGCTCTGCGCGAGGTCAGCCCAGGCCCAGCCTCGACTCGCGGAGCGCAACCACGTCGTCCGCCTGCCCCTCGAACTGCACCTCGGCGTGGTCGCCGCGTCCGTAGGCGAAGAGCACCAGCTCAGCGGGGGCGCCCCGCAACACCACGGTGCCGTGCTCGTCAGGCAGCTTCGCCGCATGGCGACCGACTCCGGGGGCGACGAGGACGACCCCGGCCGGTGACTTGCGGAACATGAGCCGGGCGATCCTGCGCAGGGCCGCCCACAGGGCACGCTGCTCGTTGTCGGGGAGGTCTCGAGGAGCCCAGGACTGCTGAGCCCGACGAACGTCCTCGTGGTGGACGAAGAACTCGATGAGGTTGGCCAGCTCGTCGACCCGGGGACGCGACATGGGATTCCACGCCGGGGCGCCGGCGCGGACCCGGTTCACGAGGGTGTGGTAGTCGCCCTGGGCCAGCTTGTCCCGCTCCCGCTTGAGACGTCCGCCGAGGAGGGGAAGGACGACGCCGATGCTGAGGTCGGGGCGGGCGTCGCGGACGAAGAGGTGGGCGGCCAGGTCTCGAGTCGCCCAGCCCTCGCACAAGGTCGGGGCGTCTGGACCGAGCCGCTCCAGGTCGTCACAGAGCTGCTGGCGTTCGGACCAGGCGAGGCGCGTCATGAGCCTCATCCTCTCAGTCCCCGACGCGGCACGACCAAACCTGGTGGCAGGCACCGCCTGCGCCGACCTAGGGTCGAGGGATGATCGAGCTCGTTCGTCCCACCAGCCTCCTCGCGGACGCGTGGTGGGAGATGGTGGACGAGTTCGGTGTCGCACCGATCCACGGCTCGGCCTACCGACCGGACGATCGCGCCGAGCTCGAGCGGCCCGGCGGACTCGAGGTGTGGGTGGACCTGCTCGCCTCGTACGAGGTGCCGGGGACAGCGCTGCCGGGGGGCTGGGTCCCCGCCAGCTACAGGTGGATCCTCGACGACGATCGGCTCGTCGGGACCATCACGGTGCGTCACCGACTCACCGATGTGCTCCTCGTCGTCGGTGGGCACATCGGCTACGCGGTTCGGCCGAGCGCCCGTCGGCGAGGGGTCGCCACGGCCGCCCTCCGTCTCGCGCTGGACCTGGCAGCGCGCCTCGGCATCGACCCCGCCCTCGTCACGTGCGAGGAGGACAACGTCGCCTCCGCTCGCACGATCGAGGCGAACGGCGGCGTGCAGGAGGACGTTCGGGGCACGAGCGTCCGGTACTGGGTGCCGACCGTCCGGCCCGCTCGGACTGCTGGTGCCGTCGGTGGGGAGCGGCACACGTGAGCAGCTCGGCCGCAGCCGCGCCGAAAACCGCTGCCCCGTCGACTCTGCGTGAGGGTCTGGCCGTCGTTCGCCGCGGCATCGCGGGGGAGCCGCGCTGGTTCGCGGTCGCCGTCGTCGGGGCGACCGTCTACGGCGTCATGACCGGCCTGATGGCCTGGGCCATCGGGTGGGTCGTCGACCGGGCCGTTGCCCCGGCGATCGAGGCTCGCCATGTCACGGCGAGCCAGCTGTGGTTCATCGGCGGCGTCCTCACCGCCGTCGTCCTCGTCACTGTCATCGGCGTCATCGGCCGCCGCCTCGCCGGCGGCATCGCCATGTACAACCTCGGTGCGAAGTATCGGCGTGACGTCACGCGGCAGTACCTCCGCCTGCCCCTCAGCTGGCACCACCGTCATCCCTCGGGACAGCTGCTGTCGAACGCCAACGCCGACGTCGAGGCGACGTGGAACGTCTTCGCCCCGCTGCCGATGGCGATCGGGGTCCTCGTCATGCTCCTGTTCGGCATCGTCCAGATGCTCGTCATAGACCCGATCCTCGCCGTGGTCGGCCTGACCGTGTACCCGCTGCTGTTCGCCGCCAACGTCGCCTTCCAGCGGGCGATGTCCCCACGGGTGACTCGTGCCCAACAGCTGCGCGCCGATGTGTCCGAGGTGGCCCATGAGAGCTTCGAGGCCGCTCTCATCGTCAAGTCCCTCGGTCGGGAGGACCACGAGACCGACCGGTTCCGCGCCGTGACGCACGAGCTGCGCGATGCCAACATCGAGGTGGGGCGGACACGGGGCCGGTTCGACCCGGCGGTCGAGGCGATTCCCACCCTGGGAACCCTCGCCGTCCTGCTCATCGGGACGCTGCGCGTGCGGGCCGGGGAGCTCTCGGCGGCGGAGGTCACCCAGATCGCCTACCTGTTCTCGATCACCGCCTTCCCCGTCCGGGCCCTCGGATGGGTGCTGGCTGAGCTGCCACGGGCCGTCGTCGGCTGGCACCGGGTCTCAGCCGTGCTCGACGCCAGTGGCGGCCTGCGGTACGGCGACCGAGCGCTGCCCCGCGGCCGGGCCAGCGCGGTCACGACCGAGGACCTGTCCTACGCCTACGAGATCGAGACCGAGGACGGTGAGTCGGGGGTCAACCCGGCGGTTGTCGGGGTGACCCTCGACCTTCCGGCTGGCGCGACCGTCGCTGTCGTCGGTCCTACGGGAAGCGGCAAGTCCACGCTGACGAGTCTGCTCGTGCGGCTCGTCGACCCCGACTCAGGAGCCGTGCTCATCGACGGCATCGACCTCCGTCAGGTCCGGCGCGGCGGCGTCTCCGAGGTCGCGGCCCTCGTCGCGCAGCAGACCTTCATGTTCGACGACACCGTCCGGGACAACATCACGCTCGGGGCGGACCACGACGACAGCGAGGTGTGGCGCGCCCTCGAAGTGGCCCAGGGATCGGCTTTCGTCGGACGTCTGGCGAAGCGGCTCGACACCCGCGTGGGCGAGCGAGGCGCCAGCCTGTCCGGCGGACAGCGCCAGCGGATCGCGCTGGCGAGAGCGGTGGTCCGCAACCCGCAGCTCCTGATCCTCGATGACGCCACGTCTGCCGTGGACCCGTCGGTCGAGCAGGCGATCCTCTCGAGGCTGCGGGACGCCAGCTCCGGCACCACGGTCCTCGTCGTGGCCTACCGGATGGCCACGATCCTGCTCGCGGACGAGGTCGTCTACATCGAGGAGGGACGCATCGTGGACCACGGGACGCATGCCGAGCTCCTGGGCAGGTGCCCCGGCTACGAACAGCTCGTCACCGCCTATGCCCGCGAGGCCGCAGAGCGAGCCGCGACCGCGGCCAAGGAGGTGGCCCGATGAGCATGCGGTTCGCACCACCCGTCGAGCACCACGGGATCGCGTCGGGTCGGGACCTGACGACGTGGGCCACGCTCCGCCGCGGCGTCCAGCTGTCGCCCGAGCTGGGCAGGGGCATCAGCGTGACCATGCTGCTCGCGGTCCTCGCGACCGTGGGACGGGTGCTCGTGCCGTTCGTCGTCCAGCGCGTGACTGACCAGGGCCTCCTGGCGACTGGCGGCCCCGACATCGATGTCGTCCTGGGCTACCTCACGCTCGCGCTCGGCGGGGTCGTCGTGACCGCCTTCTCGGCCTACTTCGTCAACGTGCGGCTGTTCCGCTCCTCGGAGAGCGGGCTGGCCACGTTGCGGCTCAAGGCGTTCCGCCACATTCACGACCTCTCGATGCTGACGCAGAACACGGAGCGGAGGGGCTCGCTCGTCTCGCGGGTGACGTCCGACGTCGACACGATCTCGATGTTCGTCCAGTTCGGCGGCCTGATGCTCATGATCAACGTCGCCCAGATCACGCTCGCGACGGTCCTCATGCTCGTCTACAGCCCGGTCCTCGGCCTGGTCGTCTGGGCCTGTTTCGTGCCCCTCTTCCTCATCATCCGCAGGTTCCAGGGAGTCGTCGGCCGCAGCTACACGAAGGTCCGCGAGCGGGTCGGCGACATGCTTGGCGCCATCTCAGAGGCGGTCGTCGGCGCCGAGGCGATCCGCGCCTATGGCGTCGAGGACCGCACGGCCCAGCGGATCGACACCGCCATCGAGAACCATCGCACGGCGGCGATCGGCGCCCAGGCCCGTGCCGTCATGGCCTTCACGTCGGGTCAGCTCGTCTCTGGGCTGACCACGGCGGTCGTCCTCGTCGTCGGGACCGTCCTCGCAGCCAATGGGCGGCTGACCCTCGGCGAGCTGCTCGCCTTCCTCTTCCTCGTCAATCTCTTCACCATGCCCGTCCAGCAGGCCACCGAGATCCTCACCGAGCTGCAGAACGCCGTGGCCGGTTGGCGGCGCGTCATCGGCATCATCGACTCGCCGGCCGACGTCGCCGACCCCACCGACGGGGTGACCCTGCCCCGCGGGCCGATCTCGGTGCACTTCGAGGCGGTCGGCTTCGCCTACCCGGGCGGGGAGCCGGTGCTCCACGACATCGACCTCGCGATTGCCCCACGCAGCAGGGTGGCCATCGTGGGCGAGACCGGCTCCGGCAAGTCGACGCTCGCCAAGCTGCTCACCAGGCTGATGGATCCGACCACCGGGCGGGTCCTCGTCGACGGGGCCGACCTGCGCACCATCAGCTTCGCCTCGCTGCGGCAACGGGTCGTCCTCGTACCCCAGGAGGGCTTCCTCTTCGACGCCAGCCTGCTCGACAACATCCGCTTCGGGAGGCCGGACACCCGCGCAGACGACGTCCGCCTCGCCCTCAGCGAGCTCGGCCTCGACGCCTGGGTCGCCACGCTGCCGCTCGGCCTGGACACGGATGTCGGCCAGCGCGGCGAGTCTCTCTCCGCCGGTGAGCGCCAGCTCGTCGCACTGGCGCGCGCCTATCTCGCCGACCCGGATCTGCTGGTGCTGGACGAGGCCACCTCGGCCGTCGACCCCAGCACCGAGGTACGGCTCCAACGTGCTCTCGACTCCCTGACGCGAGGTCGCACCTCCATCGCCATCGCGCACCGCCTCTCCACGGCGGAGGCGGCCGACGAGGTCGTCGTCGTGGACGCCGGCCGCATCGTCGAGCGCGGGCACCACACGGAACTCGTCGGCGTCGGTGGTGTGTACACCCGCCTCCACCAGTCCTGGTCCGCGCAGCAACGGGCGCTGTGACCACGGATGCCCGAGCCGAGCGCAGACGGTGGGGGACAGCGCAGCCGGCCCAGCGGCATACGACTCCTCCTTTGGCCCGGACGTACGGGGTCGGGGCAGAATGTGCCGGTGACCGAGTCGACCAGCACCGAAACACCCGCGCTCGATCCCGCCATCGCGGCGATGCTGAAGCGGGACGAGCACGGGCTCGTCGCCGCCATCGTGCAGCAGCACGACAGCGGCGAGGTCCTCATGCTCGGCTGGATGGACGAGGAGGCGCTCCGGCGCACCCTCGCGGACGGCCGCGTCACCTTCTGGTCGAGGAGCCGCAGGGCCTACTGGCGCAAGGGCGACACGAGCGGCCACGTCCAGTGGGTCCGCGGCATCCGGCTCGACTGCGACGGGGATGCGCTGCTCGTCCAGGTCGACCAGGTCGGGGCGGCCTGCCACACGGGCGACCGGACGTGCTTCGATGCCCGCGTCCTCCCAGCGGTGGTCGGGGAGGGCTCGTCGGGAGAGTCGGCAGAG
The DNA here is from genome assembly GCF_040414665.1 of Intrasporangium sp. Lineage (GTDB taxonomy): Bacteria > Actinomycetota > Actinomycetes > Actinomycetales > Dermatophilaceae > Intrasporangium. The sequence continues at coordinate 10,793 of NZ_JBEDUL010000060.1, forward strand.
TCCACGGGCTGACGCGGCTGAAACCGGTCCTGCATCCCGGATCGCGGGCGGCGGAGGAAGCCGGCCGCGGGTGCGCGAGAATGGCGCACGTGTCCAGGACGACCACGGAACCGACCAGCGCTCCGACGCCGGCGAGCGCAGCGAACTCCTCGCCGGTCCCGCACGCCGACCTGACCTGGGGGACGACGTGGCCGAGCCTCGGGGTCTTCACCGAGCTGGCCCTGGAGCACCGTCGGGTCATCCCCGTCGTCAGACGGGTGCTCGCGGACGCCGAGACCCCGGTCGGCGTGTACCGAAAGCTCGCCAAGGACGCACCGGGCACCTTCCTGCTCGAGTCGGCCGAGCACGGCGGCGTCTGGTCCCGGTACTCCATCGTCGGAGCCCGGAGCGCCGCCACCCTGACCGAACGCGACGGCGAGGCGTACTGGGTCGGCGACGTGCCGGTCGGCCTGCCCCGATCCGGTGACCCGACGGCAGCCGTCCGTGACACCGTCGCAGCGCTTGCCACGCCGCGCATCCCCGGCCTCCCGCCCCTCACCGGCGGCCTCGTCGGTGCGATCAGCTACGACGCCGTGCGCCGCTGGGAGCGGGTCCCGGACTCCGGGTGGGACCAGCTCGAGCTTCCGGAGCTGGCGTTGATGCTCGCCACCGACCTCGCCGTGTTCGACCACAGCGACGGCTCGCTCCTCCTGGTGGCCAACGCCGTCAACCACGACGCCACGGACGAGCGGATCGAGCAGGCCTGGGCCGACGCCGTCGGGCGGCTCGACCGCATGACGGAGGAGCTCGCCGCTCCGGCGCCGAGCACCGTCGCCACGATCGACCCCTTGGGCGCGCAGCCGCGAAGCAGCCACACGCAGGAGCAGTTCGAGGCGATGGTCGAGCAGGCCAAGGAGGCCATCCGGGCGGGGGAGGCCTTCCAGATCGTCGTCTCCCAACGGTTCACCGTGCCGTGCCGGGCGGACGCGCTGGACGTGTACCGCGCCCTCCGGGTGAGCAACCCGAGCCCCTACATGTACCTGCTGCGTCTGCCGCACCCCGACGGGTCGTCCTACGACGTCGTCGGCTCCAGTCCCGAGGCGCTCATCAAGGTCACCGGACGCCAGGCCATCACCCACCCCATCGCCGGATCTCGTCCGCGCGGCAAGAGCCCGGAGCACGATGCCCACCTTGCCGAGGACCTGCTCGGGGACGCCAAGGAGCGCGCCGAGCACCTCATGCTGGTCGACCTGGCGCGCAACGACCTCCAGCGGATCTGCCGGGCCGGAACCGTCGACACGGTCGACTTCATGTCGGTGCGCCGCTACAGCCACATCATGCACATCGAGTCGACCGTCGTGGGCGAGCTCCGCCCTGAGTGCACGGCCTACGACGCCCTCGTCGCCACGTTTCCGGCCGGTACGCTCTCCGGGGCCCCGAAGCCACGCGCCATGGCGCTCATCGACCACTACGAGGGGGTTCGACGCGGTCTCTACGGCGGGGTGGTGGGATACCTCGACTTCGCGGGCGACCTGGACATGGCCATCGCCATCCGGACCGCCCTCATCAAGGAAGGACAGGCCCACGTCCAGGCAGGAGCGGGGATCGTCGCGGACTCCGTCCCGCACCTCGAGTACGAGGAGACCGTCAACAAGGCGGCTGCCGCCCTGCGTGCGGTGGCCGCGGCCGAAGGCCTGAGGCCGGTGGTCCGGTGAGGCTCGACAAGCGCCGCTCGGCCCTGGCCGTGGCCCTCCCCGCGGTTCTCTTCATCGCCCTGTCCACCCAGGTCTGGGCTCGGGGCACGACCGGTGACGTGCTGAGCGGCGGAGCGGTGGACGTCACCGGAGCCGCCGCCGCCCCCGGTGCGGTCGGACTGGCCGTCATCTGTGTGGTCGCGCTCCTCGCGCTCATGACCGGCGGCCCGGTGATCCGGACTGCCTCCGCGGTCGTCATGGTCGTGTCGGCCCTGGGCACCCTGGCCCTGACGGCGTTCGTGGCCCTCCGGCCGAGCGTGGTCGTCGGTGACGCCCTGTCCCGGCAGCTCGCGAGGACGACGGCGCCGGACGCGACGGGCATCACGACCGGATGGGGCTGGGCCGCGCTCGTCGCTGCCGCGGTCCTCGTGTGCGGCACCGTTGCCGCAGCCGTGTCGAGCCGGAACTGGTCCGGACTCTCTGCCCGCTACGAGCGCACCAAGCCCGCCAGCGGGCCCCGCGGAGAGGTCCGCACGACGTGGGACGAGCTCAGTGAGGGCCACGACCCCACCCTTCGCGACGGGCCGGACCGGACCTGACAGAATGACCCGAAGGCGGTCGGGAGCAGCCGCCTGACGACGTGGCGGCGACCGGTACGAGACGCCGACCGGATGGGAGAACCTCATGGAAGAGCAGCACGAGGACCACGGGCACAGCGTGGCGGCGTGGGCTGCGGTGGGCATCATGCTGGTCGGCGCGGCCATCGGCAGCATCGCTGTCGTCCTGCCGAACATGGTGCTCGGCATCATCGCTGCGGTGGTCATCGTCATCGGTGCCATCGTGGGCAAGGTCCTCGCCATGGCCGGCTACGGCAGCAGGCCGCATGACCGGGAGGGCGAGGGCCTCGTCGCCGACGCCCCGGACGAGCACGGCACCTCGACGGTCGGCAAGAGCTGAGAGCTGTGCCGACGGTTCTCGACGGGATCATCGACGGCGTTCGCGAGGATCTCGCAAGCCGTCGTGCCGCCACGCCGCTTTCCGAGGTCGAGGCCCGAGCCGCGGATGCCGCGCCGCCGATCGACCTGCTGCCGTCCTTCCGCACGGCCCCCGGGGTTGCCGTCATCGCCGAGGTGAAACGCCGCAGCCCGAGCAAGGGCTCGCTGGCCGCGATCCCGGAGCCGGGGCGGCTCGCCGCGTCGTACGAGGCCGGCGGGGCCAGCGCGGTCAGCGTCCTCACCGAGCAGCGCAGGTTCGGTGGCAGCCTCGCCGACCTGGACGCCGTCCGCTCCGCCGTGCGGATCCCCGTGCTCCGCAAGGACTTCATGGTCGACCCCTACCAGGTCGTCGAGGCGCGGGCCCACGGCGCGGACCTCGTCCTGCTCATGGCCTCCGCCTTGGACGACCCGCTGCTGCATGAGCTGTACGACCAGGCCACCGGCCTCGGCATGACGCCGCTCGTCGAGGTCCACGACGCCGAGGAGCTCGAGCGGGCGCTGGGACTCGGAGCGGCGCTCGTCGGGGTCAACGCCCGCGATCTCAAGACGCTCGAGGTGGATCCGCAGGTCGTGGCCCGCCTCCTGCCACAGCTGCCGGAGGAGGTCGTCGGCGTCGCCGAGTCGGGAGTCGCCGGGCCTTCTGACGTCGTCGACTACGTTCGATCCGGTGCGCGAGCCGTGCTCGTCGGTGAGGCCCTCGTCACCGGCGGCGCACCGTCCGACGCCGTGCGGCGGTTCATCGAGGCCGCGCGCGACGCGTCCAACGAGGAGTGACGATGTCCCAGACCGTGTCCGTGGGGCGCTTCGGCGCGTTCGGCGGCCGCTACGTCCCCGAGGCGCTCATCCCCGCACTCGAGCAGCTCGAGGAGGTTTGGCGCAAGGCGGCCGTCGACCCGGCGTTCGTCGGCGAGCTCGAGCGGCTGCATCGGACCTACACCGGCCGCCCGAGCATCATCACCGAGGTGCCGCGGTTCGCCGAGCACTGTGGCGGCGCGCGGGTCATCCTCAAGCGCGAGGACCTCAACCACACCGGCTCGCACAAGATCAACAACGTGCTGGGCCAGGCGCTGCTGACCAAGCGCATGGGCAAGACGCGGGTCATCGCAGAGACGGGAGCCGGGCAGCACGGTGTGGCCACGGCGACGGCGGCGGCGCTGCTGGGCCTCGAGTGCGTCGTCTACATGGGCCGGAAGGACACCGAGCGCCAAGCCCTCAACGTTGCTCGGATGCAGCTGCTCGGCGCCGAGGTCGTGCCGGTCGAGCACGGCAGCCAGACGCTCAAGGACGCCGTCAACGAGGCCTTCCGGGACTGGGTCGCCAACGTCGCGACCACGCACTACGTGCTCGGCACCGTCACGGGACCCCATCCCTTCCCGGAGATGGTCCGCGAGTTCCACCGCGTGATCGGCATCGAGGCGCGGCAGCAGGTGCTGGACCTCGTCGGCAGGCTTCCAGACGTCGTGTGCGCCTGCGTCGGTGGGGGGTCCAACGCGATGGGCATCTTCCACCGGTTCATCGACGACGCATCGGTGCGCCTCGTCGGGCTCGAGGCAGGCGGGTCGGGCATCGACTCCGGCAAGCACGCCGCCCGATTCTCCACCGGGATCCCGGGCGTGCTGCACGGCGCCTTCACGTACGTCCTGCAGGACGAGGACGGCCAGACCATCGAGTCGCACAGCGTCTCGGCCGGCCTCGACTACCCGAGCGTCGGGCCCGAGCACGCGTACCTCCGGGAGTCGGGGCGGGCGGAGTACCGTCCCATCACGGACGTCGAGGCCATGGAGGCGTTCCGCCTGCTCAGCCGCACGGAGGGGATCCTCCCCGCGATCGAGAGCAGCCACGCCCTCGCCGGCGCGATGCAGCTCGGCAGGGAGCTGGGCCCGGACGCGGTCATCCTCGTCAACCTCTCCGGGCGCGGCGACAAGGACGTCCACACCGCCGCGCGGTGGTTCGGCCTCATCGGCGACCACCCGACCGAGCCCCGGGACGAGCCCTTCGACGCACCCGGTGCCAAGGGGACGGGGGAGCAGCTGTGAGTGTGGGTCCCATCATCGAGGCCTGCCGTCGGGAGGGACGCGCGGCGCTCATCGGCTATCTCCCGGTCGGCTTCCCGTCCGTCTCCGACTCGATAGCGGCCATGGAGGTTCTCGTCCGATCGGGCGTCGACATCATCGAGATCGGGGTGCCCTACAGCGACCCCGTCATGGACGGGCCGGTCATCCAGGATGCCGCCGTGCGGGCCCTCGAGGGCGGTGTGCGACTCAAGGACACCTTCGAAGCCGTGCGCGGCGTCACCGCAGCTGGCGCCGGAGCCCTCGTCATGACGTACTGGAACCCGGTCCTCCGTTACGGCGTCGACCGGTTCGCCGCCGACCTCGCAGACGCCGGCGGTGCTGGGCTGATCACCCCCGACCTCATCCCCGACGAGGCCGCGGACTGGATCGGCGCCGCCGACCGTCATGGGCTGGACAGGGTGTTCCTCGTCGCGCCGAGCTCGACCCCTGAGCGCCTGGCCGAGGTCACCTCGCACTGTCGGGGGTTCGTCTACGCGACGGCCGTCATGGGGGTCACTGGGGCGCGGGCCAGCGTCGACGAGGCAGCCGAGGACCTCGTGTCGCGGACCCGGGCGGTCACCGACCTGCCAGTCTGCGTCGGGCTCGGGGTCTCCACCGGGGACCAGGCCAGCCAGGTCGGCCGGTTCGCCGACGGTGTCATCGTCGGCTCCGCGCTCGTGCGGTGCCTCACCGAGGCTGCCACCACCGAGGCCGGGCTCGAGGCGCTCGGCGCCCTCGCTCGGGAACTCGCCGACGGCGTACGGAGGGGGCGCGCGTGAGCCGGCTCAGCGGCATACTGCCAAGTCTTGCGTCCGAGATCCCGTCGCCGACCCAGTCGGTCTGGAACGTCGGGCCCGTGCCGATCCGCGCCTATGCCATGTGCATTCTCGCCGGCATCATCGTCGCGGTCTGGCTCACCCAGCGCCGGCTCGCGGCCCGGGGGGTGTCGGCCGGTGCGGCCGTCGACATCGCCGCCTGGGCCGTGCCCTTCGGCATCATCGGCGGACGCATCTACCACGTCATCACCGACAACCACCTCTACTTCGGGCCCGGCAAGAACCCGGCCGATGCCCTCAAGATCTACGAGGGCGGACTCGGTATCTGGGGTGCCATCGCCCTCGGCGCTGTCGGGGCCTGGATCGGCTGCCGCAGGTCCGCGGTCGACTTCCGCGACTTCATCGACGCAGCGGCTCCCGGAGTGGCGATCGCCCAGGCGATGGGCCGCTTCGGCAACTGGTTCAACAACGAGCTGCACGGCGCGCCCACCGACCTGCCCTGGCGGCTCAAGGTGTACGAGTTCGACCAGTCCGCCGGACGAGCCGTGGTCGGACCTGATGGCAACCCGGTCGTGCTTGGCTACTTCCACCCGACGTTCCTCTACGAGGCGTTGTGGGTGCTCGCGCTCGCTGCGTTCCTCATCTGGCTGGGCCAGCGCTTCGACCTGGCGCGGGGACAGGTCTTCGCCGCCTACGTCATGGGCTATCCCATCGGCCGGATCATCGTGGAGAACATGCGTACCGACCCGGCCACCCACATCCTCGGCCAGCGGGTCAACACGTGGACCTCGATCCTCGTCTTCCTCCTCGGCCTCTGGCTGTGGCGCTGGTTCGGCAGGCGGGCCGACGCCCGGGCCCTGCCGCCCGTGGGCGCCCCTGGTTCACCAGCTGACGAGTCGGATGAGTCCGACGAGCCGGACAAGGCAGCAAAGGCGGACAGAGCGGAGGAGGCCGACCAGCCTGCCCAGACCGCGGAGGCGGCCGACAGCGTCTCACGATCCGAAACACCGCGTATCAAAGAGTAGGACACGCCGAAGCGGGCAGTAGTTTTCTCCACAGCTTGTGGCCAAGGCCGTCCACACGCCCTCACCCAACGTCAGGGGTTCGACAACTGGTAAGGACGGTGAAGATGTCGCCGCACACCCGCACGCGTGGACTGTTCAGTACCCACCCGGACGACTCGGGTCTGTACCGTCGCGAGTTCGAGCACGACGCGTGTGGGGTGGCCCTCATCGCGACGATGAGGGGATCGGCGGGCCACGACATCGTCGAGCATGCGCTGACCGCGTTGCGCAACCTCGACCACCGCGGTGCCACGGGCGCCGACCCCCTCGTCGGCGACGGGGCGGGGATCCTCACGCAGCTGCCGGACGCGTTCTTCCGCGGGACCGTGCCCTTCCCGCTCCCCAATGCCGGGGCGTATGCCGCTGGGCTGGCTTTCCTGCCCACGGAGCCGGCCGCTCGGGCCGCCGCCAAGGCGAGGATCGAGGCGCTGGCCGCCGAGGAGCACCTCAAGGTGCTCGGGTGGCGTGACGTGCCCGTCGAGGCCGACCTCGTCGGCGCGGCTGCTCGAGCCTGCATGCCCCACGTCGAGCAGCTCTTCGTCAGCTCGGCCATGGGGCGCCAGGTCGCGCTCGGGCTCGACCGGCTCGCCTTCTGCCTGCGCAAGCGCGCCGAGCACGAGGCCGACGTCTACTTCGCCTCGCTCTCCTCACGGACGATCGTCTACAAGGGCATGCTCACCACCGGCCAGCTCGAGCCGTTCTTCCCGGATCTGTCCGACCCTCGCTTCGCGACCGAGCTGGCCCTCGTACACTCCCGGTTCTCGACCAACACCTTCCCCTCCTGGCCGCTCGCGCATCCCTACCGGTTCATCGCACACAACGGCGAGATCAACACGGTCAAGGGCAACCGGAACTGGATGCGCGCGCGAGAGAGCCTGCTCACCTCGGACATCATCCCGGGCGACCTCGAGCGGCTCTACCCGATCTGCACCCCCGGAGCGTCCGACTCGGCCAGCTTCGACGAGGTCCTCGAGCTGCTCCACCTGGGCGGTCGGTCGCTGCCCCACGCGGTCCTCATGATGATCCCGGAGGCCTGGGAGAACCACGAGCTGATGGACCCGGCCCGGCGTGCGTTCTACGAGTTCCACTCGACGTTCATGGAGCCGTGGGACGGCCCGGCCAACGTCTGCTTCACGGACGGCACCCTCGTCGGGGCCGTGCTCGACCGCAACGGCCTGCGGCCCGGGCGCTACACCGTCACCGACGAGGGCCTCGTCGTCCTCGCGTCCGAGTCCGGCGTCCTCGAGCTCGACCCGGGGACGATCGTCCAGCGGGGCCGCCTCCAGCCGGGGAAGATGTTCCTCGTCGACACCGAGCACGGCCGGATCGTCAGCGACGACGAGATCAAGGGCCAGCTCGCGGCGGGCAAGCCCTACGGCGAGTGGCTGCACGCGGGGCTCATCCGCCTCGAGGACCTGCCCGAGCGGGAGCACATCGTCCACACTGCGTCCTCGGTCGCGCGCCGCCAGCAGACCTTCGGCTACACGACCGAGGACCTGCGCATTCTCCTCACGCCGATGGCGAGGTCCGGGGCCGAGGCCCTCGGGTCGATGGGCACGGACACGCCGATCGCCGTCCTCTCGTCGCGCCCCCGGCTCCTCTTCGACTACTTCACCCAGCTCTTCGCGCAGGTGACGAACCCACCGCTCGACGCGATCCGTGAGGAGCTCGTCACCTCGCTGTCGACGACGATGGGTCCTGAGGGCAACGCCCTGTCGGCCTCCCCGGCGCACGCGCGCCAGATCGTCCTGACGTTCCCCGTCATCGACAACGACGAGCTGGCCAAGATCGTGCACGTCAACGCCGACGGCGACCTGCCCGGCTACGCGACCCACGTCATCCGCGGCCTCTACGACGTGACCGGGGGAGCGGCCGCGATGCGCGACCGGCTCGAGGAGATCTTCGCCGAGGTCTCCCAGGCGATCTCGCGCGGTGCCCGCTTCGTCGTCCTCTCCGACCGTGACTCGGGTCGTGACCTCGCGCCCATCCCTTCGCTGCTGCTCACCGCGGCCGTCCACCACCACCTCATCCGCGAGAAGACCCGGACCCAGGTCGGCCTGCTCGTCGAGGCGGGTGACGTGCGCGAGGTCCACCACGTGGCGCTGCTCATCGGCTACGGGGCCGCCGCGGTCAACCCGTACCTCGCGATGGAGACCGTCGAGGACCTCGTCCGGTCGGGCCAGCTCGAGGGCGTGACCCCGGAGCAGGCCGTGAAGAACCTCATCAAGGCACTCGGCAAGGGAGTGCTCAAGGTGATGTCCAAGATGGGCATCTCCACCGTCGCGTCCTACCGAGGGGCCCAGGTGTTCGAGGCGATCGGCCTCGCCCAGGACCTCGTCGACCGCTACTTCACGGGCACTGTTTCGCAGCTCGGGGGCGTCGGCCTCGACGTCATCGCGAGGGAGACGTCCGAGCGCCATGCGACCGCCTACCCGCCCGACGGGGTCTACCAGGCCCACCGCGTGCTCGACGTCGGCGGGGAGTACCAGTGGCGACGCGAGGGGGAGCCGCACCTGTTCGATCCCGAGACGGTGTTCCGCCTGCAGCACTCGACGAGGCAGCGCCGCTACGACATCTTCAAGCAGTACACCGGGCGCATCGACGACCAGACGTCGCGGCTGATGACCCTGCGTGGCCTGATGGCGTTCAAGTCGGCCGGGGTCACCGGCCGCCTGCCGGTGCCGATCGACGAGGTCGAGCCGGTCAGCGAGATCGTCAAGCGGTTCAACACGGGCGCGATGAGCTACGGCTCGATCTCCCAGGAGGCGCACGAGACGCTGGCCGTCGCGATGAACCGTCTGGGCGGACGCTCCAACACGGGCGAGGGCGGCGAGGACGTCGACCGGCTCCTCGACCCGGAGCGGCGATCGGCCGTCAAGCAGGTGGCGTCCGGGCGGTTCGGTGTCACCAGCCTCTACCTGACCCATTCGGACGACATCCAGATCAAGATGGCCCAGGGTGCCAAGCCGGGGGAGGGTGGTCAGCTGCCCGGCCACAAGGTCTACCCGTGGGTGGCTCGGACCCGGCACTCCACACCGGGCGTGGGCCTCATCTCGCCTCCACCGCACCACGACATCTACTCGATCGAGGACCTCGCCCAGCTGATCCACGACCTCAAGAACGCCAACCCCTCCGCGCGGATCCACGTCAAGCTCGTCTCGGAGGTCGGGGTCGGCACGGTGGCCGCCGGGGTGTCGAAGGCCCACGCCGACGTCGTGCTCATCTCGGGCCACGACGGGGGCACGGGCGCGTCGCCGCTCACGTCGCTCAAGCACGCGGGAGCGCCGTGGGAGCTCGGGCTCGCCGAGGCACAGCAGACGCTCGTGCTCAACGGTCTGCGCGACCGCATCGTCGTGCAGGTGGACGGCCAGCTCAAGACGGGGCGGGACGTCGTCGTCGCGGCCCTGCTCGGGGCGGAGGAGTTCGGGTTCGCGACGGCGCCACTCGTCGTCTCCGGCTGCATCATGATGCGGGTCTGCCACCTCGACACGTGTCCGGTCGGGATCGCGACACAGAACCCGGAGCTGCGCTCGCGCTTCACGGGCAAACCGGAGTTCGTCGAGACGTTCTTCGAGTACGTCGCCGAGGAGGTCCGCGAGCACCTCGCGGCCCTCGGGTTCCGCTCGATCGAGGAGGCCGTCGGCCAGGTCGGCAGCCTGGATCTCGACAAGGCGATCGCGCACTGGAAGGCGTCCGGGCTCGACCTCACGCCGATTCTGTCGGTTGCCGACAACCCCACCGCCGGGACGCTGCACCAGACGACTGCGCAGGACCACGCGCTCGACAAGGCACTCGACAACGAGCTGATCACCCGGGCCCTGCCCGCGATCGAGGGCGGTGAGCAGGTCCGCAGCGAGATCGCGGTCCGCAACGTCAACCGGACCGTCGGCACGATGCTCGGCCACCACGTCACCAGAGCACACCCACACGGCCTGCCGGACAACACGATCGAGCTGACCATGACCGGCTCCGGTGGCCAGTCGTTCGGCGCCTTCCTGCCCGCTGGGGTGACCCTGCGCCTCCTCGGCGACGCGAACGACTACGTCGGCAAGGGGCTCTCCGGTGGTCGGATCGTCGTCCGCCCGCACCAGAGGGCACGGCTCGTCGCCGAGGAGAACGTCATCGCCGGCAACGTCATCGGCTACGGCGGCACCACGGGCGAGCTCTTCCTCCGAGGCGTCGTCGGTGAGCGGTTCTGTGTCCGGAACTCCGGGGTCACGGCCGTCGTCGAGGGCGTCGGCGACCACGGGTGCGAGTACATGACGGGGGGCACCGTCCTCATCCTCGGGACAACCGGACGCAACCTCGCGGCCGGCATGTCCGGCGGCGTCGCCTACGTCCTCGACCTGCGGCCCGAGCTCGTCAACCGCGAGCTCGTCGGTCTCTCGCCGCTGCGGACGGAGGACGAGACGACGGTCCGGCAACTCCTGACCGACCATGTCGCCTGGACCGACTCGCCGGTCGCCGAGGCCCTGCTCGATGACTGGGGGAGCGCCCGCGGGCGGTTCACCCTCGTCCTCCCGCGTGACTACCAGCGGGTTCTCGACGTCCGGGCCGAGGCGGTGGCCGAGGGCCTCGACGCCGACGGCCCGGACGTGTGGAACCGGATCATGGAGGCTTCCCATGGCTGACCCCCAAGGCTTCCTCACCACGAGGCAGCGCGAGCTGCCCGCCCGACGCCCCGTCCCGGTGCGCATCCGGGACTGGAAGGAGGTCTACGAGGAGCAGCAGCTCGGCCAGCTCCAGCGTCAGGCCGGCCGGTGCATGGACTGCGGCATCCCCTTCTGTCACCAGGGCTGCCCGCTCGGCAACCTCATCCCGGAGTGGAACACGCACGCCTGGCGCGGTGACTGGGCCAATGCCATCGAGCGGCTCCACGCGACGAACAACTTCCCGGAGTTCACCGGACGGCTCTGCCCGGCCCCGTGCGAGACGGCCTGCGTGCTCGGCATCAACCAGCCGGCGGTGACCATCAAGCAGGTCGAGGTGTCGACGATCGAGCAGGCGTTCGACCGCGGGCTGGTCCGGCCCCTGCCGCCGGAGCGTCTGTCCGGCAAGACGGTCGCCGTCGTCGGCTCAGGCCCTGCCGGTCTGGCGGCCGCCCAGCAGCTGACCCGCGCCGGACACACGGTCGCGGTCTTCGAGCGCGCCGACAAGCCGGGTGGACTGCTGCGCTATGGCATCCCTGAGTTCAAGATGGAGAAGTCGGTGCTCGACCGGCGCCTCAGCCAGATGCAGGCCGAGGGCACTCGCTTCCGCAGTGGGGTCGATGTCGGTGTCGACCTCACGGGGCGGCAGCTGCGCGATCGCTACGACGCGGTCGTCCTCGCCATCGGGGCGACGGTGCCGCGCGACCTGCAGGCCCCGGGCCGCGAGCTGCGCGGCGTGCACCAGGCGATGGAGTACCTCCCGCAAGGCAACCGGGCGGCGCTGGGCGAGGTGGTCGAGGACCAGATCCTCGCCACCGGCAAGGACGTCATCGTCATCGGCGGCGGTGACACCGGGGCCGACTGCATCGGAACCGCGCACCGGCAGGGGGCCCGGTCGGTCACCAGCCTCGAAATCATGCCGCAGCCCGGTGACGACCGACCCGCGAACCAGCCGTGGCCGACCTACCCGATGATCTTCCGCGTCGCCAGCGCGCACGAGGAGGGTGGGGACCGGATCTACTCGGTGAGCACGACGGAGTTCGTCGGGGACGCGCAGGGCAGGGTCGCCGCCCTGCGGCTGGTCGAGGTGGAGCTCGTCGACGGTCGACCGCAGCCCAGGGCCGGCACCGAGCGCGAGATCCCGGCCCAGCTGGTCCTGTTCGCCATGGGCTTCCTCGGTCCGCAGGGTCCGGGTGTCGTCGAGCAGCTCGGCGTCGAGCTCGACGAGCGGTCCAACGTCCGGCGCGACAAGAACTACATGTCCTCCGTGCCGGGCATCTTCGTCGCGGGTGACGCGGGTCGTGGCCAGAGCCTCATCGTGTGGGCCATCGCCGAGGGCCGCGCGGCTGCCGCCGGAGTCGACGCCTGGCTCACCGGCTCGAGCTCGCTGCCGCGTCCCATCGCCCCGACCGAGCGGCCCCTCGCGGTCTGAGGTCCAACGCGACCCAGCCCAGCGGCATACGACCTGTCCGTATGCCGCTGAGCTGGTCGGCGGGGACGCGCAGTCCCAGCACTCCCGCCCTTCGTCCAAGGGGTGAACCCCCTCACGTGACCCACGTCACAGGCCCCATAAGGTTGAGTCATGCGTCGCGCCAAGATCGTCTGCACCATCGGTCCCAAGACCTCGTCCCCCCAGAAGCTCCGAGCCCTCGTCGACGCGGGGATGGATGTCGCCCGCCTGAACCTCTCGCACGGGGAGCAGTCCCTGCACGCGCAGGTGTACCGCGATGTGCGGGCTGCGGGCGACGCCTCGGGACGTGCCGTCGGGATCCTCATCGACCTGCAAGGTCCGAAGATCCGGACCGGCCGGTTCTCGGAGGGCCCGGTCACCCTCTCGCCAGGCCAGCGGTTCACCATCACGACCCGTGACATCGAGGGTGGCGAGACCGAGGTCGGCACGACCTACGCGGGCCTGCCCAGGGACGTCCGTCCCGGGGACGTCCTGCTCATCGACGACGGCAAGGTCTGCCTCCGGGCAGTGGACGTCACGGAGACCGACGTGCTCACCGAGACGGTCATCGGCGGCGTCGTCTCGGACAACAAGGGCATCAACCTGCCCGGCGTGGCGGTCAGCGTGCCTGCGCTGTCCGAGAAGGACAAGGACGACCTGCGATTCGCGATGCGCCTCGGCGTCGACCTGATCGCCCTGTCGTTCGTCAGGTCGGCGAGTGACATCGACGACGTCCACGAGATCATGGACGAGTTCGGCTATCGGGTCCCCGTCATCGCCAAGATCGAGAAGCCGCAGGCCGTTGCCAACTTGGCGGGGATCGTCGAGGCGTTCGACGGCATCATGGTCGCCAGGGGAGACCTCGGCGTCGAGATGCCGCTCGAGGACGTGCCGATCGTCCAGAAGCGCGCGGTCGAGCTCGCGCGCCAGGCGGCCAAGCCGGTCATCGTCGCGACCCAGGTGCTCGAGTCGATGATCGAGAACCCGAGGCCGACCCGAGCGGAGGCATCGGACGCGGCCAACGCGGTGCTCGACGGCGCCGACGCCATCATGCTCTCCGGCGAGACCTCGGTCGGCGCGTGGCCGCTGGAGGCGGTCACGACGATGGCGCGCATCATCGAGTCGACCGAGGAGCACGGCTTCGACAAGATCGCGCCGCTGAGCGCCTCGATCACGTCGGCGGCCGGGGCGGTCACCAAGGCTGCGGTCGAGATCGGCGAGGTCGTCGACGCCAAGTTCCTCATCACCTTCACCGAGACGGGTGGGTCGGCGCGACGCCAGTCCCGGCTGCGCCCGAAGCGGCCGATGCTGGCCTTCACGTCGCAGCAGCGCACCCGTTCCCAGCTCGCCCTGGTCTGGGGCATCGAGACCTACCTCGTGTCCCGGATGTCCCATACCGACCAGTTCGCGATGCAGGTGGACCTCAACCTCCTTCCCGAGGGCCGGGTCGCCGAGGGCGACCGCGTCCTCATCGTCGCCGGGTCGCCGCCCGGCATCCCCGGCTCGACGAACGCCCTTCGAGTCCATCGCATCGGGGACGCGGTGAACCGGGCCGCGCCGGCGTACAACCCCGACGAGGTGACCGCCTGACCCGATCTCTCGGCCGGACCGGGCGGGTATGCTGGCCCGGCACCTCTGCCGGGGTGGTGGAATGGCAGACACGGAGCACTCAAAATGCTCTGGCCGCAAGGTCGTGCGGGTTCAAGTCCCGCTCCCGGCACACAGATAGGGTTTGACCGTGAGCACAGAGCAGAGCAGCACACGGGACACCCACGCCGGCGACCGCGGGGCCACCCGCGTCCTCGTCGCGGAGGACGAGGCCCTCATTCGCCTCGACCTCGTCGAAATGCTCGGCGAGCAGGGCTACGAGGTCGTCGGCCAGGCGAGCAACGGTGAGCAGGCGGTCGAGCTGGCCAAGGAGCTGCGGCCGGATGTCGTCATCATGGACGTCAAGATGCCGGTGCTCGACGGGCTCTCCGCTGCCGAGCAGCTCCACGAGGGCAAGGTGTGTCCCGTCATCATGCTGACGGCATTCAGCCAGACCGAGCTCGTCGAGCGTGCCCGCGACGCCGGCGTGATGGCCTACATCGTCAAGCCGTTCACGGCGGACGACCTGCGGCCGGCGATCGACATCGCCCACTCGAGGTGGCTCGAGCTGACCGCCCTGGAGGCGGAAGTCGCCGATCTCGGGGAGCGACTCGAGACGCGCAAGCTCGTGGACCGGGCCAAGGGCGTGCTCATGACGCAGCTGAAGCTGTCGGAGGCGGACGCGTTCCGCTGGATCCAGAAGACGGCCATGGATCGGCGCCTCGGGATGAAGGAGGTTGCCGATGCGGTCATCAACGGCTTCCCGACGAACTGAGCGACAGCACGTCCGATGAGCGAATACGTCGCCCGTTGAGGTCCGCAGGTCACGACACGGTCACCGATCCGGCCAAGAGGGGTGACGTGGCGCCGGGATGGCTCTAGTGTCCTCCTCAGCCCCTCGACCGAGGGATGTGTGACATCAGGAGGACAGCAGTGCGTTCCCACATGAAGTTTGCGGTGCCCGTCGTGGTCGCCGCTCTGGCCCTGAGCGCCTGTGGCACTCGCGGCGCGGAGTCCAACGCCGGGTCGACCGGCGGCGCCAAGAAGACGGTGAAGATCGGTGTCATCGCGCCGCTCTCCGGTGACCTCTCCGCGCTCGGCAAGGGCATCCAGCACTCGGTCGAACTCGCAGTGATGCAGGCCAACCAGGAGAACGCGATCCCCGGCTGGGAGATCAAGGTCGAGCCGGTCGACGACGAGGGCAAGGCCGACGTCGGCAAGAACGGCGCAACCAAGCTCGCCGCGGACGACCAGGTCGCCGGCGTCGTGGGCAACCTCAACTCGAGCGTGTCGCAGCAGACGCAGCCCGTCTTCGCGGCTGCGAACATCGTCCAGGTCTCACCGGCCAACACCGGCCCGTCGCTGACCCGCGGCGCGGACGGCAACACGCGTCCGTACAAGACCTTCTTCCGCACCTGCACGACCGACATCACGCAGGGCGCCTTCGCCGCGAAGTTCCTGCTCGACCAGGGCATCAAGTCGGTCGCGACGATCCACGACAAGAAGACCTACGGTCAGGGCCTGGTCCAGTACTTCACCGAGGCCTTCAAGGCCGGCGGTGGCACCATCGTCGCCGCCGAGACGATCAACCCGGACGAGTCGAACTACGGCCCGGTCGTCTCCAAGGTCGCTCCGGCGAAGCCCGGTGCGGTCTACTACGGTGGTGAGTACCCGCAGGCAGGGCCGCTCTCCCAGCAGATGAAGGCCGCTGGCCTCAACGTCCCGCTCATGGGTGGCGACGGCATCTTCGACCCGACGTTCGTCCAGCTCGCCGGCGCCACGTCCAACGGCGACCTCGCGACCTCGGTCGGTGAGCCGACCGACAAGTCCGACGCGGGCAAGAAGTTCCTCGCCGACTACGAGGCCGCCAAGTTCGCCGAGCCGGCCGCTGCCTACGGTGGCTACTCGTACGACGCCGCCAAGGCGATCATCGAGGGCCTCAAGGTTGCCCTCAAGGACGCGTCCGACGTCAAGAGCCAGCGTCAGGCGATCATCGACGCGGTCGGCAAGGTCAGCTTTGCCGGCGTGACTGGCCAGGTCGGCTTCGACGAGTTCGGTGACACGAAGGTCAAGGTCATCTCGGGCTACAAGGTGGAGAACGGCAAGTGGGTCTTCGTCAAGTCGGAGAACCTCGCCTGATCCGGATCATCAACTGACAGACTTCGGCCAGGGGCGGGCATTACCGTCCCTGGCCGAAATCGTCGACATCGAAAGGTGGTTCCGGCACACATGACCGAATTGCTACAGCAACTGGTCAATGGCCTGACTCTCGGCTCGCTCTATGCCCTGATCGCGGTCGGCTACACCGTCGTCTACGGCATCATCCAGCTCATCAACTTCGCCCACGGCGAGATCTTCATGATCGGGGCCTTCGGCGCCCTGGCCACGTGGACCCTCCTCTTCGAGGGGACGACCGCACTGTGGGTGCTGCCCATCATGCTCCTCGGTGCCGTCATCGCCTCGGTCACCACGGCCGTGGTGATGGAGCGTTTCGCCTACCGGCCCCTCCGCGGGGCGCCCCGACTGGCCCCCCTCATCACCGCGATCGGCATCTCCGTGGCCCTCCAGGAGGCGGTCCGTCTCTTCTACCCCGGCGCGAAGAGCAAGATCCCGTTCCCGCAGATCGACGTGGTGACGGGTCCCGCACTCACGTTCGGTGGCGTCACCGTGCAGCGCGCCGCGGTCTTCACGGTCGGCGCGCTCCTCATGTCCGCGGCGTTCC
Source organism: Intrasporangium sp. (assembly GCF_040414665.1). Lineage (GTDB taxonomy): Bacteria > Actinomycetota > Actinomycetes > Actinomycetales > Dermatophilaceae > Intrasporangium. The sequence continues at coordinate 27,763 of NZ_JBEDUL010000060.1, forward strand.
TCTGGTGGTTCATCAACAGGACCAGGTCGGGTCAGGGAATGCAGGCGGTCTCCGAGGACCCGGACACCGCGCGGCTCATGGGCGTCAACGTCGACCGGATCATCGTGATCGCGTTCGCCATCGGTGCTCTCCTCGCCGCCATCGCCGGCGTCTCGCAGGGCCTGCTCAACGCGAACATCGACTTCCGGATGGGCTTCCTCGCCGGCCTCAAGGCCTTCACCGCGGCCGTGCTCGGTGGAATCGGCAACATCATGGGCGCCGTCGTGGGGGGTCTTGTCCTCGGTGTCGCCGAGGCGCTGGCCGTCGGCTTCATACCCGGCCAGTTCGGCGGATCGGCGTGGAAGGACGTCTGGGCGTTCGTGCTGCTCATCATCGTCCTCGTCTTCCGGCCCCAGGGCATTCTCGGTGCAAGGGTGGTGGACCGCGCATGAGCATCGACACCGACATCGATGAAGTGCACGACGACACGGAGCGGGTCAGTCTGTGGGACCGCGTCGGTCGGCCGGTCGGCCCCTACGCGTGGCCCCTCACGCTGGCGGGCGCGGTCATCCTCGCGGCAGGCTGCTTCTTCGCGTGGAGCTACACCAGCGACGTGCTGGACGACCTGTCGATCAACTTCTACCCAGGTGCCGTCCAGATCCTGATGATCATCACCGCGGTGTTCGCCGTGCTCTTCGCCCTGATGTACCGGGGCCCGTTGAACCGACTCGGCGAGTGGCTCAGCTCGGTGTTGGCCCTGCGCACCCTCGGACTCGGGAGCACCATCTTCATGGTGCTCGTCATCGCCCTCATAGCGATCCAGTCCGGTGGCCTCGTCAACGTCATGCCGGGCGCCTGGGTCTCCTTCGCCGGGGCCGTCATCCTCCTGGTCGGGTCGGCCGGCCTGACACCGCGTGCGCACCGCGACCCGCTGCACGCGAGCCTGCCGTCGTGGGTCGAGATCCTCACCATCGTCGTGCTGCTCGCCATCGCCCTCTTCGGGGCCGCCTATGTCCTGGGCATCGACGACGGGACGGTCTTCTCACTCGTCGTCCTGTTCGTGGGCATCATCGCCCTGACGCTCGCCAGAGCCGGGTTCTTCACGTGGGTCGGCATCATCGCACAGACGCATCGACGCGTCCTCATGCTCGGCGCTGTCGCCGTGGCGCTCCTGTTCCCGTTCACCCAGGGTGGCTCGGACGCGAACATGTCGATCGCCACCCAGGTGCTGATCTTCGGGACCACGGCTCTCGGCCTCAACATCGTCGTCGGTCTCGCGGGCCTGCTCGACCTCGGCTACATCGCCTTCCTGGGTGCCGGTTCCTACGTGGGCGCGACCATGTCCTACTCGACGTTCGCAACCATCGGATGGAAGCCCCCGTTCCTCGTCGTGATGCTCATCGGCGGCGGCGTGGCGGCGACTCTCGGCCTGATCATCGGCTCGCCGACGTTGCGAGTCTCGGGCGACTACCTCGCTATCGTGACGCTCGCCTTCGGGGAGATCTTCCGACTCTCGATGGGCAACCTCGATGGTCAGGACGGTCCCAAGCTGACCAACGGACCCAACGGCATCCCGGCCATCCCGGACCTCGAGATCGGTTCGTTCAACTTCGGTGACACGCACGACGTCCTCGGGTTCACGCTCGGGCGGTTCGCGAACTACTACTTCGCGCTCCTCGTGCTGCTCGCGTTCGTCATCACCGTCTTCACGCGGCTCAACGACAGCCGCATCGGACGCGGCTGGATCGCGATCCGTGAGGACGAGAAGGCAGCCGAGGCCATGGGGGTCAACACCTTCGCCCTCAAACTCTTCGCCTTCGCCGGTGGCGCCTTCCTCGCTGGCCTGGCGGGCACGATCAAGGCCCATCACGACGTGTCGGTCACCCCGGACCAGTTCATCTTCCTTGAGTCTGCTTTCCTGCTCGCGGCAGTCGTCCTCGGCGGCATGGGCACCGTCACCGGAGTGCTCATCGGCGCCACCATTCTCAAGCTGCTCCCCGAGAAGCTGCGCTTCGTCGCCGACTACCGGCTGCTCATCTTCGGTCTGCTGCTCGTCGTCATGATGCGCTTCCGGCCGGAGGGCATCATTGCGAGCAAGCGGCGTCAGCTCGAGTTCCACGAGGAGGATGAGGAGCTCGCCACCCGCATCGAGGAAGTCCACCTCGTCGAGGAACAGGAGGCCAAGGCATGACCGCCGTCGACGAGATCACGCCCACCGACCGCACGGACGGCACGCCCGTGCTCGAGGCGACCGGAGTCACCATGCGTTTCGGCGGCCTCGTCGCCGTCAACGACGTGGCGATGAGTGTCCATGAGGGTGAGATCGTCGGATTGATCGGGCCCAACGGCGCCGGCAAGACGACCTTCTTCAACTGTCTCACCGGCCTGTACAAGCCGACCGAGGGGCGCGTCCGCCTGCTCGGCACGGATCTGCCGCCCAAGCCACGGGCAGTCGTCAGCGCCGGGATGGCGAGGACCTTCCAGAACATCCGTCTCTTCGGCAACATGACCGCTCTCGAGAACGTCATGGTGGGGCGATACTGCCGGACGAGCTCCATGGCGCTGACTTCGATCCTCCGGGGTCCGAAGTTCCGTCGCGAGGAGCGGGAGTCGCGTGACCGCGCCCAGGAGCTGCTGGAGTTCGTCGGGCTCGGCAAGTCGACCGAGCACCTGGCTCGCAACATGCCCTACGGGGACCAGCGGCGACTCGAGATCGCCCGCGCCCTGGCCACCGACCCACAGCTCCTCCTGCTGGACGAGCCGACGGCCGGCATGAACCCGAGGGAGACGCAGCAGGCGAGTGATCTCATCTTCCGGATCCGGGACAACGGGCTGGCCGTCGTGGTCATCGAGCACGACATGCGCTTCATCTTCAACCTCTGCGACCGGGTGCTCTGCCTCGTCCGCGGGGAGGTCCTCGTCGAGGGAACCCCGCACGAGGTGCAGTCCGACCCCAGGGTCATCGAGGCCTACATTGGCGGCGGCGCCGACGACGACGAGGAGGACGCGTGAGCGCGATGCTCGAGGTCAAAGACCTCGTCGTCTCGTACGGCAAGATCAAGGCGGTCAAGGGGATCAGCTTCTCCGTCGACGAGGGCGAGGTGGTCACCCTCATCGGTACCAACGGAGCCGGGAAGACGACGACCCTGCGGACCATCTCCGGGCTCATGCGTCCGAGTTCAGGCTCGATTCGCTTCCAGGGCAGGCGGATCGACAACGCCGCGGCACACGAGATCGTGAGCCTCGGCATCGCCCACTCACCGGAGGGCCGCCGCATCTTCCCCCGCCTCTCCGTCGAGCAGAACCTGCGCCTCGGGGCGTTTGCGCGCCGGGACCGCGAGGTCGACAAGGACCTCCAGGCGGCGTACGACCTCTTCCCCATCCTCGGCGAGCGCCACCAGCAGCCCGCCGGCACCTTCTCCGGCGGTGAGCAGCAGATGCTGGCGATGGGGCGGGCGATGATGAGCCGCCCGAAGCTGCTCATGCTCGACGAGCCGTCGATGGGGCTCTCGCCGATCATGATGAAGCGCATCATGTCCACCGTGACGACCCTGCAGCAGCAGGGCACGACGATCCTGCTCGTCGAGCAGAACGCCCAGGCCGCGCTCCAGCGAGCCAACCAGGGCTACGTCCTCGAGGTCGGCAGGATCGTGCTCAAGGGTTCCGGTGAGGAACTGCTCGCCAGCGACGAGGTCCGAAAGGCCTATCTCGGCGAGGACTGACGGACAGCTCTCCAGCGTGCGCGGACGGCGACGGATCGAGGCTCACCGGGTGGTGCGCCCCGATGACAGCCGCCGTCCGCCACGGAGGCAGCGCCCGCTGCTCGCGGTCCTTGTGGTCGTCGTCCTGGGGGCCGTCCTGGCGGCCTGTCAGGACGGGGCGAGCGAGGTCATTCCGACCGCCTCGGACAGCGCGAACGCGAGCCCCCTGGCCTGGAGCGAACACCCGCTGCCTGACGGCATGGACGCGGTGACGCTGGCCGCTGCGGGCGATTCCCTCGTCATCGGAGCGTGGGCGCCCGACCGTCCGAACCCTCGCCTGCTCGTCCTCCGCGACGGCAGGCTCACCGAGGTGGACGTCGACGGCAAGACGCCCTATGCGGCCGTCGCGCGCTGGCTTTCCCTGGCCACCCGTGACGGACAGGTCGTCGCGGTCGGCGGGGCCAGGGGCGGAGCCCATGCCAACGTCCGGTGGACCATCTGGGCAGGAGACCTGGGAAGCCAGCCCCCGCGCCTCGTCGAGCAGCCCCAGCCGTTCGGGGTCTTCGGCGGCTGGGGTGCCGGTGACCTGACCGGCATCGCGTTCGCCGGGACGGAGCCGGTCGTGGCCGGGGCGTGGCAGAGCAACCGAACCGGCAACGACGTCTCGCTCTGGTTCCGATCGGGAAACCGATGGGAACGACAGGACTCGACCGGCTCGCCCCTCGGCAGCACCCCACGTGCCCTGAACGGTGCCCGGTTCGTCACGTCCGCCGGCGACGGCCTGGCTCTCGCAGGCTCCGTCACCGACCTCGGCACGGGCTCCATCGCCTCAGTCCCCGCCCTCTGGACGGCCCCCGGCGGACACGGCCCCTGGACGCTGGTCCGACTGCCGGCGTCGCAGCCGATCGCTGAGGCCCATGCGGCGCGCTGCGACGGCGCCGCCTGCCTCGTCGTCGGCACCGATGGCGGGACCCTTGCTGTCTGGACGGTGCAGGGCTCCACCGTGTCCCGAGCCACGACCCCGGCGCTCGGGGTGTCCGACAAGCAGACGGTGCCTGCCCCGGTCAGGGTGCGGGGAGAGGACCTCGTCATGGTGCCGGGGGCCGTCCTCCAACGCGGCTCGTCGGGCTGGCGTCAACGGTCCGCGCCTCCCGGTGTGCCGATCGCTACGGCAACCGTGGACGACACCCTCTACGTCGCGACCACGGACCGCGACGGCAAGGGCCGACTCTGGTCCGCTCGCCCCTGATTCCACTCATGGTCCCGACAACCCAGCCATGGCGCCGAGGAGGCAAACGGCGAAAGCGAGCCCAGCGGCACACGGAATGTGTTGGGCGCACTCGGGTGCGTGGACGAGATGTGTCAAACCCCCTCTTTCGCAACGAGCGTCGTGGTCGTAAGGTCAGGGCGGGTGGGTTCCGGGACCACAGCTTTGGAGGGACGAATGAGTCGTTCGCCGGTGACCGTCCAGCGCGTGGACGTGGGTTTGCAGACACCGTTCATCGAGCTCTGGACGGCGCATCGTGTCGAGGCGGGCACGACGCCCGAGGCGGCAGGTCGCCTGGCGGCTGACGGCACCCTTCGAAAGGCCTTGGCGCGCAAGGATGTGACGGCGTACATCGCGTTCTTTGATGGGCGACCCGCTGGTTACGTCGTCATCGCGGACACGACGCGCAGTCTGCTCGTCGCCGCCCCGAGCGTCTCCATCGACATGCTCTATGTCCACGCGGACTTCCGGCGACAAGGGGTGGGCAAGGCCCTGCTCGCCGCCGCGTCCCGCTACGCCGACCGGAACGGGTGCGACCACCTCGTCAGCGCGGTGCCCGCGCAGGATCGCGAGCTGAACCGGTTCTTTGCCCGGCTCGGCTTCGTCCCGGAGACGGTTCGTCGCGTCACGTCCTCGGCGGTGCTGCAGCGCAAGCTCGCCGGCAAGCCTCGGAGCCAACGATATTCGCTCGACAAGGTTTTGCAGCGTCGTCGTGACGTCCGGGCCCGCGCGACGTCGGCGCAGCACCCCGGTGCCGTTGGCTGATCGGGACGGTTGCCGTCTCAGGCCCCCGGCGCCCGATCGCGCAGCAGGCAGCTGATGCGGGCGGTGCAGACTCGCCGCCCGTCCTCATCGGTGATGACAACGTCGTAGCTGGCCACGGAACGTCCTCCGCTCAACAACGTCGCCGTGCCGGTCACGACGCCGGAGCGCGCCGCCCGGTGGTGGGTCGCGTTGATGTCGAGCCCAACGGCCACGCGGTCCTCGCCGGCCACCAGGGCCGCGCCGAACGAGCCGAGCGTCTCGGCGAGCACGACGCTGGCGCCGCCGTGGAGCAGGCCGTAGGGCTGGGTGTTGCCCTCGACTGGCATGGTTCCGACGAGGCGCTCAGGAGTCGCTTCCGTGATCTCGATCCCCATCCGCTCGCCCAGGGCGCCGGCGCCCACCGCCCGGATCGACTCGAGGTGCGTGGTATCAGACATAGGGGGATCGTAATGCGGCGGAGAGCGCGCCTGAGAGGGCGTCCGAACGGGCTGCACCGGTGTCGGCACCGGACACTAGGCTCTGCGGGGTGAGCCGACTTCTCCTCCTCGACGGACATTCGCTTGCCTACCGCGCGTTCTTCGCGCTGCCGGCCGAGAACTTCTCGACCGCGACGGGGCAGCACACGAACGCCGTCTACGGGTTCACGTCGATGCTCATCAACATGCTGCGCGATGAGCAGCCGACGCACGTCGCCGTGGCGTTCGACAAGTCGCGCCAGACGTTCCGGACGCAGGAGTACAGCGAGTACAAGGCGGGCCGGGCGCGCACACCGGACGAGTTCAGCGGCCAGCTGCCCCTCGTCAAGGAGGTGCTCGACGCGCTCCGGATCCGGTACTGCGAGCTCGACGGCTACGAGGCCGACGACATCCTTGCGACGATCGCGACGGAAGCAGACGCCAAGGAGATCGAGGTCCTGATCTGCTCGGGCGACCGAGACACGTTCCAGCTCGTCAGCGACAACGTCACGATCCTCTATCCGGTGCGAGGCGTGTCCGAGGTGTGGCGGATGGGGCCGGCGCAGGTCGAGGAAAAGTACGGCGTGCCACCGACCCGCTACAGCGACCTCGCCGCCATGGTGGGCGAGACGTCCGACAACCTCCCCGGGGTGCCTGGAGTCGGCCCCAAGACCGCCGCGAAGTGGATCGCGCAGTTCGGCGACCTCGACGGCATCGTTGCCAACATCGACCAGATCAAGGGCAAGGCGGGAGACGGGCTGCGCGAACACCTCGACCAGGTCCTGCGCAACCGTCGGCTCAACCAGCTCGTCAGGGACGTCCACATCGGGTGCACCGTCGATGACCTCGAGCGGGCCCAGTGGGCCCGTGAGGAGGTGCACGAGGTGTTCGACCGCCTCGAGTTCCGCGTGTTGCGCGACCGGCTGTTCGCTGAGGTCGAGGCGAGCGCACCGGAGGCCGAGGAGGGCTTCGAGGTGGACGGGTCGGTCCTCGAGCCGGATGAGGTGGCGGGCTGGGTCGCGGAGCACCTCGTCCCTGGCGACCGCGCGGCGCTCTCAGTCGCCGGCACCTGGGCGCGCGGGACGGGCGACCCGACCGGGCTGGCCATCGCTTCGGCGGATGGCGCGGCGGCGTGGATCGACCTGACCGGGCTGACCCCGGAGGCTGAGGCCGCGATCGGGACGTGGCTGGAGGACGCCGGCCGACCGAAGGCGATGCACGATGCCAAGGGTCCGATCGAGGCGCTCGCCGCGCGGGGCTGGACCCTCGCGGGCCTGACCAGCGACACGCAGCTCGCGGCCTACCTCGTCAAGCCGGACCAGCGCACCTACCATCTCGATGACCTCGTGCTGCGTCACCTGAGGCGCGAGCTCAGCGGGTCGACGACGCCTGAGGGGCAAGGGATCCTCGACTTCGAGGGGGATGCCGAAGCCAGGGCAGCGCAGCAGCAGATGGTCCGCGCGACGGCGGTGCGCGACCTGGCCAGGGTGCTCGACGAGCAGGTGGCGGCCACCGGCGGCGCGGAGCTGCTCGCCGAGGTCGAGCTGCCGTTGATCCACGTGCTCGCCAGGATGGAGCAGATCGGGATCGCCGTCGACGTGCCCGGGCTGGACTCCCTCGAGAAGGACTTCGCAGCGAAGGTTGCCCAGGCCCAGCAGGACGCGTGGGACGCGATCGGCGGCAACCAGATCAACCTGGGCTCGCCGAAACAGCTGCAGGAGGTGCTCTTCGGGCAGCTCAACATGCCGAAGACGAAGAAGACGAAGACCGGCTACACCACGGACGCCGACGCGCTCAGCGACCTCTACGTCAAGACCGAGCACCCCTTCCTCGAGGCGCTGCTCCGGCATCGCGACTCGGCTCGCCTGCGCGTCACCGTCGAGGGGCTGCAGAAGTCGGTCGCCGACGATGACCGGGTCCACACGACCTATCTGCAGACCATCGCAGCCACGGGCCGGCTGTCCTCGACCGACCCCAACCTGCAGAACGTCCCGATCCGCACGGAGGAGGGGCGGCGCATTCGCGAGCTGTTCGTCGTCGGCGCTGGGTACGACGCGTTGATGTCGGCCGACTACTCCCAGATCGAGATGCGGGTCATGGCCCACCTGTCGGGCGACGAGGGGCTCATCGACGCGTTCCGGTCAGGGGAGGACCTGCACCGCTATGTCGGGTCGAAGGTCTTCGGCGTGGCACCGGAGGACGTCACGCCACAGATGCGTTCCAAGGTGAAGGCCATGTCGTACGGGTTGGCCTACGGCCTGTCTGCGTTCGGGCTGTCGAAGCAGCTGACGATCAGCACCGAGGAGGCCCGCGGCCTCATGGACGGCTACTTCGAGCGGTTCGGCGGGGTGAGCGACTACCTGCGCGATGTCGTCGCCGTGGCCCGTGGCACCGGCTACACCGCGACGATGCTCGGACGGCGTCGCTACCTGCCCGACCTCACGTCCGACAACCGCCAGCGCCGCGAGGCCGCCGAGCGGATGGCCCTCAACGCGCCGATCCAGGGGTCGGCCGCGGACATCATGAAGGTCGCGATGATCGGCGTGGACCGGGCCCTGGCCGAGGCCGGAGCGAGGTCGCGCATCCTCCTGCAGGTCCACGACGAGCTCGTCCTCGAGATCGCCCCGGGCGAGCGCGACGACGTCGAGAAGCTGGTCCGCCACGAGATGGGCCACGCCGTCGAGATGGACATCCCACTGGATGTCAACGTCGGAGTCGGTCGCTCCTGGCACGACGCCGCGCACTGACGGCGCCGGTCGCGCCGCGATTCAGAGCCGTCAAGCGGCGGCCGGCGTGCGCGCGGGCAGGTCGTCCGCGGTTGGTCGCGTGCTGCCCAGCCTGGTGATGACCAGCAGGACGAGCAGCAGGGCGAGATCGACCGACACGGTCACCAGGAGCAGCCGCTCGACTGAGTCGACCCACCAGGTGGACACGAGGATGGCCGCCACCGCGCCCCAGATGAAGAGCACGGCTCGGTGGTGCGCCCTGGCAAGCGCGCTGTAGACGAGCAGCTGCACGGAGGCGAGAAGCGTCCCAATGGTGGCGAAGACCCATAGCTGCGGCACGACCTCGCCATACGCGTCGCCGCCGACGAAGGGCAGCGCCAGGTCGCCCCAGATGCCGACGATCACCGTGGCGGTGCCGCCAATGAGCAGGATGAGCCCCAACCCCGCCGCCCGCACCCGACGGCCCCCGCCTCGCCGAGCCATGGCCGGAAAGGCAACGACGGTGACGAACTGGGGGAGGAACTGCACCGCCTTCACCAGGATGAGCCCCGCCGCGTAGATGCCTGCCAGGTGAGCATCGAGCGCCGTTCTGGCCACGACGATGTCGATCGTCGCAAGTGCGAAGAACGCCAGAAGCGCGTGTGAGCTCATCAAGGCCTCTCGCACCATGCGCGAGTGCGACCGCCCGGATGCGGGAGGCAGCGACTCTGCAGCCGCCTGGACACTCGCTCGGCGCAGCGCTGCTGCCCCAACCACAACCGGGACCACGGCGGCCACGGCGACACCGCCCACAACGGCCCCGAGGGCGTCCGGCCGAAACGCGAGGAAGACCGCACCGATGCCGAGTCGGGCCAGCCCGAGCGAGCTGAAGACGACCGCGAGCGGCAACCAACGGCCCTCGCCCTGCAAGATGCCCGCCTGTCCGCCCATGATGGCGAAGCAGAAGGCAGGCACGGCCAAGAGAGCTGCGAGGAACCAGGAGTCGAGCTGCAGCACCGCCGCAAGGACCGGTGACACGGCGAGGCAGACAATCGCAAGGGCGATCCCTGATCTCACCGAGGTGGCCATCAGCTTGTCCTCGATGAGATGGCGGTCGCCGGGGGTCTCGGCCACCCGCCGGGCTCCCGTTGCCTGCAGCCCGAGGGACAGCACGTTGACGACGATGACCAGCCCCAGCATCGCCGCGAAGGCGCCGTAGTCGGCCGGGCCCAGGACATGGGCACACAGGAGCGTGAAGGCGTAGGTGGCTGCATTCATGACGCCCGTCGCGACCGCGACGACGACCCCGCTCTTGACCGCCTGGGTGCGCCCGGCTCGCTCGACCACACGACGAGGATAGGGGCCCCGCTACCGGTAAGTAGCGATTGGGTGCGCGATCCTCGAGTTGATGGCCCGAATGGCCCGATTGGCCCCGTTGCCCGCTGGTTCAGCTGGCTCAGTAGGGGTCGTCCGGGCCGTGGTGTCCCAGCACGCGCGTCAGCGAGTGCATCCGAAGCCTGAGCAGAACCTTGACCACGATGTTGCGTAACCACCAGGGCAGCTGCCTGACGAAGCGGAGCCGGTCGCCCCAGTCCGGGGAACCGACCTCCAGCGTCGCCAGGGAACCGACTCTGTCGACGAGCCGCAGCCGGCGCGAAGGCAGGACATGGACCAGGAGGGCGGTCGTCACCCCGATGCTCGAGAAGGCGTCATGGACCAGCAGGTGGCCGCCGGAGGGCAGCTGGCGCGCCCATTTCAGGTCGTCGCTGCAGGTCCAGAAGTCATGCTTGCCATCCACCCAGACGAGGTCAACCGGTTCGTGCCACGTCTGCCGCACCTCGCTGCTCCGGCTGGCAACGACGGTGACGTGGCCCTCGAGCCCGGCGGCCCTGAGGTTGCGCTCCAGCGCCGTCCGGGCGAGCTGTCCACCGTATCGAGGGCCCGGCACGAAGGCGTCGACCGCCGTCAGTCGACCACCCGGTCCATGGCTGCAGATGGCAGCGGCGAGAACCAGCGTGCTCCGGCCCCGGTGAGAGCCGATCTCGAGCACGTGGGAGCCCCGGCCAAGGCTGATGGTCTCCTCCCAGAGGCGCCGCCCCTGAGCCTCGGTGAGCCACCCTGGTACCCCCGCCGCCCTGGACCACGCCTCCTCGAAGGTCCCGGCCGATCCTGCTCCTGCAGGAGTGCCGGCCGTCGGGTACTGGTCTTCTCCGGACACGGTGGTCCTCACGTCAACTAGGGTGGGTCGGCCCACAGCGTAGAGCCACCCGAAGGAGGCCGATGAACTCACCGGCCCTGGGTTCGCTCCGCGTCCGCATGGCGCTCGACCTGTGGGTCGTCGCACTCTCCGTCGTCCTCGTCTGGCCGCTGGTCACCTCGTCCGGGTACCCCCTGGCGAAGGACCTCGTGTTCACCCCGCGCCAGCCGCTCCGAGTCGAGTGGCTCGGCCTCGGTGACGCGCCCGCCCGTGCGGTTCCGCTCGATGCTCTCGTGTCCCTCGCCGACGGCGTCGTGGGAGGAGCCGCCCTGAGCCGCATTGCGGTGCTCGGCCTCCTCGTCCTCGCCGGAGCCGCCGCACACCGCGTGCTGGGGCTCGCCCATCCCGTGGCCAGGATGGCCGTCGCGGGCTTTGCCGTCTGGAACCCCTTCGTCGTCGAGCGCCTGGCCCTCGGCCAATGGGCCCTGCTGTGGGGCTACGCCGCGTCTTTCGCGCTCGTCGGTGCAGCGATGCGCTATCGCCGTGGTGATGGGGGTTGGCGTCCCCTCGCCCCGGTGATCGCGGCCCTCGCCCTGGCAGCAGTCACGCCCTCGGGGGCCCTGCTCGGCGCGGGCATTGCTCTGGTGGTCGGCTTGGATCGCCGTCGTCGCACGGCGGTTCCACTGCTGCTCGTATGCGTCGGGGCGCAGCTGCCGTGGCTGCTGCCCACGATCCTCGGAGACGCCGGCCTGCTCAGCGACCCTCGCGGGGTAGCGGCTTTCTCCGCCAGGGCCGAGCGCCCCGGCGGAGCGGTCTGGAGCCTGCTCGGCCTGGGCGGGATCTGGGATGCGTCCAGTGCACCACCCAGTCGAGCGGGCGCCTTCGGTCACGCATCGTCCGTCCTGGTCGTCCTCGGCCTGGCGCTGGGCTGGCCCAGCCTGGGCCGGTTGCTCGGAGGAGGCACCCGACGGCGCCTGGCAGTCCTCGGGGCCGGGTCCCTGCTGGCCGCCGCGTTGACGACCTTCTCGGCTGGCCAGGCCGTGGTCCGGCTCCTCGTCGAGTCGGTGCCTGGCGGAGGCCTGGTGCGAGACGGGCAGAAGCTGCTGCTGCCCTTCGTCCTGCTGGCCGTACTGTCCCTGGGAGCGATGACCGACCGGTTCCTGCTGTCGGCTTCCTCCAGGGCGGCTGCTGTGGTCCCCACCCTTGCAGTCGTCCTCGTGGCCCTGCCGATCGTGGCCTTGCCGGATGCCCCGACCTCGACGTGGCGGACCGTGCGGCCGATCTCCTACCCGGCTGATCTCGGAGCCATCGCTGACATCGTCGACGGGACGGCGCAGACTCTGATCTCGCTGCCGTGGGAGCCGTACCGGGTGTACCGCTGGGGGCGTCCGGTGCCGGCGTTCGACCCCGCATCGCGGTGGCTTGACGTAGACGTCATCGGGTCGGACCGTCTGCGGGTCGGGTCCGTCACGCTGGAGGGGGAGAGTGCGCGTTCGGAGGCCGTGGCCGACGCCCTTGCGTCCGGCCATCTCACCGGACGGCGTCTCGCCGAGATCGGGGTGCGCTGGATCCTCGTTCAGCGTGACCGGGTCGGATCGGGAGTTGTCGAGGGCGACCGTGACGGAGTGGTCACCCGCTTTGCCGGGCCGGAGTTCGTCTTGCTGGAAACGCCTGGGCCCTGGTCACCGTCGCCTGCGCCACCACCCTGGACGACCGCGCTCGTGGCCGGAGTCGACATCCTGCTGCTGCTCGTGGCGGCGGCGGCATTGGGCACTGTCGTGACCGGCCGCGCCCGGTCGAGGATTGACCGCTCCCGGGCGCTACCCGCTGGTATGCTGCCCCGGACCCAGAGAGGGAGTTGAAGATGCTCACGAAGGTTGTCGGCCCGATCGTGGCCGGTGCCGTGCTCGCAGGCGTTGCGATCTTTGGGCTCGTGTCGAGCCAGACGGCGCCTCCTGACGTCAACCCGGCCTCTCACGAGATCATCACCTACGGCGACCGCTGACCGCGATCCGACCCCGAAGCGCGTGCTCGAACCCGTCGGCGGTGGCGTCCCAGTCCAGTTCGAGTGCTCGACGTCGAGCCGCAACGGACAGCCGATCGCGGGTGATCCGGTCCGTCAGCAGCGACCGCGTGGCCGAGACGAGCTCGCTCGGCTCCGCGACGAGCAGCCCCGTCCGGCCGTGCTCGATCGACTCCGCCAGCCCGCCACTGGACGCGTAACCGACCGTCGGCGTGCCTTGCAGCGCCGCCTCCGTGACGGCGATGCCCCAGCCCTCCTTGACGGATGGCAGCACCATCAACCAGGCCCGTGCGAGGAGCAGCTGTTTCTGCGACTCAGGCACGTGGCCATGGAACGTGACGAGGTCGTTCACTCCGAGTCGGCTTGACTCGGCGACGAGCTCGTCTCGCCACCAGCCGTCCCCGACGATGTCAAGGCTCAGGCCGGGGATCTCGCCGCGCAGCCGTGCGACCACGCCGAGGGCATGCTCGATCTGCTTGTGGGGCACCAGCCGCGACAGGACGACGAGCCGGGGAGTCGGAGAGCGTGCGCCCGGGCCCGAGCGGATCACCTCCTGGTCCAAGCCGTTGGGCACGATGGTGATCCGCGACGGCTTGATCCCGATGCCGATGAGATCGTCCGCGCTGTGGCGCGAGACCGTCACAAAGCCCACCCGCTGGTAGAGCAGGGGCGTGAGGCGGGACTCGATGAACCAGCCCACCCGACCCTTCCAGTTCGGGTAGATGATGGCCCACTGCTCCCGATGGACGTGGTGCACCAGAGCCACGACGCCGCGGCGCCGCACGAGAGGCGACCAGAACGGCACACCGTTGATGACGTCCACGACGACGTCGGCCCGTCGGCCCCTCGGCGAGAGCACATGCGCGAAGCCGCGCAGATACACGGTGAGGCGGCCTCCGCGGCGCACGTGGGCCACACCGTCAATGGTCTCCCGGGCCGGGCGCCCCGGATCAGCGGCGCTGCGGATCGTGACCGTGTGACCGCGTTCCACAAGCCGCCTCGCCACCTCCTCGACGTAGACCTCGGAGCCGCCGCCGTCGGGATGCCACGGGTCCCGCCAGGCGAGAAAGGTGACCTCCACCTCAGCCGGCCTCGTCGACCAGTCGTCGGCACAGGGTCAGCGGCAGGCCCTCTTCGCGGTGGAGCGTGATGCCCTGCTTGACCGAGCGGTAAGGCGAGCGGAAGGCAAAGTCGATGGTGCCTGGCCGCGCTTCCCAGTTCTCGTTCCACTCGGTGAAGGGAACGTACCCGACGAAGCCGCCCGGCGTGCTCGTCACCTCCGCGTAGCCGAGGTCACTTGCCACCGAGATGCCGACGCGGAAGCTGCCGCCGCCGTAGACCGGGAACCACGGACCGGCATAGTCGCCATTCTCGTTGGCGATGACGACTCGTGCGAAGTGGTCACCCTTGGTCTCCAGATGGACGAGCCGGTCCTTGGTCGCGTGGACGGTGAACAGCGGCGTACGCCCGGGACGGAGGGTGTCCTTGACCTCCACGACGACGACGTCGGCACGTCGCTCAACCAGCACCCACGGCTCGTAGGCGTCACCGGTGTGGAGGTAGAGCCCCTCACAGTCGCCGACGACATGGAGCTGGTCGGTCACGCCATCAGCGGGAAGGCTGTCCGACTGGGTGACCATGCGGCGCACGCCCTGGGTCCAGGGCAGCTTGTGGTCCAGCTGACTCGCCACATAGGACCTCAGGGGCTCGCCGCGCCACGTCACAGCTGCCGAGGCGTGGGCCGTCAGCATGTTGGCAGCGACCGAGATGGCCGCGAGCGACGCCGCGCCTACCACCGCCACCCGGCGCACCCACCTGCCCCTCGGGAGCAGGAACTCGCAGGCGGCCCACAGCCCGACGGCGCCGGCGACAACCAGGCCGGGCACGAACTCGCTCGTGTAGCGGTAAGCGAGATAGCCGTAGGCCATGACGCCCCCGCTGACGAGCACTCCGGCGAAGACGACCGGACGCAAGGCTCGTCGCTGCGGATCCGTGGTACGACGGGCCAGGTACACCACGGCGACGAGGCTGAGGATCACGAGCAACGGCATGAAGGCGGTGATGCTGCCGGTCCGGTACGACTGGTCGAGGAAGGCGCCCGAGTGTGCTTCGGCCGGCTTCCCGGGCAGGGTGATGAAGGGGAAGTAGTCGACGAGCCGGATGCCGTCGGGACGGAAGTAGTTGACGAACGACGTGGGGAAGAACTGCAGCCCCGTGATCGTGCCCCCGTTGGCTTCAAGGGCGTCACGGCGGTGCGCGTTGACGCTCGTCCAGACCTGCTTCTCGAGCGGGAAGAGGAAGGGGTGGCCGAACTTGACGAGGTTGTAGCCGATGGCCACCGCCAGAGGCGCGAGGCCCGCGACGAACGGGAGACGCCAGCGTGGTTGCCCCTCGAGGCCCAGTCGCCCCAGTCGAAGGGCCAACCCCACGGTCATCGCGCCGATCGCGATGGCCCAGCCACCTGGCGTCCGGGTCAGGCCGGCCGCAAGGGCGAAACCCGTCAGCCACAGGGCGTTGGCGCGGTTCGGCTCGATGGCGGTGCGCAGGAGCCAGTAGAGGGCCGCCACGACGAGCGCCACCGCCCACACGTAGACCTCGTGGTAGACCCAGGGGAGGCTCGCATCGAAGGTGAGCACCGTGCCACCGGTCGCAGCGACGAGGAAGACCGCCGCGGCAACCGCCTCGAAGCGGGTCACGGGCCGGCCATGAGCCACCACTCGGCGCACGAGCCAGACGAGCTTCGCGGTCATGACCGCGAAGAGGACCCAGGCGACCGCCATGGAGAGGAGGGACAGCCGCCCGTCGAACGCCCGGGTGACGAGCATGACGGGGATCCGGATCAACGCCGGGAACGGCGGAAAGTACATGTACGTCTTCCCGTCGACGACGAAGCCTTCGATGCCGAGGCTGCCGGTGGGGACGTCGATCCGCCCATTGAGGAAGGCCTCGGCCTGGAGGTCGAAGAAGTTGGAGGCGTACCCGAGCCGCACTGCCGTGCGAGTCGGGTCGAAGCGGTAGTCGAAGAGCGCGAGGACGTACGCGACGCCGCCCACGACCATCCCGACGGCGGTCGCCACCAGCTCGCGCCGCTGTCGCGGGACTGATCTCAAATGGGCTCCAGCTGGTACAGGAACTGATAGCCGAACAGGGTCGGCCAAGCCATGGTGGCCGCCCGGTCGACCGCGCCGAGGGTGTTGGCCACCGACCCTATCGCGGTGCCCTCGCGTCCGCGTTGGAGCACGTCCACGGGCGACCCGACCGTGTCACGCGCCACGATTCGCAGCGAGGAGGACGCGATGAGCTTCTCGAAGCTGCGTCGGGTGAAGAATCGCACGTGCCCCTCGTCGAGCGGGCCGCGTTGGTCATAGTCGAAGCGACCGACCGCCACGCGGCCGCGTGGGTACCAGTGCCCGAAGTTCGGGACGGACACGAGGATCGTGCCACCGGGCCGGAGCCTGTCGGTGATCTCGCCCAGGAGCCGGCCGGGGTCGATGACGTGCTCCAGGACATCGGCCGCGACGACGACGTCGAAGCGTTCACCCGTGTCCGGCATCGGCGCGTTGAGGTCCGCCTCGATGAACCCGTCGAGGCGGTCCCCGACGCCGTCGTGCTTGACGATGTCCAACCCGACGACGGTGTGCCCCTGTGCGCGGGCGAGCGCCCCGAAGCTGCCGTCGGAGCAGCCGACGTCGAGGACCCGCGAGGGCTGCCGAGCTCCGAGCCAGGCCAGGAGCCGCCCGTGGGACGAGTGGGGCGACGGCTTGAGCTCGTAGGCGTCCACCGTCGCTCCGGAGGTGGCCGTGCTGCCGAAGCCCATGCGGCGCAGGCGGTAGCGGACGACGTCCTTGGTGACGTCCTTCGCGTACTTCATGCCGTTGACGTAGCAGATCTCGTCACCGTAGTACGTCGGGATGGGCACCTCGACGACCCGCTTCCCCGCTGCATGCAGGCCGAGGATGATCTCCGTGTCGAAGTCGAAGTCGTCCGAGTACGAGGCGAAGTCGATGTCGTTCAGCGCGTCGACCCGGTAGGCCCGGTATCCCGAGTGCCACTCGCTGAGGGCCAGTCCGGTGAGGGAGTTCTGCATCGTCGTGAGGATGCGGTTGCCGACGTACTTGTAGGCGGGCATCCCGCCCGCCCGCGCGGCACCCTTCGTCATCATTCGCGAGCCGAAGACCGCATCGGCGTCCCCCCGGAGCAGCGGCTCGACCACCGACTCGATGACCTCCGGTGCGTACTGGCCGTCACCATGAAGGAGCACGACGACGTCGAGGCCATGGGAGATCGCCCAGTGGTAGCCGGCCTTCTGGTTGCCGCCGTAGCCGAGGTTCTTCGGGTGCCGCACGACCGTGAGCGGGAGCTCGGAGCCGCGCTGGTAGGCGGTGGCGACGGCGTGGGTGTCGTCCGCACTCGCGTCGTCGCCGATGAGGATGTGGTCGACCCCGGCGATGAACGACTCGGGCAGCCGATCGAGAGTCTGGGCGAGGGTGGTCGCGGCGTTGTACGCGACGACGAGGACCCCGACCCGCTTCGGGGACGGGGACCGCTGACCGTGCTGAGGGGTGAGCACCGTTGACCTCCCTGACGTCGGCGGCCACGTCCCGCCGGGCTTCCGCCGTGCGACTCGGGAGAGTGTAGGCCACCAAGTTACCCGCGGGAAACCAACTGTGGGATAGTTCCGCGCATGACCTCGCAACCCCTCGTGGACTTCGATCGCCTCACCGCGGGCATCGAGTCCAAGGCGGCCCAGTACGCGTCGGCGGTGCCGTTCCCGCACATCGTCATCGACGACGTCCTGACGGCGGACGCCTTCGCGGGCTGCGTGCGCGAGTTTCCCCCGACGGAGGATCCCTTCTGGAAGGGCTACCTCCACGTCAACGAGACGAAGTACGCCAACACCCAGCCGGACACGTGGGGTGACGCCCTCACAGCCGTGGCAAGGGAGTTCGTGTCACCGCAGTTCGTCGGCTGGCTCGAGCAGCTCACCGGCATCCCGGCGCTGCTCCCGGACTGGACGATGGACGGGGGTGGCCTCCACCAGACCCTGCGCGGCGGGCACCTCAACATCCATGCCGACTTCTCCACCCACCACGTGCACGAGAACTGGGCTCGTCGCGTGAACATCCTGCTGTACCTCAACGACGAGTGGCGCGACGAATGGGGCGGCCACCTCGAGCTCTGGGACAAGGGCATGAGCTCTGTCCAGGGACGGGTCTCTCCCAAGGGCAACCGGATGCTCGTGTTCACGACGTCAGGGGACAGTTACCACGGGCACCCGGATCCACTCGTCTGTCCCGAGGACGTCGCCCGCCGATCGATGGCCCTGTACTACTTCACCGAGGAGGAGCGGGCCGTCCGACGGTCGACGGACTATCGCGCCCGTCCCCAGGACGGCGTCAAGCGGGTTGCCATCTGGGCCGACAAGAACGTCGTCGATCTCTATGACCGCGCCAAGCGGCGGCTGCGCCTGGACGACGACACCGCGCAGCGGATCCTGGCTCGCATCGACGGAGTGCGTCGCAGGAAGTGACCCCGGCTGGTCGGCGGTGTCGCCGAGACCCAGCCCAGCGGCATACGGCCGTATGCCGCTGGGCTCAGTCCTGGACGAGCCGCGGGGTCCCGGAGGTGGCTGCGTCGGCAGGTTCCTCAGATGCCTCGGCGACGGGCACCACGTCGCGCCCCTGCTCTGGTTGCCGCTGGGACCGAGCGGACCGCGCGTAGCGTCCCATCAGCCACTTCTGGAGGGGTGTCTCGACGACGTGCTGGGCCACCAGGACCGCGACGGCGGTGATGGCGAACCCCACCACCGTCCGAAGCTGCCAGGACCAGTCGCTCGAGTGCCGGGCGACGGCCCAGAAGACGGGGAAGTGCCAGATGTAGATGGCCATCGACGCACTGCCGAGGGCGACGAGCGGACGCCACTCGAGCGGGCGGAGGATGGCCGGGTTGCCCCGGGCGTGCAGCACCCCGACGACGAACGCCACGACGGCGAGGTTGATCAGCAGCCCGGGCCAACGGAAGTACGACTCGTCATGACCGGTCGTCATGATGAGGACCGCGAGGGCAGCCATGGACAGCGGGAGGAGGACCGGCGCTGCGGCGACGGACCATCGTCGGATCCATGGCAGCGCGGCGGCGACCAGCGCGCCCAGGACCATCGCGTCCATCCGGGTCGTCGTCCGGAGCAGGGCGCTGAACAGGTCCTCGTTCGTCACGACCCACAGTCGCCACGCGAAGAGGGCGACGGACAGCACGGTCAGGACGGCGACGAGGGCGAGGCGGTACCTGCGCAGCACCCACACGACCAGGATGAGCAGGAGCGTTGCGTGGACGTAGACGCTGATGTACCAGAGGTGACCGAGGTCCGGGCGTGCGACGAGGGCGTTGTCGAGCAGGAACCAGTTCCACGTGTAGCTCGCCACCCGGACGATCGACTGCCGCAGGCTGGTGCCGGGGTAGACATCGGTCTCGTCGACCGCATGGACGATGGCAAGGACGATGAGCAGGGCGTAGACGTGGGCGCTGACCCGCAGCAGACGTCGGAACGCGGCCCGCCCGGCGGCAAGCTTCCCGGTCCGCTCGACCTCGGCCAGCAGACTTCGGACGAGCAGGTAGCCGCCGATGACGAAGAACACCGTGACGGCGATGTTGCCCGCCCGGAAGAGTCCGATGAACGGCATTCCCTTGATCGCGTCGAGTGGCCAGAGTGCCCAACCATGTGAGAGCACGACGAGCGCGATCGCGACGCCGCGCAGGCCGTCGAGCGCAAGGAGGCGGCGCCGGCCAGCGGCCGCGTCGGTCGTCGTCATACCGGCGAACTGTAGTTGACGGGGCGGGCCAGCTGAACGGTGGTAACAAGTCGGATTCAACCGCGAGTTCCTCGGTCCCGGCCTCTCTGCCGGGGTCCCTACTGACTGGTACAGTTCGCGCAATCCATGCCGGGAAGGCCCATGTGGGGCGCCGGCCTTCGACAAAGGGGTCACGGTGCGCAAAGCGTTGAGCATGGTCCTGCTCTTTCTCGGGTCCTTCCTCCTCGTCGTGGGTCTGCTCGCGAGGTTCTGGGCTCCCGGCGAGGTGAAGAAGACTCCGCTCGACGTCAACTCGGTCATGCGCCTCTCCGGCGAGGCGCTCCTCTTCGACGGCACCGCCCTGGTCCGCACTCCGGTTCGCGCCTCGAGCGTCACGCACGCCGACTCCGCCAAGTCCGACGACGACGTCGTCGTGTTCCAGAACTCCAGCTGCCTCGTCAAGGACCCGGACAACAACGCGCCCGACTGCGTCTCCGCGGACGACCCCCAGAAGCGGCTCATCAGCGCCAGCACGACTCACTTCGCGACGGATCGTGTCACCGCCCTCGCCGTCAACGAGGCCCGGTACCTCCCGGCCGACGCCACCGCCGTCGAGGGCCTGGTCAACAAGTTCCCGTTCGACGTCGAGCAGAAGGACTACCCGTTCTGGGACGGCCTCACGGGGAAGGCCGTGCCGGCGGTGTACTCCGGTGAGGAGGACCTGGACGGCGTCCACGTCTATCGCTTCGTGGTCAACGTCGTCGACGGCGACATCACCATCGGTTCCGACCCTGGCAAGTACACGACCGAGAAGACGATGTGGGTCGATGCCACGACCGGGTCGATCCTCAAGCAGTCGGAGCACCAGGTCCGCAAGATGGCCGCGACGGGCCAGACGGTCCTCGACCTCGACTTCGAGTTCACGCCGGAGACAGTGGCGAACAACGTCGCGGACGCCAAGGACAATGGAGCACGCCTCACCCTGCTGACCCAGACCGTTCCGCTCGTCGGCATCATCGGCGGCGTGCTCCTGCTCGTCATGGGCTTCGTCCTGCTCCCGCGCGAGGGCGTCCAGAACCCTGCGGGGCAGCGCCGCCGGGTGGACACCTCAGCCTGACCCGAAGGCGCCTGGCGCTCCATTCGACCCAGTCGACACTGGCACGTTGGGCGGGGCCCCTGGCTCAGTCGAGGCGGCAGACGAAGATCGCCGTGCCGGGGATGAGGCGCCCTCGCAGGGGCGACCAGCCGCCCCAGGGCTGCTCGTGCCCCGAGGGCCATTCCGGCTCCACCACGTCGACGAGACGCAGGCCGGCGGCAGCGATCTCGCGCACCCGGTCGCCGAGCGTCCGGTGGTGCTCGACGTAGGTCGTGCGTCCCGCCCCGTCCTGCTCGACGTACGGCGTCCGGTCGAAGTACGAGTGCCGCACGGTGAGACCGCCCGGGCCGGGATCATCGGGGAAGGCCCATCGGAACGGGTGCGTCGTGGAGAAGACGAAGCGGCCACCTGGCCGCAGGACCCGTGCGGCCTCCCGCATGACGAGCTCGGAGTCCGCGACGAAGGGGATGACGCCGTAGGCGGTGAAGACGATGTCGAAGGTGTCGTCGGGAAAGGCCAGCGCGCGGCCGTCGCACTGGACAAAGGGCACGCGCTCCTCGCGAGCCCGTACGGCGTCGATCGCCCGGCCCTGTCCCACCATGCCGGCCGAGAGGTCGGTGGCCACCACCTGGCCGCCGACCGCCCGCACCCACCGCGCGCACTGGCCGGCACCGGCACCGATCTCCAGCACCTGCCGGCCGCGCAGGTCGCCGAGCAGTCGCGCGTCTGCCTCCCGGAGCCGCTCCGGTCCCCACACGCAGTCCGCGTCTCCCAGGAACCGGCCGTGTTCCGCGTAGTAGTCGCGGGCCTCGGCATCCCACCAGACCCGGTTCGCGCGGGCAGACTCGTCGGGCGCGGCCGGCCGGCGTAGCGCCTCCGAGGGATGGTGGCTCACGTCGAGCGCAGCCAGTCGTGCCTTTGACCGGTTCCCGGCAGCACGGATAGGATGCTCGAACGCACTCGTGTGCTCAGTTCATCCTGTCCGCACGGCGGCCCTTGGTCGTCGCCAATCTCAATGTCCACAATCGGAGTTCCTACTACATGACTGCCAACACGGTCGAGAAGACCGCGCCTGAGGTCGCCATCAACGACATCGGCTCTCAGGAAGACATCCTTGCCGCCATCGACGCGACCATCAAGGACTTCAACGACGGCGACATCGTGCAGGGTCGCATCGTCAAGGTCGACCGGGACGAGGTCCTGCTCGACATCGGCTACAAGACCGAGGGCGTCATCCCCTCGCGCGAGCTGTCCATCAAGCACGACGTCGACCCGTCCGAGATCGTCGGGGTGGGCGACGAGGTCGAGGCCCTCGTCCTCCAGAAGGAGGACAAGGAAGGCCGCCTAATCCTGTCCAAGAAGCGCGCGCAGTACGAGCGCGCCTGGGGCACGATCGAGAAGGTCAAGGAGGAGGACGGCGTCGTCACCGGCACCGTCATCGAGGTGGTCAAGGGTGGCCTGATCCTGGACATCGGCCTCCGCGGCTTCCTGCCGGCCTCGCTCGTCGAGATGCGGCGCGTCCGCGACCTCCAGCCGTACGTCGGCAAGGAGATCGAGGCCAAGATCATCGAGCTCGACAAGAACCGCAACAACGTGGTCCTGTCGCGTCGCGCCTGGCTCGAGCAGACGCAGTCCGAGGTCCGCACCACGTTCCTCAAGGAGCTCCAGAAGGGTCAGGTCCGCCAGGGCGTCGTCAGCAGCATCGTCAACTTCGGTGCGTTCGTCGACCTCGGCGGTGTTGACGGCCTGGTCCACGTCTCTGAGCTGTCCTGGAAGCACATCGACCACCCGTCCGAGGTCGTCGAGGTCGGCCAGGAGGTCACCGTCGAGGTTCTCGACGTCGACATGGACCGCGAGCGGGTCTCGCTGTCGCTCAAGGCGACCCAGGAGGACCCCTGGCAGCACTTCGCGCGCACGCACGCGATCGGCCAGGTCGTCCCGGGCAAGGTCACCAAGCTCGTCCCCTTCGGTGCGTTCGTGCGCGTCGAGGACGGCATCGAGGGCCTCGTCCACATCTCCGAGCTCGCCGAGCGTCACGTCGAGCTGCCTGAGCAGGTCGTCAACGTCGGTGACGAGATCTTCGTCAAGGTCATCGACATCGACCTCGAGCGTCGCCGGATCTCCCTGTCGCTCAAGCAGGCCAACGACGAGAGCGTGCCGGTGTCGGAGTTCGACCCGACGCTCTACGGCATGGCGGCCGAGTACGACGAGGAGGGGAACTACAAGTACCCCGAGGGCTTCGACCCGGAGACCAACGAGTGGCTCGAGGGCTTCGAGGCCCAGCGCGAGAAGTGGGAGCGGCAGTACGCCGAGGCCCACGCTCGGTGGGAGTCGCACAAGGCTCAGGTCGACGCGGCGCACAAGGCCGACGCCGAGGCTGCCGCGAATGCCGGCACTGCGACGTCCTACTCGTCGGCGACCAGTGGTGGCGCTCCGGAGAGCCAGGCCGCGACCCCGGCCGAGGGCACGCTCGCCTCGGACGAGGCGCTGGCCGCGCTTCGCGAGAAGCTGACGGGCAACTGAACAACGCGTTTCGTATGCCGCTGAGCTCGCTCACACGGTAACGCCCGCTCCGAGCCCCGGCCCTTCACGACGTGGAGGACCGGGGCTCGTGTGCGCCGAGATCCGATCGTGGGTCGTCGAGCAGGAACGGGTCGTCCGGATACAGGGGGTCGTCCGCGAACTCCTCCTCGATCCGCCTCGCCATCCGGCGACCGGCCGATCCGCGGGCGCCGCGCTGGCCCGGGGCACGGCGGGCCGGCACGCCGCGCCACCAGCCGGCCACGAGCCGGGTGGCGGGATCCGCGACGAAGCGGTCCACGACCAGGACCACGACGGTGAGGAGCGCCACGGCCACGAGCGCGCGCTCGGGCGGCGCCCATTCCCCGGTGCGGCGCGCGACGAACGCGAACACGGGCAGGTGCCAGATGAAGATCGTGATCGACCGCCGGCCGAGCCACCCGAGCGGTCTCCAGCTCATGGCCCGGAACCCGTAGGTGCGCGGATCCGGTGAGCTGACGGCTCCGACCGCGAAGAGCGTCGTGGCGATGGCGATGACCACACCCTGGACGCCGAAGTAGGCGTCGACCTCCGTGAAGGCGGTGCTGACCACCGCAGCGACGATGAGCAGGAGTCCGGAGCCGAGGAGCCCGCCGCCGTGGCGACGGACGGAGCCCAGGCGGTGGACGAGCAGTGCCGCGAGGATGCCGTAGAGCAGGCCATCCATGCGCGTCGTCGTCATCAGGCTCGCCTGGTACCAGCCCTCGCTGTCGAAGGCGTACCAGCGCCACCAGGTGACCACGGGAATGGCCAGTCCGACGAGCACGATGAGGAGTGTCCGGGCTCGCCACAGGACGAGCAGCAGGACGAGGAGGACCAGGTAGACCTGGAGCTCGATGCTGAGGTAGTAGAGCGCGCCCAGGTCGGACCGGGCGTTGAGCGCGTTGTGTCGGACGTACTCGTTCCACGTGTAGGTGGCGACGGCCCGGACCGAGGACAGCGTGGCCGACTCCGGCGTCGTGTCGGTGGGGTCGAGTCGCGCCATGAGCAGCACGACGACGAGCAGGACGTAGACCTGGATGGAGATCCGAACGGTGCGGCGGGACAGCGCGGAGAGAGGACCGGTCCAGCCGCGCTCGGCCCGGGCGCGGAGCAGGCTCCCGGTGACCAGGAAGCCGCCGATGACGAGGAACATCGACACACCGATGTTGCCGGCCTCGAAGAGGCTCTGGATCGGCCCGAGGTCCCACCGCACCAACGGTGACCACACGATGCCGAAGTGGGAGAGCACGACGAGCACGATCGCGATGCCGCGCAGCCCGTCGAGGAGGTCGTTGCGAGGACGCCCGGTGCGGTGGCGGGCCCCCGGTTGCGCGAGAGCCGACACGGTCATCGTCCTCCTCCCACCGGTGCGGCCGTCTCCGGCTGAAGCGGCGGGGCGGCCGCCGGGTGCGTCGGCGACTCGGGCGGCCGGAGGTGCGTCGCGAGCCACCGCCGGGTCGGCTCCTCGATCCAGCGATGGGTCACGAGGACGACGGCTGCCAGGATCGTCACCCCGAGCACCGTGCGGGTGACCCAGTCCCAGTCGCCGGTGTGCCTCGCCACGACGGTGAAGATCGGAAGGTGCCACACGAAGATCGCGAGTGAGGCCCGTCCCAGGTAGGTGAGCAGCGGGAGCGACAGCACCCGCCCTACGGCGGTGGACTGACGCGCGAGATAGATGGCGAGGACGAGGACCGACGCGGTGAGGTTGAAGGCGATGCCCCACTCGCGCAGGAAGGCCAGCTCGGGCAGTTCGTGCAGGCTGGCCATGAGGACAAGGAGGCCGACAGCCGTCACGGCCATGAGCGTGCCCGCAAACCGGCTCCACCGGCGCCACCAGAGGAGCGTCACGGCGATCAGGGCACCGAAGAGGACGCCATCGGCCCGGGTCAGGGTCGAGATGGTGGCGATGAGCCATCCCTCGTGCTCGAGGACGTGGTATCGCCAGACGGTCACGGCAACGATGCCCGCCGCAAGGAGTCCTGCGAGGGCCCGCTGACTGCGGGCGAGCAGCAGGATGACGAGGGGCAGGGCGAGGTACACCTGCTGCTGGACGCTGAGGTACCAGAGATGTCCGAGGTCGGAGCGAAGCTCGAGGACGTGGGAGGCGCCCCACACGTTCGACGTGTGCGTGAGGGTGTGCGCGGCGGTCAGGTAGGTGCCGCGATCCGTCCACGGGTCCGTTGGGTCGAGATGGTGGATGAGGACGATGACGAGGACGAGCGGCACGAGCTGAACCCCGAGGCGGACGAGCCTGCGCAGGTAGAACCGCACGGGATCGAGCACGCCGAGCTGGTGCTCTCGGAGCAGCCCGCGGGTGACGATGAGGCCGCCCACGATGAAGAAGATCTCGACGGCGCCGCCGCCGAAGAATCCTCGGAGCACGGGGACCGAGTCGATCGGCTGCCGGGGCCACAGCAGCCCACCGGCGTGCCCGAGTGCCACCAGGACCACCGCGAGCCCGCGAAGTCCGTCGAGGGCGGAGATGCGGCGCGAGCTGGAGATGCGCGATCGACCGGTGGACGATTCGGGCATCGCGTGCTGCAAGGGGTCTGGTGCGGGCACGGTCGGATGCTACCGGTCGGTAGACGAGAACGGGACGGTTGCTGCGCCGGTGGATGCCGTAGCGTGACCGCATGCTGCGGGTCGGGTTGACCGGGGGAATCGGTTCGGGCAAGTCCACGGTGGCGCGTCGGCTGGGAGAGCTCGGTGCAGCGGTCGTCGATGCGGACGTCGTGGCCCGCGAGATCATGGAGCCGGGCCAGCCAGTCCTCGAGCAGGTCCGGCGGCGTTTCGGCGACGAGGTGATCCGCGCCGACGGCACGCTCGACCGGGCCGGACTGGCCGGCATCGTCTTCACCGATCCGGCGGCCATGGCTGCGCTCGACGCCCTCACCGGGCCTGCCATCGGGGAGCGGATCGCGCAGCTGCGTGACGCGGTTCCGGACGGCGTCATCACCGTCCACGACATGCCACTGCTCGTCGAACGTGGGCTCTGGGTCGGTGAGCACGTGTCGATCGTCGTCGAGACCGACCTCGAGACGCGGGTCGGCCGGCTCGTCGAGCAGCGGGGCCTCGACGAGCACGACGTGCGCAACCGGATGACGGCACAGGCCTCCGACGCCGAGCGACGAGCCGCGTGTGATGTCGTGCTGTCCAACGACGGGTCTCGGGAGGACCTCGTCGCCGACGTCGACCGGCTCTGGGAGGCCCGGCTGCACCCGTGGAACGACAACCTCGTCGCCGGTCGACACTCCCGACGGCCCGAGCGTGCCGCTGTCGTAGCACCCCGCGACGACTGGGCTCCCCGCGGCGCCCGGCTGGTTGCCAAGATCGCCCATGCCCTGAGGCAGGTGGACGGGGTGACCGAGGTCGAGCACGTCGGCTCGACCTCCGTGCCCCACCTGCTGGCCAAGGACGTCCTCGACATCCAGGTCGGTGTCCGCGACCTCTCGATGGCGGACGACCCTCGGTTCCGCGCTGCGATGCGTAGTGCCGGGCTGCTGGTCTTCGACCACCTCAATGCGGACACCCCCCATCCGAGCGGCGCGGAGGCCGACGGGTGGCGCAAACGCGTCTTCGGATCGACGGATCCGGGGGAGATCGCCCATGTACACGTCCGTGAGGCCGGCTCGCCGGCGTGGCGATTCGCGCTCCTGTTCCGTGACTGGCTCACCCACGTTGCCGAGGAGCGTGACGGGTATGCGGCCGAGAAGCGCCGCCTGCTCGACCTGCACGACACGACGACGGCGTACGCGGACGCCAAGGAGCCGTGGTTCACCGAGGGGTTCGCACGGGCTCAGGCCTGGGCGGCGCAGACCGACTGGACACCACGCTGAGGTCACGCTCGTGCGGAGGGAAGTCAGCGGCATACGGAATTGTTGAGGCAGGCATGCGAGGCGAGTACAAGGTTCCCGGTGGCAAGCTCGTGGCGGTCGATCTGGACGTGTCCGACGGGCGGCTCTCCGACGTGAGCATCTCCGGTGACTTCTTCCTGGAACCGGACGACGCGCTCGAGGACATCAATGCGGCGCTGAGCGGCCTGTCGACCGACGCGGGGGTCGAGCAGCTGGCGTCGGCCATCGACGGCGCGCTCGACGAGACCGTCTCCCTCATCGGCTTCACGCCCGACGCCATCGGGATCGCCGTGCGCCGGGCCCTCGGCAAGGCCACGGGGTGGCAGGACCACGTCTTCGACGTCATCCCGCCCGTGACCCTCGACCCGGCGATGCACGTCGCCCTGGACGAGGTCATCGCCCACGAGGTCGCCGCCGGGGAGCGGCCACCGACCCTGCGGTTCTGGGACTGGGACCGGCCGCTCGTCGTCATCGGCTCGTTCCAGAGCGTTCGCAACGAGGTGGACCCCGACGGGGCCGCCAGGCACGGGATCGAGGTCGTCCGGCGGATCTCCGGCGGTGGCGCGATGTTCATGGAGCCGGGCAACACCATCACGTACTCGCTCGTCGTGCCGAGCTCGCTCGTCGAGGGCCTCAGCTTCGAGCGGTCCTACTCCTTCCTCGACGACTGGGTCATCGGCGCCCTCGCCGACATCGGGGTGCGCGCGCACTTCGTGCCGCTCAACGACATCGCGAGCGACAAGGGCAAGATCGGCGGTGCGGCGCAGAAGCGGTTCGCGTCCGGCGCGGTCCTCCACCACGTGACGATGGCCTACGACATCGACGCGGACAAGATGCTCGAGGTGCTCCGGATCGGGCGGGAGAAGCTGTCCGACAAGGGGACGAAGTCGGCGAACAAGCGGGTCGACCCGATGCGGTCCCAGACCGGGATGACCCGCGAGGCGATCATCGAGAGCTTCCTGGCCTCGTTCACCCGGGCGTATCGCACGACGCCGGCGACGTACTCGGAGGCCGAGCTCAGCGCGGCCAAGGAGCTCGTCGAGGCAAAGTTCGCCACGCCCGGCTGGACCCACCGGGTGCCGTGAGCGGCGTGCGGGAGCCGGCCCAGCGGCAGACGACCCCGGCGTTGTCGGTATCGCGACGTACCGTGTAGCCATGCGTCCCACGACCGACCTCCAGCGCACGGTGGCACCTTTCGAGGTCATCTCGGACTACCGGCCGAGCGGTGACCAGCCCCCGGCCATCGCCGAGCTCGCGCGCCGGATCACGGCTGGAGAGCAGGACGTCGTCCTCCTCGGCGCCACCGGGACCGGCAAGTCGGCCACGACCGCCTGGCTCATCGAGCAGGTCCAGCGGCCGACCCTCGTGATGGCACCGAACAAGACGCTCGCCGCGCAGCTCGCCAACGAGTTCCGCGAGCTGCTGCCCAACAACGCCGTCGAGTACTTCGTCTCGTACTACGACTACTACCAGCCCGAGGCGTACATCCCGCAGACGGACACGTACATCGAGAAGGACAGCTCGATCAACGACGAGGTGGAGCGGCTGCGTCACTCGGCGACGAACTCGCTGCTGACCCGTCGCGACGTCATCGTCGTCGCGTCGGTCTCGTGCATCTACGGCCTCGGGACGCCGCAGGAGTACGTCGATCGGATGGCACGCATCAGGGTCGGAGAGGAGGTCGACCGGGACTCCCTCCTCCGACGGTTCGTCGAGATGCAGTACACCCGCAACGACCTCGCCTTCACGCGCGGGACGTTCCGGGTTCGCGGGGACACGGTCGAGATCATCCCGGTCTACGAGGAGCTCGCGATCCGGATCGAGTTCTTCGGCGACGAGATCGAGCGGATCTACACCCTGCATCCGGTCACCGGCGAAGTGGTGCACGAGGAGCAGGAGATGTACGTCTTCCCGGCGTCGCACTATGTTGCCGGGCCGGAGCGGATGGACCGCGCGATCCGCGGGATCGAGCTCGAGCTCGAGGACCAGCTCGCGACCTTCGAGAAGCAGGGCAAGCTGCTCGAGGCGCAGCGGCTGCGGATGCGCACGAGCTACGACATCGAGATGATGCGGCAGGTCGGCTTCTGCTCCGGCATCGAGAACTACTCGAGACACATCGATGGCCGCGGTCCGGGATCTGCGCCGAACTGCCTGCTGGACTACTTCCCCGAGGACTTCCTGCTCGTCATCGACGAGTCGCACCAGACGGTGCCGCAGATCGGCGCGATGTACGAGGGCGACATGTCGCGCAAGCGGATGCTCGTCGAGCACGGGTTCCGACTGCCGAGCGCGATGGACAACCGGCCGCTCAAGTGGGAGGAGTTCCTCGAGCGGATCGGGCAGACGGTCTACCTCTCGGCGACGCCGGGCGAGTACGAGCTGGCCAAGTCGGCCAGGGGCGGGCCGCCCGTCGAGCAGATCATCCGCCCGACCGGTCTCGTCGACCCCGAGGTCGTGCTCAAGCCGACGAAGGGCCAGATCGACGACCTGATCCACGAGATCCAGCTCCGGGTCGACAAGGACGAGCGCGTCCTCGTGACGACGCTGACCAAGAAGATGGCCGAGGACCTCACCGACTACCTGCTCGACAAGGGGATCCGCGTCCGCTACCTCCACAGCGACATCGACACGCTCCGCCGGGTCGAGCTGCTGCGCGAGCTGCGCACCGGCGTCTTCGACGTGCTCGTCGGGATCAACCTGCTCCGGGAGGGGCTCGACCTGCCGGAAGTGTCGCTGGTCTCGATCCTCGACGCCGACAAGGAAGGGTTCCTGCGGTCCACGCGTTCGCTCATCCAGACCATCGGCCGTGCCGCCCGCAACGTCTCCGGTCAGGTCCACATGTACGCGGACAAGGTCACGCCCTCGATGCAGGACGCGCTGGACGAGACCAACCGCCGCCGTGAGAAGCAGCTCGCCTACAACCGGGAGATGGGTGTCGACCCCCAGCCCCTGCGCAAGAAGATCGCGGACATCACCGACCTGCTCCAACGGGAGGACGCCGATACCCAGGAGCTCATCGGCTCCGGGCGCATGCAGTCCCGTGGGAAGAGCGGGGCTGGGCGTGGTGCCGTGGCGGCGGACGTCGGGGTCTCCGCCGGGGTGCGCGGCGAGCGGCCGTCCGACCTCGCCGCCGCCGATCTGTCGGGGCTCATCCAGGAGCTGACCGCGCAGATGCACCAGGCCGCGGCCGAGCTGCACTTCGAGCTGGCGGCCCGGCTGCGCGACGAGGTGAGCGAGCTGAAGAAGGAGCTCCGGCAGATGACCTCGGCGACCCGCTGAACGGTCCGGTCCGACTGGGACGAGTCCACCCGGCAGACGCGAGTTGAGTGCAGGGCCGGGGGGATGCAAGACTCAGGCGTTCACGGAGGGGAGTATCCCCGAAGCGACGGGCTCGTCATCACGGCTCCGACTCGGTCGGTCCCGGGCCCGTCGGGCCGGCCTTGCTGGGCGGGAGAGACCTCCGGTTGCTGACGCTGTCCTGACCGACGCCGTAACCGGAAGGTGCCCACATGAATGTCCCCGCCTGGGGCTGGTTCCTCACGATCGGACTGATGACGGTCGTCCTCGTCGTCGACGTGTTCGTCATCGCTCGCCGGCCCCACATCCCCTCGATGGGGGAGGCCAGCCGCCACCTTGCCTTCTACGTGACCGCTGCGATCCTCTTCGGGCTCTTCGTCTGGTGGGAGTGGGGCGGACGCTCTGCCGGCGAGTTCTACGCGGGCTGGCTCACCGAGTACTCGCTGTCGGTCGACAACCTCTTCGTCTTCCTGCTCATCATGAGCAGCTTCCGGGTTCCGCTGCGGTTCCAGCAGTCCGCGTTGATGATCGGCATCGTCATCGCCATCGTGCTGCGTGGCATCTTCATTGCCCTCGGGGCCGTCGTCATCAATGCCTACGCGTGGGTCTTCTACCTGTTCGGGGCCTTCCTCATCTACACGGCGATCAAGCTGGCCAGGGGTGGGGAGACCGACGACGACGAGTACCACGAGAACCGCTTGCTCGTGTGGGTCGAGAAGACCTTCCCGGCGACCAAGGAGTGGCACGGGGTCCGTCTTGTCATCGCCCGGCACGGCAAGCGCCTCATCACGCCCATGATGATCGTCATCCTCGCGCTGGGGACGACCGACCTGCTCTTCGCGCTCGACTCGATCCCTGCGATCTACGGGCTGACCAAGGAGCCGTACCTCGTCCTCACGGCAAACATCTTTGCGCTGATGGGTCTGCGCCAGCTGTACTTCCTCATCGGCGGCCTGCTCAAGCGTCTGGTCTACCTCAGCATCGGTCTCGCGGTCCTGCTCGGCTTCATCGGCGTCAAGCTGATCTTCCACGCCCTCCACGAGAACAACCTGCCGTTCGTCAATGGCGGGGAGCCGATCCACGGCGTGCCCGACATCCCGATCACCGTCTCGCTCGGCGCCATCGTCCTCATCCTCGGTGTGACAACGGTCGCGAGCCTGCTCAAGACGCGCCGCGACGCACGGGCGGCAGCCGCCGCGCCCGCTGCCATCGACTCGAGCTCCGGCACACGTCGCGGGTCGAGCTGACGTCCGGGGTCAGCCCGAGCCGACCACCGTGTCCGGGGGGTCTGGCTTCGCCTTCGCGCTGAGCACGAGAGCGCTGGCGGTCACGACGAGAAACAGGCCGACGACCTGTCCCCGGTCGAGGACCTGGTCGAGGACGAGCAGGCCGGCCAGGGCGGCCACGGCTGGTTCGAGACTGAGCAGGATGCCGAAGACGCGCTGGCTCAGGTGTCGTAGGGCCATGAGCTCCAGGGAGTAGGGCAGCACGGAGCTCAGCAGGGCGATGCCGAGGCCGAGACCCACGATCTCGGGCGTCCACCTGTCGACCGAGAAGAGCCCGAAGGGCGCGACGACGGCGGTCGACACGACGAGCGCCAGGGCCAGCCCATCGAGGCCGGTGAAGAGGGTCCCGGTGCGTTGGCTGAGGACGATGTACGCGGCCCACATCGCCCCTGCCACCGCCGCCCAGAAGAGGCCGATCGGCTCGAACCGCCCCCACGTGGCACCCGTCGCCCCCGAGACGAGCGCGACCCCCAGACCGGCGGCGAGCACCGCCGCGACGTCCCTGGGTCGCCTGCTCAGCACGGCGGCCAGGGTGAGTGGCCCGAGGAACTCGACGGTCACCGCGACCCCGATGGGGAGGTAGGCGAGCGACGAGTAGAAGGCCGTGTTCATCGCCGCGAGCGCGAGGCCGAAGAGCACCACGGTGCCCCACGCCCTGCGCGAGCGCCCACGCAGCCGGGGTCGGACGACGGCGCAGAGGATGAGCATGGCGAAGCAGAGGCGCAGCAGCACCGAGCCGACGGCCCCGATCCTCGGCACGAGAGTGGCGGCGAGCGCCCCACCGAACTGGACAGAGATGACGCCGCCGAGGACGAGGAGCGGAGCGGTCGAGCGATCGATCCTCATGGGCGCGATGAACGCGGGCGGCCGGGGGACACGGACGTCATCCTTCCATGTGACACGCGGGACTCCTGAGGCCAGAAGTGCTGACACGGGCCGGGCGGTCGTCGTACGGTCAACTCATGGGCGAGATCACGGTGGTTGCCATCGATGCTCCGAAGCGCCGCCCCGACCCGGAGGACTCCCTGGTCGTCATGCAGGGCTGGCTGCACGCACCTCCGGACTGGGACGGGACTCCTCTGGAGCGGCTCTGGAACCAGAAGCACGGGCGGTCCCGGCTCGGCATCGGGCTCTGCGTCGCCAACAACCCGAGGCGGCACTTCGTCGTGACCAACGTCCCCTACGACGTCGAGGTCGTCCGCGCCGAGCTGGAGTCCCTCATCGCCGAGCTCGATGCGGGTCCGGATCAGGAGACGGTCCCCGCGTAGTGCTGACTGATGGGCGCGTCTCAGCGCCCCTCAGCGGCCCTCGGCACCATCGCGTCGGGTCACCAGCCGCGCTCGCGCCACTCCTGCAGGTGCGGACGCTCCGCGCCGATGGTGGAGTCGTCGCCGTGACCGGGATAGAACCAGGTGTCGTCGTCGTACACGTCGAAGATGCGCGTCGTGACGTCCTCGATGAGTGAGTCGAAGCTCTGCCCGGGGTTCTTCGTGTTGCCGACGCCCCCCGGGAACAGCGAGTCGCCGGTGAACAGGTGCGTGCCGCCATCTGGGCTCTGGTACGACAGGGCGACAGAGCCAGGGGTGTGCCCGCGCAGGTGGATGACGTCCAGCGTGACCTGCCCGAACCGCACCTGGTCTCCGTGCCCGAGCGGCTCGTCGACCCGGACCGGCAGCTCGTCGGCATCCTCCGCGCCGGCGAAGGTGCGAGCGCCGGTCGCGGCGACGACCTCCTCGAGGCCCCGCACATGGTCCCAGTGCCGGTGCGTGGTGACGACAGCCTCCAGCCCGTCACCGCTGTCTCGGACGATCTCGAGAATGCGCGGAGCGTCATCGGCCGCGTCGATGAGCAGCTGGCGGCGGCTCGCCTTGCACGTCAACAGGTAGACGTTGTTGCTCATCTGCGACACGGCGAGCTTGCGGATGGTGAGATCCGGCAGCTCGCGCACCTGCACGGGGCCGCCCGGTACGACTCGTCCGGTGTAGGTGTCGGCCATCGCTCAGCCTCCGAACGGCAGTTGGGGGAGCGCCGTTCCCGGCGCCGTCAGTCCATCGATGCGGCCGCGGGCGAGCCAGAGGAGCACGCCCCAGCGCGGCCCAGCGATGGTCGCGCCACCGTCCCCGACGATCCACTCGTCGCCCTCGTCGGTCCGGATCTCGAGCCCCGGGGCGCCGTCCGACGAGGCCAGTCGGGCGACCATGTCCTCGAGGAAGAGGTGGACGAGGTCCTCGGGCGTCTCTGCGAACCCGTAGCCGGCATCGAGGTCGACGTGGTGCCACACGACCTCACGCAGACGCATGAACGGGACGCGCTCGGCGGAGATGAGCTGGCCGCCCGGCACCCGCTCCACGGTGGTGCCGACGTGCCCGACGCCCAGCCGGCTGATCTGGGGCGCCAAGGACGCCGCCGTCGTCCGGACGTCCGAGGCGAGCTCGGCCGCAGGCCGTCCCGCGCCCGCCTCGATGTCGGCGTCGCGCGCCTCGGCCGAGTCGTACATGGTGTCGGGCTCCCCGGTCAGCACCGCCGCACACACCCGCGAGAGCGCGTCGGCATTGCGGGCGAGGTGGGTCAGCACGTGCCCGCGGGTCCACCCCGCGCACAGTGACGCCGCCCGCACATCGGGGTCGCCCAGGCGCTCGGCCGTGGCCACGAGCCGCTCTGTCTCGCTGGGCAGGTGCTTCGTGGAGAGGTCAATGAGGTGCATGCCGTGCCTTTCCGGTGGCCTCGGCCAGCGCGAGGGCTGCGCCGACGAGGGTGAGGTGTGAAAACGCCTGGGGGAAGTTGCCGACCATGCGTTGGTGGATCGGGTCGTACTCCTCGGACAGCAACCCGACGTCGTTGGCCAGCCCGACGAGGCGGTCCATCAGCGCCGTCGCCTCCGTCAGCATGCCCGCCTTTGCATAGGCGGTGACGAGCCAGAACGAACACGCGAGGAAGGGATGCTCGTCGCCGGCGAGCCCGTCGACGCCCGTCTGGGTCCGGTAGCGCAGGACCAGGCCATCTCGCAACAGCTCCCGCTCCACGGCCCGGATGGTGCCGACCATCTTGGGATCGTCCCCGGGGAGGAAGCCGACGGCCGACAGGTTGAGCAGGGAGGCGTCGAGCTCGGTCGTGTCGTAGTGCTGCACGAAGCTCTGCTTCTCCTCGTTCCAGCCCTTCTCCATGACCTCCGCCCGGACCGCCTCCCGCAGCTCCCGCCAGTGGTCGACCGGACCTTTGAGTCCGTGCTCCTCGACGCCCTGGATGGCCCGGTCGAAGGCGGCCCAGACCATGACCCGGGAGTGGGTGAAGGGCCGCCGTGGGCCGCGGACCTCCCACAGCCCGTTGTCCGCCTCCTGCCAGCGCTCCGCCAAGTTGTCCATGAGAGCGCGCTGCAGCATCCAGGAGTCCTCGGTCTCGGCGAGACCCTGCTGACGGGCCTGCTCGAGGGCGATCATCACCTCACCGAGCACGTCCGTCTGCCATTGCTTGACGGCGCCGTTGCCGATGCGCACCGGGCGCGAGTCGGCGTATCCGGGCAGGTGGTCGAGCTCGCGTTCCGGCAGGTCCCGTGCGCCGTCGACGCAGTACATGATCTGGATGTCCTCGGGGTCGCCGGCGACGGCGCGAAGCAGCCACTGGCGCCATGACTCGGTCTCCTCGACGTAGCCGCAACCGAGCAGGGACTCCAGAGTCAGCGCGGCGTCCCTGAGCCAGCAGTAGCGGTAGTCCCAGTTCCGCTCACCACCGAAGTCCTCGGGCAGCGAGGTCGTGGGGGCAGCGACGATACCGCCGGTGACTCCATGGGTGAGCAGGCGCAGCACCAGGATGGACCGAGTCACGGCGTTCTCGTACGGACCGTCGTAGTCGCTCCGGGCCGCCCACTGACGGCTGCGCTCGATGGTGTCGGCGATCCGGCTCAGGACCTTGAGCGGCGGAGGAATCGTCTCGACGCTGCTGAACCAGGTCGTGGCGAAGGCGAGGTTCTCGCCCGCGGCGATGTCGAACTCGTCGACGTGGGTCCAGTTCTCGGCCCGGGGTAGCCGCGCTCCGCGAAGGACGATCATGTCCGGGCCAGCCATCGCGGTGATGATCTGGTCGATGCCGGCCTCGCGTTCCTCGGTGTGCCGGCTCACGAACGGCTTGGTGCGGCCATAGCTGAACCGCACGATCCACTCGTGACGCATCCGCACGGTTCCGGACACGCCCTCGATCCGCCGGAGGACATCGGCTCGTCCGTCGCCGAGCGGCATGACATCGAGCACCCGGACCGCGCCGGTCGAGGTCTCGTGGGTCGTCTCGAGGACGAAGGAGTCATCGAGGTACCGACGCGTCGTCCTGGCATCCGGGTCGACCGGCCGGATGAGCCACCGACCGTTGTTCGGGGTGCCGAGGAGCGCCGCGAAGCAGGCGTGCGAGTCGAAGCGCGGCAGGCAGAGCCAGTCGATCGAGCCCTCCCGGCTGACGAGCGCGGCCGTCTGGGTGTCGCCGATGACCGCGTAGTCCTCGATGGGAGTGACGTTCGAGGTCGGCTGGCTCCCGCTCATACTCATGCAGTATGCCTACCCACGGGGGGCTCCGCCCCCCGTGTACCCCCCGAAAAGGCCACGCTCTGGCCCCCGTGGTCCCCCGAAAATCCGCGTGGCCGAGACTGCGGGAGAGGGGGCGCAAGCTCGCGTGGCTGGGAGTGGGGGACGCCGGGAGCCGGCTCAGCGGCATACGACCACGCCTGCGTTTGGGGGACTGTCGGTGGACCGACTTAGCATGGGGCGCGTGAGTCTTACGCCCGCCAACAGGGACGCCAACCCCCACTCGCTCGTCGTCCGCGGCGCGCGCGAGCACAACCTCAAGGACGTGGCGGTGGACCTTCCCCGCGACAGCCTCGTGGTGTTCACCGGACTCTCCGGCTCGGGCAAGTCGTCGCTCGCCTTCGACACG
This sequence comes from Intrasporangium sp., assembly GCF_040414665.1. Taxonomy (GTDB): domain Bacteria; phylum Actinomycetota; class Actinomycetes; order Actinomycetales; family Dermatophilaceae; genus Intrasporangium. The sequence goes on from NZ_JBEDUL010000060.1 coordinate 64,637, forward strand.
ATCTTCGCCGAGGGACAGCGTCGCTACGTCGAGTCGCTCTCGTCCTACGCACGGCAGTTCCTCGGGCAGATGGACAAGCCGGACGTCGACTTCATCGAGGGCCTGTCGCCGGCGGTCTCGATCGACCAGAAGTCCACGAGCCGCAACCCGCGGTCGACGGTGGGGACGATCACCGAGGTCTACGATTACCTGCGTCTGCTCTTCGCGCGAGCGGGTCGGCCACACTGCCCCGTCTGCGGTGAGCCGGTGACCCGGCAGACGCCGCAGCAGATCGTCGACCAGCTGCTCACCCTCGAGGATCGCACCCGCTTCCAGGTCCTCGCCCCGGTGGTGCAGGGCCGCAAGGGGGAGTTCGTCGACCTCTTCGCGGAGCTCCAGACCAAGGGCTTCGCGCGGGCCCGTGTCGACGGAGAGGTCGTGTCGCTGTCCGAGCCCCCGAAGCTCGAGAAGCAGCGGAAGCACACCATCGAGGTCGTCGTCGACCGGCTGGTGGCCAAGGGTGACGACACCGGCGCCAAGCGCCGGCTCACCGACTCGGTGGAGACCGCCCTCGGACTCGCCGGCGGCATCCTGCTCGTCGACTTCGTCGATCGGGACCCCAAGGACCCCGAGCGCCAGCGGCGCTTCTCCGAGCGGATGGCCTGCCCCAACAACCACCCGCTCGGCATGGACGAGATCGAGCCGCGGTCCTTCTCCTTCAACTCGCCGTTCGGCGCGTGCGTCGAGTGCACCGGCATCGGCACCGAGCTCGAGGTCGACCCGGAGCTCGCCGTGCCTGACGAGGACCTCACGCTCGCGGAGGGCGCCATCCAGCCGTGGGCACAGGGGTCCGGGTCCGCCGAGTACTTCCAGCGGGTCATGTCGGCGCTCGCCGAGGACCTCAAGTTCTCCATGGACGTGCCGTGGAAGGCCCTGCCGAGCCGGGCCAAGCAGGCGCTCCTGCACGGGGAGAACTACAAGGTCCATGTGCGCTACCGCAACCGCTACGGCCGCGACCGCTCCTACACCACCGGCTTCGAGGGGGTCGTGCCCTTCATCAAGCGCAGGCACGCCGAGACCGACTCGGACTGGAGCCGCGAGCGCTACGAGGGCTACATGCGCGAGGTGCCCTGTCCCGTGTGCAAGGGCGCGCGGCTCAAGCCCGAGTCGCTCGCCGTGCTCATCGGTGGCAAGAACATCTCCGAGGTGTGTGCGCTCGCGATCTGCGATGCGGCCGGGTTCCTCGACCACGTCGACTTCACGCCACGCGAGCAGCAGATCGCCGAGCGGGTCATCAAGGAGATCGACTCGCGGCTCGGCTTCCTCGTCGACGTCGGCCTCGACTATCTCTCGCTCGACCGACCGGCGGGGACGCTGTCGGGCGGCGAGGCCCAGCGGATCCGGCTCGCGACGCAGATCGGGTCGGGGCTCGTCGGCGTCCTCTACGTCCTCGACGAGCCGTCCATCGGCCTGCACCAGCGGGACAACCATCGGCTCATCGACACGCTGACGCGGCTTCGCGACCTGGGCAACACGCTCATCATCGTCGAGCACGACGAGGACACCATCGCCACGGCGGACTGGGTGGTCGACATCGGTCCCGGTGCGGGCGAGCACGGCGGCCACGTCGTGCACTCCGGCTCGGTCCAGGGCCTGCTCGAGCACCCGGACTCGCTCACCGGGATGTACCTGTCCGGGCGTCGCGAGATCCCGGTGCCCGTCGTTCGGCGCGGTCACGACGGACGTCGGCTCACCGTGACGGGAGCCAAGGAGAACAACCTCAAGAACATCACCGTCGACTTTCCACTGGGCAACCTCGTCGCGGTGACCGGAGTGTCGGGCTCGGGGAAGTCGACCCTGGTCAATGACATCCTCTACAACGTCCTCGCCAACAAGCTCAACAACGCGAAGCGGGTTCCTGGACGGCACAAGTCGGTCACCGGACTCGACCATCTCGACAAGGTCGTCCACGTCGACCAGAGCCCGATCGGGCGCACCCCGAGGTCGAACCCGGCCACCTACACCGGGGTCTTCGACAACATGCGCAAGCTCTTCGCCGAGACGACGGAGGCGAAGGTCCGGGGTTACCAGCCCGGCCGGTTCTCCTTCAACGTCAAGGGCGGTCGCTGCGAGAACTGCGCCGGCGACGGCACCATCAAGATCGAGATGAACTTCCTCCCCGACGTCTATGTCCCGTGCGAGGTCTGTCACGGCGCCCGCTACAACCGGGAGACCCTCGAAGTGCACTTCAAGGGCAAGACCATCGCTGACGTGCTCGACATGCCCATCGAGGAGGCGGCCGACTTCTTCGAGGCGGTGCCGGCGATCTCGCGGCACCTGAGGACGCTCAACGACGTGGGCCTCGGGTACGTCCGACTCGGCCAGCCGGCACCCACGCTGTCGGGCGGCGAGGCGCAGCGCGTCAAGCTGGCGAGCGAGCTCCAGAAGCGCTCATCCGGGCGCACGGTCTACGTGCTCGACGAGCCGACGACGGGTCTGCACTTCGAGGACATCCGCAAGCTGCTCGACGTCCTCCAGAGCCTGGTCGACAAGGGAAACACCGTCATCGTCATCGAGCACAACCTCGACGTCATCAAGAACGCCGACTGGCTCATCGACCTCGGCCCCGAGGGCGGATCCGGCGGTGGTGAGGTGATCGCCGAGGGCACACCAGAGGACGTTGCCCTGGTGGAGGCGAGCCACACGGGGCGGTTCCTCCGGCCGATCCTCGAGCGGACAGCGCGCACGCCGGAGCGTTCGCCGGCTGGCGCCAAGGCGCCCGCGAGACGGAGCTCACAGGCGAGCGACAGCGCCCGCACAGGCGGAAAGCGCAAGGTGGGCACCGCGGGCAGGACGACCGCCGCCGCAACGAAGTCCTCCGCATCGGTCACCGTCCGCACGACGGCCCGGACGACGGATGCGGGAGGCGGGCGCTCCACCCGATCGACGAGGACGACGCGAACGAGGAAGGGAACCGGATGACGGAGCCTGTCACTGGCCGCAGGACCGTGCTCATCGGGGCGATCGGGGTAGGCGTGGCAGCAGGGACCTTGGCCGCTTGCAGCAGCCCTCCCGTTCCCACCGCGAAGGCCTCGGGTGGCAGCTCGTCCGCCGGGAGTCCCGCCGCCCAGGGTGGCGGCGCCACCCCCAGTCCCGCAGGCACCCCGGTCGCAGACATACCGGTCGGCGGTGGGCGGATCTTCCCCGACCAACAGGTCGTCGTGACGCAGCCCGCTGCGGGTGAGTTCAAGGCCTTCTCGACGACGTGCACACACCAGGGCTGCGCCGTGACCATGATCGAGGGCGGCCACATCATCTGCCCTTGCCATGGCAGCCAGTTCGACCTCACGTCCGGTGCCCCCACCCCGGACAGCCAGGCAAAACAGCCCCTGGCCGCGATGACCGTGCATGTGGAAGGAGACCGGTTCACCGTGTCGTGAACCGTCGCCGGGCTGGATCCGCAGGTGGGCTCGGGACCCGGCTCGGCGGCATACGGCCGCGTCAGTGACCCGACATAGGGTGGTGGTGTGGCCGATCCGACGACCTACCGCCCCAAGCCGGGCGAGATCCCGCTCGATCCCGGCGTCTACCGGTTCCGGGACGCACACGGCCGCGTCATCTACGTCGGTAAGGCGAAGTCCCTTCGCCCACGGCTGTCCTCGTACTTCCAGGACCTGGCCGCGCTCCATCCACGGACGGCCACGATGGTCACCTCCGCTGCCTCGGTCGAGTGGACGGTGGTCCGCACCGAGGTCGAGGCCCTCGCTCTCGAGTACTCGTGGATCAAGGAGTTCGACCCCCGGTTCAACGTCAAGTACCGCGACGACAAGTCCTACCCGTTCCTCGCCGTGACGATGGGGGAGGAGTTCCCCCGCGCCCAGGTGATGCGCGGCGCCAAGCGGCGCGGCACGCGGTACTTCGGTCCCTATGGTCATGCCTGGGCCATCCGGGAGACGCTCGACCTGCTGCTGCGGGTCTTCCCGATCCGGACCTGCTCCGCCGGTGTCTTCAAGCGCGCGGCGGCGAGCGGCAGGCCATGTCTGCTCGGCTACATCGACAAGTGCTCGGCGCCGTGCGTGGGCCGGGTCACCGCGGAGGAGCACCGCGCCATCGCCGAGGACTTCTGTGACTTCATGTCCGGCGACACGAGCCGGTTCAGCAGGCGTCTCGAGGCCCGGATGAAGGAGGCGGCCTCGAACCTCGAGTTCGAGGAGGCCGCCCGGCTGCGCGATGACCTCACGGCGATGCGCAAGGCGTTGGAGAAGCAGGCCGTCGTCCTCGGGGACGCCACCGACGCAGACGTCTTCGCCCTCGCCGATGACGACCTCGAGGCGGCCGTGCAGGTCTTCCATGTCCGCGGTGGACGGATCCGGGGGCAGCGCGGTTGGGTCGTGGAGAAGGAGAGCGAAGACCTGCCGCTCCTCATCGAGCACCTGCTCCAGCAGGTCTACGGTGACGTTGACTCCGAGAACGGTGACCGCAGCGCGGTGCCGCGCGAAGTCCTCGTCCCGATCCTGCCCGCCGACCGGGAGGCGGTCGTGTCCTGGCTGTCCGGGCTGCGCGGCTCGACCGTCTCGGTTCGGGTCCCGCAACGCGGCGACAAGCGGAGCCTGATGGAGACGGTCAGGCGCAACGCGGAACAGTCCTTGGCCCGTCACAAGGTGGCCCGCGCCGGCGACCTCACCCTCCGCAGCCAGGCCCTCAAGGAGCTCCAGGACTATCTCGGCCTTGCCGAGGCACCACTTCGGATCGAGGGCTACGACGTGAGCCACGTCCAGGGCACCAACGTCGTGGCGAGCATGGTCGTCTTCGAGGACGGGCTGGCGCGCAAGGGTGAGTATCGGCGGTTCATCGTCCGCGGGGCCACGTCGTCCGGAGGTCCTGAGGGGCGCCGGGCGACCGGCGCGGAGGCAGTCACCGTGGACGACACCGCCGCGATGCACGAGGTGCTGACCAGGCGTTTCCGGCGCTACCTCGAGGAGGCCGAGGGCATCGGAGACCTCGACCTGGCCGCTGGCGTCGAGCCGGGTGACGACGGCTCGGCCGGCACTGCTGGCGGATTCAACGGCGGCGCCCGTCCTGCCGTCGACGGGGATGCGGGTGCCGATGACGACAGGGGGTCGGGTCCGATCGATCCGGCAACCGGCCGTCCTCGGCGGTTCGCCTACCCGCCCAGCCTCGTCGTCGTCGACGGCGGACTGCCGCAGGTCAACGCGGCCCAAGCGGTGCTCGACGAGCTCGGTATCGAGGAGGTGGCCGTCGTCGGCCTGGCCAAGCGGCTCGAGGAGGTCTGGCTACCTCGGACCGAGTACCCCGTCATCCTGCCGCGCACGAGCGAGGGCCTTTACCTGCTCCAGCGGCTTCGTGACGAGGCGCACCGCTTCGCCATCACCTTCCACCGCCAGCGCCGCTCCAAGGCGATGACTGCCTCGCAGCTCGACGGAGTGCCCGGCCTCGGGGCGGCGCGCCAACGGGCGCTGCTGCGGCACTTCGGGTCGGTGAAACGGCTCCGGACCGCCGCTGCGGAGGACATCATGGCGGTGCCGGGGATCGGGCCCGCCCTCGCCGCTGCCATCGTTGCCCATTTGTCCGAGGGCGGTCCGGCTCAACCGGCCGTCAGTCTCACGACGGGAGAGATCCTCGAATGAACACCCGGTTTGCGACCTCCGAGAGCCCGCAGCCCGACGGGAACGCGATCTCCGATGCACCGCTGGTCATCGTCACTGGCATGAGCGGCGCCGGGCGGACGACGACCGCCAATGTCCTCGAGGACCTCGGCTGGCTCGTCGTGGACAACCTGCCGCCCCAGATGCTCGAGCCCTTGGCCGAGCTGCGCCACTCCTCCCTGGAGCGCAGGCCCGAGGTGGCGCCACGACGGGTCGCGGTCGTCGTCGACGTCCGTTCTCGCGGCTGGTTCGCACACCTGCAGGAGGCCATCGACGCAGCCACCGACCGGGGTGAGCGACCGAGCGTGCTCTTCCTCGACGCGACGGACGAGGCTCTGGTCCGTCGCTTCGAGAGCGTCCGCCGTCCCCATCCCCTCCAAGGCCGCGGCCGACTGCTCGACGGCATCCAACGGGAGCGCTCGCTGCTCCTCGACCTGCGCTCCAGCGCCGACGTGGTCATCGACAGCTCAGGGCTCAACGTCCACCAGCTCGCGGCGAAGCTGACGTCCATCTTCGCCGGCGACCGGAAGGTGCAGCTCCGGGTCGCCGTCATGAGCTTCGGGTTCAAGTACGGCCTCCCACTCGACGCCGACGTCGTCCTGGACATGCGGTTCCTGCCCAACCCGTACTGGGTGCCGGAGCTCAAGTCACTCAACGGGCAGGACGAGGCGGTGGCCGAGTTCGTCATGCGGCAGGCCGGTGCCGAGGAGTTCCTCGACCGGGCGACCGACCTGCTCGAGACCATGATCGAGGGCTACATCCGTGAGGGCCGCCGGTACGTCACTGTTGCGATCGGCTGCACCGGCGGAAAGCACCGTTCGGTCGCCACCGCCGAGGCACTCAGTGCCCGAATCGGCCAACCCGAGGGGGTCGACACGTTCATCGTCCATCGTGATCTCGGCAGGGAGTGACGGTGCCGCCTGCTGCCCGGCTGCTGCGCAAGGACCAGCGCCACATCGTGGCTCTCGGCGGAGGACACGGGCTCGCCGCCTCACTCAGTGCCCTGCGCCTCCTCACGGACCACCTGACCGCGGTCGTCACGGTCGCCGACGACGGGGGGTCGAGCGGCCGGCTGCGACACGACTTCCATGTCCTGCCGCCAGGCGACCTGCGGATGGCCCTCGCAGCCCTGTGCGACGACTCGGACTGGGGCCACACCTGGCGGGACGTGCTGCAGCACCGCTTCGGGGGCTCCGGTGAGCTCAACGGACACGCGCTCGGCAATCTCATGATCGTCTCGATCTGGGAGCTGCTCGGGGACCCGGTCCGTGGCCTCGACCTCGTCGGCCGGCTGCTCGGGGCGCGCGGACGGGTGCTGCCGATGGCTGCCGAGCCCCTCGAGATCATCGCGGAGATCCGCGGTCACGATCCTGCGTCGCCGGACGAGACGGTCGTCGTGCGCGGGCAGCATCGGATCGCGTCGTCGCCGGGCACCGTGTCCTCGATCGGGATCCTGCCGACCTGCCCGCGGCCATGCCCGGAGGCCCTGACCTCCGTCGCCGAGGCCGACTGGATCGTCTTCGGTCCGGGCTCATGGTTCACCTCGATCATGCCGCACCTGCTCGTGCCCGACCTCGCCGACGCGCTGGTCGCCACGAAGGCTCGTCGCTTGCTCAACCTCAACCTCGAGGTGGCCAGGGACGAGACACGGGACTTCAGCGCCGAGGACCACTTGCGATCCTTCGCCGCGAACGCTCCTGCGCTGCGCCTCGATGCTGTGCTCGCCGACCCGAGCGTCGTGGACGACCACGCCGCCCTGAAGGTGGCGGCCACCGATGTCGGGGCCGAGCTCGTCGTCGCTCCTGTCGTGGCGAGGGGTCGGCCGGGCGTCCACGACCCCCTACGGCTCGCCGCGGCGCTCCGCGACGTCATCTCAGCCTGAGCCGCGCGACCGGCGCCAGTTTGGGGGCCGGGGTCCGCGGGTGGCGGAGTGGCGGGGGTTCTGCACGCCAATTGGGGACCGGGGTCCGCGGCTGGCGGGTCGATGGGGCCATCGCCGTCTGCCCGCGGGTCGTTGATCAGGATGGCAGGATGTCGACCATGGCGATGACGGCAATGGTGAAGGACGAGCTCTCGCGGCTCGAGGTGACCAAGCCCTGCTGTCGCAAGGCCGAGGTGTCGACGATGCTCCGCTTCGCCGGGGGCCTGCACATCATCGGTGGTCAGATCGTCGTCGAGGCCGAGCTCGACACGGCGAACGCCGCGCGTCGCCTGCGCCGCAACATCTCCGAGGTCTACGGCCACCGCAGCGACGTGCTCGTGCTGGCAGCGGGCGGCTTGCGGCGGGGCTCCCGGTATGTCGTGCGTGTCATCGAGGAGGGTGCGACGCTGGCGCGCCAGACGGGCCTCATCGACGCCCAGGGCCGGCCCGTCCGGGGCCTGCCACCCAAGGTCGTCAGCGGGCCGACCTGCGATTCGGAAGCAGCATGGCGGGGAGCGTTCCTCGCCCACGGCTCGCTGACCGAGCCGGGCCGGTCGTCCGCGCTCGAGATCACCTCCCCAGGCCCCGAGGCGGCGCTGGCCCTCGTCGGAGCAGCTCGCCGGCTCGGCATCCAGTCAAAGGCTCGCGACGTGCGCGGCGTCGACCGGGTCGTCATCCGTGACGGCGACGCCATCGGGGCGATGCTCACCCGCCTCGGCGCGCACGACGCCGTCCTCGCGTGGGAGGAGCGCCGTATGCGCCGGGAGGTCCGCGCCACCGCCAACCGCCTCGCGAACTTCGACGACGCCAACCTGCGCCGATCCGCACGCGCCGCGGTGGCTGCCGGCGCCAGGGTAGAGCGCGCGATGGAGATCCTCGGCGACGACGTGCCGGAACACCTGCGTGAGGCGGGGACGCTCCGCCTCGAGAACAAGCAGGCCAGCCTGGAGGAGCTCGGCCAGCTCGCCAAGCCACCGATGACGAAGGATGCCGTGGCGGGCCGCATCCGTCGCCTGCTCGCGATGGCCGACAAACGGGCGGAGGAGCTCGGCATACCCGGCACCGAGGCCAACCTGACGCCGGAGATGCTGGACGGCTGAGAGCCGGCCCTCCTGCGCCCCCGTGCGATGAGACTCACGGAAACGGGTACGCGCTGACGGACTAGGGTTGACCGTGCGGACGTCGCAGCGCTGCGGCTACCGCCGACCAGTGAAGTCTCACTTGAAGAGGTGCACACCGTGACTGTTCGCGTAGGCATCAACGGCTTTGGCCGCATCGGCCGCAACTTCCTCCGCGCCGCCCTGGCTTCCGGGGCCGACCTCGAAGTCGTCGCCACCAATGACCTCATGGACAACAAGACCCTCGCCCACCTGCTGAAGTACGACAGCATCCTGGGGAAGTTCCCCGGCGAGGTGACCTACGACGAGACGTCGATCACCGTCGACGGCAAGTCGATTCGCGTCTTCGAGGAGAAGGATCCGGCCCAGATCGGCTGGGCGTCGGTCGGAGCCGACGTCATCGTCGAGTCGACTGGCTTCTTCACCGACGCGCAGAAGGCCAAGGGCCACCTCGATGCGGGCGCCAAGAAGGTGATCATCTCCGCCCCGGGCAAGAACGAGGACATCACCATCGTCATGGGCGTGAACGATGATCTCTACGACGCCGCCAACCACACCATCATCTCCAACGCCTCGTGCACGACGAACTGCCTCGCACCGATGGCGAAGGTCATGAATGACGAGTTCGGCATCGTCAAGGGCCTCATGACGACGATCCACGCCTACACGGCGGACCAGAACCTCCAGGACGGGCCGCACCGCGATCTGCGACGTGCCCGGGCCGCCGCGCTGAACATCGTCCCGACGACGACGGGCGCGGCCAAGGCCATCGGCCTGGTCATTCCGGACCTCAAGGGCAAGCTCGACGGCTTCGCGTTCCGGGTGCCGACCCCGACCGGCTCGGCGACCGACCTCACGTTCGAGTCGGGCCGAGAGACGAGCGTCGAGGAGGTCAACGCCGCGGTCAAGGCTGCAGCCGAGGGACCCCTCAAGGGCTACCTCGTCTACACCGAGGACCCCATCGTCTCCAAGGACATCGAGACCGACCCGGCATCATGCATCTTCGACGCCGGCCTGACCAGGGTCATCGGCAACCAGGTCAAGGTCGTCGGCTGGTACGACAACGAGTGGGGCTACTCGAACCGCCTCGTCGACATCGTCAAGCTCGTCGGCCAGTCGCTCTGACGACTCCTGACGGGCTCCTGACGACTCGTGTCGCAGCCGCCGCCAAGCCCGGCGCCCGTGCATGGCGCCCGGCGATAGCGGCGGCCACCGCCGTGCGTGGGCGCTCTTGGCACCCGCTGGGCACCTCCCACACTCCCACCTCGCACCAGTCACCCACCTGACCCGACCGAAGAGGCAACCGCGTGAAGACGATAGGCGACCTCGGGGACCTGCGCGGCAAGCGCGTCCTCGTCCGCTCTGACCTCAATGTGCCGTTGGACGGCACGACGATCACCGACGACGGCCGCATCCGCGCGTCCGTGCCGACGATCCGGATGCTCGCCGAGATGGGGGCGCGCGTCATCGTGTGCGCGCACCTGGGACGTCCCAAGGGCGAGCCGCACCCGAAGTACTCCCTCGCGCCCGTCGCAAAGCGGCTCGGTGAGGTCCTCGGTGCCCCGGTCACCTTCGCGGAGGACACCGTGGGCCCGAGCGCCAAGGCGGCGGTGGAGCACCTCGATGACGGCGGCGTCCTCCTGCTCGAGAACCTGCGCTTCAACCCCGGCGAGACCGCCAAGACGGATGAGGGTCGCGCCGAGTTCGCCCGGGCGCTTGCCTCGCTCGCCGACGTCTTCGTCTCCGACGGCTTCGGCGTCGTGCACCGCGAGCAGGCGTCGGTCTACGACGTGGCCAAGCTGCTGCCGCACGCGACCGGTGGCCTCGTCGAGGCCGAGGTCAATGTGCTGCGCCGGCTGACCCGCGATCCGCAGCGGCCCTACGCCGTGGTGCTCGGTGGCGCCAAGGTGTCCGACAAGCTGGGCGTCATCGGCAACCTCCTCGGCACCGCGGACCGGCTCATCGTCGGGGGCGGCATGGTGTTCACCTTCCTCGCGGCGAAGGGACTCGAGGTCGGCAAGAGCCTGCTCGAGGCCGACCAGATCGACACCGTCAAGGGCTACCTTGAGCGGGCCGCCACGGAGGGTGTCGAGATCGTCCTGCCCGTCGACATCGTCGTCGCCGACGGTTTCAGCGCGGACGCGGCGCACGACGTCGTCGCCGTGGACGCGATTCCCGCGGACCGGATGGGTCTCGACATCGGCCCGGAGTCCTCCCGCATCTTCGCCGAGAAGCTGTCCGACTGTCGCACGGTGTTCTGGAACGGACCGATGGGCGCCTTCGAGATGGCACCGTTCGCGGCGGGGACCAAGGCGATCGCGCAGGCGCTGGCCGACGTGACTCGCGCCGGGGCACTCACCGTTGTCGGAGGCGGTGACTCGGCCGCCGCGGTGCGCCAGCTCGGCTTCGCGGACAGCGACTTCGGCCACATCTCCACCGGGGGCGGGGCGAGCCTCGAGTACCTCGAGGGCAAGGAGCTGCCGGGTCTCACCGTCCTCGACGGCGACGCCGAGGACCGGGCGGGAGACGCCTGATGGCCGCTGAGACGCCCGTGGGCCGGGTCCCGCTCATGGCGGGGAACTGGAAGATGAATCTCGACCACCTGCAGGCGACCCACCTCGTCCAGAAGCTCGACTGGACCCTGCGCGACGCCAAGCACGACTACGACGCCGTCGAGGTCGCGGTCATCCCGCCCTTCACCGACCTCCGGTCCGTGCAGACGCTGGTCGAGGGAGACCGGTTGCGACTGCGCCATGGCGCCCAGGACCTGTCACCGCACCCGTCGGGCGCGTACACGGGCGACATCTCGGGGGCCTTCCTGAAGAAGCTGGGGTGCACGTACGTCGTCGTCGGCCACAGCGAGCGCCGGGAGTACCACGACGAGACCGACGACGTCGTGGCCGCCAAGGTCAAGGCGGCCTACGCGCACGAGCTCACGCCGATCCTCTGCTGCGGGGAGGCCCTCGAGGTGCGCAAGGAGGGCCGGCAGGTCGAGCACGTGGTGGCGCAGCTGCGCGCGGCGCTCGACGGCGTGACGAAGGAGCAGGCGGCGAGCATCGTCATCGCGTACGAGCCGATCTGGGCCATCGGCACCGGTGAGGTGGCCACGCCGGAAGACGCCCAGGAGGTGTGCGCCGCCATCCGCACCCTGCTCGCCGAGCTGTACAGCGGCGACCTGGCCGACGGGGTGCGGATCCTCTACGGTGGCAGCGTCAAGGCGGCCAACGTCGCGGCGATCATGGCGCAGGAGGACGTCGACGGCGCCCTCGTCGGCGGTGCGTCGATCGACCCGGCCGAGTTCGCGTCAATCTGCCGCTACCGCGACCACGTGACGGCGACCTGAGCCGCACGGGGCCGGCCGGACGCCGCTCGTTCGGTCCAGCCAGTCGGGGAAGGTATTCTGTCCCGAGCCCCACCAAAGGCCCACCATCCGACGGGCAGCGCCCGGAGCCGACGATTTGGAGTGACCACGTGGATGCGGTTCGCATCGTGCTGCAGGTTCTGCTGGTGCTGTCCAGCCTGATCCTGACCCTCTTCATCCTCTTGCACAAGGGCAAGGGTGGCGGTCTGTCGGACATGTTCGGCGGTGGCATGTCGACCTCGCTCGGTGGCTCCTCGGTCGCCGAGCGCAACCTCGACCGCTTCACGGTGGCCGTGGCCACGATCTGGGCCGCCGCGATCATCGGACTGGGCCTGCTGGCCCGCTTCCAGAGCTGAGAGGACGCACATGGCGAGCGGTAACGCAATTCGAGGCAGCCGAGTCGGCGCGGGGCCCATGGGTGAGGCCGAGCGCGGGGACGCGGCCCCTCGGGTCTATGTCTCCTACTGGTGCTCCAACGGCCACGAGACGAGGCCGAGCTTCGCCGAGGAGCCGGGCATGGTGGTGCCCGACCTCTGGGACTGCCCTCGCTGCGGCTTCCCGGCCGGTCAGGACCAGGACAACCCGCCTGCCCCACCGCGGGTGGAGCCCTACAAGACGCACCTCGCCTACGTGAAGGAGCGCCGCAGCGACGCCGACGGTGCCGCCATCCTCGACGAGGCGCTGACCAGCCTGCGTGAGCGTGGCCTCATCCAGTGACGCATCCCTGACCCCGGCTGGCTGAGCCGCCCCTTCACAGGGGGCACACCCGGCCACCCGCATTCCGTATGCCGCTGAGCGCGCGCCCGCTCAGCGGCATACGACTGTCTGTGGTGGAGTTCAGGGCAGACGCGATGCGGCCGCGGTGTCGATGAGCCACCGCGTCGCCTCGGCGCCCTTCGGCGCAGAGGCGGGCACGTCCCACCGGTCGGAGGAGGGATCGAGGGCGGCCGCGACGGCTTCGGCCTTGTCCGCGCCGGCCACGAGGAACCAGATCTCCCGGGAACGGGCCAGGCACTCGAAGGTGAGCGAGACCCGGTCGGGCGGCGGCTTGGGGGAGTCGTGGACCGCCACGGCGATGGCGTCTGTGACGCGCTGCGCCTCGTGATGGGGGAAGAGGGACGCGACGTGGCCGTCCGGGCCCATCCCGAGGACGATGACGTCGAAGTCCCCGTGTCCGTACTGCCGGAGCGTTGCGGCATAGGCCGCCGCGCTCGCCTCGGCGCTGTCGGACTGATCGGGTCCCTGGACCCGATGGACCTTGGCCTGGTCGAGGCCCAGCTCGGTGAGGCCCGCCTCGTCGTTCTGGGTGTCGTTGCGGTCCGGGTCCCCCGTCGGCAGGTAGCGCTCGTCGCCCCACCAGACGCGCACCCGCTGCCAGTCGACGGCGTGGCGCCCGGGGACCCGGGTGAGTGACGCGATGATCTCCGAGCCGAGCGAGCCTCCGGTCAACGCGATCTGGGCCTCGTCCGAACGGGCCTGCGCATCGAGGAGGGCAGTGACGAGACGAGCCGCCGCTGCGTCAGCGAGGGACTGCTTGTCCGGATGCACGATGACGACCGGCTCGGGAGTCATGACGAGGCCTTCTTGGCGGGGGCGGTCCGCTTGCTCTTGGGTTTGTTCGCGGTGGCCTTCTCGGCGGCTTCCTCGGTGGTCTTCTTCTCCTCGCGTGGGGTGGGCTCGCCGGCGAGCTTGCGCCTGGTCGCGGAGCGCACCTGGGCCGTCCTGGCCGTGTCCGGGGCCGGGGGAGCGGTGACCATCGCCATCGCCTCCTTCGCGGAGTCGACGCGGCGCAGGCGGGCGGCCAGCCGTCGCGACTGGTCCGGATTGGGTGCCTTGCCCGTGCGAGCGGCTTGCTCAGCCGAGAGGCGCACCGGGGTGAGCCTCTCGATGCCGAGCAGGAGGGCCTCTTCGTATGTGTCATCCGGGTCGAGACGGCGCAGCTCGTCGGCGAGGATCTCCTTGGCCTCGCGACGGGGCAGGGTGATCCGGCGGTCCGGTTGGCCCGGCTGGGACAACGTGGCGACGACGTCGCCGGGCCGGACCAGATCGATGGGCCCGCTCTTGCGCTCGAGGCGCACCGCGCTGATGCCCGACCCTCGGGGAGTGGCGACGCGCTGGACAGGCACCTTCAGTCGCTGGGCCAGCCACCCGGCCAGCAGGTCGGTCGACGGGGAGTCCGGCGCCCCGGAGACGACCGCCCCGGTCACCGTTTCGTACGGGGGCTGGTCCAGCGCGGCTGCGAGCAGGCCCCGCCAATGGGTGATCCGGGTCCAGGACAGGTCGGTGTCGCCCGGTCGGTACGTCTGGGCGCGCTTCCTGAGGACGACGCGTGAGTTCCGGTGCTCGGCGGCATCGGTGATGCGCCTCTGTGCCATCGTCCCGATGGGGTCGTTCCCGACGTCATCGGGTGCCTCACCGGGCCACCACGCCACGATGGGGGAGTCGGGTAGCAGGAGCGGGACGACGACGCTGGGACCATGCTTGGCCAGCGGGCCGTAGAGCCGGAGGACGACGATCTCGCTCGCCCCCGCGTCACCGCCCAGGCGGATCTGGGCGTCGAGGCGGCTGCGGCCACGGCGTTCACCAGAGATGAGCACGATGATCCGGCAGGGATGCTGGCGGCTGGCATGGGTGGCGATGTCGATCGCCTCAGAGGCGTCGCTGTCGTCGACCACGACGATGAGGGTCAGGACCCGACCGAGTGCCATCGCACCGACGTCGTTGCGGAGCCGGACCAGGGTCTTGCTGACCGCAGCCGTGGTCGTGTCGGTGAGGTCGCGGATCACGGCATCCTCCAGGTGCGACCGTCGCGTTCGAGCATCCGGGCGGCGCAGGGCGGTCCCCACGTGCCGGCGGCGTACTGCTCCGGCTTGCCGTTGCGCTGCCAGTGTCTGATGAGCGGGTCGAGGATGCGCCAGGACAGCTCGACCTCCTCGTGGCGGGGAAAGAGCGGGGGATCTCCCAGAAGCACGTCGAGGATGAGGCGCTCGTAGGCCTCGGGTGAGCTCTCCGTGAAGGCCGATCCGTAGCCGAAGTCCATCGTCACATCGCGAATGTCCATCTGCCCGCCCGGCACCTTCGATCCGAACCGGATTGTGACGCCCTCGTCCGGCTGGACCCGGATGACGACGGCGTTCTCGCCCAGCTCCTCGGTTGCGGTGTGCTCGAAGGGCAGGTGCGGTGCGCGTTTGAAGATGACGGCGATCTCGGTCACCCGCTTGCCCAGGCGCTTTCCCGTGCGCAGGTAGAAGGGCACACCGGCCCACCGGCGGGTGTCGACCTCAAGCGTCACGGCGGCGAACGTCTCGGTCGTCGAGTCGGGGGCGACGCCGTCCTCCTCGCAGTAGCCGACGACCTCGGTGGCACCCTGCCATCCCGCGGCGTACTGCCCGCGGGCAGCGTGGGAGTCGAGGTCCTGAGGCAGACGTACGGCCGACAGGACCTTCTCCTTCTCCCCGCGCAGTTCATTGGCGTCGAAGGACACCGGCTCCTCCATCGCCGTCAGGGCGAGGAGCTGGAGGAGGTGGTTCTGGATGACGTCACGCGTGGCCCCGATGCCGTCGTAGTAGCCGGCCCGGCCGCCGATTCCGATGTCCTCGGCCATCGTGATCTGCACGTGGTCGACATAGTGAGCGTTCCAGACCGGTTCGAAGAGCTGGTTGGCGAACCGCAGGGCGAGCAGGTTCTGGACGGTCTCCTTGCCGAGATAGTGGTCGATCCGGAAGATGCTGTCCGGCGGGAAGACCTTTTCGACGATCCGGTTCAGCTCCTGTGCGCTACGCAGGTCGTGGCCGAACGGCTTCTCGATGACGACGCGTCGCCAGGAGTCCCCATCCGCCTCCGGGAGCCCGGAACGCTCGAGCTGCTCGCAGACCGGGGCGAAGAACGCCGGGGGGATCGACAGGTAGAAGGCATGGTTCCCGCCAGTGCCCCGAACAGCGTCAAGCTCACGCACGGTCTGGGCGAGCAGGTCGAATGCCGCCGGATCGTCGAACGTGCCCGGCACGAAGCGGAACCCCTCGGCGAGGTTGCGCCAGACCGAGTCGTTGAACGGGGTCCTGGCGTGTTCCCGCACCGCCTCGTGGACGACCTTGCCGAAGTCCTGGGTGGCCCAGTCGCGGCGGGCGAAGCCGACCAGGGAGAAGCCCGGCGGCAGCAGCCCGCGGTTCGCGAGGTCGTAGATGGCGGGCAAGAGCTTCTTGCGGGCGAGGTCACCGGTCACGCCGAAGAGCACCATGCTGCAGGGACCCGCGATCCGGGGGAGTCGCTTGTCCTCCGGGTCGCGCAGCGGGTTCACGCCATGGGCGACCCGCGCCGGGCTCATTCGTGGTCTCCCGCCTGGAGCGCCTTGCGGACCTGGGCCAGTCCGGCGTCGTGCTCGGTCAGGTGGAGCTGGAGGACCGGCCGCCCGTGGTCGGCGAGCACCTGTGCGTCGCCGCCTGCCTGTGCCGCGATGAACTTCCCGAAGGTGAAGTCCCTGCCCGGTACCGGAAGGTCCTCGTGCGGGGCGGAGGTGATCTGGAGGTACACCCCCACCGGAGGCCCGCCCTTGTGAAACTGCCCGGTCGAGTGGAGGAACCGGGGCCCCCACCCGAAGGTCGTCGGCCGCTCCGTACGCCTGGCCAGGGCCCGTCGGCACTCGGCCAGGTCGGCATCCTCGAGCCGGTCGAGGTAGGCCATCACCGCCACGTAGCCGCGCTCGCCGACCTGTGCGAGCAGTGCCGTGACGGACTCGTCGACGGTTGCCGCCTGACGCAGCCACCCACCCCCCAGTGCGCGGACCTCGACAGCCCCGTCCACGAAGGCGGGCGCAGTGTCTTCCCCGGTGCCCTCCTCGAGGAGCCCGCGAGCGGCCTGCTTCGCGGACTCGACGTCCGGTTGGTCGAACGGGTTGATCCCGAGCAGTCGCCCCGACACGGCGATGGCGGCTTCCCAGAGCAGCATCTGGGCACCAAGCGTTCCGCCGACACGGACGCTGTCGCCGCTCGGGCGGGTCTCGTCGTCGGCCGCCACGAGACGGGCCACGAGGACGTCGCTCGCGGGCCACTGGATCTCGGGAGCCTCCTCCGACTGCACGACGACGGGGAGCAGCCCGGTGCCCTCCTTGCCGGTGGACTCGGCGATGAGCTGCTCGGCCCAGTCGGCGAAGCCGTGGATGCCGGAGCCGTCGTCGAGCAGGGCGACCTTGTCGCGGAGCGGGTCGGTGCCACCGAGGGCGGCCCCCAGTCGAAGGGCCGGGTTGGCGGCGTCGTCGGCGGCGAGCAGGTCGGCGACCGACTCCGCCTCGTCGAGCAGGGCCGAGACGTCCACTCCCGCGAGGCCGCTGGGCACCAGACCGAAGGCGGTCAGCGCCGAGTAGCGTCCGCCGACGTTGGGATCGGCATTGACGACGCGATACCCCTTCGCCCGCGCCTCGGTGTCGAGCGGGCTCCCCGGATCCGTGACGACGACGATCCGGGCAGCCGGATCGATTCCGGCATCGGTGAAGGCCTGCTCGTAGGCCCTGCGCTGCGAGTCGGTCTCCACCGTCGAGCCCGACTTGCTCGACACGACGACCACGGTGTGTTCGAGGTCCTCACTGATGGCCCGCCGTACGTAGTCCGGGTCTGACGAGTCGAGCACGACGAGGGGTTTGCCTGCGGTGGCGCAGATGACCTCCGGCGCAAGCGAGGACCCGCCCATGCCACAGAGGACGACGTGGTCGATCCCCTCCTCCGCAAAGACCTCCCGCAGCGCTGCGATCTCCCCGACAAGCGGCCGGGAGGATGTGGCGAGGCCAACCCAGGAGAGGCGAATGCTGGCCTCCGGCTCCGCCTCAGGACCCCACAGGGTGGCGTCCTTGGCGAAGAGCCGACTCGCCACGGAGTCCCGAACGAGGTCAGGGACGTGCCGCTCGATCGCGTCCGCAGCTGCTCCAGACGCGCTGACGGACAGGGCGGTCATGCCCGCACCTTCTCCATCTCCTCAGCAGCACCGGCGAGGAGCTCGGTCCAGGACTTCTCGAACTTCTCGACGCCTTCGTCCTCGAGGACCTTGACGACGTCGTTGTAGGAGATCCCTTGCGCGGCAAGACCGTCCAGCACGGCACTGGCGTCGGCATAGTTGCCCGTCACCGTGTCGCCCCGGATCTCCGCGTGGTCGGCGGTCGCCTCGAGCGTCTTGCTCGGCATGGTGTTGACCACGCCAGGGGCGACGAGCTCGGTGACATACAGGGTGTCCGGGTAGGCGGGGTCCTTGACGCCGGTCGAGGCCCAGAGCGGGCGCTGGACGTTGGCTCCCTCGTCGGCGAGGCTCTTCCAGCGTGGCGTGCTGAAGACCTCCTCGTAGGCCTGGTAGGCGAGGCGGGCATTGGCGACCCCGGCCTTGCCACGCAGGGCCTTGGCCTCGTCGGTCCCGATGGCATCCAGGCGCTTGTCGACCTCGGTGTCCACACGTGAGACGAAGAACGATGCGACGGAGTAGATCTTCGACAGGTCCCTGCCGGCCGCGTGGGCCTTCTCGAGCCCCTCGAGGTACGCGTTCATGACGGCCCGGTAGCGGTCCAGCGCGAAGATCAGGGTCACGTTGACGCTGATGCCCTCGGCCGTGGCGGTCGTGATCGCCGGTAGTCCCGCCTCGGTCGCGGGGATCTTGATGAGGACATTGGGCCGGTCCACGTCGGCGTAGAGCTGCCGGGCCTGGTCGATGGTGCGTTTCGTGTCGTGTGCCAGCCGGGGGTCGACCTCGATGGACACCCGGCCGTCGACGCCACCGGTCCGGTCATAGATCGGTCGGAAGAGGTCGCACGCGTCACTCACGTCGGCCGTCGTCAGCTCGTGCACGATCTCCTCGGCGCTCCTGCCCTTGTTCGTCAGGGCCGCCAAGTCATCGTTGTAGCGGTCCCCGGCGGACAGGGCCTGCTGGAAGATCGTCGGGTTGGAGGTCATCCCGACGACGTTGCGCTCCTCGATGAGCTCGGCGATCTTGCCGGTCTCGATCAGCTCGCGGGACAGGTCGTCCAGCCAGATCGAGACGCCGGCGTCCGACAGGGCCTTCGTGTTGGTGTTGGTCATGGTGGTCACTTCCTCTTCGAGGTGTGCGCCGCCGCGGACTTCTGGGCGGCGGCCCGGGGCAGGGAGCTCTTCACATCTGTGTCACCGCTCGAGTCACGCTTACGCGGATTGGTCTCGGTGATGGCGGGCGCGTGGACCGCCGCCTTGGCGGCCTTGATCGAGTCCTTCGCGGCCTTGACGACGGCCTCGGCGGTGATCCCGAACTCCCGGAAGATCGTCTTGTAGTCGGCGGAGGCGCCGAAGTGCTCGAGGCTGACGGTGCGGCCGGCGTCGCCGACGATGTCGTGCCAGCCCATCGAGACGCCGGCCTCGACGCTGACGCGGGCCCGCACCTCGGGCGGCAGCACCTTGTTCTGGTAGCTCCTCGGCTGCCTCTCGAACCACTCGCGGCAGGGCATCGAGACAACGCGCGCCGCGATCCGGGACGTCTCGAGCTGCTCGGCGGCCTGCACCGCGAGCTGGACCTCCGAGCCGGTCGCGACGAGGATGACGTCCGGGTCGCCGGGCTTCGACTCCCCGACGAGGACATAGGCGCCCTTGGCAACGCCGCTGGCCTTGCCGTGCGTTGTGCGGTCGAAGGTCGGGACCGGCTGTCGGGTGAGGGCGAGGGCGCTCGGCCCGGTCGCGCTGGTGAGGATCTGGCCCCATGCGGCCGCCGTCTCGTTGGCATCCGCAGGACGCACGACGTCCAGGCCCGGGATCGCGCGCAGTGCGGAGAGGTGCTCGACTGGTTGGTGCGTCGGGCCGTCCTCGCCGAGGCCGATCGAGTCGTGCGTCCACACGTAGATGACGGGCAGCTGCTGCAGGGCCGCGAGTCGCACGGCCGGTCGCATGTAGTCGGAGAAGATGAGGAACGTCCCGCCATAGGGGCGTGTCAGGCCCTCGAGCGCGATGCCGTTGAGGATCATCCCCATGCCGTTCTCGCGCACCCCGAAGTGGAGCGTCCGGCCGAACGGGTTGCCTTGCCAGGCCTTCGTCTGTTTCGACGTCGGGATGAAGGACGGCTGGCCCTCCATCGTGGTGTTGTTCGACTCGGCGAGGTCGGCGGAGCCACCCCACAGCTCAGGCATGACGGTCGCGAGCGCGGTGAGGACCTTGCCGGAGGCCGCGCGCGTCGCGATCCCCTTGTCGTCGGCGGGGAAGCTCGGCAACGCCTTGGCCAACCCCTCGGGTGCCTGACCCGAGACGACGCGGTCGAGCAGGGAGGCACGATCCGGATTCGCCTTGCGCCACGCCGCGTAGGACGTCTTCCACTCGCGGTGGGCCGCCTTGCCGCGCTGGACGACCTCACGGGCCCGTTTCAGCACAGCCGGCTCGACGACGAAGGACTTCTTCGGGTCGAAGCCGAGCAGCTCCTTCGTGGCGGCCACCTCCTCCTCACCGAGCGCCGAGCCGTGTGACTTGCCCGTGTCCTGCTTCGTCGGGGCCGGCCAGGCGATGATCGTGCGGAGGACCACGAGGGTCGGCTTGTCGGTCACCTGCTCGCCCGACCGGATCGCGGCGAGCAGGGCGTCGACGTCCTCGACGTAGTCCGCCCCGTCGCCGTCGCCCCGCCAGTCGACGGTGACGACGTGCCAGCCATACGCCTCGAACCGCTTCCCCACGTCCTCGCTGAACGCAATGTCCGTGTCGTCCTCGATGGAGATCTGGTTCGCGTCATAGACCACGGTGAGGTTGCCGAGCTCCTGGTGGCCGGCAAGGGAGCAGGCCTCGTGGCTCAGGCCCTCCTCCATGTCGCCGTCCGAGGCGATGACGTAGATCCGGTGGTCGAAGGGACTCGTTCCCGCCGCAGCGTCCGGGTCGAAGAGGCCACGCTGCCTGCGCTGTGCCATGGCCATGCCCACTGCGGAGGCGAGGCCGGAGCCGAGCGGACCGGTGGTGATCTCGACGCCAACGGTGTGGTGCACCTCCGGGTGGCCGGGGGTCTTGGAGCCCCAGGTGCGCAGCGCCTTGAGGTCATCGAGGGTGAGGCCGTAACCGCTGAAGTAGAGCTGGATGTACTGCGTCAGGCTGGTGTGGCCGGCGGACAGGACGAAGCGGTCCCGGCCCAGCCAGGAGGGGTCCGACGGGTCGTGGCGCATGACGTTCTGGTAGAGGAGGTACGCCAGCGGGGCGAGCGACATCGCCGTCCCCGGGTGCCCGTTCCCGACCTTCTGGACGGCATCCGCAGCGAGCACGCGGATCGTGTCCACGGCGCGCAGATCGACGTCGGACCAGCCGGCCTCGTCGGCGATCGGCCTGGACAGGTTCCGGCTACGTTTGGCCAGGAGGTCCTTGGGCGCCGTCCTGCCTCGGTTGGATGTGGTCTCCGTTGCGGTTGCACTGGTCGTCGTGGGCACGGGACGGGTCTCCTTATGGGCCAGATGAGGTGCGGCGCGTGATGTCACGAGCCTAGTGCTACGCCCTGAGCACGAGGCAGGCGCGGCGCGGCTGTACGGCCGGATGACACCTGCACGGCTGGGCCCTTACCCGGATCCGTCACCCGTCACCAGAGCGGCAGCGGCACGGGCTAGACTTCGGGCGGACCTGCCTGCCACCGATCGCGCCCACGGCGCGCCGGGCGAGCCGGCGAGACAACGGATGACGAGGACTGTAGTGACAACGGTGGACCCCCGCGCCGACCTTTCGGCGCTCCACGGTCCCGGAGGAAGTGGGCTCAGGTTCCTCGTCGGGCAGTACGTCGCGCTGACGAAGCCCCGGATCATCGAGCTGCTCCTCATCACGACGATTCCGGTGATGTTCCTGGCCGCGCGTGGAGTTCCCGACCTCCTGCTCGTGCTTGCGACGCTCGTCGGCGGCACGCTCTCAGCCGGCTCGGCCAACACCCTGAACTGCTACATCGACCGCGACATCGACGCGGTCATGCACCGCACGAAGAAGCGGCCCCTCGTCACGGGGACCATCTCCCCTCGGGGTGCCCTCATCTTCGGCGTGGTCCTCGCCGTGGTGTCGACGGTGTGGCTGGGACTGCTCGTCAACTGGCTGAGCGCTGGCCTCGCGCTCGCCGCACTGCTGTTCTATGTCGTCGGCTACACCTTGCTGCTCAAGCGCCGTACCGCGCAGAACATCGTCTGGGGAGGCGCCGCCGGCTGCATGCCCGTCCTCGTCGGCTGGTCCGCCGTGACCAACAGCCTGAGCTGGTCGGCCTTCATCCTCTTCATGGTCATCTTCTTCTGGACCCCGCCGCACTACTGGCCGTTGTCCATGCGGTTCAAGCAGGACTACGCCGAGGCCGACGTCCCAATGCTCCCCGTCGTCGAGCAGTTCGTCGTCGTGGCACGGCAGATCGCCATCTACGCGTGGGCCATGGTGCTCACCTCGGTGGCGCTCATCCCGGTCGGCGGCATGGGCTGGATCTACACCGTCGTGGCCATCACCTCGGGCGGGCTCTTCCTCGCCGAGGCCCACCGGCTGCTGGCTGGCGCGAAGGCCGGCATCCCGGAGATCAAGCTGCGCCCGATGCGCCTGTTCCACCTGTCGATCACCTACCTGACGATTCTCTTCGTCGGTGTCGCGATCGACCCGATCTGGCACCTCTCCCTTCCCGGGATCGTCTGACCACGCGCGCCACCGCCGTCGGGCGTCATGCCTGTCGTATGCCGCTGAGCCCGGTTCCCGAGCCCCACTGACCTCAGGCGTGGGGTCCCCTGTCGAGAGCGGGGATCCCGTCCTCGAGGTAGAGCGCACCCGGGAGCCGTGGGTCATCCAGCGTGATCGAGCCGATGGAACGGAGCAGCCGGTCGGTGTAGGGCGCGACTCGCTGCGGCCAGGTCGACTCGTCGGCCCAGTGCAGGGCGCGGATCTCGCGGTGCTCGAGGACGGCCCGCTCCACGACGTTGGACGGGCTCGTGCCGAGGTCGAAGACGAGCAGCACGGCGTCGCGCCATCCCAGCCACGCGGGCATCCAGTTGACCGCCAGCAGGCTGCGCGGGCGCACGGTGATCCCGAGCTCCTCCTGCACCTCCCGGGCGACGCAGTCGGCGGGTGACTCGTTCGGGTCGACGACGCCACCGGGCAGGTCCCACTCGCGCTTGTAGGCCAGCTCGCAGAGGAGCACCTCGCCGCGTTCGTTGCGCAGGACGCCCTGCGC
>NZ_JBEDUL010000061.1:0-17172 GCF_040414665.1 Intrasporangium sp.
TCCAGCAGAACTGGCGGACCGGCGAGACGATCTTCGAGCAGCGTGATGTGGAGTTCCCCGACTTCTGGTCGGTCAACGCCAGCACGATCGTCACGACGAAGTACTTCCGCGGGGCCGTCGGCACGGACGCGCGCGAGAAGTCCCTCAAGCAGCTCATCGACCGCGTGGTGCTGACCTACACGGCTGCGGGGAAGCAGTACGGGTACTTCGGCTCCGACGAGGATGCGGAGATCTTCGAGCACGAGCTGACGTATGCGCTTCTGCACCAAGTCTTCTCGTTCAACTCGCCCGTGTGGTTCAACGTTGGGACGAAGTCGCCGCAGCAGGTGAGCGCGTGCTTCATCCTCGCCGTCGACGACTCGATGGACTCGATCCTCAACTGGTACAAGGAAGAGGGGAAGATCTTCCAGGGCGGCTCTGGGGCGGGTCTCAACCTGTCGCGGATCCGCTCGTCCAAGGAGCTGCTGTCGTCCGGTGGGACGGCGTCCGGTCCGGTGTCGTTCATGCGTGGCGCGGACGCGTCAGCGGGGACGATCAAGTCCGGCGGCGCGACCCGTCGTGCGGCCAAGATGGTCGTCCTCGACGTTGACCACCCCGACATCGAGGAGTTCATCGAGACCAAGGCGCGCGAGGAGGACAAGATCCGCGCGCTGCGCGACGCCGGCTTCGACATGGACCTCGGCGGCAAGGACATCGTCTCGGTCCAGTACCAGAACGCGAACAACTCGGTCCGCGTGACGGACGAGTTCATGAGGGCTGTCGAGGACGGTGGCGAGTTCGGCCTGCGGGCGCGCCTGACCGGTGAAGTCATCGAGAAGGTTGACGCGCGTGCGCTGTTCGAGAAGATCGCGCAGGCGGCGTGGGAGTGCGCCGACCCGGGTCTGCAGTACGACGACACGATCAACGCCTGGCACACGAACCCGGAAACAGGCCGGATCACGGCGTCCAACCCGTGCAGTGAGTACATGTCGCTCGACAACAGCTCGTGCAACCTGGCCTCGCTCAACCTGCTCAAGTTCCTCCGCGACGACGACACGTTCGACGCGGTGACCTTCCAAAAGGTCACGGAGCTCGTCATCACGGCGATGGACATCTCGATCTGCTTCGCGGACTTCCCGACGGAGGCGATCACCCAGACGACGCGGGACTACCGCCAGCTGGGCATCGGCTACGCCAACCTCGGGGCGCTGCTCATGGCGACCGGTCACGGCTACGACTCCGAGGGCGGGCGTTCACTCGCGGCTGCCATCACGTCGCTGCTGACGGGGGCTGCCTACAAGCGCTCGGCTGAGCTCGCTGCTGTGGTCGGGCCGTATGCCGGCTACGCCCGCAACGCGGAGGCCCACAAGCGGGTCATGCGCAAGCACCAGGCCGCCAACGACGACATCAAGACGCTCGACGCGATGGACTCCGACATCCACAAGGCGGCGACGAAGGCGTGGGATGCGGTCGTCAAGCTGGGCGAGAAGAACGGCTTCCGCAACGCCCAGGCCAGCCTTCTCGCGCCGACCGGCACCATCGGCTTCATGATGGACTGCGACACGACCGGGATCGAGCCTGACTTCTCGCTGGTCAAGTTCAAGAAGCTCGTCGGCGGTGGCTCGATGCAGATCGTCAACCTGACGATCCCGCGGGCGCTGAGGAAGCTCGGCTACCAAGAGGAGTCGATCGAGGCGATCGTCGAGTACATCGCCGACAAGGGGCATGTCATCGACGCACCCGGCCTCAAGCCGGAGCACTACGAGGTCTTCGACACCGCGATGGGCGCTCGGGCGATCTCGCCGATGGGACACGTTCGGATGATGGCCGCGACGCAGCCGTTCCTGTCAGGTGCCATCTCGAAGACGGTCAACCTGCCGGAGTCGGCCACGGTCGAGGAGATCGAGGACGTCTACCTCCAGGGCTGGAAGCTCGGGCTCAAGGCCTTGGCCGTGTACAGGGACAATTGCAAGGTGGGTCAGCCATTGTCCGACGGCGGGTCGACGGCGAAGGACGCCAAGGCCGCAGCTGCTGATGAGGTCAAGGTCGAGAAGGTCGTCGAGTACCGCCCGCTGCGGCGGCGACTGCCCAAGCGGCGGACCTCCCAGACGACGTCGTTCGCCGTGGGCGGGGCTGAGGGCTACCTGACGGCCGGCACGTACGACGACGGCACACTCGGCGAGATCTTCCTCAAGTTCGGCAAGCAGGGCTCGACCCTCGCCGGCGTGATGGACGCCTTCTCAATCGCAGTGTCCGTGGGCCTGCAGTACGGCGTGCCGCTCGAAACGTTCGTCGAGAAGTTCACCAACCTGCGGTTCGAGCCGGCTGGTCTGACGGATGACCCGGACGTGCGTATGGCGCAGTCCATCATGGACTACGTCTTCCGCCGCTTGGCGCTCGATTACCTCGACTTCGACACCAGGTCCTTCATGGGGATCCACACGGCGGAGGAGCGGGCTCGCCAACTCGAGACCGGCTCGTACGAGGCCTACGACGTGGACGAGTCTGACGAGGACATCGAGGAGGAGCTCGAGACGCTGCAGCAGTCGGCTCCGGTCTCCAAGAAGCCGACCGAGCCTAAGCCAGAGAAGCCGGAGGCCAGGAGCGTTGCCGCTGAAGTGAAGTCTGGCGCAGGCGCTGCCTCGGCCAAGGAAGTGTCGAGCGAGGTGCACTCGTCGGCCGAGCTCATGGAGAGGTTCACGGGCATGTCGTCTGACGCGCCGATCTGCATGACCTGCGGCACGAAGATGCGCCCAGCCGGTTCGTGCTACGTGTGCGAAGGGTGCGGAAGCACGAGCGGCTGCAGCTGAGATTTGAACCTTTCGGAGCCCGGGCGGAGTGTCTCCGCCCGGGTTCGGCCCTACAGGGGTAGACAAGTTGTGGGTCGACTGACACGAAGAGGAGAACCCGTGGCACACCAGGCCGCGTCCGAGTTTGACTTCATCGATCTGTTTGCGGGCATCGGAGGCCTTCGTCTTGGCTTGGAAGCCATTCAAGGCGAGTGCGTCTTTTCGTCGGAGTGGGACAAGTTCGCCCAGCAGACCTACCAGGCTTGGTACGGGGAGAGGCCTGCGGGAGACATCAACGCGATTGACCCCGCTTCGATCCCGAACCACCACATCCTGGCCGCAGGGTTCCCCTGCCAGCCGTTCTCCATCGCTGGGGTTTCCAAGAAGTTGTCTCTTGGACGCGCCCACGGGTTTGCGGATGTGAAGCAGGGGAACCTCTTCTTCGCGCTCGCCGACATCATTGGGGCGAAGCGACCGGCGGTAATCCTCCTCGAGAACGTCAAGAACCTGACGTCGCACGACCGGGGTCAAACGTGGATGATCATCGCCGAGACACTCGAGAAACTCGACTACGAGGTTCACGCGCAGGTCATCGACGCCGCAGGTTGGGTGCCTCAGCATCGCGAGAGGATCTTCATAGTCGGATTCAACCGGGAGATCTTCGCGGACACCTTTCCGGATGGAGTTCCGTTTGCCTTTCCTAGCCCGCCCCAAGGCGAGCAGGTCAGACTGCGCGACATTCTGGACAGAAAGGTCGACCCCAAGTACACCTTGAGCAACCATCTATGGTCCTATCTGCAGAACTATGCCCTTAAGCACAAGGCAAAGGGCAACGGTTTCGGTTTCGGCCTGCCCGATTTGGACGGAGTCAGCAGGACCCTATCGGCTCGATATCACAAGGATGGATCGGAGATCCTCATCCGCCAGGGCGGCGGTAGGAATCCAAGGCGTCTGACGCCGCTCGAGGCCGGCAGGCTCATGGGTTTTCCAATGGAGCGACTCGAGATCGTCGTCTCGGACACCCAAGCCTATCGTCAGTTCGGCAACGCCGTTGTCCCAAAAGTCGCTGCTGCCGTGGCTCGCCAGATCGAGATCGTGCTGCAGGCCGCGACGGAGCAAGGCATCGACTGGAAGCGCCCAAGGGTCGTGGATGAGCTCGCCGCTGGCTGACCTCGTAATTCAACAGGCTCGTGAGCATGGCCTAGCGTTCTTCAAGACATTGAGTGCGAATGACGTTGGCGTTACCAAGAGCCACCAAAGCGGCTTCCACTTGGGCATCGACGCCGCGCCGCTGTTCACGCCTCAGGCGGTGGAGAAGGGTGTCAACCACAAGCACCCCATTAGAATCCGCTGGACCAATGGAACGGTCACAGAATCCGCTGTCAATTGGTACGGACGAGAATCTCGACGTGAGTACCGAATTACGCGTTTCAACCGAATTCGGAACTTCTATTACAGACGTCCCGATCGATTGGGCGGCACCTTGGTGCTCATTCAAGAAGACGAAGACATGTGGCTCGGTCATGTCTTGGATGATGCCATTGACGTCGACGAAGTCATGGCGACTCTGGGCCTTTCCTTGGACGGTGTTGCTTGGACCACGTACCGCGGCGCCGAGGGACCCCTGCGTTCAGCGGAGTCGTCAAGCAATTGTGAGGCACGCCTTATTGGGGAGCTCGTGATCAATGTTGACAAGTTCCCCGGCACAAGGCGAATGTCCGAGATGGCAGGTCAGATCGTCGATCGGTGCGGCGTTCTTGATGAGTCGGACGCCGATACAGTTCTACTACATCGGATCCGAGTCGAGTATGACCTCTTCCGCATGCTCGAAGAGCGAGTGACCGTTCCGCGACTCACCCTAGGCTTCGAGGGGATCGAGGACTTCTTGGCCCTGTCTCAGACTGTCTTGCAGCGACGAAAGGCCCGGGCGGGAAGATCTCTGGAACTGCATATCGAACAGCTTCTCAGCTCTGCAGGGCTGAACTTCGAGGCGCAGCCCGTGCTTGACGGCACCAGGCCCGACTTCGTGATTCCTTCGTCTGGCGCTTACCACGCCTTGGGAACGGACACAGACGACGATGACATCATGGTCGTTTGCGTTAAAACTACCTGTAAGGATCGATGGCGACAAGTGTTAGCCGAGGCGCCTCGCGCCAGAACGCGGTACTTGGTGACTCTGCAGCAGGGGATCTCGCAGACCCAGATGAAGGAGATTCGAGAAAATGGCGTCCGACTCGTAGTGCCGAGGGAGTACCACGACGCCTACGCGCCAGATGACCGCGTGCACTTGATCACCATTGCCGAATTCTTGAACTTGGCACGTGCGATGGCGTAGGAAGAACGATGTGATCAATCGTCCACCGGCCTCGACGGAGCACGTGCGCCGTCGCTTCTCCGCTCAGAAGCGGCAGGACACCGCCGCAGAGCTCCGGCTTCGGCGCGCGCTTCACGCTGCCGGGCTGCGGTATCGAGTTGGACTGCCCGTGCCCGGTGCGCCGCGCCGCACGATGGACATCGCGTTCACGAAGGCGAAGGTCGCCGTCCAGGTAGACGGATGCTTCTGGCACGGCTGCCCCGAACATGGTGTCCGTCCAAAATCGAATGCTGAATGGTGGCGGCAGAAGTTGATGCGGAACACCATTCGAGATCGGGAAACCGATGAGGTGCTGGAGAGCGCAGGCTGGCGCGTGATCCGAATCTGGGAGCACGAAGTGAGCAAGTCCTCAGTGGATGAATTGCGAGCCCTTGTTGAGCAGATTGGGGCTCAAGTGAAGGATCCGGCCCCTCAGGCCTAATCAGTTGCCGGCGTCAGTTCCCTAATTGTCTCCAATAGTTGGAGGTGGGACTGCACGCACAGGTCTCGATAGCCGTTGAGTAGAGTGATCTCTTTGGCCATGGAGCGCACGGTCGACTGCGTCGCCCTGTCTCCCAGGGCGGTCAAATGCTCCAAGAGAGCGAAGCGCACGCCGGGTATAGAACCAAAGTCACGGTCGAAGACCGCCATCACTCGATCTTCCTTGAGAAGGGCCGCTTCAAGGTACGCCCACTCGTTTCTTGACCCAGCGGACAGAGGGCGCTCTTGTGAAGCATCGTAGGTCAGTTCCGCCAACCACCACAGCCGCGCGACGCCATGGCGAATGAGCGACCCCATCGTCGCACGATTCAGGAGCCAGCGATCCGCAAGGCGTCCGCGCCAATTACGCGTCCCCTCGAGTGACCACCGGGCATTCATGTACTCCCGCATTGGACCCAGTGCGAGGTAGTTCCACAGCCTTGGGTCCGAAGCGGCAACTCGCGGCATGGCCCCCAATGCCTGGTAGAGCGCCTGAGCATTGGCAACCTCGGCAACTTCCCGACTTGAGTCAACTACTACCAGATCCGGAAGTCCGCCCGTGGGGAATGGGAGCTGCAACAGATTGTCACTGTTCCGGAGAACTTCATCCACCGATTCCAAGAAGGCCGAAGGCGATTCGGCCTCTTCAGAATGTAGGCGTATGTCCCGGACTGCCTTCTCGGTCAAGCACATGGCGTCGAGCATCTCAGTCGTCTCCCTCCAGCGCGGATAGTAGGCAAAGCCGCTTGAGGCCCGTCGCGACCGGGTCATCGAGAATCGCCTGAGCTTGGGCGAAGTGGGTCTGCGCATTCTTGGCTTTCTTCTCGGCGAGGTCGCGCACCGTAGTTCGCCAACCACCTTCCTCAAAGTTTGGTTCGCGTTCTATCTCCATTAGCGCGTCCATAAGTGCGGGCAGAACCACCATTCCTACTTGCACTTGGGGCAGTTGACTCTGGTTAACGAAGTCCTGGAACACGTTTCTGGGTAGTCGCACGTCGACAAAGTCCCGACCGGACGTGTCGACAGAGACGAATCGCTTGCCACTCTCGTCGAGCAAGAATCGGAAACACGCCTCGAGTGGTGGTTGCATAGGATCGAAACTCTTTCGCGCGTCGAACGTAAAGTCTCCGGCGAAGCCCAGCACGTCTCCCGGGGCGATATCGAAGTGGGCGTTCCCGTAATCTGGATGCTGGGCCAAAAGGCAGTAGTCCGTTATGGCGCGGTTGGCCACCAACAGAACTGTCCCTTCAACGTTTCCATCGACATCGTCTTGCGCGACATGCCCGACCGATCGCCACGTGTCGATGGATACAGGTGTCGTGTTAAGGTCCAACAGACCAGTTGAAAAAGTGGCCGTGCACTTCCACCGGACGACGAGTCGCACTTCCCCGGTGTGCCAACGTTCGTGAAGTTCGATATCCGTGAGGCGAATGTCGAGTTCGATGCGCACGGTGTCGGTTTCAGGTGAGATCAGAACACGAGGCACTGAGAACTCGGAACTGACATCATCACTCGCGTCAATGACAGGATGCGGATACGAACCCCGGCTAGCCATGCTTCACTCCGAGTCTGTACTTACGGTGAGTGTTGAACTCGACCTCGATTCGATTGGGTACGCCCTCGACTACTGCGAGGTTCTTCAGTGTCATGTCCGCAAACTCCAGTGGCCGGAGTTCCAAGCCATCGATCAGGTGAGCCCGGGTGATACGAAGTTCGTGTTCCTCCTCGGAGCCAGTGCGGCCCAAAGGTGCAAGCGTCAGGTCGCCCTCGGCGCTGACGTTCGGAGTCAGGATCAGTACGGAGTGAGATGCCTCCGCAGGAGTGAAGCTGCGCAATTTGATGGAGCCAGCTGGCAGGCGGCTGGTCCCGTCTCCATGTTCTGCCGATCCATCCAGATCGCCACCGCGAGACTTGCGGGCAGTGCCGTTGCCGCCAACGTCCTTGCCCTTGATTCCGGCTTGACCGTCGGAAGACGAAATAGCGGGCTGGCGGACGGACACCTTGAATGGTCGCTGGGAGGTGGGGTCCACCTTGTAGGTTGCCACGGCGCGCCCAACTCGGCTGGATGATTCTTCGCTGGTAGGGTCACCGCCTGTCGGTCGACCGTGCGAGACTCCGGCCGCACTCAGTCCTGCCACAGCCGGAAGGAATCGCTCGAGGCCGGAAATCTTAGTCGCGTTGGACGTCGACATGTGCAATCGCGCTCGAAGCTCCTCGCGCACAAAGCCTTTGAGCTTCTGGACGAGCGCCCGATCTGAGCGTGGCCCTTGCTCATTCCATCTATTGTGCTCGGGTGGCTCGATTTCGCGAAGTCGCTCATTGATCGCTTGATCAGCGCATATCAGGATCGCGGCGTAAGAGCATGGGATGCGGTGAGTGAACGTGTCGATCTTCATCAGGGGCTTGCGCATAGTCCACGTGCCCAATGATCTTTCGAGTGTGTCGTCCTCGTAGATATGAAGACTCACCTCCCCCAAACCGTCGAAGGATTTGACAACCGGCGTCTCGTCCTTCAGGGCTCGGTAGAAGGGCAGGACCGCAGCGGACAGTGACTCGGACGAAGTCAGCGTCGAATAGATGTTGCTGGCGTCAAGGGTCCAGTCTCCCGCTGGCGTCGACCCTTCGACCACAAGGTGTCCTCGGTCTATGGCGACCAAAAAGTTCGCCACCGCGGCGTCTCGCACCATCGTGAGGTCAGGGTCCCTCGCGGCGTCGCGGTAGCCTAGGACGAAGATGTCCGTGCCGGGTTCAGCGCGCGGTGCGAAATTGGTTAATAGCGGTACGTCCCTCGGATACTCGAAGTCGTCGTCCCGCGCAGATAGCGTGAGGTACCCCTCCCGGCGGCGCATCTCGCCGTCGGCGTCGTAGTGCGAGGCCAAGCGACTCACGCCTGCTACCACAACGTGGTCGTCGTCGCGCCGGATCGTCCGATAGAACACCGTCGACGCTTCGGCCGCCATGGGTCCGACGGACGATCCGATACCGAAGGATCCGCCTCGCCCCCCGTGGCTGGACGACGCGCCGTGACCCCGCGTGAGAATACTCAGGGGCGATTTCTGATCGCGGCGCCTCTCAGAGCCAGCCAGCCCCCTCGTGCCATAGTCCGCAATCCGCAGCACCCACAAATGGGATGCGTTCGCCGCGTCCAGTGCGGTCTGCAGTCGTCCTTGTCCTTGGAGGCCTTCGGCTTCCAGCAGGGCAGCCTTCATTGCTTCGCGCAGCCCATCGATTCCTGGAATCTCTTTGGTCGAGACTCTTCGCAGTTCGAAAGAGACCCTGACTGGGTCTTGGTCGGTGGCACCAGCATCGAGTGAGTTCTGGATGCACTCGCGCGCCACGGATTCGCTGAGTGCGCGCCCGGTGAAATGCTCCTCTCCCGAGTCATTTGGGCCTTCGTACCCCGAGAGGCCAGCGGCAGGAAACTTGAAGGAGTAGTCACTGAGAGGGCGCATCGAACGTTACTTTCCTTGCAGATGAGGCGTCGGGGTCGAATCGTGCACGGCACTCGCGCAGCTCCGCCTCGATCGGGCCGAACAGGGCAGCCACGTCTTGGGTGGAGTAGGTGTAATTCTTTGTGTTGGCCAAGTTGCCGAGCAGCGCGATCTCTCGGATGAGTCGGTCGCCGCGGGCGGCGGCGAGCCGTCTGAAGCGCTGACCCTTGTCTTCGGTCACGGACCCTCCTGCTGCGGCTATATATACGGAATATAGCCGATCCGTGGCGGATATGCATCGCCAATGCAGTCGTCCGTCCGTCGCACTGGGTGCTCGCGCCAAGGCGTACCGGAGTGGTTGTGGCCAGATCTCAGTAGCCGAGCACGAGGACCGCGTCAAGTTGCAGTACCACACCGCGCCAGGTCGCCAATCTGCGCAGGAAGTCCTCGATTGGCTCCGCAGCCGGCGTTCCCTTGTATCGGTCGGGGACGACGAGGATCCCAACGCGCACATCGTTGGCGGCAGCCATGCGCAGGGCTGACATGATCGCCTCGTGATTGGTCCACGCCCGACCGGCGTGGAGCGTCAAGGCGGCTGCTGCGCCTGCGCAGAAAGCGTCGAAGTAGACGCTGTCGTTGGCACCGACCACTGGCATGGAGATAGACCCTTCTGTGCTGGTCGAGAATCCGGCCTTCCGCAGATGGGGCCTGGCGGCGAGGACGAGGTCTGCCCGTTTGATGCCACCGGAAGAGTCCGTTGCGCTGCGGAGCGCGGGGCCCAGGTCAGACAAAGAGTCCTCCAAGCGGCGCACAAGTGCGTCGATGTCCGGGGAGACTGATGCCATTGGTATGTAGTGCCGCACGGGCCCGAGCTTGCCAGCTGCATGGGGCCTGCGACTCGACTTCGTGGCAAAGATTGAGCGTTGCATGGTGAACCGTGTTGGTGGTAGCAGGCGGCGTCGTAGAGCGATGCCATGCGCACGTGCGTGAGGAGCAGCCGAAGTGATGTCGTGTCCCGTCCGGCGAACCGTTCACGTATAAGGCGGAGGCTCCGCTGCGCGGCAGGAAGCCGAGCCTCGTCACTTCAGCGGGGCGCGATGAGGTTCGACCGTATGCTCAGCGGGTGGCCGTGCTGGGGACGAAGATCCGAGTTCCGGATCCAGGCCGGGCCTTGGTCCCGCGTCCCCGTCTGACTGAGGCGCTCGGGCATGGCGGCAGGTCTCTTCCCCGGCTCGTGCTTGTGTCGGCGCCGCCAGGCTTCGGAAAGACCACGGTCCTGAGCCAGTGGCTGAAGGGGAGTCCCGAGGGCACCCCCGCAGCGGCCTGGCTATCGCTGGATGAGGGTGACAACGACCCGCAGCGATTCCTGAGCCACTTGGTCGCCTCGCTGAGGACCACGGACGAGGTTGGCACCGAGGCCACGCAGCTGCTCGAGGCGACCGCCCAGCCGCCCATCGAGACGGTCCTGACGAGCGTCGTCAACGGCCTCGACCAGTCTGAGGGACAGTGGGTGCTGGTCCTCGACGACTACCACGTCATCGAGTCGCCAGAGGTGCATCGGGCTGTCACCTTCCTGCTCGACCACCTGCCGCCCCATACGGGCCTCGCCATCGCGACCCGTGCCGACCCGCCGCTCCCGTTGCCGAGGCTTCGCGCCAGGGGCGAGCTCGTCGAGCTCCGCGCGGCCGACCTGCGCTTCACCGCGACCGAGACCGGGGAGTTCCTCACCGACGTGATGGGCGTCGACCTCACCAGCGACGAGATCGACGCCCTCGCGAACCGAACCGAAGGCTGGGTCGCCGGACTCCAACTGGCGGGCCTGTCGCTGCGCCAGGTCGAGGACACCGCAGGTTTCGTCGAGGCGTTCACCGGCACGCATCGGTTCGTCCTCGACTACCTCGTCGACGAGGTGCTGCGCCGACAGCAGCCGGACATTCGGCGATTCCTGCTCGACACCGCGATCCTGCGCGAGCTGGCCGGTCCGCTCTGCGACGCACTCACCGGCCGCACCGACGGCGAGGCGACGCTCGAGCGCCTCGACCGGAGCAACCTCTTCGTCGTCTCGCTCGACGAGCGGCGCCAGTGGTACCGCTACCACCACCTCTTCGCGGACGCGCTCCGCGCCCGCCTCACCGCCGAGGACCCCGGCCGGGTTCCTGGTCTGCACCAGGCAGCAAGCGAGTGGTATGCCGCTCACGGCCTTCTCGAGGATGCCGTCCGTCACGCGTTGGCCGGGGGACCTGTTGATCGCGCGGCCGGTCTCTTCGAGCGCGCGGTTCCCGACCTGCGCCGACGACGCCAGGACCGCTTGATGCGCGAGTGGCTCAAGAAGCTCCCGAAAGAGGAAGTCCGCCGACGAGCCGTGCTCGGCGTCGTCGCGGCGTGGACCCGGCTGAGCGACGGCGACTTCGACGGGGTCGAGGCCTGGCTGGGTGCCGCCGAGCGTGCCCTTCCGCAGGACCTGCCCTCGGATGATGCGCCCGGCATGAGTCCGAGCATGATCGAGGAGCTGCGCAGCCTTCCGGCCAGCATTGCCATCTACCGTGCCTCCGTCGCACAGGCACGAGGTGATGCGGCAGGCACCGTCGAGAACGCGCGACAGGCACTGGCGAAAGCCGGCCCGGATGACCACTTCGCTCGCGGCGCCGCACAGGGTTTCCTGGGCCTCGCCGCCTGGGCGCGCGGTGACCTGAACGGGGCCGTCGAGACCTTCACCGAGGCCGCGCACAGTCTGCACGAAGCCGGCCACCTCACCGACGAGCTCGGCATGACCGTGGTGCTCGGGAGCATGCGGCTCGCTCAAGCCCAGCCGCAGGTCGCGCGACGGCTCTTTGAGCAGGCCCTCGAGGCGGCAGCAAGGAACCCCGGCGCGCGACTCACCATAGGAGGCGATCTCCACGTCGGCCTGGCCGAGGTACTCCTGGAGCAGGGCGACCTCGAGACGGCCGAGGAGCACCTGCAGGCGAGTCGCGCCCTCGGCGAAACGGCGTCGTTGCTCGAGAACCGGCACCGGTGGTTCGTCGTCATGGCCCGCCTCCGCTGGGCCCAGGGGGATCCCGAGGCGGCACTACGCCTGCTCGACGAGGCGGAGCCGCTCTACCTGCCCGGATACTTCCCCGACGTTCGCCCGATCCCGGCCCTCCGCGCCCGCATCCAGATAGCCCAGGGCCAGCTGGCGGACGCCTGGGCCTGGGCCCGCAAACGCGGGGTCGAACAACACATGGACCCCACGTACGTCGACGAGTTCGACCAGCTCACCCTCGTCCGACTGCTCCTCGCCCAGCACCGGGCCGACGGCGACGCAGGCCCACTCGACGACGCAGCCGCCAGACTCGACCGCCTCGAAGCGGCCGCACATGCCACGGAACGCGAAGCAAGCCTGACCGAAATCCGGACCCTCCGCGGGCTCGTCCATGCAGCGCAGAGCGGGGTCACGGAAGCCGGCCCCAGTGTGAGGGAGCAGGCGCACTCACTGAGCTCAGCGGCATACGGCATCGTCGTGAGTCCCACGGACGCGACCGGGCTGAGCGAGCGGGAGGTCGAGGTCCTGCGACTGCTGGCAACGACGCTGGGCGGCCCCGAGATCGCGCGGCAGCTCTTCGTGTCGGTCAACACGCTGCGCACCCACACCAAGCACATCTTCACCAAGCTCGACGTCAACACCCGGCAGGAGGCCGTGCGCCGAGCCAGGGAGCTGGGCGTC
Source organism: Intrasporangium sp. (assembly GCF_040414665.1). Classification (GTDB taxonomy): domain Bacteria; phylum Actinomycetota; class Actinomycetes; order Actinomycetales; family Dermatophilaceae; genus Intrasporangium. The sequence goes on from NZ_JBEDUL010000061.1 coordinate 12,736, forward strand.
ATCTGAGCGGCGCCGCTGAGATGAATCACCACGTCGATCACATCGCTTGGTGATGTGCGGTCACCACGTCGATTCCTACGTTCGGATCGTTCGAGGCAACCAGCCGCGACAGGACGAGCAAAGGAACCGATCATGACCATCACCACCAGCACCCTCGGTCGGGCGGCAGGCCTCGCCGCGGCCGCAGCCGGACTGCTCTTCATCGCCGTGCAGATCAACCACCCGCCGATGGAGGTCGCCTCGGTCAGCACGACCGAATGGGTCGTCCGCAACTCCATGAAGGTCGTCATGGCCGCCCTCGCGCTGGCCGGCATGACCGGAATGTACGTCCGGCAGGTGCGCCAGGCCGGCCTGATGGGCCTCGTCGGCTACCTGCTCTTCGCCAGCGGCTACCTCGTCATGATGGCCATCGCCTTCGTCGCGGCCTACATCCTGCCCTCGTTGGCCGAGACCGCCCCTGCGTACGTCGACGACGTGCTCACGGTGGCGTCCGGTGGCAGCCCAACGGGCGATGTCGGCCTCTTCGCGACCGCCAACCAGATCTCCGGCGTCGGCTACCTGGCTGGCGGCGTCATCTTCGGCATTGCCTTGTTCCGGGTGCGCGTGCTCGCTCGCTGGGCTGCAGCCCTGCTCGCCGTGGCCACCGCGTCGACCGTCTTGCTGCAGGTCCTGCCGTACGCCTTCCACCGCCTCTTCGCCGTCCCGACCGGTGTTGCACTCATCGGCCTCGGCGTCTCCCTCTGGCGCGACCAACGTCAGGCGGCGCGGACGTCGCGCGACAGCTCGGCCCTGTCCCCGGCGAGTGGTCAGGCCGTCCGATGAGCTCCCGCTATGGGCTGCGGGTGCCGATCGCGCTCATGGCGCTGAGCGTCATCCCCGTGTTCGCAGGGACCGCTCGCCTGATCCAGCTCTCCGGCGGCCCACAGATCATCCCCGCGGATGCGCGCTTCACCAGCTCGCCGGTGGCCGTCGTCATGCACGTCGTCTGCTCCATCGTCTACGCGCTCTTCGGTGCGATGCAGTTCGCGCCCGGCTTCCGCCGCCGGCACCCCGGCTGGCACCGCCGAGCGGGCCGCGTCCTCGCGATCGCCGGCCTGGGCGTGGCAGTGTCGGCGCTCTGGCTGACCCTGTTCTACCCCCGCCAGGCGAACAGCGGTGAGCTGCTCTACTTTCTGCGGCTGGCCTTCGCCTCGGGCATGGTGACGTGCTTGGTCCTCGGCGTCACGGCCATCCGGCGCCGCGACATCACCACACACCGGGCGTGGATGATCCGTGCCTATGCGCTCGGCCTCGGCGCGGGCACCCAGGCCTTCACCGAGGGCTTCGGCGGGGCCCTGTTCGGGACGAGCACTCTCGCTCTCGACGCGTCGCGAGGGATCGCCTGGATCATCAACCTCGCCGTCGCGGAGTGGGCGATCCGACGCCCGCGGCGCCGCAGCCGCCGCCCCGCGACAGCTCGGGTTCTCGTGGGCGGGCAGTCATGACGAACATTTATGAGTTCCGGGTAGGCGGTCATCTCGACGACCACTGGACCACAGCGCTCGGGGGACTGGACGTGGAGCGACACCCGGACGGCACGTCCACGCTCACTGGTGACGTGGCGGACCAGGCGCAGCTGCACGGTATCCTCGCCAGGCTTCGCGACATCGGTGCGCCGTTGATCTCGATGCGTGTCCTCCCAGCGGTGCCATGACGATGCCGAATGCCGCTGACCTCGCTCCCAGAGGGACGCGCCTCACGCGTCTGGCCGGCACTCGGAGACGCTCAGGACAAACCTCCCAAAAGCATTGACACGGGCAGTGGATCGAACATATGTTCTAGACATGGCAAATGCGGCGGTGCTCGAGCAGCTTCGGACGCGGCTCACTGAGGTGGAGGCGCGGCACGAGGCGGATGGCCGGGCTGCCGCCGAGGCGTTCTGGGCCACCTTGGGCGCCCCGGCCGACACCGCTGGCGCTGGTGCGGAGGCCGCGGAGAAGGGCCCGCGCTCGCAGGGCCCGCGCTCGCAGGGCCCGCGCTCGCAGGGCTCGCGCCGCGAGGGTGCCGCGCGGCGTCCGCGGCTGCGTGACGTCGGCGGCCGGCCGCCGGGCGGGCTGTGGGGGCACGTCCCGGCGGACGGGCCGCTGCCGTTCCTGCCCCGCGAGGTCGAGTCGGTGTCCCTGACCGAGCTGGATCTGGACGGGGTCGACGCGGACTGGTTCGAGGCGAACTACCCGGGCCCGTCCGAGCCCGAGTCCGGGCCGCCCGAGTTCGGTGAGCCGGTCGCGGTCAAGGTCGACGCGCTGCTGGGGCGGCCGCTGGTGCGGCACGCCTCGGACCTGCTGGCGCACGCGGTGGGGCACCTGTCCGGGCTGCGGGCCCAGCACGAGGTGATGCTGGTCAACGTGCTCGCCGAGCTGCTCGACCGCGGCGAGGACCCGCCGGGCGGGCTGCGGGTCACCGACTGGCTCCGCTCGCTCGACCCGACGCTGACCGCCGGGCAGGCCAAGGACTACGTCACCGTCGCGGCCGCGATCACCCAGCGACGGTGGGCCGAGCTGGCCGCGCGGGTCACGATGGGGCACGTCACGGTCGCCAAGGCGGCCCGGATCATCGAATTCGACCGGCAGGTCGAGCGGGTCGCCGACCCGGTCGAGGTCGCCACCGCCGTCCAGGACCTGGTCGAAAAGGCGCCGGAGCTGATCGCGGAGGACTTCACCGGGCTGGTGCGCCACCACACCGAGCAGGTCCGCCCACCCAAGGAGGTCGATCAGGACCGGCTCGACGCGGGCCGACAAGCATCGCGCGGGCTCTGGTTCGGCCAGCCGTCGAACACCGGGATGGTGTCGATGCGCGGCGTGCTCGACCCGGAGGCGGCCGCGGTGATCAAGTCCGCGGTCGACCCGCTCTCGGTGCCCTGCCCGACCCGGGACCGGCGGGGCCGCACCGTCGAGCCGGACCCGCGGACCCCGGCCACCCGCCGCGCCGACGCGCTGCTGGCGGTCGTCGCCCGCGGCGTCGCCGCCGCGGACCGGCTGCCGGTCACCGACAAGGCCAAGCTGGTCGTCACCGTCGAGCACGACGTGCTCGCCGGGACGCTGCGCGGCACCGGGACCGCGATGTCCGGCGACGTGCTCTCGGTCGAGACGGTGCGCCGGCTCGCCTGCGACGCCGAGATCATCCCGATGGTGCTGGGCACCACCGGCGAGCCGCTGGACGTGGGCCGTTCCCGGCGGCTGGTCACCAAGGGCCTGCGGGCCGCGCTCTGGCAGCGCGACGGCGGCTGCTCCTTCCCCGGCTGCACCATCCCGCCGCAGTGGACCGACGCGCACCACGTGCAGCACTGGTGGGCCGGCGGCCGGACCAGCCTGCTCAACACCGCGCTGCTGTGCCGCCGGCACCACACCCACGTGCACCGCCACGAGCTGACCGCGACCGTCACCGCGACCAGCGTCACCTGGCACGAATAGCACCCCCGCCCCGGACCCCGCCAGCAACGGCGGGGCCAGAGGCATGCCCGCCGCGTCAGGTCCGTGAGGCAGTGGTTGACCGTCGCAGGAGAACGAGGTTCGCGGCGACGAACCAGGCCCAGAACAGTGCGTAGGGCACGAGCCAGAGCTGCGACGTCCAGACGAAGCGTGCCGCGACGAAGCCCACCGCACTCGCCACGGCGAGCCACCCCTGCCAGCGGGGGAGCCAGCCCTCGGCCAAGGTCGCCCAGCCGCTCGCCAAGGCGAAGCCGGCCAAGCCCAGCCAGGAGCTGGCGAAACCGAGGTTGCCCTCGTCGAATGCGTAGAGCGCGAGCTCCGGACCCACCTCCTCCAGCTGTGCTGCAGTGGCCCAGGACGACGCCAGCACCGCGTAGGCAGCGAACACCGTCATCGACGCGATCGCCGCGGTCGGGAGCCACGCACGCTCCTCCGCGACTCGGCCGAACGATCGGATGAAGGCGACCGACCACCACAGCAGCGTCATCGCCGCCAAGACCTGCAAGGCACTCATGAACGGCGCCCAGCTGCTCGCTCCGACCGCCTCGAGGAAGGTGACCGCCTCTCGGGCCGGGGCCTCGAAGCCCGGCTCACCCAACGTCGAGATCGCCACCGTGGGCACGAAGAGCAGCGGAAGGACGAGCAGTCCCACGATCGCGATTCCTCGATGTGACCGCGCCTGAGCCTGGTCAGCAGCCATGTGCATGCCCTCGACGGTAGGAGTACCAACCCGACGGCGCACCGAGGCTGGCCCCGCCCAACCGATCACGGGCATCCGCCGGCCAGGGGTGGGGCATGCCCTGGTCAGGAGCGCTCCCGAATTGACAATAGGGTTGTCATATTGACAAGGTAAGTGTCATGAAGCGCAAGGCCGAGGAGCTCTACGATGCGATCCGCCTCATCCGCCCGATCCACCAGCTGTCGGCGCACGTCGTCACTGAACAGCTCGCGGGCCGCGCCCTGTCGATGC
>NZ_JBEDUL010000062.1:0-44083 GCF_040414665.1 Intrasporangium sp.
GGGGACGAGCCAGATCCAGCGGCTCGTGATCGCCAAAGAAGTGCTGCTCCCCCGCCAGGCCGAGGAGCCGACGCCCGAGGCCGAAGCGCTCGCCGCGAAGGAGTCCGAGGAAAGCCAGGCAGAGCAGGCGGCGGCGACCGTCTGAGACGGAGCGGTTGCCACCCTCGATCCAGGTGCTTAGGATCGAGGGACGATGGAGGCTGGCCGCAGGCAGATCAGCGTCGGCGACGTCCTCAACGAGACGTTCTCGATCTACGGGCAGAACTTCGGCGCGCTGATCGGCGGTGCGATCGTCGTGTTCGTTCTCGTCGGGATCGCGTCGGGGCTGCTCCAGAACTCCGGCGGCCTGGTGCTTGGCACCCTGGCCTTGATCGTCGAGCTGGTCGGGCGAGCGATCTTCGTCGGCTTCGTCGTCAGGCTGGTCGAGGACGTCCGCGACGGCCGCCGCGACCACACGGTCGGCGACCTTTTCTCATCGGCCTCCGACGCGATCGTGCCGCTGATCGGGTTCGGGATCCTGTTCGGGATCGGTGTCGGGATCGGGTTCATATTGCTTGTCATCCCCGGCCTCTTCCTGTTGACGATGTGGTCGGTCGGCGCGCCGGCGATCGTCGTCGAGAAGGAGGGGGTGATCGGGGCCTTCGGGCGCAGCTGGAATCTCGTCCGCGGCGACGGCTGGAGGGTTTTCGCGGTCCTGCTCGTCGTCTTCCTGATCGGGCTCGCGGTGAGCGCTGTCCTTCTCGCGATCGGGAACTCGATCGGCAATGGTGCCTCCCTGGTCGCCGGAATCGTCGCCGCTGTGATCACCGCTCCGATCTACGCGATCGCCGTCAGCGCCCTCTTCTTCGACCTCGGCGGCGGTGGGCAGGGCGCCTCCGCCCAGGCTTCCACCGCGACGGCGCCGCCGGCAGCCTAGCGATGGACCTCGCGGAGCGCGCGGCCACCGGCAAAGAGGCGCGCACGCGGGTGCCGCGCTCTGACCACGCGGATTGGGCGCCGCCGGCGGAGCGGGGCGACCCGGTCCAGGTCCTCGAGGAGCAGGCGACGTCGAGGGTCCCGGAGCTGCTTCCGATCCGATACGGGCGGATGGCCGTCTCGCCGTTCACCTTCTACCGCGGCGCCGCGGCGGTCATGGCCGCCGACCTGGCCGCGACGCCGACCTCGGGGCTCGAGGTGCAGATGTGCGGCGACGCGCATCTCTCCAACTTCGGCGTCTTCGCCGCCCCCGACCGCCGCCTCGTCTTCGACCTCAACGACTTCGACGAGACGCTGCCGGGGCCGTGGGAGTGGGACGTCAAGCGGCTCGCCGCGAGCTTCGAGATCGCCGCCCGCGACAACGGCTTCAAGCGCAAGGAGCGGCGATCGGCCGTCGAGACGGTCGTCCGCTCCTACCGAGAGTCGATGCGCGAATTCGCGAAGATGCGGAACCTCGAGATCTGGTACGCCCGGCTCGACGCAGAGGAAGCGCTCGAATCGCTGCAGACTGAGCGTCGGAAGGGCGTGAAGAAAGTCGAGAAGGCGGCGGCGAAGGCCCGGGCGAAGGACAGCGTGCGGGCGCTGGATCGCCTCACCGAACGGGTCGAAGGGGAGCTGCAGATCGCGAGCAGGCCACCGCTGCTGGTCCCGATTGACGAGCTGGTCGGGGACTTCGCCGGCGATTTCGATCCCGAGGAGGCGATACAGACCGTCCTCAAGGAGTACACCGACTCGATGAAGGGCGACCGGCAGCACCTCCTCTCGGAGTACCGCTACCGCGACCTCGCTCACAAGGTCGTCGGCGTCGGCAGCGTCGGGACCAGGGCCTGGATCGTGCTGATGACCGGCCGCGACGACTCCGACCCGCTCTTCCTCCAGGCGAAGGAAGCGGGGGCCTCCGTTTACGAGCCATATGTCGGCAAGAGCCGCTTTCGCAACCACGGCCGCCGCGTGGTCGAGGGCCAGTGGCTGATGCAGGCCGCCAGCGACAGCTTCCTCGGCTGGTGCGCCGGCGTCGAAGCCGATGGCCGGGCGCGCGACTACTACGTGCGCCAGCTCTGGGACGAGAAGGGCTCGGGCGACATCGAATCGATGCGCCCACGGTCGCTCGAGATCTACGCCAAAGGCTGCGGCTGGACCCTGGCCCGAGCCCACGCGCGCTCCGGCGACGCCGTCGCGATCGGCGCCTATCTCGGATCCAACACCGCGTTCGACGACGCGATCGCCGAGTTCTCGGACGCCTACGCCGACCAGAACGAGCGCGACCACGCCGAGCTCCTCGCCGCGATCGACTCCGGCCGGCTCGAGGCCGTCGACGCCTAGCGGGGAGCTGCTGCGCCCTGGCGGGCCGCCTTTTGGCGCCTGATCTTGTCCAGTTCCACCTTGCGCAGGCGAACCGAGGTGGGGGTCACTTCCAGGCACTCGTCGTCGCGCAGGAACTCGAGCGCGGCTTCGAGCGTCAGCTCTTTCGGTGGCGAGAGCCGGACCAGGACGTCGGCGCTCGCCGCCCGCATGTTGGTCTGCTGCTTCTCCTTGATCGCATTGACGTCGAGGTCTTCGGAGCGGCTGTTCTCGCCGACGATCATCCCCTCGTAGACCTCCTCGCCGGGCCCGACGAAAAGGGTGCCGCGGTCCTGCAGGCTGAGCAGCGCGTAGCTCGCGCTCGAGCCGCGACGGTCGGCGACCAACGAGCCCGTCGGCCGGGTGCGAAGATCGCCCGCCCAGGGCTCCCAACGGTCGAAGACGTGGTGCATGATCCCCGAACCGCGGGTCTCGGTCAAAAACTCGGTTCGCAGGCCGATCAAGCCCCGGGCCGGGATCAGGTAGTCCATCCGCACCCATCCTGTCGCGTGGTTGGTCATGTGGTCGAGGCGCCCCTTGCGGCCGGCGAGCAGCTGGGTGACCGCGCCGACGTGCACCTCGGGGACATCGATCGCGAGCCGCTCGACCGGCTCGTGGACCTTGCCTTCCAGCTCGCGGGTGATCACCCGTGGCTGCCCGGCGGTCAGCTCGAACCCTTCGCGGCGCATCATCTCGAGCAGGACGACCAGCTGCAGCTCACCGCGGCCCTGCACCTCCCACGCGTCGGGGCGTTCGGTGTCGGTGACGCGGATCGAGACGTTGCCGACCAGCTCGGCATCGAGCCGGGACCGGATCTGCCGCGCGGTCAGCTTGTCGCCCTCGGAGCCGGCGAGCGGCGAGGTGTTGATCCCGACGACGATCGAGAGCGAGGGCTCGTCGACGGTGATCACCGGCAGCGGCCGCGGGTCGTCGGGGTCGGCCAGCGTCTCGCCGATCGTCACGTCGGGGAGGCCGGCGATGGCGATGATCTCGCCTGGCCCGGCCTCCTCGGCGGCGACCCGGTCGAGGGCCTCGGTGACGTACAGCTCGGTGATGGCGGCGCGCTCGATGCTGCCGTCGGCGCGGCACCAGGCGATCCGCTGGCCGTTGCGGATCATCCCGTTGCGGACCCGGCAGAGCGCCAGCCGGCCGACGTAGGGATCGGCGTCGAGGTTGGTGACGTGCGCCTGAAACGGATGATCGGGGTCGAATTCAGGGGCCGGGATCTGCTCCAGCATCAGGTCCAGGAGGGGGGACAGGTTGGTTCCCTCGACGCCCTCCTCGAGCGAGGCCCAGCCGGCTTTCGCGTTCGTATAGACGATCGGGAAGTCGATCTGCTCGGAGTCGGCGTCGAGCTCGATGAAGAGCTCGTAGACCTCCTCGACGACCTCCTCGATCCTCGCGTCGGGCCGGTCGACCTTGTTGACGACGAGGATCACCGGCAGCCTCGCCTCGAGCGCCTTGCGGAGGACGAACCGGGTCTGGGGCAGGGGGCCCTCGGAGGCGTCGACCAGGAGCAGCGCCCCGTCGACCATCGTCAGCCCGCGCTCGACCTCGCCGCCGAAGTCGGCGTGGCCGGGGGTGTCGACGATGTTGAGCTTCACCTCGCCGTAGCGCACGGCGGTGTTCTTGGCGAGGATCGTGATGCCCTTCTCGCGCTCGAGGTCCATCGAGTCCATCACGCGCTCGTTCACGTCCTGGTTGGCGCGGAACGCGCCGCTCTGCCAGAGCATGGCGTCGACGAGCGTCGTCTTTCCGTGGTCGACGTGGGCGACGATGGCGACGTTGCGGATGTCCGCACGGGTCTGCAAGGGCATGAGGGACAGTCTCTCAGGATTTGGAGGGGCCGCTGAACGCGCCGCCGAGCCGGTCGGCGAGGGCCCCGACGATCGGCAGGTCGGCCGGCAGCCAGGCCACGTCGTAGAGGTCATCGGGACCCAGCCACCGCAGCTCGTCGTGGTCCTCGATCGGCGCGGGCTCGCCCTCGACGACTTCCGCGGTCCAGACCAGCATCTCGTAGCGGTCACCGATCGCCCACGTCGTGCCGGGCAGCGGACCCGGGACGTGGCGCCCGAGCCGGACCGTCACGCCCAGCTCCTCGAGCACCTCCCGGTGGAGCGCGGAGAGCGGCGACTCTCCCGGGTCGACCTTGCCGCCCGGCAGCTCCCACCCGCCGGCGAGGGCTGACGGCTCGGTGCGGCGTGCCGCGAGCAGCCGAGTCGGATGCTCCAGGTCGTCGACGATGGCGGCGCCGACGACGAGCAGCAGGGACGATCGCTCGTCCTGTCCCTCTGAGATCGGGTCGTTGGTGCTCATGTCGCCTTGGATCGTGTCACAAGCGATCCGGGAACCGTGCGGTCGCCCAACGGAGGTCCAGCGACGTTGCGTATCGGACGGATAAACATTGTCCGCGATGTGGGATTTCGCTCCCGATCTTCACTAGGTTCGTCCCCAGCCGGTCGCGGCGGCGCCATCTGCAGCCGTGGAAGGTCTCCTCTTGGCCGGCCCACTCCAGGGCCGCCATTGCACTAGAGCGAGGTAAACATGAAGTTCTTCCGGAAGGCCGCCCCGGTCGCGATCCTCGCGACTGCCGCGCTGGCCCTCGGGGCATGCGCCCAGTCCGAGCGCGACACCGGCAACACCGGTGCCACGAACGGCGGCGGCGCGAGCGGTGGCACCCTCACCTTTGGTGCCGCTGGAGCCCCCAAGCTGTTCGACCCCTTCTATGCCACCGACGGCGAGACGTTCCGCGTCACCCGCCAGATCTTCGACGGCCTGCTCAGCATCAAGCCGGGCACCGCCGAGGTCGTTCCGGGTCTCGCGGCGGAGATGCCGACGCCGTCCGCTGACGGTCTCAAGTGGACCTTCAAGCTCCGTACCGGGGTGAAGTTCCACGACGGCACCGACTTCAACGCCGACGCCGTCTGCAAGAACTTCGAGCGGATGTTCGACCAGAACCCGGCCGCGCAGAGCAGCGCAGCGTCCTACTGGTCCGACGTCATGGGTGCGTTCAAGGACAAGGCCGCCGATGCCCTGTACCAGGGCTGCAGCGTCACCGACCCCTCGACCGTCGTCATCTCGGTCAGCCGGCCCACCTCGAAGTTCCCCACCGCCCTCAGCCTCTCGTCGTTCTCGATGCAGAGCCCCACGGCCATGGAGAAGGGCAACGCCAACGACGTCAAGGCGCAGGGTGACGGGTTCGTCTTCCCCGCGTACTCGCAGAACCCGGTTGGCACCGGCCCGTTCAAGTTCCAGGGCTACGACCAGGCCAACGGCACCGTGACCCTGGTCCGCAACGACAACTACTGGGGCGAGAAGGCCAAGCTGGACAAGCTCGTCTTCAAGGTCATCCCCGACGAGTCCACCCGTCGCCAGGAGCTCAAGGCCGGCAGCATCCAGGGCTACGACCTGCCCAACCCGGTCGACTGGCAGGGCCTCAAGGACGAGGGCAACCAGGTGCTCGTCCGCCCGGCGTTCAACATCCTCTACATGGGGCTGAACCCGAAGAAGAACCCGAAGCTCGCCGACCTCAAGGTCCGCCAGGCGCTCTACTACGCGCTGAACCGCGACCAGCTCGTCAAGACCCAGCTCCCGGAGGGCGCCTCGGTCGCGACGCAGTTCATGCCGGACACCGTCAAGGGCTACAACAAGAGCCTGCAGGCCGTGCCCTACGACAAGGCCAAGGCCCAGCAGCTGCTCAAGGATGCCGGCGCCGAGGGCCTGCAGCTCCAGTTCGCCTACCCGACGGAGGTCTCACGTCCGTACATGCCGGACCCGCAGAAGATCTTCGAGGCGCTGCGCACCGACCTCGAGGCCGCTGGCGTCAAGGTCACGGTCGTTGCCAAGCCGTGGAACGGCGGCTACCTCGAAGGCATCGACCAGGGCCTGTTCGACGCGTGGATCGTCGGCTGGACCGGTGACTACGACTCGGCGGACAACTTCATCGGTACGTTCTTCTCCTCGGACCAGAACGACTTCCAGACCCACAGCCAGCCGTGGGGCAAGGAGCTGTCCGACAAGCTCAAGGCCGCCGACGCGATCATCAACCCGGACGAGCGCGCCACCGCCTACGAGCAGGTCAACAAGGACATCATGGAGATGTACCTGCCCGGTCTGCCGCTGACGCACTCCCCGCCGGCCATCGTCGTCGGCCCGAACGTCCAGGGACTCGTCGCGTCCCCGCTGACGGCCGAGGAGTTCGACACGGTGACTGTTAGCGGCAAGTGATTCTCACCCGAGGACTCATAGGGTAGGGACACTTCACATCGGCCGGGGGCCGTCCCAAGATTGGGACGGCCCCCGGTCGTGAGAAAGGATGGCGCCAGACCATGTTGCGATACCTCGTGCGACGGCTGCTTCAGATGGGCGGCGTGGTCGTGGTTCTCTCGATGCTGCTCTTCCTCTGGTTGCGATCACTCCCCGGTGGCCCGGTTTCGGCGTTGCTCGGTGAGCGGTCGACCCCCGAGCGAGCTGCGGAGCTGTCCCATGCGCTCGGGCTCGACCAGCCGATCTTCGTGCAGTACTGGAACTACCTCACGCGGATCGCCCACGGTGACTTCGGTCCGTCCAACGGCGTGCTCCCCGGTCGTGACTCCTTCGAGATCTTCCTGAGCCGCTTCCCGGCCACGATCGAGCTCAGCATCCTGGCGATGCTGCTCGCCGTCATGGTCGGGATCCCGCTCGGCTACTACGCCGCCCGGCGCAAGAACAGCTGGCTCGACAACGTGTCCGTCATGGGCTCGCTCGTCGGCGTGGCGGTCCCCGTCTTCTTCCTCGCCTTCATGCTCAAGCACTGGTTCGCCGTCGAGCTCCAGTGGCTGCCGGTGTCCGGGCGTCAGGATCCGACGATGGACGCGACGCGGGTCACCGGGTTCTTCGTGCTGGACGGAATCCTCACGCAGGAGTGGGACGCGGCCTGGGACGCCTTCCGGCACCTCATCCTCCCCGCCGTCGCCCTGGCCTCCATCCCGTTCGCCGTCATCTTCCGGATCACCCGGGCGTCGGTGCTCGACGTCGTCGAGGAGGACTACGTCCGAACCGCCAACGCCAAGGGCCTGACCTCGAGGGTGATCCGCGGCCGGCACATCCTGCGGAACGCGCTGCTGCCCGTCGTCACGACGATCGGCCTACAGATCGGTGCCCTGCTCGCCGGAGCGGTCCTCACAGAACGGGTCTTCAGCTATCCCGGAATCGGCCAGGCCCTCGCATCCGGTATCGAGCTGCGTGACTACCCGGTCCTCCAGGTCCTCATCCTGGCTGCGGCGGCCATCTTCGTCGTCGTCAACCTCATCGTCGACATCACCTATGCCGTCATCGACCCACGGATCAGGACGAGGTGATCTGCCGTGACCCAGTTGCCCGACCAGACCCCGGACCAGACCCCGGAACCCGCAGCCTCCGCTGCCCCCACCGGGGCAGCCGCTGGCGCGGTCACGGACACCGTGGCGGATGCCGGCCGCGTCGCAGGTGGGGAGGGTGAGTCGCTCATCGCGAGTGCGTGGCGGCGGCTGCGCCGCAACCCGATCTTCCTCACCGGCGCCGTCATCACCATCGTCTTCGTCATCCTGGCCATCGTCGGTCCGTGGATCGCGCCTCACGACCCGGCCGCCCAGCCCCTGCTCGACCAGGTCAGGCCCCAGTCCAACCCCGTCCCGAAGGCCCAGCCGGGCTTCCCGCTCGGCGGCGACACGGTCGGGCGGGACCTCTTCTCGCGACTGCTCGTCGGCGGTCGTCAGACCCTCATCGTCGGCGTGCTCGCCACTCTGGGCGGGCTGATCGGTGGCCTCATTCTCGGCACCCTCGCCGGCGCGATCGGCGGCAAGGTCGACACGGTGGTCATGCGCATCGTCGACGTCATGCTCTCGATTCCGGGCCTCATCCTCGCCGTCTCGATCGCGGCGATCGCGGCGAGTCCGAGCCAGACGACCGTCATCATCGCCATCGCGGTGGTGCAGATCCCGATCTTCGCCCGTCTGCTGCGTGGGTCCATGCTGGGGCAACGGGCGAGCGACCACGTCCTCGCTGCCCGCGCCCTGGGCGTCAGGCCCCGCGCCGTGGTCTTCCGCCACATGCTGCCGAACTCGCTCGGCCCGGTCATCGTCCAGTCGACCCTCGTCCTGGCCACGGCGATCATCGAGGCGGCCGGCCTGTCCTTCCTCGGCCTGGGCAACCCCGACGACCGGCAGCCCGAGTGGGGGCAGATGCTTGGAAACTCCCAGCAGCTCGTTGGCGCCTACCCGCATCTGGCCATCTATCCCGCGCTGTGCATCATCGTCGTGGCCCTCGGCTTCACCCTCATGGGAGAGTCGCTGCGCGAGGCCCTCGACCCGAAGAGCCGGAGGTGACCGGGATGTCCCAGACGATCGCGTCCACGAGTGCGAGTGACCGTCAGAGCTACGGTGGCGACGAGCCGCTGCTCCAGGTGCGTGGCCTCACGGTCAGCTTCACCGGGTCGGGTGAGGAGCCTTTCACCGCAGTGGACGGTATCGACTTCGACGTCCGCCCCGGGCAGACCGTGGGTCTCGTCGGGGAGTCGGGCTGTGGCAAGTCCGTGACCTCGCTGGCGATCATGGGCCTGCTGCCGAAGCGTGGCAACCGGGTCGAGGGGGAGGTCCGCTTCGCCGGGACGGACCTGTTGCGGCTGTCCGACGCGGAGCTGCGCGACAGGCGGGGCAAGGACCTCGCGATGATCTTCCAGGACCCACTCAGCTCGCTCAACCCTGTCGTCCCGGTCGGCGTGCAGGTGGCCGAGGTGCTCGAGCGGCACAAGGGCATGTCGCGCAAGGCCGCCATGGCCGTCGCCCGGGAGATGCTCGACAAGGTCGGCATCCCCGACCCGAACCGCCGGCTGAAGGACTACCCCCACCAGATGTCCGGCGGGATGCGCCAGCGTGCGCTCATCGCCATGGCCCTGGCGTGCGAGCCCCGCCTGCTCATCGCCGACGAGCCGACGACCGCCCTCGACGTGACGATCCAGGCGCAGATCCTCACCCTCCTGAAGAACCTCGTCGAGGAGACGGGTACTGCTCTCATCATGATCACGCACGACCTCGGCGTCGTCGCGGGCCTCTGCGACGAGGTCAACGTCCTCTACGCCGGGCGCATCGTCGAGCGCGCCGAGCGGCACCCACTGTTCGAGCGCCCGCGCCATCCGTACACGCATGGCCTGCTCGAGTCGATTCCCAAGCTCGGGGTCGGTCGCGGCGAGCGGCTCAACCCGATCCCCGGCTCGGTGGCCGACAACCTGCCGTGGACGAGCAGCTGCGCCTTCACCCCCCGGTGTCCCAACGCCATCGAGACGTGCCGGCAGCAGACACCACCGCTGGTGGAGGACTACGGTCGTGCCCTGCGCTGCTTCAACCCCGTGGAGGAGAGTCGATGACCTCGACCGTGAACCCGGATCGCGACACGAGCGGGGCGGCCGAGACCGAGACTGATCGCCCCGACGTGCTGCTCGATGTCCGTGGGGTCAAGGTGCACTTCCCGATCAAGAAGGGCGTCATCTTCGACAAGGTCATCGGCCACGTGTACGCGGTCGACGGGGTCGACCTGCAGATTCGCCGGGGTGAGACCTACGGCCTGGTCGGCGAGTCCGGCTGCGGCAAGTCGACCCTGGGTCGGGCCATCCTCAACCTCGAGCCGCCGACCGAGGGCTCGGTCCGGTTCGACGGGGTGGACATCGCGAGCCTCAAGGGTGAGGAGCTGCGACGCAAGCGTCAGGACCTCCAGATGGTCTTCCAGGACCCGATGAGCAGCCTCGACCCGCGGCAGTCGGTCGAGTCCCTGCTCCTCGAGTCGATGAAGGCGCACGGCCTCGTCGAGGACGGAGCCACCGCCGGCCAGCGCCTGCGTGAGCTGCTCGCTGCCGTCGGCCTGCCTCCCGCGGCGCTGAAGAAGTACCCGCACGAGTTCTCGGGCGGCCAGCGCCAGCGGATCGGCATCGCCCGGGCGCTCTCGGTCAACCCGAAGCTCATCGTCGCGGACGAGCCCGTCTCCGCGCTCGACGTCTCCGTACAGGCGCAGGTCATCAACCTGCTCGAGGACCTTCAGGAGGAGTTCGGCCTGACGTACCTGGTCGTCGCCCATGACCTCGCCGTCGTGCGGCACATCAGCGACCGCGTCGGGGTGATGTACCTCGGGGCGCTCGCCGAGGAGGCACCGGCCGACGACCTCTACGCGCGGCCGCTGCACCCGTACACCCGGGCGCTGCTCTCGGCCGTGCCGGTGCCGGATCCCGTCGTCGAGGACCAGCGCGAGCGGATCCTGTTGACGGGTGACCTGCCCTCACCGGCCAACCCACCCTCCGGTTGCCGCTTCCACACCCGCTGTCCATGGCGCCAGCCGACCCGGTGCGACACCGAGCGACCGGCGCTGCGCGTCGTCGACATCGCCGGGGTTCCCCGGGACCATCGGGTGGCCTGCCACTGGGCGGAGCAGATCGCGTCAGGCGAGCTGCGTCCGCACGAGGTGAAGGCGATCGCCGTCGAGCAGACGGTCCTGGGCGACGACGCGGGCTCACCCATCCTCGGTCCGACCTCCATCGGCGAGATCGGCTGACGCAGGGACCGTTACGAGGGATGCCCCTCCGCGTCGGCCTCGGTCTCGGCGAACTCGAGGCCGTGACGGGCCAACGCGTCGGCCCAGGCCTTCATCGCCGTCGGACCGACCCCGTGGAGCGCGGCGATAGCCGTCGCTGGATGCCGGGAGAGCTCCTGGAGGGTCCTGATCCCGGCTTCCTGCAGCGCCCGGTCAGCCGGGGCGGAGACGTGCGGTACGTCCAGATCAGGCATGACCGCTCCCTTCGTCGGTGGGCTGTCCATCCATGATGCACACTCCGGCAGGCCCGCAGGGCTCGGGAAGGCCAGGGAGCACTGAGCGAGTGTGGGCTGGGAGCGAGCCCAGCGGCATACGGCATGGGAACTGTCCCAAGACAGCAGGAAGAGGTGCCACTCGCTCGGGGGTCCGAGTGGCACCTCTTTCACTCTCAACAGCGCACGAGGACGCAATCGCGTTACACCTGCGGTCATGGAATTTTCCTCGCGTGCCCGTGGCCGGGGAAGCAAACGCCGAGATGGACAGTTGAACGTTCTATGAACGTCGACATCTGGTCTGATATCGCCTGCCCGTGGTGCTTCATCGGCAAGCGCCGCTTCGAGAAGGCGCTCGCCGCGTTCCCGCACCGTGACGAGGTGACGGTCACATGGCACAGCTACCAGCTCGACCCGACCATCCCGGAGCACTACGACGGCAGCGAGCTCGACTACCTGGCGAAGGTCAAGCGGATGGACCCGGCGCAGGTCCGCGGGATGCTCGACCACGTGACCTCGACTGCCGCCGCGGAGGGGCTGCAGTACGACTTCAACCGGCTCGTCGTGGCCAACAGCTTCTCGGCACACGAGCTGCTCCACCTCGGGAAGGAGCGTGGCGCCGCAGGCACGGTCAAGGAGGCACTGCTGTCCGCCCACTTCGAGAAGGGCCAGGACATCGGTGACCGGAACGTCCTCGTCGGCATCGGCACCTCGGCGGGGCTCGACGCAGCCGAGGTCGACACCGCGCTCGACAGCCGCCGCTACCGGGATGCGGTGGAGGCGGACATCCGGCAGGCTCGCAGCCTCGGCATCCAGGGCGTGCCCTTCTTCGTGATCGAGAACAGATGGGGCATCTCGGGCGCCCAGCCTGCCGAGCTCTTCTCCCAGGCGCTCGAGCAGGCCTGGCGCGAGACCAACCCGCTCGTCATGGTGCATCCGGACGGCGACCACACCGCCGCCTGCGGCCCGGACGGCTGCGCAATCTGAGCGGCCATCCGTGACACCCCAGGGCAGGTCTCGGTCCTGTCACGACCCGTGTGAGGATGACCCCTTCGGGCCGGCCCCCGACGCTGCTGGGGTTACTGTGGAGTAAATATTCGAGGAGCCAAGGAGGCGCGGTGAGCTCAATCAGCCCTCGGGAGGTGACCCTGCACGGACACACGCTGTCGTACGTCGACAGCGGGTCCGGCGAGGCGATCCTGTTCGTCCACGGGCTGCTCGGCTCGCACCGCAACTGGCGCCACCTGGTCGACCGCCTCGACAACACCAACCGCGTCATCGTCCCGGACCTCTTCGGTCACGGCGCCTCTGAGAAACACGAGGGGGACTACTCCCCCTCCGCCCAGGCCGCCACCCTCCGGGACCTCATCAACCGCCTGGGCATCGACCGCGTGACCATCGTCGGGCATTCCCTCGGGGGCGGCATCTCCCTCGCCTTCTGCTACCTCTTCCCGGACCGGGTCGAGCGTCTCGTCCTCGTCGGCACCGGCGGGCTCGGACGGGAGGTGAGCCCAGCGTTACGGGCGGCCACGCTTCCGGTCGCCGACTGGGTGCTGCCCGTCATCGCCTCGCCATGGGTTCGCGGCGGTGCCGAGCTCGTCGGCCGGGGGCTGTCCCTCTTCGGCTGGCGCGCGAGCCATGACATCCGGGCGGCCTGGGAGGGCTTCACCGAGCTGAGCGATGCCGACGCCCGGCGGGCGTTCCTGGCGACGACACGCGCCGTCATGAACGCCCACGGGCAGACCATCGCGGCTCACGAGTACCTTCTGGAGCTCGCCGGGCTACCGGTCCTCGTGGTCTGGGGAACCAACGACATGGTCATCCCGGTCGATCACGCGAGGCGCCTGGGGGATCTCGCGCCGGAGTGCCGGGTCGAGATCTTCGACGGTGCCGGCCACTTCCCACACCTCGACCAGCCGGACCGTTTCTCCGACGTGCTACGCGACTTCATGGCGACCACGGACCGGGGCGACGGAAGCCCGACGAGTTCGGCGACCACCGGAGGCGCTGCCGAGCGCCGGACACCAGGGCGGCCCGAGTCCCCTCGCCACGAGGACCGATCCACCACCCGGGCGGATCGCCCCGCCTGAGCAGCGCCTCCGCTGCGAAGGCGCGCCGCCGACGGACGTCCCGACGGATGACGGTCTGACGCGCCCACACGCGGATGGGTACGGTCCTTGGGTCCGACCGGCGGAGCTACCGCACGTGACGAGAGGGATCCAAGGAATGAGCGCCGACGATGTCGTCATCGCAGGGCGGTACGTCCTGCTCGAGCGCATCGGCCTCGGCGGCATGGGCTCGGTGTGGCGAGCGCAGGATGAACGCCTGCAACGAACTGTCGCCGTGAAGCTGTTGCACCTGCCTCCGGGTGCGAGCGAGTCCGACGCTCGGGTGGCCAAGGAGCGCGCCATGCGCGAGGCCCGCCACACCGCCCGTCTCCACCACCCTCATGCCGTCCCGGTCTTCGACGTCGTCGAGCACGAGGGGCAACCCTGCCTGGTCATGCAGTACCTGCCGTCCCACACGTTGCAGGTGGTGCTCGCCGAGAACGGGACCATGCCCATCGACGAGGCCGCACTCGTCGGTGCCGAGATCGCTTCCGCCTTGTCGGCCGCACACGCTGCAGGTGTCGTGCACCGTGACATCAAACCAGCCAACATCCTCATCACCGAGGACGGATCTGCCAAGATCACCGACTTCGGGATCTCACAGGTGCTCGGCGATGCCCGGTTGACCTCCACCGGCATGCTGACCGGCACCCCGGCCTATCTGGCTCCGGAAGTGGCCCGAGGTGAGCCATCCTCGGCCGCGTCGGACGTCTACTCCCTGGGTGCGACCCTGTTCGCGGCGGTGGAGGGCTCGCCGCCGTTCGGGACGGACGAGAACCCGATGGCGTTGCTGCACCGGGTCGCGTCTGACCCGCCGACCCGGCCCGCCAAGGCCGGCGCGCTCACGCCCGTGCTCCTCGCCATGCTCGAGCGGGATCCCTCGGCTCGCCCCTCCATGGCCGAGGCAACCGATTGGCTCCAGCGACTCGACCTGTCGGCTCCGCCGGGCGATCAGCCAACCGCCTCAATGCGACCGGTCACGACGATGCCGTTGCCGACTGCCTCCGCTGGCCCACCCGCACCGCCGACGGTCCCGGCGTCAACGCCCCCAGCCGGTGGACTCGCCGGCGCGGCCGCCCTCACCCGCTCAGCGCCTCCTCCGCCCACGCCCGAGCCCTCGGCCAACAGTGATCGCACTGACCGCCGCTCGCGCCGCGGGATCGCGGTGCTCGCCGCGCTGGTGGCCATTGCGGCTGTTGGCTTCCTGGCCCTTCAGGCTCTCCTTGGCGACGGCGACCGAACCCCTGCCGCGGCACCACCCACGGACTCGTCAGTCGCCAAGAGCCCCTCGCCCTCCCCCACCACGCCGACCAAGCGCACCACCACGACGGCGGACAGCACGCCCATCCCGCCAGCCTCGACCGGCCCCAGCGCGGCCCCCTCGGCATCGCCGACCACCGGGCCGCCGGAACGGGTCCGCTTGGTGCGCGCGCTGCAGGACTACTACGCCCTGCTGCCCGACGACACCGAATCGGGCTACGCGCGCCTCACGGACCGGTACCGCCGCACCACGGCCGGTAGTCAGGATGCGTACCAGGCGTTCTGGGACAAGATCAAGCGCGTCAGCATCCGGAACCCCTCGGCGACCTCGGGCGGCAGGGTCGAGGCGACCATCACCTACACGTTCGACGACGGGCGCGTGGTCGAGGAGCGGACGGCCTATCGACTGGTGGAGCAGGAGGACGCCCTCAGGATCGACAGTTCCACGGTGCTCGCGAGCAGACAGCGCTAAGGAGATATCATCGCCAGATGTCGATGCTGATGCGAACCGCCAACGATCGCGCCAACACTGAGGCATCGGCGCTCATCGCGGCGGCCTGCCTGTTCCACGGGTTCCAGGACCCGTCGAGGCTCGCCATCCTGCAGCACCTGGCGCTCGGTGAGCACAGGGTCGTCGACCTGACGGCCCACCTCGGGCTGGCCCAGAGCACGGTCTCCAAGCACCTTGCCTGCCTCAAGGACTGTGGCCTGGTCAGTTCCAGGCCCGAGGGACGCGCATCGGTGTTCTCTCTCAACCACCCCGAGGCGCTGATGGACCTGTTCGCGGCGGCAGAGCGACTCCTCGGGCTGACCGGGGACGCGGTCACCCTGTGCCCCAGGTACGGCATCACCGCCACCGAGAGCGCATGATGGCCACCGGCGAACGGGAACCCTGGCCGTCCCGGGCCGTAGGAGGCAAGCGGATGCTGGCCCCGAACGTCCCCGGCTCATCGACGCTGGGCGAGGCCGAGACGGAGCGGTTGACCCGTCGGGCGCTGCGTCTGGCGCAGTTCACGGTCGCCTACAACGTGGTCGAGGGGGCAGTCGCCATCGGCGCGGGCCTCGTCGCGGGACTCGTGTCACTCGTCGGCTTCGGGTTCGACTCGGGGATCGAGTCGGCCGTCGCCATCCTCGTCGGGCTCCGGCTGGCCGCACGACTGCGGCATGGCGACGCGGACGAGCGGAAGGAGCGCTGGACCCTGCGGGCGGTCGCAGTGAGCTTCTTCGTGCTCGCGGCGTACGTCGTGTTCGCGGGCCTGCGATCGCTGATGGATGGAGAGGCGCCCGACCAGTCGCTGGTCGGCATCGTCCTGCTTGCCGCGTCCATCGTCGTGATGCCTGCCCTGGCCGTCGCCAAACAGCGCGTGGCGATGCGGCTCGGGGGTGACAAGCTGATCCTCGCCGACGCAGCCGAGACGAAGATCTGCGTGCTGCTCAGCATCTCCACGCTGCTCGGGCTTGGCCTCTACAGCATCACGGGCACAACCTGGCTGGACCCCGTGGCTGGTTTCCTCATCGCAGCCTTTGCCGTCCGCGAGGGCCGGGAGGCCTGGGAGGGCGAGCTGGTCGAGGACGATCCCCAGGACCACCTGGTTTCCCGTGCGAGCGGGGAGGTGAACTGATGGGCGCCGGCCACGGCCATGGCGGTGGGGCTTCGGCTGGGCACGCCGGTGGTCGTCATCGTTGGCGGCTGCGGGTGGCGTTCGTCCTCATCGCCGCCTTCTTCGTCGTCGAGCTCGTCTTCGCGCTGTCGTCCGGGTCGCTCGCGCTGCTCTCCGACGCGGGTCACATGGCCTCCGACGTCGTCGCGCTCGGTGCCGCGCTCGTCGCGACGACGGTCGCCACCCGCCCGGACTCGACCGGCCGGCGAACCTATGGGTCCTACCGGGCGGAGATCCTGGCCTCCGGGCTGGCGGTCCTGCTCATGCTCGGAGTCGCCTTCTATGTCGTCGTCGAGGCCATCGGCCGGATCGGCGACCCCGTAGAGGTCCAGACCGGCCCGATGCTGATCGTCGGAGCACTGGGACTCGCCGTTAACCTCGCGGCCCTCCTGCTCCTGCGCGGTGGGTCCGCCGAGTCCCTCAACGTCAAGGGCGCCTACCTCGAGGTGGTGGCTGACACCGCCGGTTCCGTGGGCGTGCTCGTCGCCGGCTGGCTGGTCGCCACCACGCAGAATGCGGTGTGGGACACCGTCGTCGCGGTGGCCATCGGGATCTTCGTCGCCATCCGCGCGGTGATCCTGGGGCGGCAGGTCCTCGCCGTCCTCGCCCAGCACGTCCCCGAGAGCGTCGACATCGACGAGGTCACCACCGACCTGGAGGCGATCCCCGGCGTGCACGATGTGCACGACCTGCACCTGTGGACGCTCACGTCCGGGATGCTCGTCGCCACGGCACACCTCGTCTCGGAGGAGGGCGCGCACACCCCAGACCTGCTCGACGGGGCCAAGGAGGTGCTCCGCGACAAGCACGGTGTGCTGCACGCGACCCTCCAGGTTGAACCGGCACGCAGCCGCGAATGCCACGAACTCGACTGGTGACCCCAGTCGCTTGACCACCGGCCCGACGGCCCCGCGGCTGGTGGCTACACCTCGCCCTCCTGCCGGGCGAAGCCACCGAGACGCACGAGGTTTCCATCGAGGTCGATGATGTGGAACTCGACCGCACCGGATGGCTCGCTCAGGGGGGCGCTCATCCGAGCCGGCTCGGGCACCTCCACGTCCGCCCACCTCGCGTGCGCATCCAGCGCTTCACCCGGGGTGCCGAATCTGATGTAGCACGCGACGTCGTTCGTCCAGCGGTCCACCGCTTGGTCGTGCCAGAAGTGCAGCTCGATGCCGAGGTCCGCGTGTCGCAGGATCAGGTAGTCCGGCCAACGCCCGCGAGCACCGAATCCGAAAGCCGCCCAGAACGTTGTCGTCCGGTCGAGGTCGGCACTGGGAAGGATCGGGATCGTCTCGGTCACCACATCAGTGTGCCCTCGACCCCGCGGGTGGACCGCCGTCCCCGAAAAGCCCCCGCGGTCGGCCCCGGCAAGATATGAAGGGACATGCCCAACTGGGACGCCCTGAGCAAGCTCATCGGCTGGATCCCCGGCGCGGCGCTCGGGGGCCTCATCGGCGGGATCCTGGGCCTGCTCGGCTTCGAGTCGGTTGCAACGACGTGCGCCACCCAGACGATCGACGGGCCGTTAGGGCCGCTGACGATGAGCTTGCCGTGCGTGCAGACGGTGTTCGGCGACATCTACGCCGCCACAGGCTTCGCCGCCATGACCGGAGTGATCGGGATGGCGATCGGGATCGTGGGTCAGCTTGTCCACCAAGCAGTGACGAAGCCGGCTCCCGACGCAGGCCGTTAGACGTTGAAGCGGAACTCGACCAAGAGACCTCCGGTCATGGAAGAAACGCAGCGTGGCCGGCACAAGTCTTACGGCGGCCCGTACCGCTCCCACAGTTCATCGCGTAGGGCACCCTGCACCCGCTTGGCATCGAACACGCCCTTGCTGCCCTCGAACTTGCCCTGTTCCAAGTCCGAAATAATGAACCACTCTGGCCCGTAGTCGTCCTCTGTGACTTTCTCGACGGCCATCGAGCCAGCAGACCTTGTAGTCGACACTGTCGTGCCGTTTGCGCCCAAACGGCCAGTACCGGAAGTGACTCACATTCGTGACAAGATGCGCCTCCACCCGTCCGTGACGACGCAATTCCCAGACGGCATCACGGAAGGGGTCAAGTCGCGGGTCGCGAGGGGAGTCTTCCTCGGATGTCATGGCGCCCTGTCTACAGGAGCGCCGTTCGGCCCTGCTACTTCTTAGCGGCAGTTGTTGCACCGTGACGGAATTCGACGACGTCGCCGTCCTGCATGACGTAGTCCTTGCCCTCGATCCGTACCTTGCCGGCCGCCTTGGCCGTCGCCATCGACCCAGCGGCCACCAGGTCGTCGAACGAGACGACCTCCGCCTTGATGAACCCGCGCTGAAAGTCGGTGTGGATGACGCCGGCCGCTTGCGGTGCGGTCCACCCCTTGCCGATCGTCCACGCGCGCGCCTCCTTCGGCCCGGCGGTCAGGTACGTCTGCAGCCCCAGCGTGTGGAACCCCTGTCGCGCGAGCTGGTTCAGCCCGGACTCCTTCGCCCCGAAGCTCTCGAGCAGCTCGAGCGCGTCGTCCGGCTCCATGTCCATCAGGTCCATCTCGAGCTTGGCGTTGAGGAACACCGAGTCCGCCGGGGCCACCGACGCGCCGAGCTCGCGTTTGAGCTCCTCGTCGGCGAGCTGGTCCTCGTCGAGGTTGAAGACGTAGATGAACGGCTTCGTCGTCAGCAGACCCAGCCCCCTCGCCAGCTCCGCGTCCACCCCGGCAGCGAGCCCAGCGGCATACAGCGTCTTGCCCTCCTCGAGCACCTGCTGCGCGGCGAGCGCGGTGGCGAGGACCGCCTGGTCCGTCTTCTTGCCCTTGACCTCCTTGTCGAGGCGGGGCACCGCCTTCTCGAGCGTCTGGAGGTCGGCGAGGACGAGCTCCGTCTCAATGGTCTCGATGTCGCCGGCGGGGTCGACCTTGCCGTCGACATGGGCGACATCGTCGTCGGTGAAGACCCGCACGACCTGGCAGATCGCGTCGGACTCGCGGATGTTGGCGAGGAACTTGTTGCCGAGCCCCTCCCCCTCGCTCGCGCCGCGCACGAGTCCGGCGATGTCGACGAAGCTCACCGTGGCCGGCAGGATCCGCTGGGACCCGAAGATCTCCGCGAGCACCCCCAGCCGCTCGTCGGGCAGCGGCACGACGCCGATGTTCGGCTCGATCGTCGCGAACGGGTAGTTCGCGGCGAGCACGGTGTTCTTGGTCAGCGCGTTGAAGAGCGTCGACTTGCCGACGTTGGGCAGTCCGACGATTCCGATGGTGAGGGCCACGGGGTCAAGAGTTTAGTCGCCGTGTGGCGGGCTCCCGACCACGCCGTCGTATGCCGCTGAGCTCGCTCTCCGCGCACGCCCGGTCCCAGCCGGGCTGGGCCGGGCGGGTCAACCAGCCGGACGTACATGGGCGGGTGAGCTTGGCGGAGCGGTGGCGCGCCCGCTCGTTCCGGTTGGTTGACCCATCGATGGTCACTCCGTCGCGATGGCGTCGAGGACCTTCATCCGGGAGGCCCGGACGGCCGGCACGATGGCGGCGAGGACGCCGAAGATGACGGCCACGGCGAGGAAGGCCACCAGGCTGCCGACCGGCAGCGCCAGCTCGGTCAGGTCCTCGGACAGGGACTGGCGCAGCAGGACTCCGATGCCCAGGCCCAGCCCCATGCCGAGCAGCGCCCCGAGCAGCGCGATCGCCACCGACTCGAGGGTGACCATTCGTCTCAGCTTGCGCCTGCTGAGGCCGACCGCGCGCAACAGCCCGATCTCCCGGGTGCGCTCGAGGACGCTGAGGCCGAGGGTGTTGACGATGCCGATGACGGCGATGATGACGGCGAGAGCCAGCAGCGCGTAGATGATCGCCAGCAGCTGGTTGATCTGGGCGCTCACCATCTCGGTGAATTCCACCTTGTCCTGGACCGACACGATCGGAATGCCCTTGACGACCCGGTCGAGCGCCGTCTGGACCGCCGCGAGGTCGGCGCCCTCGTCGACGTTGATGCTCAGGGTGACGTCGCTGCGCTTGAGACCGGCCTGCTCCAAGACCGACATCGGGACCGTGATCGAGCCGGTGGCATAGGACTCCTCGATGATGCCGGCGACCTTGAGGTCGATGGACTTGCCGCCCGGGAAGGCGACGGCGAGGACGTCCCCGATCCCGACGGAGTGGTCGGCCGCGGTGTCCTTGGTGAGGAGCACCTCGTCACCGGAGATCGCCTGCGTCCCCGCCACCATGTCGAGCTGGTAGATCTGGTCGAAGCTCGCGTCGTTGCCGGTCACCGTGGCCTGCTCGCCGCCGACCAGGGCGGGGGTGTACTGCTGACGGCTGACCGTCGCGACGCCGTCCACGCGCTCCATCTGGTCGCCGATGCTCGTCGGGAAGCTCTGGAAGGTCGGCGACTGGACGAGGAAGTCGCTGCGGAACTGCTCGTCGATCACCGCCGCGTTGGTCCTGTCCGTAGAGGCAGCGAGCACGCCGACGGCTGACACGACGGCGAGGCCGATCATCAGGGCCGAGGCAGTCGCACCCGTCCGGCGCGGGTTGCGCAGTGCGTTCTCGCCAGCGAGGCGGCCTGCCGTGCCGAACACGCGGCCGAAGACCGCCCGGCAGGCGACGAGGACGGGGTGGCCGAGAACGGGGGCCAGTACCGCGACGGTGACGACCCAGATCACCGCGCCGGCTCCGATCCACAGGGCGCTGCTCCCCGGCGCGTCGGTGAAGCCGGCCACGACGAGCGCGCCGCCGAGGACGAGGGCGATCGTGCCGAAGAGCAGCCGGCGGTGCATGCCCTTCTCCTGGACGGTCAGGTCGTCCCGTAGCGCCGCGACCGGCGAGACCTTCGACGCCCGGCGCGCCGGCACGAGGGCGGCCACCATGGTGACGATGATGCCGACGACGTACGCCGCCGCGACGGTGCCCAGGTTCAGCGTGAGCACATCGCCGGAGATGTCGAGGCCGATGGCGCGGAACACCGCGGCCAGGGCGCGCGACAGGCCGAGCCCGAGCAGCAGGCCGAGCGTGCTGCCGACAAGCGCCATGAGGAGGGCCTCGATCAGCACTGACCGGGTCACCTGCTTCTTGCTCGCCCCAAGGGCTCGCAGCAGGGCGGACTCGCGCACGCGCTGGCCGACGAGGATCGAGAACGTGTTGAAGATGATGAACGCGCCGACGACGATCGCGATGACCGCGAAGGCGGTGAGGAAGGTCGAGAAGACGCCGAGGAACTGCCCGACCTGGTCCTGCGACTCCTTCACGACCTGATCGCCGGTGATTGCCGTGAAGCCCGCAGGCACGACCTTCTTGGCGGCTGCGACGAGCTCGTCCTGGGTCACCCCGTCGGCGGCCGTGAGTGCGACCGACGTGAAGGCGTCCCGCCCGCCGAGGAAGATGTCCTGTGCCTGCCCCGTCTCCAGCAGCACGAGGGTCGCCCCGGCGGTGCCGCCGCCGTTGAGGTTGCCCGTCCCGACCAGCTCGAACGTCCTCCTGGGCTCCCCGAAGGGCACGATGAGCGACACGGTGTCGCCGATCCGGTAGTTGCCGCGCTCTGCCGAGGACGCGTCGAGGGCCACCTCGCCAGCTCGCTCCGGCCAGCGGCCCGAATCGAGCTCCAGGACCGGCTCACCGAGCATGTTCTCGCTCTCGGCGTAGTTGAAGGCAAGGGTGGGGGCACCCTGTCCGCCGACCACCTTGCCGTCCTTGCCGAGCAGGTAGGAGCCCAGTCCGTCGACCGACCCCGCCGCCCTGGCCACTTCAGGGAGCGCGTCCAGCCGGGCGACGTCGTCAGGTGACAGCAGGGCCGACGTCCCTGCCCCGGCGGCCTCGAAGGAGACCTCGCCCTCGGTGCGGACGATCCCGTCCTGCGTCGAGCCCTTGATGATGTTGTCGAAGGTGGCGTTGAGTCCGCTGCTGAAGGCCATCACGCCGGCGAGGAAGCCGATGCCGAGCACGATGGCGAGCGTGCTCATGAGGAGGCGCAGCTTGCGCGCTACGAGGTTGCGCCAGGTCAGGCGGAGCATGGTCAGCCCGCCACCTTCGCGTCGGCGGTGGCTCGCTGGGCGGCCGACGTGGCCGCGGCGTCGTGGAGCCGCGCCATCCGCTCGAGGATCTGGTCCCGGTCCGGAGCGCGCAGCTCATCGACGATCCGGCCGTCGGCGAGGAAGAGCACCCGGTCGGCGTAGGACGCCGCCACGGGGTCGTGTGTGACCATGACGACCGTCTGGCCGAAGTCGTCGACGCTGCGACGCAGGAAGCCGAGGACCTCGGCCCCGCTCGTGCTGTCGAGGTTGCCGGTCGGCTCGTCGGCGAAGACAATCGAGGGCTTGCTCACGAGAGCGCGAGCACAAGCAACGCGCTGCTGCTGGCCACCGGACAGCTCGGCGGGGCGATGGCCGAGGCGAGGCCGGAGGCCGACCGCGTCGACCACCTCATCGAACCACGCCTGGTCGGGCTTGCGGCCGGCGAGGCTGAGCGGCAGGACGATGTTCTCCTCCGCGCTGAGGGTGGGCACGAGGTTGAAGGCCTGGAACACGAAGCCGATCCGCTCGCGGCGCAGCGCCGTGAGGTCGTTGTCCTTCAGCTGTCCGAGGGCGACGCCGTCGACGACGGCCTCGCCAGAGGTCGGGGTGTCGAGTGCGGCGAGACAGTGCATGAGGGTCGACTTGCCGGACCCCGAGGGGCCCATCACGGCGGTGAACTCGCCGCGCATCAGGTCGACCGTGACACCGTCGAGGGCCCGTACCTGGGCATCGTCCTTCCCGTAGGTCTTCACCAGGTCGACGGCGCTCGCCGCCGCCCCGCGGTTGTCGGAAAGGTCGTTCATCGTGGGTCCCCCAATGTCATAGGTCGGTCAATCACCCGGGCAGTCTCATCTGCAACCCCACTCCCCGACATCAGGGATGCACCCCGATCCGACCCTGATGGCGGTGATCCGACCCCGACGGGAGGTCAGGGGGTCGTGCGCAGGGGACGCACTCCGCACAACTGGCGCGACTGGGCCACGAGGTTGCCGGCCGAGTCCCAGATCCGGGCATCCTCCTCGAGCATCCCTCCGGCGTGGTTCTCCGTTGACAGTACGACCTGCAGCCAGCCCGGCGCCGGGCGCCGGCGGATGTGACCGGTGAACTCGAGGGTCGGCGTCCATCCGTAGAGGCCGAGGTCGAAGGCCACCGGAGGGAACGCGTCGAGGGCCAGGGCGAGCATTGTCGTATCGGGCTCGCGGTGGTCCCGCAGCCGCAGCCAGCCGCGGATCTGACCCTGCATCGACGGCTTGCCCATGGCCCACCCGGCCGTCGCGGGATCAAGGCGCAGGTCGACCCGATCGAGGAAGCTGCTGTGCGCGAGGAACTCTGGCGGGGCCTGTTCCGACGAGAGGCACTCGTGCGGGGGCGGCATCTTCGGCGGCATCGACTGGCGGCTCGCATCGACTTCGTCGAGGTTGCCGAAGGAGGCGATAGCCCGCATCCGCTCGACCTGCCGGCCGTCGACGTCCTGCGAGACGCTCAGCTCGCCGGTTGACAGCAGGCGGCCGGTCCGCATGATCTCGGTGGATACGGTGAAGGCGCCCGGCAGGGACGCCGTCATGAAGTACGCGCTGACGACGACCGGATCGACGTGGCGGGTCTTCTCGTCGGGGTCGTCGGACAGATGCTGCCCCAGGGCGGTGAGCCCCGCCGCCATGACCACACCCCCATTGACGGCATTGCCGATCATCCACGACTCGCTGAAGGTGCCGTGCCGGGTGGCCGCTGTGTTCCCGGGCTCGAGCCGGATGGCCTCGTCGTACTCGCTCACACGTCGTGTTGTAGCAGACGCCCCTCAGGGTCGAGACAACCATCGCCCTGCCGTGCGACATCTTCCCGGTAACAACACGCGAAAGGGGGACACCATGTCTCCAACGAAAGTGCTGCCATTCGCGGGCCTCGGGTCAACGATGCTGCTTGCGGGCTCCCTCGTGCCCCCGGGCGCCCCTGCCCCGGCGGCCGCCGCAGACGCCACCCAGCTCATCTCGACGTCCGACCCCATCCAGGCCGTGATCAAGACGGTCACCACCGCGGACGTCAGGTACACGTGGCGCGCCGGCTGCCCGGTCGCGCCGGCGCGCCTGCGCAAGGTCGAGATGAACTACCGGAGATACGACGGCACCATCAAGCGCGGCGTCCTCATCGTCCGGGCGTCACATGCCTCGGCGGTCGCAGCGATCTTCCGCGACGCCTACCGGAATGGCTTCCGGATCAACCGGATGGACAACCCGAACCTCTGGTACGGCAACGACGAGAAGATGATGGCCGCCGACAACACCTCGGCCCTGAACGCCTTCGCCATCACCATCGCCGACCGGATGCCGGCGCGGAGAACCTCTAACCATCAAATGCCAGTTCCACCGTTGTTCTGACAGACCCGACCAAGAACATCATCAACCGGGGTGGGATCTGGGGTGGTTCCTGGCGCTATCCCGACTACCAGCACTTCGAGCTGCATTGAGCCTTGGGTCAATGCTGCGCGTGGTGGTCCCGCGTGGTGGTCCCGCATGCTGTCGGTGCGCTCTGCCACGGTTGCGCCATGGATGCACCAGCGCTGCTCAGCGGTCTCGTCGTCGGGCTGGTCCTCGGCGGGCTCATCGCCTTCGTTTGGGCGCGGGGCTCGTTCCTGTCACGGGCGACTGCCGCGGAGGCCGAGCGAGACCTGCTGCTCGGGCGCGTGGAGGATCTCGAGCTGGCGCGCGCCGAGTCCGCCGATACGGCCACCCTCCTGGCGCCGCTCCGGGACACGATCGGTCGGGTCGAGCGGCAGGTGGGCGCCCTCGAGCGCGATCGGGTGGAGCAGTTCGGCGAGCTCGGCGAACGGCTCACAGCCGTGAGCCGATCGACGGAGTCACTCCGATCCGAGACGGCCACCCTGGCGGGCGCCCTCAGCGCCTCCTCGGTTCGCGGCGCCTGGGGCGAGGTCCAGCTGCGCCGGGTCCTCGAGCTGTCCGGGCTGTTGGCGCGGTGCGACTTCGACGAGCAGGTCACGCGGACCTCGCGCCACGGCGCAACGGTGCGGCCGGACGCGGTGATCAACCTGCCGGGTGGGCGCCACGTCGTGGTCGACAGCAAGGCACCCATGTCCCACTTCCTTCAAGCCCAGGCAGAGACGGTGGGGGCTGAGGAGCGCGCCGAGCTGCTCGGCTCGCATGCCACCGCGCTGCGCCGTCACGTCGACACCCTCGCTGGCAAGGCGTACTGGACCGCCTTCAGCCGCGCGCCGGAGGTCGTGGTGTGTTTCGTCCCTGGCGAGGCCATTCTCGGTGCCGCGCTCGCCGACGACCCCGGGCTCTATGAGCACGCCCTCGGCCGCAAGGTCGTGCTCGCCTCACCCGGCACGCTCTTTGCCGTGCTCCGCACCATCGGCGCCGTCTGGCAGCAGGACGCGCTCGAGCAGAATGCACGCGACCTGCTGGCCCTCGGCCAGGATCTGCACGTCCGCCTGTCGACCCTCGGGACCCACGTCACGTCCATGGGACAGTCGCTTGCGCGCAGCGTCGAGCACTACAACCGGTTCGTCGGGACGCTCGAGTCACGCGTCCTCGTCACAGCGCGCCGACTCCACGAGCTGGGGATCGGCCAGGACCCCGCGCCGAGCGTCGACCCGCTCGAGTCGGCGCCACGATCGTTGAGCGCGCCAGAACTGCTCGACGACCTCGGTCGCGCGGCACGGGACGGCGCACATCTGGCCCGCGAGCGGGTGACGGATCGGCCAGCGGCGTCAACCGAGGCCACCGCCTAGGTCCGACAAACCCCGCGCAGTCCGGCGCCCAACGTCGCGAGTGGGGCACGAATGTCGCATTTGGGGCGGACCGGAGTGGACTTCCGGAGGTTACCCCCAGACAATTGCCGCGTGGATGGTGGTGCGCAGTGACCGCGGGTGGGGGGCCCGCCCCAGACGAGGAACGTGGTCCGACGGGTCGGCGGATCGGGCCCTACGAGCAGTCGCTCCGTGAGTCGGCCCGTCGCGCCGAGCAGATGCACCGCTCCCGAGTGCGGAAGACACGTCGTCGGCGCGCGATGATCGCGGTGGTGACCATCGTCGCCGTCGCCGCCGCTGGCTTCGCCGGCTGGCGACTGCTCGCTCCCGAACCACCACCCACCGGGGTGCCATCGACGGCAGCGGCCCCCGTCTCGTGCGCGAACCCGACGCCGGTGACCATCGCCGCCGCCCCGGCCGTGGCGCCGATCGTCGCCTCGCTCGCCAAGACACTCAGCACGCACGAGGACGGACCGTGTGCTGCCTTCACGATCCAGGCTGTCGAAGCGTTCGCCTCGGCCCGGACGGTGGGCACCTCGGCCGAACCGACGGCCTGGGTCACCGACTCCGCGGAGTGGATCCAGCATGCGCAGTCGCTGGCCGCCCGTGAGCTGACGGTCGGCGCCCCGTTCGCCTCCAGTGGCATCGTCGTGGCGCTGCCCCGTGCGGCGGCTGACGAGCTGGGCAATCAGGCGACCTGGTCCACGATCATGACCGGAGGGACGCCGATCCGCGTCCCGGACCCGAATCGCTCTGCCCTCGGTGCCGCGGCTCTGGGCGCTGCCGCTCCCGGCCTGCCGCCGGCCCAGCTGACCGAGATCGCCAAGGCCAACGCCTCGACGCCAGTGCCGGACCTCGAAGCCGTGGCCCAGTCGAACACACCCCTCGGATCCGTCGTCCCGGCCGCGCAGCTGGTCGCGTTCAACGAGGCGGACTCCCATCAGGACCTGGCTGCGCTTGCGCCGAGCGACGGAGCCGCCTTCCTCCAGTACAGCCTCGTCACGGTCAACCAGAAGCCGGAGGTCGCGAGGCTCATCGCGGACTTCGCCTCGTACCTGTCGACCGACGAAGCCAAGGACACCCTCGCCAAGGCCGGATTCACCACACCGGACGGGCCCGACGCCCGGGTGCCGGCGCCCCTCTACGGCACGGTGACGCAGAAGCCCGCGCCCGAAGCGGCCGTGCTCGCGGGCGTCAGGGGCGCATGGACGAGCGCGGCACCGAAGGCTCAGGCCCTGCTCGCTCTGGACGTCTCCGGCGCGCTGCTTCGCCGCACTCCTGAGGGCACCCGGCTCGACCTCCTGCAGGCAGCGGTCCTGCGCACCATCGCCGGCCTCCCGCCGTCCAACACCCTTGCTCTCTGGGCCTACTCCCTTCACATCGGCACCAAGGGAGACGACTTCCGGCCTCTCCAGGGCGTGGGGGCCCTCAGCGACAGCAAGCACTTCCTCGGTCTCCGCGAGAGCATCGCCGACCTCGACCGGACGGTGGGCGGTGGCCGCGGCCTCTACGACACGATCGCCGCCGCCTACGAGCAGGCCCACTCGACCTTCACCAAGGGCTCGGACAACTCCGTCGTCATCGTCACGGCAGGGCCCAACGAGGACGACTACGGCGCATCCCTCCAGATCCTCACCGACCGCATCACCAAGCTCAAGGATCCGGCCCGTCCCGTGCGGGTCGACATCATCGGCTTCGGCACGGAGCCGGATGCCAAGGCGATGACCGCCATCGCGAAGCTGACCGGCGGCCGCTACCTACCTGCACCGGAGCCGGCCGACCTGGACGCCGCCCTGTCGACGGCGTTGGGCGGCTGACCCAGGGCCCGGCGGTCCCGTGGCCGTCGGGGGCCAAGGGTCGTCAGTGGAGCGAGCCGGCGTCCTCGAACGCGGCGTCATGGCGGACCGACCCTGCCTCGTTCCCCGAGAGGCGCTTGATGTCGCGGCGCAGCTCGTTGGGCAGGGCGAAA
The DNA here is from genome assembly GCF_040414665.1 of Intrasporangium sp. GTDB lineage: Bacteria > Actinomycetota > Actinomycetes > Actinomycetales > Dermatophilaceae > Intrasporangium. Next base: position 27,866 of record NZ_JBEDUL010000062.1, read on the forward strand.
AGGAGTGACTCCTCGGCGGCCACCACCGGCTCGACCGACTCGTAGCCCCGCGCCGCGAGCCATGCCAGCACGTCCCGGACGAGCACCTCGGGCACGCTCGCGCCCGACGTCACCCCGACGGTGGAGACTCCATCGAGCCAGGCCTCGTCGATCTCGTCGGCATAGTCGACGAGGTGCCCGGCACCCGCGCCGTGCTCGAGCGCGACCTCGACGAGGCGGACGGAGTTCGACGAGTTGCGCGACCCGACGACGATCATGAGATCGGTGTCCTTCGCCATCTGCTTGACGGCCCCCTGGCGATTCTGCGTCGCGTAGCAGATGTCGTCGCTCGGCGGGCTCTGCAGGGCGGGAAACTTCTCCTTGAGCCGTTTGACCGTCTCCATCGTCTCGTCGACCGACAGCGTGGTCTGGGAGAGCCACACGACCTTCTCGGGGTCGCGGACCGTGACGTTGTCGACGTCGTCGGGCCCCTCGACGAGCGTGATGTGCTCTGGCGCCTCGCCGGAGGTGCCGACGACCTCCTCGTGGCCCTCGTGGCCGATGAGCAGGATGTCATAGTCGTCGTCTGCGAAGCGGACTGCCTCGCGGTGCACCTTGGTCACGAGGGGGCAGGTCGCATCGATCGTCTTGAGGCTGCGAGCGCGAGCCTCGTCGTGGACGACCGGGGCGACCCCGTGCGCCGAGAAGATGACCGTGGCGCCCTCGGGCACCTCCTCGGTCTCCTCGACGAAGATCGCACCGCGCTTCTCGAGGGTGCTGACGACGTGCTTGTTGTGGACGATCTGCTTGCGGACATAGACCGGCGGCCCATAGAGCTCGAGCGCCTTCTCCACCGTCACGACCGCGCGGTCGACGCCGGCGCAGTAGCCACGGGGAGCGGCGAGGAGGACCTTCTTCTCGGGCTGAGTCATGCGTCCATGCTAGGTGGGCGGGTGGTGGCAGCCCCAATCGTGGCCGTATGCCGCTCGCCTGGCTCTCCGGCACTGGAGCCTCACGCGGGCTGGCCCACTGATTCGTGAGGCGAATCAGTGGGTCGCTGATCTGCAACACACTGATTCGTGAGGGTGATCAGCGGGCCAGGCCCGGGCCGCAGGTCCAACGGCGCGCTCCCCCGCGGCCGAACCCGGCGGCATACGACCTATCTTAGGGCTGTGTCCGCGAACCCGTTGCCACACCCGCTCCCGGAGAAGGCGGCCGACACCACCGCCGAACGGCCTTGGCCGGTGCGCCTCCTGAGCATCAAGATCGCCGACTACGTCGACCGGATGTCCCAGCTGTGGGTCGAGGGCCAGGTCGTCCAGTTCAACCCACGGGGCGGCACGGCGTTCCTCACCCTGCGGGACCCGGACGTCGACATGTCGCTGTCCGTGTCCGTGCCGATGAATGCCGTCAACGCGATGGCCACTCCCCTGACTCAGGGCGCTCGAGTCGTCCTGCAGGCCAAGCCGACGTTCTGGACCAAGCGTGGCACGCTTCAGCTCGAAGCACGGCAGATCCGTCCTGTCGGCATCGGGGACCTGCTGGCCCGGGTGGAGATGCTCAAGCGGACCTTGGCGGCGGAGGGCGTCTTCGATGCCGAGCGCAAGCGGCCCATCCCTTTCCTCCCGCGGCGGGTCGGACTGGTGACGGGTCGCAACTCGGCAGCCGAGAAGGATGTCGTCGAGAACGCGAGGCGGCGCTGGCCCGCAGTCCGCTTCGAGATCCGGGAGGTTGCGGTCCAGGGCAGCGCCGCCGTCACCGAGGTCGTGGCTGCCCTCGCCGACCTCGATGCCAGGGCAGAGGTGGACGTCATCGTCATCGCACGTGGGGGTGGGGCGTTGGAGGAGCTGTTGCCCTTCTCGAACGAGGCGATGATCCGGGCCGTGGCGGCGGCCCGCACGCCGGTCATCAGCGCCATTGGCCATGACGTCGACCAGCCGCTGCTCGACCTCGTTGCCGACTGGCGCGCGTCGACGCCGACGGATGCCGGCAAGAAGGTCGTTCCCGACGCGGCCCGTGAGACCGCCCTCGTCACTGGCAGTCGTGACCGTTTGCGCACCGCCGCCTCCCGGCGGCTCGAGGGCGAGCGGCGGGGGCTGCGCTCCCTCGTCAGCCGTCCGGTGCTCGCCGACCCGGTCGCCCACATCCGGGTGCGACGGGAGGAGCTCAAGGGCCTGCGCGAGCGTGCGGCCCTGCGCACGGAGGCGAGGCTGCACCGTGCGGCAGACCAGATCCAACACCTCCGCCGCCAGGTTCTCGCCCTCTCGCCGCAGTCGACCCTGGACCGCGGCTACGCCGTCGTCCAGCACCGGGACGGCCGGGTCGTGATGGACCGCGAGGACGTCGGCGTTGGAGAACTGCTCCGCGTGCGGGTGGCCCGTGGCGACTTCGGAGTGCGGCCGGTGAGCAACGGCACCGAGGAGGTGCGACCGCCAGCCCCACGTCAGGGTCGGACGCCGAGCAGGACACCGTCGAACCCGGCGTCATAGGGTGTCCGGCATGGCTTCCGGCATTGCTGAGGACCCGAACGCGGCATTTCCCGAGATCGCGCAGATGCGCTACGAGGACGCACGCGAGGAGCTCATCGCGATCGTGGCCAAGCTCGAGGCCGGGCAGGTGCCCCTGGAGGACTCCATGCAGCTGTGGCGTCGCGGGGAAGCCCTGGCCGCCCACTGCTCCACGTGGCTCGACGGTGCACAGGCGGAGATCGAGGGGGCCACTCGGGAGCGTGACGCGACATCGTCCAAGGGCACCGGTGACGGGCCCCCGCAGGACCAGCCGAGCGGCTAGGCGTCATCTCGACGCCACGGAGTGGGCACTGCCGCGTGGGAGCGAGCCCAGCGGCATACGGCATCGTCCTAGGAGGCGGGGGCGACCTGGCGCAGGGCGGCGACGAAGGTCTTGAGCTCGTCCTCGGAGGTCGTGCCCGTCACGGCGAGCGTCGTCGTGTCGGAGCCGGCCGCGCGCTCGACGTAGCTGACCTGCGTCCCTGAGCGAGAGACGTAGCGCTCGAAGGTGCGGGCCCCGACGCTGACCGAGCCGTCGCGCGCCCCGTCGTTGACGGACCGGGCCACCCAGCCGGCTGTGACGCCGGTCCCCTCCTTGAGCGCGATGTCGCCACCCGCAGGCGTTTCCCACACCGTGGTGAAGGTCGGGACCTTCTCGGTCCCCGGAGCGTACGTCGCAACAGTGGGAACCCAGCCCTGACCCAGGCCTTGCGGCAGCTCGAGTGGCACGCCGGTCTGGGTCATCGTGGCTCGCGCTTTCCCGAGGGCGTCGACGGCCGGACGGTCCACCTTGTCGATCCGTGGCACGAGGGCGACGAGGGCGGCGACGAGGAGACCGATGAACAGCAGGGACCGAAGCATGTTGGGAAGGGAGCCCATCGAGTAGCGGCTGGGGCGGGGGGCGTCGGTCGTCGACACGGTCTCCGGGACGGTCATGGGACCATCGTCCCCGAGTCCTGCGGCCGCTCCAAACCGGTCCCACGGCCCCGATAGGCTGGCGCCGACCGCGACGCCGCAGAGCCGGAGGACCCCATGAAGCACAGCCCGCCCGATCGCAACCTGGCCCTGGAGCTCGTGCGAGTGACCGAGGCTGCGGCGATGGCGGGCGGTCGCTGGGTGGGGCGGGGTGAGAAGAACAAGGCCGACGGAGCTGCCGTCGAGGCCATGCGGGCCATGATCTCCACGGTCAGCATGAACGGCATCGTCGTCATCGGCGAGGGCGAGAAGGACAACGCCCCCATGCTGTTCAACGGGGAGCACGTCGGTGACGGGACCGGCCTCGAGTACGACGTGGCCGTCGACCCGATCGATGGGACGACGCTGACGGCCAAAGGCATGCCCAACGCGATCTCGGTCATGGCGGTCGCCAACCGCGGCGCCATGTACGACCCTTCCGCGGTGTTCTACATGGACAAGCTGGCCACAGGGCCGGACGCCGCCGACGTCGTCGACATCCGGCTGCCCGTCGCGGAGAACATCCGCCGTGTCGCCAGGGCGAAACGCGAGACGACGGCCGACGTCACGGTCGTCATGCTCGACCGGCCCCGGCACGACAGGCTGGCCGACGAGGTCCGTGCGACGGGGGCCCGCATCCGCTACATCACGGACGGCGACGTCGCCGGCGCGGTCATGGCCGCCCGGCCGAACACCGGTGTCGACCTGCTCCTCGGCATCGGCGGCACGCCCGAGGGCATCATCGCTGCGTGCGCCATCAAGTGCGTCGGCGGGGTCATCCAGGGCAAGCTGTGGCCCAAGGACGACGAAGAGAAGCAGAAGGCCATCGATGCCGGCCACGACCTCGACCGCGTCCTGTCCACGGAAGACCTCGTCACGAGCGACTGCTTCTTCGTGGCGACGGGCGTCACCGACGGCGAGCTGCTCCGGGGCGTCCGCTACGGCAGCAACTCCGCTCGGACCAACTCTCTCGTCATGCGATCGCGCAGCGGGACGATCCGCACGATCGAGAGCGAGCACAACTTCAGCCGTCCGGGCTGGTTCGGCAGCCCGGACATGATCGAGGACTGAAGGCGCCGGCCGTGACCGACCGCCGCCCCCTGGGCAGCGCTCGCCGTGGTCGCACGCTCGTCATCGGGGAGGCGCTCATCGACGCCGTGGCCGCCCCGGGGCGCCGGGGGGATGACGCAGACACCGGCGCCGACGCGACGGTCGAGCACGTGGGCGGCAGCCCCGCGAACGTCGCCGTCGGCCTCGCCGCGCTCGACCACCCGGTCACCCTCGCGACGTGGATCGCGACCGACGACCGCGGCACCCGGATCGCGGATCACTGCCGGGAGCGGGGCGTGGAGCTGACACCCGGGTCGCAGGGCGCCCCCTTCACCTCCGTCGCGCATGCCACCATCGACGGCACGGGCGCTGCGACCTACCGCTTCGAGCTGGAGTGGCAGCTGCCGGCCGTCCCCGGGCTCACCGGATACGAGCACGTGCACACGGGCAGCATCGCGGCGGTCCTCGAGCCGGGCGGCGGCGCGGTTCGGGACACCCTGCGGACCGCACGCCCGACGGCGACGATCTCCTACGACCCCAACGTGCGGCCCGCGCTCATGGGCGACCCCGGTGAGGCGCGTCGGGTCATCGAGGAGTGCGTGGCCCTCTCCGACGTCGTCAAGGTGTCGGACGAGGACCTCGCGTGGTTGCGCCCCGGGGAAGCGGTGGACGACATCGTCGCGGACTGGGCGGGAGGGGGCCCCAGCCTCATCGTGGTGACCCGCGGCGGTCAGGGGGCCCTGGTCAGGCTGACCCGAACCCGTGAGACGCACTTCGCGCCCGTTCCCCCGGTCACGGTCGTCGACACCGTCGGAGCAGGGGACTCGTTCATGGCTGGCCTCATCTCCGGTCTGCTCGACACCGGCCTCGCCGGGGGGCCGGCTGGCCGCGACCGGCTGGGCCGAGCCGAGCTCGCCGACGTCGGGCCCGCGATCGATCGGGCGATCGCCGCCAGTCGGCTGACGGTCGGTCATCCGGGGGCCCATGCCCCGACGCGCGCCGACCTGGCCCGCGGCTGACGCGTCATTCGACAAGTACCGCGGTCCCGAGCAACAATCAACGGCGAATCCCGCGCTATGTTGCCGGTGATTCATGTCGTGACGCCCGCGCCCAGGGCGTCCTCGTGTAAGGAATCCCGTTGACCAACCCCCCACCTCCACAGCGTCCGTCCACCCCGTACGACCAGACCCTCACTGAGACGAGGGCGGCACGGAAGGCGTTCGAGGCCCAGATCGCCGCGGCCCGTCGTCGCCGTCGAGTGGGTGCGATAGCTGCGATCGTGGCTCTCGTCGCTGCTGTCGCGGGAGGAGCGACGTGGTGGCTGGGTCGCGACACCTCGCCCGCCTCGACGCCCGTCGCGAGCCCCTCCGGCAAGAACTGCGACACGCTGACGCCGGTCACTCTCTGGGCGGCTCCCTCGATGCAGCGAGCGGCTCATGAGCTCGCCAAGGTCTACCAGAAGAAGCCCGACTCGCCTTGCGTGAACTACGAGGTGTTCGCCCGCAAGCCGGTCGAGGCCATGCTTGGTCTCGGCAAGGAGCAGCCGGAGCGGCCCGACGCCTGGATCCCCGACTCCCCGCTCTGGGTCGAGCGGGTCAACCAGGTCGCCAAGCTCGGGGCCAAGCAGGTGACGCCGTTCGCCAAGAGCGCCCTCGTCGTCGCCATGGACCGCGGGGAGGCCGACCAGCTCGACGGCAAGGCAGCGTGGCTCGAGCTCGTGGCCTCGGACACGCCGATCCGCCTGACCGATCCCAGGAGCACGACGGCGGGCCTGCTCACGCTCTCGACGACGTTGCCACTGCTCAGCAAGGAACAGGGCCGGGTCATCATCCCCAAGCTGGCCCAGCAGATGGCCGCCTCTGATGACCAGCTCTTCGAGACGTACCTGACCAAGCCGGAGGAGGCCATGGCCTTCCCGACGTCGGAGGCCGCCCTGGCCCAGCACAACCGGTTCAACCCGAAGAACAAGATGGTGGCGGTCGTCCCGTCCGAAGGGACTCCGTCGTTCGAGTACAGCCTCATCACGACGTCCGAGGACCCGGCGCGCAGGAAGGGCATCGACGCCCTGCGCGAGTTCCTCAACACCGCCGAGGCAGCCAAGATCATGGCCACGTTCGGCCTGCGCTCCACCGCTGTCCCCGTGACCCTGCCGACGCCGGAGGGCAGCATCGGCGACATCAAGGCCACGGCGTCGCCGAACGCCGCCCAGGTGGCCGCGGCCACCGACGTCTGGCAGTCCGCGACGACCGACTTCCAGCTCCTCTCGGTCTTCGACGTCTCCGGCTCGATGAACGAGAAGGTCGGCAACACCACCCGTGTGAAGATCACCCAGGAGGCGGCCGGGATCGCGCTCAACGCCCTGCCCAGAACAACCAAGCTCGGCCTCTGGGTCTTCTCGAGCGACAAGGGACCGAACGGGGAGGACTACAAGAAGATCGTGCCGATGGGCGCCCTCTCGGACGAGCAGCACCGGGGCCGGATGGCCGCTGCCGCCGCCTCGCTGGGCAAGGAGGTCGAGGGCTGGACCGGTCTCTATGACACGATCTGGGCGGCCTACCAGGAGGTCAAGGCGAACTATGACCCGGAGCGCGTCAATGCCGTCGTCGTCCTCACGGACGGCAAGAACGAGGACCCGGGTGGCGGCCTCTCCCTCGACCAGCTGATGGCCAACATCCGTCAGGCGACCGACCCGAAGCGGCCCATCGCCATCACGACGATCGGCATCGGCCCGGACGTCGACGCGGAGGCGCTGCGCAAGATCTCGCGCGGCTCGTTCTCGGAGTTCTACGGGGCGCCCAGCCCCGCTGACATGACCACGGTGCTCGCGAAGGCCCTGTTCGACCACGAGTGCAAGGACGGGGTCTGCGTCTGAGCCAAGGCGTGAGGACCCGAGCGAGGAACGAGCGAGGCCCGGAGCGCCGATTCGGCTCAGGCGCCAGAGAATGCGTCTGAGCCCAGGCTGAGGTGATCACGCCACCATCGACCTTGGCCGTATGCCGCTGAGCGCGCTCGCGCTCGGCGGTGACCTCACGCTGCTCTCCTTCACAACGTTTCGCTCACGCCTACTGGCCTCTGTCCCCTGCAGGGGGTAGGAATAGGGCATGTGGGGTGACCCACGTCACGTACCAAGCGGTCAGGTGCACAACCCAGGCGAGGAGTGGCGAATGAGCGGGAACGGTAAACGAGTCATGGTGGCGGGCGGGGCCGTCCTCGCGATGACGCTCATGGCGGGGTGTCTGTCGAGTGGGACCCCGAGTGGTGGCGGCGGCGGAGCAGGCGGCACCGGTAGCTTCGTTGACGGCGGCAGCGCCGACAACGACAAGAAGGTGACCATGCTCGGGACGTTCGGTGGCGACGAGGAGAAGAACTTCCTCGCATCGCTCGCCCCCTTCGAGCAGTCGAGCGGAATCAAGATCCAGTACGTCGCCGACCGAGACTTCGCCACGACCATCAAGCAGAAGGTGAACTCGGGCGACGCGCCGGACATCGGGCTCTTCGCGCAGCCGGGCGGCCTGATGGAGTTCGCGGCCGACAACAAGGTCCAGGCCCTCGACTCGATCCTCGACGTCAACTCGCTCAACTCCTCGCTCGTCCCGGGCCTGCTCGACTCGGCGAAATACAACGGCAAGGTCTACGCCGCCCCGATGAAGCTGGCGGGCAAGAGCCTCGTGTGGTACCCGAAGAAGGCCTACACCGCGGGCGGCTACTCGACCGCACCGGCGACGATGACCGAGCTGCAGGGCGTCGCCGACAAGATCAAGGGCAGTGGGACAGCGCCCTGGTGCATGGGCTGGGAGTCGGCCCAGGACACCGGCTGGGTCGGAACGGACTGGATCGAGCAGTACGTGCTCGGCATGTTCGGTCCTGAGGTCTACGACCAGTGGACGAGCCACAAGATCCCGTTCAACGACCCGCGCATCATCCAGGCGTTCGACGAGTTCGCCAAGATCGCCAAGGGCGACGGCTACGTGCTCGGCGGCCCGAAGGGCGTCCTCAGCACCCCCTTCGGCGAGGCCATGCTTCCGGCCTTCGACAACCCGCCGCGGTGCTTCCTCGAGCGCCAAGGCAACTTCGTCACCTCGTTCCTGCCCAAGAACGTCCAGGCCAACCTCCCCGAGGAGGTCGGGGTCTTCGCCTTCCCGAAGTTCGACAACGGTTTCGACGGTACGGCGATGGTCGGTGCGGCAGACATGGCGGCGCTGTTCAACGGCAATGACCCCGACGCTCAAGCGGTCATGAAGTTCCTCGCCTCGCCCGACTTCGGCAAGGAGTGGGCGAAGGCCGGCGGATGGCTGTCGCCGCACAAGACGTTCGACACGAGCCTGTACGGCGACGAGACCACGAAGCAGGTCGCCGACATCGTCTCCAAGGCGGGCGTCTTCCGTTTCGACGGATCCGACCTCATGCCCAAGGCGGTCGGCTCCGGTACGTTCTGGTCCGAGCTGATCAAGTGGGAGAACGGCCAGTCCTCGAAGGAGACGGCTGACAACATCGAGGCCAGCTGGCCGAAGTCATGAGCACGCAGACCGTCACGCCTCCGCAACGAGCCGCACCGGACGAGGCTTACGCGGCGCTGCGGGCGCGTCCGCGCAAGATCATCATCGGCCTCATCGGGATGGCCGTGGTGGTCTGGGCCCTGGCCAACCTCTTCCTCGCCTTTGGCTACTACCCGGAGCGGTTCGGCAACAAGATCGTCATCGCCCTGCTCGCGATCGTGGCCGGCGTCGCCGGGGCGGCCCTGCTCTTCTGGTTCCTCAACATGTTCGTCGAGGGTCTGCCGGAGCGGCTCACCCAGGGAGTCATCCCCTATGCCTTCCTGATCCCGGGCTTGCTCTTCGTCGCCCTCATGCTGATCTACCCGACGTTCCAGTCGATCAACTACTCGTTCGCCAACTCCGACAGCACGGCCTATGTCGGGCTGCAGAACTACCGGACCATCTTCAGCGACAGCGAGTTCTGGAACGCGATCATCAACAACATCCTGTGGCTGATCATCGTCCCCGCGTTCGTCGTCGCCTTCGGCGTCGTCGTCGCGGTGCTGTCCGACAAGCTGTCAGCCAACGGGGAGAAGTTCGCCAAGAGCCTGATCTTCCTGCCGATGGCGATCTCGGCCGTGAGCGCGTCGGCGATCTGGCTGCTCGTCTACGCGTACAACAACCCCGGGCAGGCGCAGACCGGCCTGCTCAACGCCATCTGGGTGGCACTCGGAGGAGAGCCCCAGGCCTGGCTGCAGATCGAGACGGCCAAGCTCAACTCGATCCTGCTCATGGTCATCCTCATCTGGCTCCAGGCCGGCTTCGCGATGGTCCTGCTCAGCTCGGCCATCAAGGGCGTGCCAGAGGACACGCTCGAGGCCGCCCGCATCGACGGTGCCTCCGAGTGGCAGATCTTCTGGCGGGTCGTGATCCCTCAGATCATGGGCACCATCATCACGGTCTTCGTCACGGTGTTCATCACGGTGCTCAAGGTCTTCGACATCGTCTACGTCACGACCAACGGCGCCTACAACACCAACGTCATCGCCAACCTCTTCTTCAACAAGCTGTTCGGGGCGAGCGAGGCGGGACAGGCCTCGGCCATCGTCGTCGTCCTGCTCGTGGCGGTCATCCCACTCATCTGGTTCCAGATCCGGCACTTCCGCAGCGAGGAGACGAACCGATGAGTCGCAGGCTCATGAAGGACGGACGGCCGCTCAGCCCGTTCTCGATCGCCGTCATGGCAGTCCTGGCGCTGCTGTGGTCCATCCCCACCATCGGCCTGTTCGTCACGTCCTTCCGCAGCCGTGACGACGCCGCCTCGTCCGGGTGGTGGACGGCCCTGTTCAACCCCTTCTCCTCGCAGTGGACCACGAGCAACTACACCGGCGTCTGGGAGGGAAACGACTTCGCCGCCGGGTTCGTCAACAGCATCGCTGTCGCCGTGCCGGCAACGATCATCCCGATCATGTTCGCGGCCTTCGCCGCCTACGCGTTCACCTTCATGAAGTTCCGGTTCAAGGAGCTGCTCTTCCTGCTCATCATCGCGGTCATGGTGGTGCCGATCCACGTCGCGTTCCAGCCGATGCTCAACCTGCTCGGTCCGCGCGGCCTCGGCATCTCCGGTCAGTACATCGCGGTCTGGCTGCTGCACACCGGCTTCGGTATGCCGCTGTGCATCTACGTCCTTCGCAACTACATGACCACGCTGCCGACCAGCGTGGTCGAGTCGGCGAAGATCGACGGGGCAACGCACTTCCAGACGTTCTGGCGGCTCGTGGCACCCATGTCGATCCCCGCCATCGCGGCGTTCGCGACGCTCCAGTTCCTCTGGGTGTGGAACGACCTGCTCGTCGCCAAGCTCTTCCTCAACGCCGACAACGCGACAGTCATCGTCAAGCTCCAGCAGCTGCTCGGCACGCAGGGCCAAGGTCAGGAGCTGCTCACCGCCGGCGCCTTCATCACGATCATCATCCCGATGATCGTCTTCGTGGCGCTCCAGCGGTACATGGTCCGTGGCATGACGTCCGGAGCCGTCAAGGGCTGACCCGTCCACGCACGTGCCCTCCCAGCGCAACTAGGCTGGGAGGGCACGTCCGTATGCCGCCGAGCTGAGCGGCATACGGAAGCGTTCTCCCAGCCCGCCAAACACCCAAGGAGACCTCTGTGGCCGAGTTCGCCTACGAGGACCTGCTGCCGATCGGCAGCGACGAGACGCCCTACCGGCTGCTCACGCAGGAAGGGGTGCGCACGGTCGACGGGCCAGGAGGACGCACGTTCCTCGAGGTCGACCCAGAAGCGCTGCGGCTGCTGACGGAGACAGCGATGCACGACATCGCCCACTACCTGCGCCCCGGGCACCTACGGCAGCTCGCGAACATCCTCGACGACCCGGAAGCGAGCAACAACGACAAGTTCGTCGCCCTCGACCTGCTCAAGAACGCCAACATCGCGGCCGGCGGTGTCCTGCCGATGTGCCAGGACACCGGCACGGCGATCGTCATGGGCAAGCGTGGCCAGCAGGTGCTGACGCCCGGTGTCGACGAGGAGGCGATCAGCCGCGGGGTCTACGACGCGTACACGCGGCTCAACCTGCGCTACTCGCAGTTGGCGCCGGTGACGACGTGGGACGAGCGGAACACCGGGTCCAACCTGCCCGCCCAGGTGGAGCTCTACGCCGACACGGCTCCCGGTCACGAGACGACGTACAAGTTCCTGTTCATGGCCAAGGGCGGCGGCTCGGCGAACAAGAGCTACCTCTACCAGGAGACGAAGGCGATCCTCAACGAGGAGGCGATGATGCGCTTCCTCGACGAGAAGCTCCGGTCGTTGGGGACCGCAGCCTGTCCGCCGTACCACCTCGCCATCGTCATCGGCGGCACGAGTGCCGAGTTCGCTTTGAAGACAGCGAAGTACGCGTCGGCGAAGTACCTCGACACGCTGCCGAAGCAAGGCTCCATGCTGGCGCACGGATTCCGCGACGTCGAGCTCGAGGAGAAGGTGCTCGAGCTGACCCGGCAGTTCGGCATCGGAGCGCAGTTCGGCGGCAAGTACTTCTGCCACGACGTCCGAGTTGTCCGGCTGCCGCGGCACGGGGCGTCCCTGCCCGTCGCGATCGCGGTGTCGTGCTCGGCCGATCGTCAGGTGCTGGGCAAGATCACGCCAGAGGGCGTCTTCATCGAGCAGCTCGAGACCGACCCGGCGCGGTTCCTGCCCGACGAGTCACACGAAGGCCTCGAGGGGTTGGGCGAGCACGCCGAGGACGCGGTCGGAGTCTCGTCGATCAGCAAGAACGTCGTCGTCAGGATCGATCTCAGCCAGCCGATGGACGCCATCCTCGCCGAGCTGTCCAAGCACCCCGTCAAGACGCGCCTGTCGCTGACCGGGCCCTTGGTCGTGGCGCGCGACATCGCCCACGCGAAGATCAAGGAGCGGCTCGACGCGGGCGAGGAGATGCCGCAGTACCTCAAGGACCACCCGGTCTACTACGCCGGTCCGGCCAAGACTCCCGAGGGGATGCCGTCCGGGTCGTTCGGGCCGACGACGGCGGGGCGGATGGACTCCTACGTCGACCAGTTCTTGGCCGCCGGCGGGTCGAAGGTCATGCTCGCCAAGGGCAACCGGAGCAGGCAGGTGACCGACGCGTGCGCGGCTCACGGCGGCTTCTACCTCGGTTCGATCGGCGGGCCGGCGGCGCGGCTCGCGCAGGACTGCATCAAGAAGGTCGAGGTCCTCGAGTACGAGGAGCTCGGCATGGAGGCCGTCTGGCGGATCGAGGTCGAGGACTTCCCGGCGTTCATCGTCGTGGACGACAAGGGCAACGACTTCTTCGCCGAGGTGAGCAAGCCGCTGGCGATGACGATCACGAAGCGGCCGGGTCTCGCATGACCGACAAGATCGAGAACCCGACCGGCTTCGCGGACCTGCTGGACAACAACCGCACCTACTCCGAGAACTTCCATCTCGCCGGCTTCGACGGCATCGCGAAGGCGGGCGTGGCGATCGTCACGTGCATGGACTCGCGCATCGACCCGCTCGGGATCATCGGTCTCGAACCCGGCGACGCGAAGATCTTCCGCAATCCCGGTGGGCGCGTCACCGAGGCGGCACTCGAGGCGCTCGTGCTGGCCACCCACCTGCTCAACGTGAACCGGATCCTCGTCGTGCCGCACACCCGCTGCGCGATGACGTCGAGCACCGAGAACGACCTGCGCCAGCGGATCACCGAGCTGTCGGGGATCGACGCGTCCTGGCAGAGCTTCGGGGTCATCGACGACCAGGTCCAGAAGCTGCGCGAGGACCTGGCGAAGGTCCGCTCGCACCCCCTCATCCCCGACACGGCCCTGGTCGGCGGTTTCATCTACGACGTCGACACCGGTCTGCTCCAGCCCGTCCCCTGACGCCGGGAAACCGCCTACCGCCGCCCTTCGTCGAGTGTGCAGCTCGTCCCGAACGTCACTCGTCGAGCGCCGGGACCAGGTCGCGGCCGGACCAGACGAACTGGGCCACGGCTGCCGCGAGGACAAGCCCGATGAGCAGCACGCTGGCACCGATCGACGGACCGACGAGCGCAGCCACAACGACCAGTCCGGCGGTCACGAGCGCGCTCGTCGCTGAGCTGGCCCGGCCGTCGGCGACGGCGTGCAACACTCCCAAGACGGTGAGGTAGATGGCGATCGCACCGGCGAGAGCCAGGCCGACCAACCGTGTCGACGCGTGCGCCTCGTGCGTCGCCACGTCAACGGCTGCAGCAAGCGCGGCTCCCGTTGCGGCGACACTCGCGAAGACGGCGAAATGCCCGTAGCCAGCGACGAAGTTGTGCCGCAACGGCCCCTCGAACAGCTCCAGGTGGTCGCGCTTGAAGTAGATCCACCAGAGCGAGTAGACGACGAGGAGCCCGCCGACGATGACGGCGAGCAGGTCGCCGGTCACCCCGGATTCGAGCGCTCCCTGAACCGCGAGGACCGCGGCCAGGACGACCTCACCGAGCACGATGATCGTGAAGAGCGCATACCGCTCCGTGATGTGGTGCGGGTGGTGGGGTGTCCGATGTCCACGCTCGGCGAAGAGCGGCACGAGGAGCTCCAGGATGATGCCGATCGCGAACGTCGCATAGAGCCACCGCCGGTCGTCGACCAGCAGCCGCCCGATCCAGAACATTTGGACGAGGGCGATACCCGCCGCGTACCGCAGAGCCGTGGCCCGCCCCGCTGCGTCGCCGGCTGCCGCCCTGAGCCAAAAGCCGACCATCGCCAGGCGCATCACCGCGTAGCCGGACACCACCAGCCCTGACTGTCCGTCGTCGAAGAGGTCCGGGATACCCGCTGCCAACATGAGGGAGCCCGTCATGATGACGAACGTGAGCAGGCGGTAGACGACATCGTCACAGTCGTAGGCCGAGGCGAACCACGTGTAGTTCATCCACGCCCACCAGATGGCGAAGAAGGCCAGCAGGAAACCGACGAGGTCTGCCGCGTGACCCTCGGCGATTCCGTGGTGCCACTGCGCCGCTGCGCTTGCGATCGCGACGACGAAGACGAGGTCGAAGAACAGCTCGAGTGGAGTCGCGACGCGGTGCGGCTCATGCGGGTCGCGCGGTCCCATGAGCCGGCGCAGCGGGACGGTGTTCGTCGGGCTCACGTTCGCCATCCTGCCAGCCCCGGTCATGCTGCGGGTCTCGACACGAAGGCGCTCGACGCGGGCCGAGCGATGCGCTGGGACCGAGCTCAGCGGCATACGGCCGAGTTCTCGTCGGTCTCAGAGGAGGCCGCGGCGCTCGAGGAGGTGGCGCGGGTCGGCGTCCCGTCCCCGGAACTCACGGTAGGACGCCAGGGGATCTGCAGCGCCTCCGATGCCGATGACGTACCGGCGGTATCGGTCGCCGTTCTCGCGCGTGAGCCCGCCGTTCTCGATGAACCAGGCCACGGTGTCGGCGTCAAGCACCTCGCTCCAGATGTAGGCGTAGTACTGCGCATCGTAGGCGTAGGCGAAGGAATGCGCGAAGTAGGTTGACGAATAGCGAGGCGGCACCAAGGGATTCGCAAGCCCAGCGTCTTCCAGCGCGGCTCGCTCAAAGGCACCCACATCCGTCACTGACGCTGCCTCGTCGACGTCGAGGGCATGCCACGCCTGGTCCAGGAGAGCGGCCCCGAGGTACTCGCTCGTCGCGAACCCTTCGCCCCAGGACCGCGAGGCGATGAGGCTGTCCACGAGATCCTGCGGCATCGGCTCGCGCGTCTCGTGGTGGATGGCGTAGTTGGCGAGGACCTCGGGCCAAAGCATCCACATCTCGTTGACCTGGCTGGGGTACTCGACGAAGTCGCGATAGACGCGGGTACCGGCGAAGTGGGGATAGGTGACGCGGGCGAGCAGTCCGTGCAGGGCGTGGCCGAACTCGTGGAAGAACGTGGTGACCTCGTCGTAGGTGAGCAGGGTCGGCTCGCCCTTGGCCGGCTTGGGCACGTTGAGGTTGTTCGTCACGACGGCGTTGGGCTCGTCGAGCAGGGACGACTGGTGGACGAGACTCGTCATCCAGGCGCCGCCCTTCTTGGTGTCCCGCGTGTAGAGGTCGAGCAGGTAGAGCCCGATCGGGGCGCCGTCCTCACGCACCTCGAAGACCCGCACGTCCGGGTGGTAGCCCGGCAGGTCGTGGCGCTCGTGGAAGGTGAGGCCATAGAGCCGCTCGGCCGCGAAGAAGATCCCGTCGCGGAGCACCCGCTCGGCCTCGAAGTAGGGACGCATGGCTGCCGTGTCCACGTGATATGTCGTAGCCCTCACCCGGTTGGAGTAGAAGGCCCAGTCGTGCGCCTCAATCGGGATGCCGGCCTCGATCTCGAGGGCTGCCTGCTCCTTCCGAGCGTTGGCCGCTGCGGCGCGGGCCATCGGGGCGAGTCGCTCACGGACCCGGTCGGGTGAGCCCGCGGTCGAGTCGGCCAGGGCGGCCGCGCCATGGGTGGGGTAGCCCAGGAGCCGGGCCCGCTCTGCCCGGAGCCGGACGATGTCGAGGACGAGCCCACTCGTGTCGTGTTCGTTGCCGCGGCTGCCGCGGGCGCGCTGGGCGTCGTGGAGCCGGCGCCGCAGCGCGCGGTTGGTCAAGGAGGCCAAGTGGGGGTGGTTGGTCGGCAGGACGAGACTGATGAGGTACGAGCCGTCGTGGCCGTGCTCCCTGGCCGCCTCGCCCGCGGCCGAGATCTCGCCGGCGGTGAGCCCATTGAGCTCGGTGACGTCGTCGACCAGCACGGCGAGGTCGTTGG
>NZ_JBEDUL010000063.1:0-2938 GCF_040414665.1 Intrasporangium sp.
CTTGCCGATGCCTTCGTTGCCATTGCGTTTGATGTCGACGAGCAGCGCGTTGATTCGCTTGAGCACCTTGCCGTCCTGCGCCTGCCACCACAGGTAGTCGTCCCAGGCGTTCTCGTCCCAAACGAGCAGCACCTCAGTCGGTCTCGATCAGGTTGTGGGCCTGCCCTCGACCCGCCTCGAGACGCTCCATCGCGTCGAGCAGACGTCGGGCGTTGGCCGGTGAACGCATCAGGTAGGCGGTTTCCCGGAGGGACTCGTAGTCTTCGAGGGAGACGATGACGACGGGGGCGTGCCCGGCACGGGTGATGACGACCTCCTCGCGGTCGTTGGTGACAGAGTCGAGCACCTCGGCGTAGCGGGCGCGTGACTCGGTGTAGCTCATGGTCTTCATGATCGCCTCCTGTACAGAAAAGTGTACGTCCTGGCCGGAGTGCGTGACCAGCGGCCTGTCGGGACATGCACTCATCTGCCGCGCCGAGTGCTGTCGCTCCTCCCATACGCGAGGCCACGCCACTTTCCGCTATGCAGCCGCGACCACGATGGCGCCATGTGCCCGTCGCTCCCCGTCCCCGGGCCGTTGAAGCCGCTCCAACTCGATGAAGCCCGACGTGGCCAGTCGGCGCGCGATCTCGTCAACCGGCCACCGATATGCCCTGATGACCTTGTGCTCGAATGGCTCACAACGCGGACCCTCGAAGAAGCCCACGACCAGAACCCCACGAGGCGCCAAGATTCGTCGAATCTCGGCGAGCGCATCGTCCAGCTCGGATGATTCGAAATGGATGAGCGAGTACCACGCCAGCACGCCAGCCACCGAGCCGTCCGCCCATGTCGGGCTGGCGATCGAGCCGAGCTCGAATCTGGCGGTCGGGTGAGCTTGGCGGGCGTGGGCAATGAACTCAGGCACCATGTCGATCCCCGTGACATCCGGGCACCGGGAGCTCAGGTAGCCCGTCAGGTGCCCCGGACCGCAGCCAACGTCGAGGACCGGGCCAGTCAGGTGCCCCAGGTGCCGGTCCATCAGGCGCAGGTCGTCGGGGTGCTCATACTGCCCAGACCCGAAGCAATCGATGTACAGGTGAGACACGGAGGAGTACGCCTGCTGAACATCGCTCGCCTTCACCGCGCCGATCTTAGGAGAGAGGCCCGACCGCCGCAGGTGTCGAAACCAAGGCAGCGTGTCGAAACCGGAAACCCGGTGACACCGTCATTTGCCGCGTTGAGGACGGGACGTTCGGCCATGCCGCGTTTCGTGCGCGATTGAGGTCCTGACACTCATGCGACCATGAGCGGTCGGCCAGCTCCAACGAACGAGCTGGTAGCCGATGACCGCACCTTGGCCACTGATTGCCTGGCAGTGGCTCCGACGGGGGGTGTGGGTCCATCGGGTCGGGCTGGTGCTCGCCCTTCGCAGGCGGGATCGGTCGCACGGAGCGTGCTCTACGAGGCTCCGCTTGGGTTCGGCGAGAACGGGTGGCATGACGTGCCGGGTTCTGTCCGTGCGAGGCCGTCGGCGGACCGTTGTCCAGAGCCGGCGATTTCCACCAAGCATCCGCTTCGTCGTCGAAGTTGGCTGCATTCAACGAAGTCCCGCTGCTGTACTCCAGTCCTGGCACGCCTCCCAGCGGCTGCCGGGCGGCTCACCCACAGCGAGGTCGGACTCATCGAGCAGCCCAGCAGGCCGACCTGTCCCACCAAGTGCTTTCCCCACTGCCCGGCCGGCCAGGCTGAACCACTCCCTCCCACAAGACGACGAGGGCGTTCAGCGCCCACCTTGCTCGCGCCTCCCGAAACAGCGATGCCCCTGAGGGCCGCAATCTCACCCACATAATGCCGACGAGCGGGAGACGCTCATCGAGAATTTGTGAGTGATCGACGGTGCCATGGGCGTGGCTGCGACCGAGCGCTGAAATGTACATCTCAGCAATTGCCGCGCACACTTGAGGCATGACTGAACTGACCGTGTCTGACGCTCGAGCGCGTCTGGCCGACGTCGTCGACGAGGCCCGGGTGCGGCACCACCCGGTATACCTGACACGTCGTGGCAAGCGCGTGGCTGCCGTGATCGACGCCGACGACCTCGACGACCTCATCGCGGCAGCCGAGGACCTTGCGGACATCGAGGCGGCACGCGCTGCTCGTACGGAGATCGCTGACGAGGGCACCATCCCGTGGGAGCAGGTCAAGGCGGACCTCGGCTTGGCATGACATACCGGATCGAGCTCAGCCCTGGCGCTGCCCGTCAACTGCGTAAGCTCGATGGTGATGCACGCCGCCGTGTGCAGGCGGCCGTCGAACTGCTCGGCCAGGACCCGCGACCCGCCGGTGCGAAGAAGCTCGTCGGCGGCGAGGGTGAGTGGCGGGTGCGGACCGGCGACTACCGAATCGTGTACGAGGTCAACGATGGTGTGCTGCTCGTACTGGTGCTTTCTGTCGGCCACCGCAGAGAGATCTACAGGCGCCGCTGACCGTGATCAACCAGTCGATGCACTGTCATGCCGCGATCCGTCAGCGTGGACGGTAGATCGCGATTCGGTCGTCGCCGAACGTGGTCCCGAATCTGCCTACGTCAGAGTCCTTCTGCAAGGAACCGCAAGAGCAGGAGGCCGTTTCACTGGGGTCAAGTGAGAGGAACTCACGGCACCGGGGGCACTGGGCCAACAGGTCGGGCCTCATCGACCACCCTGTGGGTGCGCCCGTGGCAGCGGGACCATGTCCAATCAGCTCGTAGCCGTCATGCACAGCCATGCCGCGACTCTAGGCGGAATCGTCCTCTTCTGCCGCAGACCGAGCGGCTACCCGTAGTGATACCGGCACGCGGCAATGCGCACCTCATCTCCGGCGATCTTGTAGACGAGGCGATGCTCGTCGGTGATTCGACGGGACCAGTAGCCGGCGAAGTCGTGTTTGAGCGCCTCAGGCTTGCCGATGCCTTCGT
>NZ_JBEDUL010000064.1:0-209582 GCF_040414665.1 Intrasporangium sp.
CCTGGGGCTACGGCGCCTCGCTCGAGTGGGCCACCTCGTCACCGCCGCCGCGGCACAACTTCACCTCGCTTCCCCGGATCCGCTCCGAGCGCCCCGCCTTCGACCTCCACCACCCCGAAGCCGCGCCTGGCGCCACGCCGGTGCCGGATCGGGGAACGCTGGCCCAGGTGATGGGACCGGCGGACCTCGACGAGACGGCCGGTGAGCGTCCGACCACCAACCGAGACCCGTTCGGAGACTGACGATGCGCGTCGAGACCAAGCTGTTCTTCTACCTCTTCGCCTTCTTCGCCCCGATCACGCTGGTCTACGGGTTCTGGTCCGACTGGAAGGAGCCGATCGGCGTCGTGGCGCTGGCGCTCACCGCCGGCCTGTTCCTGCTCAGCGGCTTCTACTTCTTCATGACCGGTCGGAAGCTGCCGCTTCGACCGGAGGACAACGCCAGCGGCGAGATCGCCGAGGCTGAGGGCAACTACGGCTACTTCGTGGCGAGCTCCTGGACGCCGCTGTGGCTGGCCGGTGCAGGTGCGCTCATGTTCGCCGGCCTGGCCATCGGCTGGTGGCTGTTCATCGTCGGTGCCTTCGTCGGAGTTGTCGCCGTGGTTCTCTGGGTGTTCGAGTCCTTCTCCGGCGAGTACTCCATCTGACGTTCAGCCGAACAGCGCGAAGGGGAAGGATGGTGGTCCTTCCCCTTCGACATTCTGTGGGCCTGGCTCACGGCCCCTCCGGCTTGCGGTGCGATCGTGTGGGAGAGAACATCTGAAGGCACCTCCGTCCGATCGATGGGCTTGTCCTCCGACGGTAATCCCATCCCTGGCCCCGGTAAAGGGCCCGGACTTCGGATCTCGGAAACCGGCCCGAAAGTCCAACCGTCCGACTGCCCAGCGGACCAAACTGACCTGCGGTTCGAGGTGACGACTCGCTCTCGAGAGCGAACTCCAACCTCGAACCGCGGTCCAGTCGCGGAACTGGAGGCAGGCGAGGCTCAGCCCCAACCCAGCTCGTGGAGCTGCCTGTCGTCGATGCCGAAATGGTGTGCGATCTCGTGGACGACGGTGATGGCGATCTCCTCCCGCAGCTCCTCGACGGATGAGCACATCCGCTCCAGCGGGCCCTGAAAGATCGTGATCCGGTCCGGCAAGGCGCCGGCCGCCCACCAGCCGTCCCGTTCTGTCAGGGGAGTGCCGTCGTAGACACCGAGCAGCTCGGGATCGTCCGCTGGCGGCTCCTGTTCGACAAGCACGACGACGTTGTCCATGGCGCGGGCCAGCCTCGGCGGGATGGTGTCCAGCGCATCACCGACCGCGGCCTCGAACTCGGCGTCACTCAGGTGCTGCACGAGGCGAGTCTCGCACGTCGGTCGGCCACTCCCGTGGCCACCCCAGAGGGCGTCCACTGGGGCGCCTGAGACGGTCCGAGCGCACGCGGCCACCAACGACGAGAAGCCGGGTCAGCGGCATACGGGACACTGCCGTACAGGCCCTGCAGGCGAGGATGTGCCGTGAGCACGGAACGGCCCCACCGCTGAGTTTGCGGTGGGGCCATCCTGCGAACTGAGTGAGACAAATCCGGATCAGTGCCGGGCTGCCGGCTCGATCTCCTCAGGGGCGACGGACATCGGTTGGGTCTCCTGCACCTCGTGCTCGTGGTGGGCGGCCTCGAGCTCGGACGGGGTCGCAGGTGCCACTCGGTCACGGAAGTAGAACCGCGACAGCTTGGCGCGCAGGCGCTCCTTGCGGGCAGCGGGGCTGGCGACGCCGTTGGCGTCGACCTCCTGGACGAGCTCAAGCGGCTCGGCCACCTCGTGCTGGACGAGCGGCCAACGCTCGTCCGGCGTGAGCGGTGCGTGGATCTCTTCGAACCGGCCATCGGCGTGGCGCCAGATCGTTCCCGTCTCGCGGCCGTGCAGGACCTTCTGGCGGTCGGCACGTTGCAGGCTGAGGCAGATCCGCTTGGTGATCCAGAACGCGATGGGCGGGCCGATGAAGAACAGCAGCCGCAACGCATTGGTGATGTCGTTGATGGACAGGTGCAGCTTGATCGCCATGAGGTCGTTGCCCGCGGCGAACATGAGCACGCAGTACATCACGATGCCGGCCACGCCGATGCCGGTCCGGGTCGGCGCGTTGCGGGGACGGTCGAGCAGGTGGTGCTCGCGGTTGTCACGGGTCACCCACTTCTCGACGAAGGGGTAGACGCCGATGATCGTCCACATGAGGGGCAGCAGGATGAGCGAGAACGGGAAGATGTTCATGCTCCAGGTGAAGTCGCCCCAGGACACGAACTCGAGCCAGCCAGGCACGAGGCGCAGCGCTCCGTCGGCGAAGCCCATGTACCAGTCCGGCTGGGAGCCGGCGGTGATCGGCGACGGGTCGTAGGGTCCGTAGGCCCAGATCGGGTTGATCGTGACGACGGCCGCGACGAGGGCGATGACGCCGAAGACGATGAAGAAGAACCCACCGGCCTTCGCGATGTACACCGGCATGAACGGATAGCCGACCACGTTGTTGTTCGTCCGGCCCGGCCCGGGGTACTGCGTGTGCTTGTGCACGAAGACGAGCACGATGTGCAGGATGAACAGCCCGACCAGGATCGCCGGGATGAGCAGGATGTGCACGGAGTAGAGGATCGGGATGATCTGCTCGCCGGGGAAGGCGCCACCGAAGATGAAGTACGACAGGTAGGAGCCGATGATCGGTGCGGACTGGACGAAGCCGTTCATCGCCCGGATGCCCGTTCCGGAGAGGAGGTCGTCGGGCAGTGAGTACCCGGCGAAGCCCTCGATGCAGGCGAGCAGCGACAGGATGGTGCCGAAGACCCAGTTGATCTCGCGCGGCTTGCGGAAGGCGCCGGTGAAGAAGATCCGGGCCATGTGCACGAAGACCGCGACGACGAAGATCAGGGCGGCCCAGTGGTGGATCTGGCGGATGAGCAGCCCACCCCGGATGTCGAAGGAGATGTCCAGCGTCGACCGGTAGGCGTCGGAGACGATGACGCCCTGCAGCGGCACGTAGGACCCGTCATAGACGACCTGGGTCATGCTCGGGACGAACCAGAACGTGAGGAAGACGCCGGTGAGCAGGCAGACGATCAGCGAGTACATCGCGATCTCGCCGAGCATGAACGACCAGTGCTCGGGGAAGACCTTCCGGAGCAGGGTGCTCGACCCCTTGGCGAGGCCGGTCCGGTCGTCGATCCAGCCGGCGATACCGCCGAGTGGCTTCTGCTCGGCCCGTCGCTCCGCGGCCGCCCCGTCGCCGTCGCGCAGCGCCCCGGCATGGCGGGGCTGGTAGGTGGCGCTCATCGCTTACGCTCCCAGAAGCTCGGTCCGACGGGCTCCGCGAAGCCGTCGGGTGCGACGAGATAGCCCTCGTCGTCCACGGTGATCTTGAGTTGCGGCAGCGCACGCTTGGCCGGGCCGAAGATGACCTTGCAGTCCTCGGTCAGGTCGAAGGTGGACTGGTGGCACGGGCACAGCAGGTGGTGCGTCTGCTGCTCGTAGAGCCCCACCGCGCACCCCACGTGCGTGCAGATCTTGGAGTAGGCGACCACCCCGTCGACACCCCAGTCGCGGGCCTTCTGGACCTTGATGAGGTTGGGGTCGAGGCGGATCAGGATGACGGCTGCCTTGGCCTTGCCCTCGAGGACGTGGCGACCCTCGTCGATGGAGTGCTGGAGCGTCTCGGGCATGACGTGGAAGACGGACCCGTTCGTGACATCCGAGAGCTTGATCGGGGTCATCTCGGGGTCACGCATGAGCCGGATCGGTTGCCCGCCGTTGTTCACGGGGTCCCAGAGCGTCTCCTTGAGCTCGCCCACGGTGGTCGGGCCGAGGGACCCCACCACCTGAAGGCCCAGCGGCAGTGCAAACAGGCCGAGAGCGCCACCGAGGGAGTACTTGAGGATGGGGCGCCGGGTCAGGCCGGTCGAGTCGACGCCCTCGCTGACGACGCCGACCGCCTCGGCCCGCTCCTCCTGGCTCGAGGCCTGGACGTGGCGCTCCTCGGTGATCTCGACGTCGGACATCAGGGTCTTCGCCCAGTGCACCGCCCCGAGGCCGATGAAGAGCACGGAGACGCCGAGGGAGAGGCCGAGGACGACGTTCTGGGTGCTCGCCTTGCCGACGCCGGGCAGGAAGAAGGTGGCCTCGTCCCGGATCGCGAAGTAGCTGACCACGAACACGAGCGCCCCGAGCATCGAGATGCCGAACATCGTGGCGATCTGGCGCTCGGCGCGCTTGGCTGCCTTGGGGTCCACGTCGGACGCGCGCGGGATGTGCGGCGGCAGGCCCGGGTTCTCGAAGGTGTCGGGCCCGGTTGCCAGGGACGCCGGCAGGACCTGGCCGTCACCGGAGGCGGGCACAACGGCCCTGCCCTCGACCGGTGCCACGCTGGTCTCGTTGTCGTTCATCGGTTCGATGTCCTGTCGCTCATGATCGGGACGGTCGGGTTGGGGCGGGGCGCCGGGCGAGCGGCTGTCTGGCTCATGCCGCCTTCTTGCCGAGCCACACAGCCGCCGCGATGAGGATGCCGAGCATGAAGATCCAGGCGAAGAAGCCCTCGGACACCGGGCCGAGGTTGCCCAGGCTCAGACCTCCGACGCTGGTGGCCTGCTCCTGCGCCTTGAGGTAGGAGATGACCTTCTGCTTCGCCTCGGGGGTGAGGTTGGTGTCGCTGAAGACCGGCATCGACTGCGGGCCCGTCACCATGGCGGAGTACATGTGTCGGGGCTCGACGTCCTGGAGGCCGGGGGCGTACTTCCCGCGCGTCAGGGCACCGCCGGCGCCCGCGAAGTTGTGGCACATGGCGCAGTTCACGCGGAAGATGACGCCGCCCTCGGCGATGGCGCGGTTGTTCTCCGGCGTGCCGGGCTCGATGACGGTCGTGTACTTCTTGTCGGGGATCGCCGGGCCGGGGCCGAGCGTGGCGACGTAGGCGGCGAGCGAGGCGATCTGGTCGTCGTCGAACTTGACGTCATTGCGCGGGGCCTGGACATCCGGCCTGGCCATCGGCATCCGGCCGGTACCGACCTGGAAGTCGACCGCCGCTGCGCCAACCCCCACGAGGGAGGGACCGGACGCCGTGCCCTGGGCGTTGGTGCCGTGGCAGGAGGCGCAGTTGCCGAGGAAGAGCTTCTGGCCCTCCTCGACGGAGGCCGTCGCGACGGCCGTGGACGCGTTGGCGTCCTTGGGGGCGATGAAGGAGTACGCGCCACCCATGATGAGCAGGCCGACGAGGATGAGCAGCGCTATCGCGGCGGGGTGTCGTCGGCGTGCGGCCAAGGCGTTCACTGTGAGGTCCTGTCGTCCGTCGGGGCGGTGCAAGTGGTGCTGGTCGGGCCTGGCGCACGGGGCGCAGTGGAGGTCATTGGAGGATGTAGATGGTGGCGAAGAGCGCGATCCAGACGACGTCGACGAAGTGCCAGTAGTACGACGTGACAACGGCTCCCGTTGCGTTCGCGTGCGTGTAGCGACGAGTCGTGAAGGTACGCGCGATGATGAGCAGGAAGGCGAGCAGGCCACCCGTCACGTGCAGACCGTGGAAGCCGGTCGCCATGTAGAAGACGGAGCCGTAGGCGTCGGAGCTCAGGGTGACGCCCTGGTGGACGAGCTCGGCGTACTCCATCACCTGGCCCGCGATGAAGAAGGCGCCGAAGAGGTAGGTGACGACATACCACTCCCTCATGCCCCAGTTCTTCAGGTCGAGGAGAGAGCCCGTGCGGGCCTTCTGGCCACGCTCCGCCTTCCACACGCCGAGCTGGCACCACACGGAGGAGATGACCAGGACGAGGCAGTTGACCGAGGCGAAGGGCAGGTTGAGCTTCTCCACCTGCACCGCCCACAGGTCCCCCCGGACGGACCGGAGCTGGAAGTACACCGCGAACAGACCCGCGAAGAACATGAGCTCGCTCGAGAGCCACACGATGGTGCCAACGGCAACCATGTTGGGGCGGGTCGCCGGTCCATGCCCGGCCGTCGCTACTGCGCTGGAAGGAACTGCTGATGCTGTCGCCACGTCGGTCATTATTCCCACATTCGTTCCTGAGTGTGAGAGCGACCCCCTGTTTTCAAAGGGGTACTGACGAATTCGTGACGTTTGCGCACGTCATGACACATCGAGGGCCCAGGAACGGGCGGTGTCAGGGTGCGCCCGACGGCTCGCTGGCGACCGGTAGCATCGGCGGCATGACCGCCTCGAACGAGATCGCCACCGAGCGCCCGGGCACGGCGCCGGTGCACCAGGTGAACGTGCTGCTCTACAGCGACGACGTCACGACCCGCGACGCGGTCCGTGCCGCGGTGGGCCGTCGTCCCGCCAAGGACGTCGAGGTCGTGCACTGGCTCGAGTGCGCCACCGCCGCAGCGGTCGTCAGTGCCGTCGAGAGCGAGCCGTTCGACATCCTGATCCTCGACGGCGAGGCGGCCAAGGTCGGTGGCATGGGCCTGGCTCGCCAGCTGAAGAACGAGATCTTCCACTGCCCTCCGGTCATCGTGCTGACCGGGCGTCCCCAGGACGCCTGGCTTGCGGCATGGTCGCTGGCGGACCTAGCCGTGCCGCACCCGCTGGACCCGGTCGACCTCACCGCGGCGGTGAGCCTGCTCGCACGTTCTTCCGTGCCGAGTGCCTGAGCCCCCTCGCGTGATGACGCACGATGATGCGCTGACCTGGCCGACCATCTACACCGACCTGATAGCCGGCCGTGACCTCGACCAGGCGGCCGTCGAGTGGGCCATGGCGCAGATCATGGACGGTGCGGCCACACCAGCTCAGATCGCCGGCTTCCTCGTGGGCCTACGGGCCAAGGGCGAGAGCGTCGAGGAGATGCACGGGTTGGCGCAGGTCATGCTGTCGCGCGCACACCGGATCGAGGTGGAGGGACCGAGTCTCGACATCGTCGGCACCGGGGGAGACCGAGCGCACACGGTGAACATCTCGACGATGTCGTCCATCGTGGCTGCTGCTGCCGGAGTCCGGGTGGTCAAGCACGGCAACCGTGCAGCGTCGTCGTCGTCCGGTTCGGCCGACGTCCTCGAGGCGCTCGGGATCGACCTGTCGCTTTCTCCGGAGCGGGTCGTCGAGGTGGCCCGGGAGGCGGGCATCACGTTCTGCTTTGCCCAGACCTTCCATCCCTCCTTCCGGCACACGGCGGTACCCAGGAGAGAGCTCGGCGTCGGCAGCGCGTTCAACTTCCTCGGCCCGCTGACCAACCCGGCCCAGCCGACCTACGCAGCGATCGGTTGTGCCGATGCCGGCATGGCCCCGCTGCTCGCGGGCGTGTTCGCCAGTCGGGGCAAGGATGCGGCGGTCTTCCGCGGGGACGACGGGCTCGACGAGGTGACTGTGTCCACGACAACGACCGTGTGGTGGGTCCGCGATGGGCAGGTCCGGGACCGCGCGGTCGAGCCGACCCGGCTCGGGCTCGAGCTGCACCCGACGGAGGCGCTGCGTGGCGGGGACGCGGCGCACAATGCAGCCGTGGTCCGCGATGTCTTCGCCGGCGCGACCGGCGCGGTCCGGGACGCCGTGCTCCTCAATACAGGCATCGCCCTGGCACTGACCGAACCCGACTCCGGCGACGACCAGACGTCGTTCGACCGCGACCTGAAGGCTGGCTTGGACCGGGCCGCGGAGGCCATCGACTCCGGTGCCGCAACCCGGGTCGTCGAGCGGTGGATCGAGGTCACTCGCTCCTGAACGGCTAGTCGCCGTCGAGGCCGAGGCTGAAGGCTGCCTCGAGATCGTGCGCGGAGTAGGTCCGGAAGGCGATGTGCGTGGAGGTGCCGACCACGCCCTGGACCTTGCTCAGCCGGTCCGCGATGATGTCGGCGAGCTCCTCGTGAGCGCGCACCCGGACCATGGCGATGAGGTCGGCGTCGCCGGTGACGGAGTAGACCTCGGACACACCCGGGATCTCGGCGATCTCCTCCGCAGCCTCCGGGATGCGGTTGACCTCGCAGTTGACCAAGACGATGGCGGTGATCACGGCCCAACCCTATCCCGCACGCCGGAAGCGGTCGCGGGACCGCTTCCGCCCGCCTCTGGGCCTGGCATCGAGGCTGGCGTCCCGGTCGAAGCCGACGACGTCGAAGGCGGCGGCAACGGCTGGCTCCAGCTCGTGGCGCACCGCCCCGGCCCCACCGACGGGGCAGGTCCATGAGCCGTCGAGCTCGACGATGCGAACACCCGGTGCCTCGAGCCACCGCAGCACGATCTCGGTCTCCTCGGTCAACGCCGCCGCCGCCTCGGCCACCGGTGCGGGAACGACCTCCGCGGTTGCCTGGAGATTGCGCACGTGCACCATGGGGTCGGCGCCGCGCGGGCTGACGACCGCGCCCGCGAGCCTGCCGTATCGGACGCACACCAGCTCCCAACCACCGGACTCGTGCCGTCGAGCAGCCACGACCTCGCGGGCCGTCCTCAGCGGAGCGAGCCGTTGTGAGCGTGCCGCGCCCCGAACCAGCTGGAGGAAGCGGTCTCGGACGCGGGCTGCGTCCTCGAAGCGCTCCTGTGCCGCGAGCTCCTCGAGCCGGGACCTCAGCCGGCTGGCGCCGGGTCGTGCGTTGCCGGAGAAGAGCGCCGCGCAGTCTGCGGCAACCAGTGCATAGTCGGCATCGGACTGGGCACCGGTGCAGGGCGACCCGCAGCGCCCGAGCTCCGCCAAAGCACAGGCAGCCTCCTTCCCGGTGATCCGTTGCCTGCACTGCCGGAGCGGGACGATCTCGTGGACCGCATCAACGGCGGACTGCGCGCTGGCGCGCGATCGGAACGGCCCGATGTAGTGGGCTCGGTCGTCGCGCACCTGCTTCACGATCGACAGGCGCGGGAACCGCTCGCTCGTCAGCTTGACCCACACGACCCGCCGGCCGTTCTTGGACCTGCGGTTGAACCGGGGCTGGTGTTCGTCGATGAGGCGGAGCTCGCGCACCTGGGCCTCCAGGGCCGTCTGGCACACCACGGGGGTGACGGCGTGAGCCAGCCGAACCATGTCGGCCATTCGGCTGCGTTGCTCCGACGCGGTGAAGTAGCTGCGGACGCGCGATCGGATGTCTCGGCTCGTGCCCACGTAGAGCACCCGGCCGTCCCGGTCCTTGAAGACGTAGACGCCGGGAGCATGGGGGAGCGGCTCGGCCAGGAACCGCTTGCGCCGCAGCGCGGGGCTGACTCGCGACGTGTAGCTGGAGAGCTCCTCGAGCGTGTGGACGCCCAGGTTGCCGACGCGCTCGATCAGACCGTGGAGCACGTCAACAGTGGCACGCGCGTCGTGCAGTGCGCGGTGGTCAGGAGTCGTGGTCGAGGCGAACACCCGGGCCAGCGACGAGAGCTTGTGGTTCGGCGACTCGTCGTTGGTCACGAGCTGGCGTGCGAGTGTCAGCGTGTCGAGGACGTCGAACCCCGGCCACGGGGTGCCCGTGCGGCGCGCAGCGGACTTGAGAAAGCTGACGTCGAAGCCGGCATTGTGGGCGACGAGAACGCTGCCGGCGGCGAACTCGAGGAACGCCGGGAAGGCGGCCTCGATGCGCGGCGCGTCGATCACCATGGCGTCGGTGATGCCCGTGAGCACCGAGATGAAGGCCGGGATCGGCTCGGCTGGGTTGACGAGCGTCTGGAACTCTCCCAGCACCTCGCCGCCGCGGACCTTGACCGCGCCGATCTCGGTGATGCCACACTGCTCCGGACTGCCGCCGGTCGACTCGAGGTCGACGACGACGAAGGTGACGTCCATCAGGCGGGTGCCGAGGTCATCGAACGTCGCCTGGATCGCCTGCATGCGCCGACCGTATGCCGCTGGGCTGACACAGCCACGGAGGCGCGACGGTCGCACCGTTGTCGGTGGCCGTCCGTAGCGTGTGCGTCGACAGCTCGCAACGAGGAAGAAGGGTGGAGCCGGTGATGCTCATCGACTGCCAGACCTGCCCCGTCCGGGACGTCCACTGCGCTGACTGCATGGTGACGGCGTTGACGGACCTCCCTGTGGGGACCCCCGCACCCGCCACGAGGGGACTGCCGCTCGACCGCGCCGAACGCCGGGCGGTGTCCGTGCTCCTGGCTGCCGGACTCGTCACGGCCGATGCGGCACACGCTGCCCGGGCCGAGCCGGACGAGGACCTGGGTGGCCTTCGACCGGTGCGCGCGGGGCGGACCGCCGTCTGAGTCGGCTCGGCGATCGTGCCACCATGGCTCGATGGGACGAGCCGGCCTCCGCGCCGCAGCTCTCGCGAGCCTGATCGCGGCGACGCTGACGGGCGGGTGCTCGTCCGCGCCGCCACGTGGACCCAGCGCCGCAACCACTACCGCCGTAACGTCCACCGCGACGGTCCAGCAGGAGGCGTGGCGTGATGCGCGGGAGTCCGCCGGCAGCGAGCTGATCCGAGCCCGGGCCGCGGCTCTGGTCACGGGGGACGTACGGGCCTGGCTCGCAGGAGTGCGGGGACGCGACCTCCGGACGGCGCAAGAGAAGGTCTTCGCGCGGATGCAGGCGATCCGGGTGGAGCAGCTGCGACTTCGATCCATGGAGGAGACTCGATCACCGGGTCCCTCGATGCCCGGGAAGTCGGCCACGTGGGAGTCCCGAGCCACGTTGGAGTACCGGATCACGGGCTTCGACGACTCTCCGCGCACCTTCCATCTGGCCCTGAGCTTTGCGGCCGACCCGGCACGACCGGGCGAGACAGTGGTCCTCACCGGATCTCATCCCGACGAGCGGCCCGAGCCGTGGGACCTGGACGGACTGCAGGTTCGCCGCTCGGATCGTTCGCTCGTCCTCGCCTTCGGGACCCGCTCCACAGCTGGCCCCGTTGCCGACGAGGTGGCGCGGAGAGCGAGCACGGCGGCACGACGGGTCTCGGGTGTTCTCGGGGCCGCCGAGGCCGCGGTCTGGCTGGTCCCGGCCACGGACGACGACGCCGCGCGCCTGCTCGGCCGGGAGGTGGACGGGCTTGACGGAATCGCGGCGGCCACCGACGGCCCCATCGGACCGGGGCGTCCTGCAGGAGCAGACCGGATCGTCGTCGTGCCCGGTGCGTGGTCCAGCTTGAGCGGCGTGGGCCGGGACGTCGTCATGGCGCACGAGCTGACCCACGCCACGACACGTCGGACATCGAAGCGACAACCGCCGCTCTGGCTGGCCGAGGGTCTCGCCGAGTTCGTCGCCTATCGCGACGTCCAGCTGCCCGAGCGCGAGCTCGTGCGGTCGACCCTCGACCGGATCAGGTCGACCGGGCTACCGGCCGGCCCGCCGGCTGCGCCCGAGTTCCAGGCGTCGAGCGGTGATCTCGCGACGGCGTACGGCCTCTCCCTGACCCTTGCCCGGACGATCGCCGACCACCATGGGACCACTGGGCTGGTCGCGCTCTTCCGCGCCGTGAACGAGAGCGAGCCAGCTCCCGGCCCGCGCCCGGCGGATGCCGATGCGATGACGGAGCACGTCCTGAGATGCCGCCTCGGCACTACCGGTCGGGAGGTGATTGCCCGGTGGCACTCCCGACTCGCCGGCCTCGTTGCCCCGAGCGACTGACCATCCGGCCGTCGGGCCGACGTGAGCCGTCAGGAGTAGAGGGACTCGACGTCCGCCTCGAAGTCCTTCATGACGAGGTTGCGCTTCATCTTGAGGGACGGCGTCAGGTAGCCATTCGCCTCGGTGAAGTCCCCGGGCAGGACAGCGAACTTGCGGATCGACTCCGCCTTGCTCACGGCCTGGTTCGCCCGATCGACCGCATGCTGGAGGGCGTCGAGCACCTTCGGGTGGGTCCGCGCCTCCTCGAGCGGCACGTTCTCGAGGCCGTGCGTCGGGGCCCACAGCGGCCACATCTCGGCGTCGAGGGTGATCAGTGCGGCGACAAAGGGCTTCTGGTCACCGACGACGATGCACTGGGACACGAGCGGGTGTGCCCTGAGCCGGTCCTCGAGCACCGCGGGGGCGACGTTCTTGCCGGCCGCGGTCACGAGGATCTCCTTCTTGCGGCCGGTGATGCGCAGGTAGCCGTCCTCGTCGAGGTCACCGATGTCGCCGGTGTGGAACCAGCCGTCGCGGATGGCCTCCGAGGTGGCGTGGTCGTTCTGATGGTAGGCGGTGAAGACGCCAACGCCCTTGACGAGGATCTCGCCGTCGTCGGCGACCCGGACCGACGTCCCGGGCAGCGGAGGGCCGACGGTGCCGATCTTCACTTTGCCCGGGATGTTGACCGACAGGGGTGCGGTGGACTCGGTCAGACCGTATCCCTCGAGGATGTTGACGCCGATTCCACGGAAGAAGTGACCCAGTCGGGTGCCGAGTGGCGCGCCACCTGAGACGGCGTACCGGACCCGACCACCCATCGCATCTCGGAGCTTGCCGTAGACGAGCTTGTCGAAGAGCAGGTGCTGGAGACGAAGCAGGAGGCCCGGGCCCTGGCGGTCGAGTGCCTCGCTGTAGGCGATGGCCACGGTGGCAGCGCGGTGGAAGATCTTCTCCTTGCCCCCGGCCGCGGCCTTTGCCTCGGCAGAGTTGAAGATCTTCTCGAAGACCCGGGGGACGGCGAGGACGAACGTCGGCTTGAAGCTGGCGAAGTCGTCGAGGAGCGTCTTGATGTCCGGGGCGTGACCCATCCGCACCCGCGCGGCCACGCACAGGACCTCGATGAAGCGCGCGAAGACGTGGGCGAGGGGCAGGAACAGCAGGGTGGAGGACCCGGGAGCCAGGACGTCGCGGCCGAGCTTCTCGACGGCGTTCTCGACGAGATCGAGGAAGTTCCCGTGGGTCAGCAGGACGCCCTTCGGACGGCCGGTCGTGCCGGAGGTGTAGATGATCGTGGCGACCGAGGTGCGGTCGAGACCGGCGCGCGCCTCCACCAGTGCCGCGTCCGGCACGTCCATGCCTCGAGCCTTGAGGTCCTCGATGCCACCGCCGTCGATCTCCACGATTTCGGTGAGGGTGGAGACCCGGTCTCGAACGTCGTCGATGACCTCGTGGTGGCGCGTGGACTCGACGACGACGCACTTGGCGCCGGAGTCCAACAGGATCCACTCGACCTGCTCGGGTGACGACGTCTCGTAGATGGGCACGACGACCGCGCCTGCAGCCCAGGCCGCGAAGTCCACCAGGGTCCACTCGTATCGGGTGCGCGACATGAGCGCGACGCGGTCGCCCTGCCTGATCCCAGCTGCGACGAGCCCCTTGGCAAGCGCTGTCACCTCATCGGCGAACTGGTGAAACGTGATGTCGATCCAGGTGTCGGACGTCCCCTTCTTGCTGAAGGCGCTCTGGCCCGGCACTGCGTCGGCGTTGCGCTTCGGCAGATCCGCCAACGTCCCCTGGGTGGTCTGCGGGGCGAGTGCTGCCACGTCGTTGTGCTTCACGGTGACTCCTGTTTTCGAGTGTTCTCCTCACCATATCGACCGGTGGGGCCCATCGCGTCCGGTTCACCGCGCGATAGCCTTCGGCGCATGGCCGAACGTACGGAGTCCTCCATCGTCATCGATGCCTCGCCCGGTGAGGTGCTCGACATCATCGCCGACTTCGAGGCCTACCCCGAGTGGGCGAGCGAAGTGAAGTACGTGGCGGTCCTCGCGGAAGAAGGCGACGGGTGGGCGGACCAGGTCGAGTTCACCCTGGACGCAGGTGCGATCAAGGACACGTACGTGCTCGACTACGAGTGGGACATCGACGAGGACGGGACCGGAGTGCTGACCTGGTCGCTGGTCCGGGCGACGGTGCTCAAGGCGATGAATGGCTCGTACGCGCTCGAGGAGCTTGGTGCCTCGACGAGGGTCACCTACCAGTTGATGGTTGACCTCAAGATCCCCATGATCGGCATGCTCAAGCGCAAGGCCGAGAAGGTCATCGTCGACACGGCCCTCAAGGAGCTCAAGAAGCGCGCCGAGGCCGGACGCGGTGGCTGAGACGAGAGACGGGACCCGGACTGCACCGGCCGGATCGGTCGCCGACGAAGCGGCCCTGCTGGTTGACCTGCTCTCGTCGCGGGGCTGGGGAGTGAAGGCGCCCGAGCAGTCCGCGCGATCCGAGCGGTCCGATGAGTCCGAGCAGTCCGACCACTCCCACCACACCGACCGGCCGGCTGACGGGTCTGCTCAGGGGTCCGATGAGACGGGCTCGAGCGACGAGCGAGGCGAGTGCAGCTGTGGCGGCACCACACCGGCCGCGTGTCGAATCTGCCCGGTCTGTCAGCTCATCTCCTTCGTTCAGCGGCTGAGCCCTGACTCATTGGAGCGGGTGGCCGACGTCGTCGAACTCGCGGCCACGGGGCTGCGCGACCTCGCCCACGCACAGCGAGGCAGGCAGCCCGAGGACTCACCACCGCCGGATGCGGCGACCGAGGGGACGCATCCCGGGTGAGCTCCAACCTGGCGATCGGCATCGACATCGGCGGCACGAAGGTCGCGGCGGGAGTGGTCGACGAGCACGGCACGATCGCGGACCGGACGCGACGGGAGACCCCGGACCGGTCCACCTCGCCGGCGGTCGTCGAGGACACGATCGCCGCGTGCGTCGAGGAGCTGGTCGACCGGCTCGACCCGGCGGATGTCGTCGCCGTCGGCGTCGGGGCCGCCGGCTTCGTGTCCGAGGACCGTGGGACGGTCCTCTTCGCGCCGCACCTGTCCTGGCGCGAGGAGCCACTCCGCAGCCGTCTCGCCGGGCGGGTTCCGTGGCCCGTGACCGTGGACAACGACGCGAACGCCGCCGCCTGGGCAGAGCGGACCTTCGGAGCTGCGCGAGGGGAGTCCCACGTCGTCGTCATCACGCTCGGCACCGGGATCGGCGGGGCGCTGATCATCGACGGGGAGGTCCAGCGGGGCCGTCACGGGATCGCCGGCGAGTACGGACACATGCAGGTGGTCCCCGGCGGCGTGCGCTGCGAATGCGGCAACCGCGGCTGCTGGGAGCAGTACGCCAGCGGCAACGCCCTCGTCCGCGAGGCCCGCGCGCTGATCGAGGCAGGCTCACCCGTCGTCGCGGATCTCGTGGCACGACTGGGCGGCGACGTGGCCGCGCTCAATGGGCCGGTCATCACGGAGGCCGCCCGGGAGGGGGACTCGACCGCGCGGGAGCTGCTGGCCGAGATAGGGGACTGGCTCGGTGTCGGCATGGCCAACCTCGCTGCGGCGTTCGATCCGGCCATGTTCGTGATCGGTGGCGGCGTCAGTGCCGCCGACGAGCTGCTTCTCGGGCCGGCCCGAGACGCCTTCAAGCGGCAGCTGCCGGGGCGTGGCTACCGCCCGGAGGCGCGCATCGTGCGGGCACAGCTCGGTGCTGACGCCGGCCTCATCGGCGCCGCAGAGCTCGCCAGGTCGGGACGATGACAGCGCCGTCGGGTCGAGCCGAGGGAGGCCCTGGGCCGCCGTGGCATCGGGCCGAGCTGTTGCGCGTCATGAGCTACAACGTCAAGGACTTCACCGCCGACAGTGCCGCCGCGGCAAGAGTCGTTCGGGCGCTCCGTCCTGACGTGCTCTGCCTCCAGGAGGTGCCCCGCAGGCTGACCACGGAGTTTCGCCTGCCCTCCTTCGCGCGCGCGTGCGGCCTCTACTGGGCGGGGGGCCGCCTCGGCAGCGGAGGGACGGCGGTCCTCACCGCGCTGCGCCTGCGCGTCCACGGGACGTCGAGGCGTCGGCTCGCGGTCCGCTTCCCCGACCGCACTCGTGGGTATGCCGCTGTCGACGTCTCGCTCCCCGGCTGGGTCCCGATCACCGTCCTCAGCATGCACCTGAGCCTGGGGGCGGAGGAACGCCAGCGGCACGCAGACGCAATCCTGTCGAGGCTGCCCGCACGAGCCGTCGTCGCCGGCGATCTCAATGAGGGGACGGACGGGCTCGCCCATCGTCGCCTGGCCGGGCGCCTCGTGCTCGCCTCTGGCACGCGGCCGACCTTCCCAGCGCATGACCCCCGTTCGACGCTCGACGTCATCTTTGCCAGTGCGGACCTGTCCACCGTTCCCGCATCCGAACAGGACCTGGCCCACCTCGACGCCGAGGACCTGACGGCGGCATCCGATCATCGACCCGTGTGGGTCGACGTCGCCCCGAGCCGTTCCTGATCAGACGCGCGTTCCGTCGTCGAAGGGATCGCGCTCGGTGCCGCCACGCAGGACGAGCAGGATGAAGCCGACGACGATCATCGTGATGGCGGTGACGATCCACCACCCGCTGCCACCACGGTCGAAGAAGAGGACGTAGAGGAGCAGGAGCGTGCCGCCGCCCAGGCCGACGACGATGGCCCAGAACATCGGGTCCTCTTCGGCCGTGGGCAGGTCCATCTCCGTGGGGGGTGTGAAATGGTCGTCCTCGTCGTCCAGCCCGGTTGACTCGAGCAGCTCGTCGACGTCGTCGTCCGCCGGTTCCGCGCCTCGCCACACGTGTGCAGTCGTCGGGGCGATCGGCAGGTTGAGACCCGCGTCCTTGAAAACGCCTGGGGGACCGGCAACCGGGCCCGGATCGGCCTCGTCCGCTCCTGCCTCGGTGGACGTTGGCGTGGACTGCTGTGACAACGGCGGCGACGACTGCTGCGGGTCGGGTGCCTCGCTGTCCCAGCCCGCGACGATGCGCGCGAACTCAGCGTCGAGGTCCCGGTCATTCACGAACAGATCCTCGCACGGCATACCGGCTGGGCGCGAGTGCCGTAGGCTGCTCGCGGCAGACGTGGGAGGTGGTACAGGGTTGTTCTACTGGGTGCTCAAGACAATCATCCTCGGGCCGGTCCTCAAACTGCTCTTCCGTCCCTGGGTCGAGGGTGAGGAGAACCTGCCCGCCGAGGGAGCCGCCATCCTGGCCTCGAACCACCTGTCGTTCTCCGACTCGATCTTCCTGCCCCTCCTCGTCAAGCGCCGGGTCACCTTTCTCGCCAAGAGCGACTACTTCACCGGAAGTGGACTCAAGGGCTGGCTGACGAAGGCCTTCTTCAAGGGGGTCGGCCAGCTGCCCGTCGACCGCTCTGGCGGCAAGGCGAGCACCGCGGCCCTCAACTCCGGCCTGCGAGTGTTGCGCAAAGGGGAGCTGCTCGGCATCTACCCCGAGGGCACCCGGTCGCCCGATGGCCGCCTCTACCGGGGCAGGACCGGCTTGGCCCGCATGGCCCTGGAGTCAGGCGCACCCGTCCTCCCGGTCGCCATGATCGACACGGACAAGGCGCAGCCGCCCGGCAAGCTGGCGCCGCACATCATGCGCATCGGGGTCCGCATCGGCAAGCCACTCGACTTCTCGCGCTACGAGGGCATGGAGGACGACCGCTTCGTCCTGCGTTCGATCACGGACGAGGTCATGTACGAGCTGATGCTCCTCTCGGGGCAGGAGTACGTCGACATGTACGCGACCTCGATGAAGGACCGGCTCGTCGCGGCGGCGCGAGCCAAGGCCCGGGAGCTGCAGGAGGCGGCGAAGCCCGGCAGCGCTGCGCCCGAGCTCGAGGAGGCGCTGGACGCGGCCGAGGGCAAACCGGTCATCCGCCGCACCGTCACCTCGGCTGACGCCGCCTCCCAGGACGACGCCGCCGACGGCAGGGACGGCGACACCGGCCACGGCGTCGAAGCCGCGTCCTGAAGCGCATGGGTCCAACCGACGAACACGCGGTCGTGCGTGGCCTCTGGCGCGCAGTGGACGTGTTCCGTGTCCTGGCGCTCGCCTACGCCACCTACTCCCTGTGGTTGCGCAGGGACGAGGTCGCGGAGCTGTCCGTCGGGGTTGCCGTCGTCGCGTTGCTCGCCGGCTGGACCGCGGCCCAGACGGTTCGACCGCGGCGCACGGAGCGCGCGTACGCGACCGAGCTCGTCCTCGGGTGCGCGGCCATCCTCGCCACCCGACTCGTCGACCATGACTGGGTGATCACCGGCGGCGCCAAGACGGTTCCCTCGATCTGGCCCTCGGCCGCGATCGTCGGCTGGGCCATCCTGCGCGGCTGGCGTGGTGGTGTCCTCGCCGCCTCCGCGGTCGCCGCCGCCTCGTTCCTCGAGGTCATCCACCCGACCGGCAACACGGTCACGAACTCGATCTTCGGGCTGCTCCTCGGAGGGTGCCTCGGCTACTGCGTCGACCTGGCCCGCGCCAGCCACGCAACCCTGGCCGAGGCGATGCGTCGCGACGCCGCCCGGGCCGAGCGCGACCGCCTGGCCCGGACCGTCCACGACGGCGTCCTCCAGACCTTGGCCTACATCCACCGCCGCGGACAGGACCTCGGGGGTGACGCGGCCACCCTCGGCGCCATGGCTGCCGAGCAGGAGCGGATCCTCCGGACCCTGGTCAGCCGGGCCGACCTCGACGAGGTGAGCCGAGCCGTCAGCGGTGATGCGGACCTTCGAGCGCTGCTGGGCCACATCGAGGGCGACGTCATCCATCTCGTCGTCCCCGCTGATCCGGTCGTCGTGCCGCGGCGCGTGGGGGAAGAGCTCGTCGCCGCCGTCGAGGCCGCTCTCGACAACGTCCGCAAGCACGCGGGACCGGGAGCACAGGCGTGGGTGCTGGTCGACGACGACGGCGCCCACGTCGGCGTGACCATTCGCGACTCGGGTCGTGGCCTGGCGCCCGGTCGCCTCGACGAGGCGCGGGAACAGGGGCGACTCGGCGTCTCCTCGAGCATCACCGGGCGGCTCGAGGATCTCGGGGGCAGTGCGACCCTCCGGTCCGGATCCGCGGGCGGCACGACCGTCGAGCTGCGCATACCGTCGAGGAGGACCGGTGACTGACGAGAACACCGACGAGAACACAGAGGAGAAGGCCCCGATCCGGGTGGTCGTCGCCGATGACCACCCCATGTGGCGGGATGCCGTGGCCCGCGACCTCGCCGATGCGGGGTTCGACGTCGTGGCCACGGCCGACGACGGCCGCGCCGCCGTGAACCGGACGAGGGCCACCGAGCCGGACGTGCTCGTGCTCGACCTCAACCTGCCCGGCCTCACCGGGCCGGAGGTCTGCGCGGCCCTTGCCGCCGCTCGGATCAGGACCCGGATCCTCATCCTCTCGGCGAGCGGCGACCAGCAGGACGTCCTCGAGGCGGTCAAGGCGGGCGCCCTCGGGTACCTCGTCAAGTCGGCTGGTCGGGACGAGTTCATCGCGGCCGTGCGGGCCACGGCCGCGGGTGAGCCCGTCTTCACTCCTGGTCTCGCGGGCCTCGTCCTCGGCGAGTTCCGACGCGTCGGATCCGAGCGCGACGCACGGAAGTCGTCGCGGCGTCCGGTGCCCGAGCTGACCGAGCGGGAGACCGAGATCCTCAAGTACGTCGCCACGGGGATGGGCTACAAGGAGATCGCGAGCGCACTGTTCCTCTCGCACCGCACGGTCCAGAACCACGTCCAGAACATCTTCGGCAAGCTGCATCTGAACAACCGCGTCGAGCTCGTCCGGTTCGCGTTCGACCGCGGGATCGACCCCGTCGAGCCCGCGTGACGACGGAAGCCAGCCCAGCGGCATACGGCAGCCATCGGCAACGAGGCTGGGACCGAGCGGAGCCAGCGGGTTTCGGGATGCGGACCCGGGCCGGAGCACGGGCCGACGACGTCTACCCTGATTGGGTGACGATGACCACCGACTTCGCCGGCAGCCGAGGCACCGACGGCGGTTCAGGAGAGCCCGGAGCGGGAGCGGAGGCCTTGGCCGCGCTCAACGCGGCAGCCATCCAGCTCGAGGCCGCGCAGCAACCCATGTGGCCGGACACGGCCGCCCTCTCCGAGGTGGTCGACACCCTCGCCTCGTATCCGCCGCTCGTCTTCGCGGGCGAGTGCGACCAGCTCACGCAACGCATGGCCGCCGCGTCCGTCGGCGATGCCTTCGTCCTCCAGGGCGGCGACTGCGCCGAGACCTTCGCCTCGGCGACCGCCGACAACATCCGCGACCGGATCAAGACGATCCTGCAGATGGCCGCGGTGCTGACCTACGGCGCCAGCGTGCCCGTCGTCAAGGTCGGCCGCATGGCCGGGCAGTACGCGAAGCCGCGCTCGTCCTCGGTCGAGACGCGGGAGGGCGTGACGCTGCCCGCCTTCCGAGGGGACATGGTCAACGACTTCGCCTTCCACGAGTCGGCCCGGATGCCCGATCCCCGGCGGTTGGTGCAGGCCTACCACGCCAGTTCGGCGACGCTGAACCTCGTCCGCGCGTTCACCACGGGCGGGTACGCCGACCTGCGCTACGTCCACGAGTGGAACCGGGGCTTCGTCGCGAACTCCGCCAACTCGCGCTACGACAAGCTCGCCCGCGACATCGACAAGGCGATGCGGTTCATGGCGGCATGCGGCGCCGACTTCGAGGCGATGCGCACGGTCGAGTTCTACGCGGCGCACGAGGCCCTGGTGCTCGACTAC
This sequence comes from Intrasporangium sp., assembly GCF_040414665.1. Classification (GTDB taxonomy): domain Bacteria; phylum Actinomycetota; class Actinomycetes; order Actinomycetales; family Dermatophilaceae; genus Intrasporangium. The sequence goes on from NZ_JBEDUL010000064.1 coordinate 20,275, forward strand.
GAGCGGCCGCTGACGCGCATCGACTCCCGGTCGGGGCGTCTCTACGACACGTCCGGACACTTCGTCTGGGTCGGCGAGCGGACCCGCCAGATCGACGGCGCTCACATCGACTTCGTCTCGCGGATCAGCAACCCGGTCGGCGTCAAGCTCGGCCCGAAGGCCGACATCGACGAGGTGCTGCGCCTCATCGACAAGGTCGACCCCGACCGGACCCCGGGCCGTCTCACCTTCATCACCAGGATGGGCGCCGGCACGGTCCGCGACGCCCTGCCGGCCCTGGTGGACAAGGTGACCGCGTCCGGCGCGACGGTGACGTGGATCTGCGACCCCATGCACGGCAACACGTTCGAGGCCTCGACCGGTTACAAGACCCGCGACTTCGAGGACATCGTCGAGGAGGTGCGCGGCTTCTTCGAGGTGCACCGGTCGCTCGGCACGGTCCCGGGCGGGATCCACGTCGAGCTGACCGGCAACGACGTGACGGAGTGCCTCGGCGGCGCGGAGAAGATCATCGACGCCGACCTCGAGAAGCGCTACGAGTCGCTGTGCGACCCGCGCCTGAACCACCAGCAGTCGCTCGAGCTCGCGTTCGTCGTCGCCGAGATGCTCGGACAGGCCTGACCGTGTCGTCGGCGGCGTCCGGCACGTTGGGCGCGCCCGCGATCCGTGCCGACCTGCTGAGCGACACGGTGACCCGTCCGGGCTTCGCCATGCGAGAGGCGATGGCGACCGCCATCGTCGGTGACGACGTCTTCGGGGAGGACCCGACCCTCAGGGAGCTCGAGGAGCGGGTGGCCGAACTGCTCGGGCACGAGGCCGGGCTCTTCACCCCATCCGGGTCGATGGCCAACCAGCTCGGCGTGCGCCTGCACGTCCGGCCGGGGGAGGAGCTCATCGGCGACTCCCTGGCCCATGTCCTTCGCGCCGAGCTGGGCGCTGCCGCCGTCCTCTCCGGCATCTCGTCGCGCACCTGGGTGTCCGAGCGGGGCCGATTCCGGGCCGCCGACGCGGCCTCGCTCATGATCACCGGAGTGGGTCCGTACCAGGTCTGCACTGCGCTGCTCATCGTGGAGAACACCCACAACTTCGGCGGCGGCACGGTCCAGTCCCTCGACGAGATCCGTCGGGCGCGCGAGCTGACCCGCGAGCACCGCGTCGCCATGCACCTCGACGGAGCCCGGCTCTGGAACGCGCACGTGGCGACCGGCGTGCCGCTCGCGGACTACGGTCGCGAGTTCGACACGGTGTCGGTCTGCCTCAGCAAAGGGCTCGGAGCGCCCGTCGGCAGCGTCCTCGTCGGCGGGGCGGACGCGATCGCCGAGGCGCGGATCTGGCGCAAGCGCTTCGGCGGCGGCATGCGCCAGGCAGGCATCCTAGCGGCTGCTGGCCTCTGGGCTCTCGAGCACCACATCGACCGCCTCTCCGTCGACCACGCGCGGGCACGTCGGGCCGCGGAGGCGATGGCCGAGGCCTCGCCCGGCAGCGTCGACCTGGCCACGGTCGAGACGAACATCGTCATCGTGGACGTCGGCGCGGCCGGGTGGGCGGCCCCCGAGTTCGTTGCTGAGGCGCTCACCCGCGGTGTGCGCAGCTACGCCATCAGCCCCCGGTTGGTGCGGCTCGTCTGGCACCTCGACGTCGACGACGAGGCGACCGATCATGCCATCGACGTGCTCACCTCGCTCCTGGCGCGCGGGGCGGCAGGGCTGGGACGTTGACGTATGCCGCTGAGCCGGCTCAGCGGCATACCTGATCTTTCCCGGGTGGCCGGTCTCAGACCTCGTGGTGGAGCGTCTCGGCCGGTAGCTCACCCGGGCGTCGGCGGGCGAGCACCTCGACGACGACCATGGCCACGAGGACGAGCCCGCCGCCGATGACCATCCGCCTCGTCAGCGACTCCCCACCGAGCCAGACGGCGAAGAAGGTGGCGAACACCGGCTCCATCGTCATGACGATGGCGGCTCTCGTCGCCGGCATGTGCGCCTGCGCCCAGGTCTGCACCCAGAGGGCGAGGATGCTCGCGAAGACCACCATGTAGAGGACCGACGCCCAGTCGGCTGGTGTCTCCGGCAGCACGACGCCTCCCGGGAGGGCGCCGACCGTGCAGATGATCGCGATGACGACCATCTGGACGACGGACAGACCGGTCGCGATGTGGTGGGAGCTGTGGCGCCCCAGCCCGACGATGTGCAGCGCGTAGAGGGCGGCCGCGAGCAGGGTGATGGCCTCGCCGACGCCGACCGAGAGACCGCGGAGGGACAGCAGCGCGAGGCCCGCGGTCGCGAGACCGACCGCGGCCCACGTCGTGCCTGGCACCCGCTCGCGGAGGAGGACGGCGGTGATGAGCGGGGTGAGGACGACGTAGGTGCCGGTGATGAATCCGGACACCGAGGCGGGGGTGCTGGCCAGGCCTTGGGTCTGGAAGATCTGGGCAAGGCCGTAGAGCGCCCCGAGCCAGATGCCGATCCACAGCTGCGGGCGGCGCAGCGCCCGGAGCGGTCGCCAGAAGAGGATGACCATGATGACCGCCGCGAGGGCGAATCGCACCGCGAGGAAGTCGACCGGCGGCACGTGCTCGACGAGGTCCTTGATGAGGAAGAACGTTGAGCCCCACACCGCGGTGAGGGCGACGAGCAGGATGGTGGCGAGGCGCGATCGCGCGGCGTGCTGCACGGCGGCGTCAGACCACGGTGAGGACGATCGTGCTGCCCTGCGGCGCTGGCTGTCCGCCGGGCACGCTCTGTTCGCGGACGAGCTCGAAGAACGTGCCGAGCGGTCGCTGGACCTCGACCTTGAAGCCGAGGGTCGCCAGGGCCGCCTCCGCCTCTTGGACGGGCTTGCCCAGCAGGTCGGGCACCTGGACCATGACCGGGCCCTTGGAGGCGACCACGGTGACCTCGTCCCCGCGGAGGAGGGTGCCGTTCTCGGGCTGCTGTGAGACGACGTGGCCGGCCGGGATCGAGTCGTGGTTGACGTCCTCGCCGCGGACCGGTTTGAGGCCGGCCTCGGTGAGCTTCGCCATGGCCTGGTCGATCGGGAGCTGGCGCACGTCCGGCACCTCGATGGGCTGGCGCCCCTGAGACACGACGACCTCGATGACGGTGCCGCGCTTGACAGCGGTCCCCGGGGCGGGTTGCTGGGAGATGACCGTGCCCTTCGGGACCGTCTCGCTCCAGTCCTCCGTGGACTTGCTCCTCAGCGTCAGTGGCGCGAGGACGTCCCGGAGCGCCGACGCCTTGGCGCCGACGAGCTTCGGCACGTCGTAGCGCTCGGGTCCCTTGGAGACGACGAGCAGGACAAGGGACTGTTTCGACACCTCCGTGCCGGCGGCGGGCTGCATCGAGATGACTGCGCCCTTGGCGACCGTCTCGGAGAAGGCCTCACTCGACTCGAAGCGCAGGGAGGCGTCGTCCAGGGCCGTCGCTGCATCGTCGAGGGTCTGGCTGACGGCCTTGGGGACGACCGTCGTCCCCCCGGGCCCCGCGGTGAACCACCATCCGCCGGTGCCGGCGACGGCGAGGAGGGCGGCGGCGACGAGCCACGGCCAGCGGCGCGGCCGGGCCCCCGCCCGACGCGAGCTGCGCGTCTCTCCCTCAGATCGACTGTCGGGGAGTGGCAGCGCAGCCGTCGTCTCGAGGACCGGCGGCGGCCGGCCGTCACCTTGCGCAGGAGTGCCCGGTTGGGCGGCTGCGTCGCCCGAGTCGCCGGGGGTGTGAGGATCATCGCGGCCGGCCCGCGCGGTGCTGTCGATGGGCAGCGGTGCGGTGGTGGGGACGCGGTCGAGCTCTCCTTCCGTCAGCGCACGCCGGACCGATCGCATCGTGCCGAGGAACTCGGCCGCAGACGGGAAACGGTCGTCCGGGTTCAGTGCGGTCGCCCGGGCCACGAGGGTGTCGAGGTCTGGTGGGACTGCGGAGACGATCGAGGACGGTCGGGGAACCCCTTGGTGGACGTGCCGGTAGGCGATCTGGATCGGGGTGTCACCGGTGATCGCCTTGCGCCCGGTCAGCATCTCGAAGAGGAGCAGGCCCGCCGCGTAGACGTCGCTGCGCTGGTCGGCCTGGCCGCCCTCCACTTGCTCGGGCGAGAGGTACGAGGCAGTGCCCAACACGACGCCGGTCTGGCTCGTGGCCGTCTGGGTGGTGATGGCGCGGGCCAGGCCGAAGTCAGCGACCTTGATCTCGCCATCCGCGCGGACGAGGACGTTCTCGGGCTTGACGTCACGGTGGATGATGCCCGCGGTGTGGGCCGCCCGGAGCGCCGCGAGGACCGGCTCGAGGATGGCGAGCGCCTCCCGGGCGGTGAAGGGGGCCTCCTCGTAGATGACCTCGCGCAGGGTCTTGCCGTGCACGAGCTCCATGGCGAGGAACACGTCACCGCTGTCCTCGCCCTGGTCGTAGACGGCGACGACATTGGGATGGCTGAGCCGCGCTGCTGCCCGCGCCTCGCTGCGGAAGCGCTCGACGGACACGGCGTCGGTCGCCAGCCCGGGGCGCATGATCTTGAGGGCGACCTCGCGGTCGAGGCGTCCATCCATCGCCACGTAGACGGAGGCCATGCCACCGTCTGCGAGGTGCGAGAGGATGCGGTAGCGCCCGTCGATCAGCCTGCCGACGAGTGCGTCCGCCACACTGGACGTCACGCAGCGAGTTTACGGGCAGCGGACGGCGAACCTGCGGAGGTGGGCGCGGTCCGGGGCGACGAAGGTCACAACCACTTCATGTGCGCCTGCACCGCGGCGACATACGTCTTGGTGTCCGCGAACATTCCCTTGGTCCGGACCGACCGAAGACCCTGGTAGTACCCCGCGACGGCCTCCTCGACGGAGTCGGCGCTGGACCGGAGTGCGCGCAGGATGACGACGCCTGCCGTGACGTTGTCCTGGGCGTCGAGCAGGTCGAGCCGACGGCCGGCGAGCTCCGAGGCCCACTCGCCCGACGACGGGATGACCTGCATCGCGCCGATGGCGTTGGCCACGGAGACGGCCCGCTGGTTCCAGCCCGACTCCTGCCACCCGATGGCGAGGGCGAGCGTGGGGTCGACCCCGTGCCGCACGGCGGTCCGGCGGATCATTGCCGCCAGCTCGGTCCGGCTGGGGACCTGTGCCGTCGCGAGGGCCTCGCGGTTCTTGCGAGCGGCGCGGACCGTCTCGTCGGAGTAGGTGTAGCCGGCGAAGGTGTTCTCACTCGTCGGTCTCGGCCTCGTCGACGTGGGCACCCGCGGGGCAGGGGCGCCGGGCACCACGATGCGCTGGCCCGGGTGGATCATCCCGGGGTTGGCCTGGCGGTTCGCTGCGAGCAGCGTGGTGAGGGCCACGCCGTACCGTGCGGCGATCCCGGTCATGGTGTCGCCCGCGCGGACCACGTGCACCCGGCCGCCCGCGGGGCGGTTCGCCGGGTGGCTGGCAGGACGGTTCGCTGCAGCCGCGCGTCGCGACGACGTCTTCGCGCCCGCGGGCGTCGTGGCCGCGGGCACGAGGAGCCGCTGGCCGGGGTGGATCATCCCGGGGTTGGCCTGGCGGTTCGCTGCGAGCAGCGTGGTGAGAGCCACGCCGTACCGTGCGGCGATCCCGGTCATGGTGTCGCCCGCGCGGACCACGTGCACCCGGCCGCTCACCGGGCGGTTCGCGGGGTGGCTGGCAGGACGACTCGCAGGACGGTTCGCACTCCCCGCAGGTGGCGAGGACGTCTTCCCACGCGGTGGCGTCTTTGCCCCGGGCACGAGGAGCCGCTGGCCGGGGTGGATCATCGCGCCCCCGGCGGGAAGCCGGTTCTTGGCGACGATCGCTGCTGGTGTCGTGCGGTTGGCCAGGGCCAGGTCCCACAGCGTGTCGCCCGGCCTTACCACGACGGTCCGCCAGGTCCGGGCGGCCTGCTCGGTGAACAGAACCTGGGCCGGCGGCGAGAGCTGGGCGACGTCGACTGGAAGCATGGCATCCTCGGGACTGATGGGACTGGTTCGAGAACAGTGTTACAGATGTTCCAGATGTGACAGGTGTGACTGTATCCCATTCGTTGAGATCTCAAGGAAATGACATCCGTGTAATTCGACTCGGTTGGGCCGTGAGCTGGGAGACGGGACCTCCCACGCCGCGGTGCGGAGGACGTGGTGCCGGCCCGGTTCGCGGGTGGCAGACTCGGTCTCGTGACCGAGCAGAGCGCCCCATCGCAGACCCCGGACGGCACCACCGCGGACCTGGCCGAGGTGCCGCTCGACCTCGAGGCGCTGGTGGGCGAATGGCTCACCGTTCCCGATGCAGCCGAACGCCTGGGCGTGCCCCTGTCCCGGATCCGTCAGTTCCTTGCCGATCGTGAGGTGCTCTCCTCGCGCGTGGGTGAGCGTCACGTCGTGGGGATCCCGTCCAAGTTCCTCATGGAGTCCGGCCCGAGACCGGAGCTCAAGGGCACCTTCACCGTGCTGGCGGACGGTGGGATGAACGACGACGAGATCATCGCCTGGCTGTTCACACCCGACCCGACGCTGCCCGTCGAGGGCGCGCCCATCGACGCCCTTCGGGCGGGGCACAAGACGGAGATCAGGCGCCGCGCCCAGGAGCTCGCCTTCTGATCCGGGCCTCACTGCCCATCCGAGGGAACGGATGCAACGAGAAGATGACCTCGATGGGTACGTCGAAGAACCGTGCGATGCGCAGAGCCAGGTGGAGCGAGGGGCTGTACTCGCCCCGCTCCAGGTAGCCGACGGTCTGGTAGTGCACGCCCAGCCCGTCCGCCAGCTCCCGGCGCGTGATCCCGCGTTCGACGCGCAGCATCGCGATCCGGTTGTGGATCGTCTCGGGGGTGGACTGGGGCGCCGGTGTCATCGATCGGCTCAGTACCCGCGGTTGAGGACTCGCTCGCGCGCGGCGGCCACGACGGTGCCGGACTGCCGGCGTGCCATGCGCCGGAGCAGGGCCGGCGCCACCAGCATCCCGACGACCGCCCAGGCGACCAGCACGACCAGGGCCAGACCGATGCGCCACTCGCCGCCGAGCTCGGCCGCAGCCGCGGAGTCGGGCAGGAGCACCCAACGGAACGCCACGCCGATCCAGTACAGCGGCGTGGCCTGGGCGAGCCACTGGAGCCAGGTGGGCAGCAGGGCGAGGGGGAAGAAGAGCCCGGAGAGTGCGGCCAGGGCGTAGATGCCCATCATCGCCCAGGCGAAGCTGACCATCGACCGGAACACGCTCCCCAGCACCGCCCCCCACGGCAGCATCGCGGCCACGGTGAGCAGGAAGACGACGAGCAGGAGCAGCCACCGGCCGGTTTCTGCGGGCATCGTCCCCGGCAGCAGGACCGCGGCGCCGACGACCGCTGGGACGATCGGGATCAGGGCGTCCACCGGAGTGATGAGCAGCTTGGCCAGAAGGTGTCCTGCCATACCGTGCGGGACCGCCTTGGCGCGCAGGAGCGTGCCGTCATCCCGCTCGGTCTGCAGCTCACCCGCGACGCCCATCACGGCGGCAGCCACGACACCGAAGGCCAGGAACCCGCTGAAGACGTATCCGCTCGCCGCCACCAGCCCGTCGGAGAAGTCGGCGTCGCGCACGAACCACAACACGACGAGCAGGATGCCGGGCAGGAGCAGGTTGCCCAGACCGGCGCCGGTCGAGTACTTCCGTATCAGGCTGGTGCGGGCCTGCCGCCTGGCCGCTCGCAGCACCGCGCTGGTCACCCTCGGCTCGCTCATCGAGCCACCGCCTGAATACGGGCGAGGGGCCCGATGTCCTGACCGGACTCGGCCCGCTGCACGATCTCGAGGTAGACGTCCTCGAGGGAGGCTGCCCGCACCTCGACGACCTGCACCTCGTTGGGTCGGCCGGTGAGGACCTCGGTCAGGTACGCGGTCGGGTCGGACGCCGCGTGAACGGTCACCTCTCCGGTGGCAACGTCGCGCAGGCGCACCTCGCTGGAGCGGGACAGCTGGAGTCGCAGATCGTCGGGACTCCCGTCGGCGACAATCGATCCGCCGGCGAGGATGAGCAGGCGGTCGGCGACCTTCTCCGCCTCGGCGAGGTCGTGGGTCGTCATCAGGATCGTCGTGTCGAGGTCGGCCAGATCGGCGAGGAGGTCGTGGACGTCCCGGCGGCCGGCCGGGTCGAGGCCCGTCGTGGGCTCGTCGAGGAAGAGCAGCTCAGGGCGGCCGACCAGGCCAACGGCGACGTCGAGCCGGCGGCGCTGGCCGCCGGACAGCTTGTCGATGCGCTGTCCCGAATGGTCGGCGAGCCCTACCCTGGCGAGCAGCTCGGCCGTGTCCCAGGGGCGAGGTACCTCCGGACTGGCATAGGGGGCGTAGTACGAGCCGATCACCTCGAGCAGGTCGCTGACCCGCCATGTCCCGTGGTCGCGCCAGCTCTGGAGCACGACGCCCACGCGGGCGCGCCAGGCCTCGGGCGCGTGCTCGGGATCGACCCCCAGCACCTCGACCGTGCCGCTGCTGCGTCGGCGGAAGCCCTCGAGGATCTCCACGGTCGTGGTCTTGCCAGCACCGTTGGGCCCGAGCAGCGTGACGACCTGTCCGCGTGGGATCTCGAGGTCCACGCCGTCCAGGACGACGTGCTCGCCGTAGACCATCGACAGCCCGCGACAGGTGACGATCGGCGGCTCACCCGCAGTACTCATACCGCACTCATACCGCGAAATGTAGCAGAACTGCTATCACGCGGTCATGGCCACATCGACCTGTCCGCCCGGCTCGTCAGGCAGCGGGGGAGCGGCGGGGACCCTTCAGGCGTGTCGGGCGGTACTCACACCCACGAGGTCGGCCAGCACCGCCACCGCGTCGGTGTCCAGACCTCCGATCCGGCCCACCTCGTGCAGGGCCGCCCGAGCCTCGTCGGCTCGCATCGCGATCATCTCCTCGACCCGGTCGACGGCTCCGCTGTTGGTGAAGATGCTACGGAGACAGGCGATCCCGCCGTCATCGAGGTCCTCGCGGCCGAGGAGTGCCTCGATCGCCGCACGGTCCGCGTCTCCGGCGAGGTGGAGCGCGAAGGCGACGAGGACGGTGCGCTTGCCCTCGCGCAGGTCGTCTCCTGCCGGCTTCCCGGTGGCCTCGGGATCCCCGAAGACACCGAGCAGGTCGTCGCGCAGCTGGAATGCCTCCCCGAGGGCCATGCCGTAGTCGGACAGGTGCCCGAGCGCCGACGTCGGAGCGTCGCCGACCCGAGCGCCGATGAGCAACGGATGCTCGATGGTGTACTTGGCGCTCTTGTAACGAATCACATTGCGTGCCGATGCAATTCGCGAATCCAGATCGAGCCCGTCCCATCCGCGGGCGGATTCGAGGAGGTCGAGGAACTGACCGCCCATCAGCTGCGTGCGCATGAGGTCGAACAGGCCCCGACCCCTGGCCAGCTCCTCGGCGGGCAGTCCGCACGTCGAGTACAGCTCGTCGCACCACGTGAGGCAGAGGTCGCCGGCGAGGATGGCCGCACCCTCGCCGAACCGTGCACCGTCGCCGGCCCAGCCGCGCGAGCTGTGCAGGTCCGCGACCGCACGGTGCGCCGAGGGCATGCCGCGCCGCATGTCGCTGCGATCCATGACGTCGTCGTGCAGCAGCGCCGCTCCCTGGAAGAACTCCATGCTCGCCGCGAGCCGGACCAGGGCGTCCGAGTCCATCCCGCCCGCGGCCCGGTAACCCCAGTAGAGGAAGCCGGCGCGCAACCCCTTGCCTCCGGTCAACAGGCGCGAGACGGCGTCCACGAGCGGGGTGATCTCGTCGCCCACCTCGGACAGGGCCAGCGTGGCGGCGGCGATGTGCGCGTCGATCGCCTCCTGGACCCGGCGGCGCAGGGCGTCGAGGTCGGTTGGGCTGGTCACGCAGGCTCCTCCGTCGGTCGGCGCGCGGGAGGTCCCGCACGTCGCCGTCAGCCTAACCGCGCGGATGACCGATCCGTGGCACGGGGCCACGCGGGGAGGCAGCCCGATCTATCGTGGCGACATGGCACACGGCACCGCATCCTCGATGACTCGCGCAGAACGCTTCACGCGGTCTCTCGTCGCGATGATCGAGGCTCCGACGCCGACGTTCAGCTTCGAGTTCTTCCCACCCAAGGACGACGCTGCGGCCGAGCAGCTCTGGGAGGCCATCCGGCGCCTGGAGAAGGTGTCGCCGAGCTTCGTCTCGATCACGTACGGCGCCGGCGGCAGCACCCGGGACCGCACGGTCCGTCTCACCGAGCGGGTGCTCCAGGAGACCTCCCTGACCCCGATGGCGCACCTGACCTGCGTCGGGCACTCGGTGGCCGAGCTGCGCCAGGTCGTGGGCACCTATGCGGCGGCAGGCGTCCGGAACATCCTCGCCCTCCGCGGTGACCCGCAAGGCGGACTCGGCCAGCCCTGGGTGGCACATCCTCAGGGCCTCAACCACGCAGACGAGCTCGTCCGCGTCATCAAGGGACTCGGCGACTTCACCGTCGGCGTCGCTGCCTTCCCGGACGGACATCCGGAGTCGCGGACCCTCGAGGCGGACGTGGCGACCCTGATCCGCAAGGAGCAGCAGGGCGCGGAGTTCGCGATCACCCAGATGGTCTTCGACGTGGACAACTACCTGCGCCTGCGCGACGAGCTCGCACGGCGTGGCTCGCGGCTGCCGGTCGTCCCGGGACTCATGCCGATCACCAATGCCCGGCAGGTGGTTCGCATGGCCGAGCTGGCGGGGCAGCCGATGCCGAGGGCCGTGACGGACCGCCTCGAGCGGCACGGCGACGACGCCGATGCCGTGCGCCAGGAGGGGCTGGCGATCGCCACCGAGTCCGGGCGCCGCCTGCTCGACGAGGGCGCGCCCGGGATCCACTTCATCACCATGAACCGGTCGTCGGCGACGCTCGAGGTCTTCGGCAACCTCTGAGCCTGGCGGCCCACGCCGAAGGGCCCGATCCACGAGCGGACAGCACCCCTGCAACCCTCCGTTCGCGGACCGAGCCCGCGCTGCCACTGTGCCCGGGCCGACGTCGGGTGACGTGAGCACGAATACTCAGTTTGTCCGATTGATGCAGTATGCCGCTCAGCTCGGTCTGGCGCGCGCCGAACGTGCTCGGGGTGGCTGGGCTCTCAGCCAGGTGGGCGCACGGTGACGGAGCGACCGCCGGTGATCCGGACGAGCTCGTCGTGCGTCGTCGGGAAGACGGTGTGGGGGTGCCCGGCTGCGGCCCAGACGGTCTCGTGGTCGGCGAGCGAGGCGTCGACGAGCGTCGTCACCGCGGAGGCGTGGCCGACTGGGGCGACGCCACCGATGGCGAACCCCGTTGTGGCGCGAACGAACTCGGCGTCCGCCTTGCCGATGCTCGCGTAGCCGGCGAGTTCGGCCAGGTGGTCGGTGTCCACGCGGTGCCCGCCTGATGCCAGGACGAGGAGGGGGACCTGAGTGCCGTCCGTCGTCGTCGCGACGAAGACGAGCGAGTTGGCGATCGCCGCCACGGAGGTGCGAAGAGCGGCGGCGGCCTGGGCGGCGGTGCGTGCGGCCTCGTCGAGGACGACGACCTCGCCGGTCACTCCGGCGGGTGAGAGTGCCGCCCGCACCCGCGCGACGGAGGGGTGGTCGAGCAGCGCCGGTCGGCGCGTGTCGGTCATGGGTGCCACGGTAGCGAGAGGCGTTGACGGGGGGCCGGTGACCGGGGCTCGGTGGCTGCTTGACAGGCTGTCGGTGGCCGGGGCTAGGCTTGGACCATCGAACAGATGTTCGAGAAGTAATGGTAGCCAGATCAGTCGTCGGCAGGGTGTTCGGACGTCCGCGGTGGAGCAGCGGAATCGTCCCGGGTCGTGTTCCCCCGCCTCGGCGTGTGTCCCGAAGGAGACGTGTCGTGGTGCGCAGGTTCAGTGATCCAGTCGAGGTCCGGGTGGGGGAGCCGGAGCGTCCGGAGGCCTTCATCTGGCGCGGCCGACTCTACGTCGTGCGTGACGTCCTCTCGCAGTGGCGCGAGCGGCGCGCCTGGTGGCGGGACGCACTCGACGCCGAGGAGGCAGACGTCGTGCCGGGGAGCTCGATCGCCGCAGCGGCGAGCGAGCAGCAGATGTGGCGCGTCGAGGCGAGCCCGGGCTGGTCGTTCGCACCCGGGGTCTACGACCTGGCCCACGACGAGTCGGCCCAGGGTGACCGATGGTCGCTCGTCCGGGTCGCCGACTGACGACACGACACGCAAGGAGCTCCACGATGACCCTCGCATCCAGCGCGACGGCGTTTCCCCGGCCGCCGGTGCCCACCGCGGTGCTCGACCTCCTCGGCCGGTCCAGGACCACTCTCGAGGAGGCATGCCGCACCGCGGATGCCTCAGAGCGCTACCGGGATGCTCACCTGGGGGCGCTGCGTGCTGCGGCCGCTCTCGTGGCGGCACGGACGACGCCGTCTCCGCGGTCCCGGCCACGGAGCGTCTGGCAGGTCCTGCCCGGGATCGCCCCCGAGCTGGCGGAGTGGGCGGCCTTCTTCGCCGCCTGCTCCGCCCACCGGTCGATCATCGACCGGGGTGGGTGGATCCCAGCCCGCGAGGCGGATGACCTGCTCCGTCAGGCGGAGATGTTCCTCGAGATCGTCCAGGGCATCCTCGGGGTCCCGATCACCGTGCCGCTGCCCGAGCTGACCACGCCGCTCCGCGGGGCGCCGCCGGTCCGATGACCGACAGCTTCGTCCACCTGCACGTCGCGTCGGGCTACTCGATGCGATACGGCACGGCCAAGCCGGAGCAGCTCGTCGATCGGGCCGTCGCCTTCGGCCAGCCAGCGCTAGCGCTCACCGACCGCGACGGGCTCTACGGTGCGGTCAAGTTCGTCACGGCCTGCATGGAGCGGGGAGTCGGCCCGATCCTCGGGGTCGACCTCGCCCTCGGCCCGGACCCGATCGAGCCGCGCCGCTATCCCGGAGCGCAGGGCGGAGGAGCTCGCGGCGCCGCCCGAGGGCGAACTCCGGTGCGAGGTGGCGCCCTCGTCGACCCGCGTCTGCCCAGGGTGACCGTCCTGGCCCGAGGGAGCCGCACCGGCCTGGCCCCGGGCGCCGGATGGGCTGCGCTCTGCCGTCTCGTCACGGACACCCACCTGAGCGGCGAACGCGGCAACCCGGTGGTCACCGCACGCCTGCTCGCCGAGCACTCCCGAGCTTCGGGCGCTGCCGGCCCTTCCGGCCCTTCCGGCGCTGCCCATGCGGACGCGGCCGACGCGGCTGAGCCGTCCCGGCTGGTCGTGCTCCTCGGCCCGGACTCGGACGTCGGCCGTGCGGTGCTCGCCCGGAAGCAGTCCCTCGCCCGGGCCGCTCTCGAGCGATGGCGCGAGCTGCTGCCGAGGGACGGGCTCGTCGTCGAGATCGTCTGCCACGGTGGCCCTGAGCACCTGCCCGGCAGCCTCGGGCAGGCCGGTCGGATGCTCGCGCTGGCCACGGAGCTCGGAGTGCCGACGGTGATCACCGCAGCGGTCCGGCACGCCGATCCCCAGGATGCCGCCATCGTCGACGTCCTCGATGCGGCACGCCGCCTGGTCGCCCTCGACGCGCGTCACCTCGACCGGGTGACGACGGCGGGACACCTCTCGCCGACCCCGGTCATGCACGCGCTGGCGCGTGACGTCGTCCAGGTCTCCGGCCCCGGCCTCGTCGGCGGAGGTGCGCTGGCCCGGCAGCGGGCTGCCGAGCTCATCGCGCGGACGACGACGATCGCGACCGAGTGCATCCAGGACCCACGCGCGGACCTCGGGATCGGCTCGGTCCACCTCCCCGAGCCCGACGTGCTCGGCATCCGTGAGGGAATCAGTCCGCAGGCCGTCCTGGCACGGCGGTGCCGCGAGTCGATCGCGACCTGCTATCCCGACCGCACGGGCGCGCAGCTCGCGGCCGTCAGCGAGCGGCTCGAGGACGAGCTGGACGTCATCGAGACACTCGGCTATGCGACGTACTTCCTCACCGTGGCGCAGGTCTGCGATCTCATCCGGGAGATGAAGGTCCGGGTCGCGGCGCGCGGGTCAGGAGCCGGCTCGGTGGTCAACTACCTGCTCGGCATCTCAGGGGTCGACCCGATGCGCCACGGCCTGCTCATGGAGCGCTTCTGCTCGCCGTTGCGGGCCGAGCTGCCCGACATCGACATCGACGTCGAGTCCGCGCGCCGGACCGAGATCTACGAGCGGATCCTCGGTCACTTCGGCGGCGAACGGGTCACGTGCGTGTCGATGATGGACACCTATCGCGTGCGCCACGCGATCCGCGACGCCGGTGCGGCCCTCGGCCTGCCGCCACAGGAGATCGACGCGATGGCGAAGGCGTTCCCGCACATCGCCGCCCGCAACGTCCGCAACGCCCTCGCCGAGCTGCCCGAGCTGCGCGCGAGCGGCCTGGACGTGCCGCGACTCCAGCTGATGTACGACATCGTCGAGCGGCTCGACGGCCTGCCGCGCCACATCGCCCTGCACCCGTGCGGGGTCATCCTGTCCGACTCGGGGCTGCTCGACCGGACCCCGGTCGAGGCGAGCTGGCTCGGCTTCCCGATGAGCCAGTTCGACAAGGACGACGTCGAGGCGATGGGCCTGCTCAAGCTCGACGTACTCGGCATCCGGATGCAGTCCGCGATGGCCCACGCAGTGGCGGAGGTGGAGCGAGTCGATGGGGCAGGGATCGACCTCGACGACGAGACCCAGGTGCCCTTCGACGACGAGCCGACCTTCGAGCTGATCCGGTCGACCCGCACCCTCGGCTGCTTCCAGATCGAGAGCCCGGGTCAGCGCGAGCTCATCGGCAAGTTCGGGCCGCAGACCTTCGAGGACATCATCATCGACATCTCCCTCTTCCGGCCGGGGCCGGTCAAGAGCGACATGATCATCCCCTTCCTCAACGCGAGGCAGGGCTGGAAGGAACCCGCCTACCTCCACCCGTCGCTCGTGCCCGCACTCCAGGAGACGGAGGGGGTCGTCGTCTTCCACGAGCAGGTCCTGGAGCTCGTCGCCGAGACGACCGGGGTGACCCTCGCCGAGGCTGACGAGGTCCGCCGGGCACTGGGGTCACCGGCGGGGCAGGACGAGGTCGAGAAGTGGTGGCGACCTGCGGCCCTGGCCCGGGGCTACGACCCGGCTGACGTCGACCGGATCTGGGACGTCCTCAAGGCCTTCGCCTCCTTCGGCTTCTGCAAGGCGCACGCCGCCGCCTTCGCCCTGCCGACGTACCAGTCTGCGTGGCTCAAGACCCACCATCCGGCCGCCTTCCTCGCGGGGGTCCTGACCCATGACCCGGGCATGTATCCCAAGCGGCTCATCCTCGATGATGCTCGGGCCTTCGGCATCACGGTCCTCGGGCTCGACGTCAACGTCTCGACGGGGGAGTACCGCTTCGAGCGCACGGAAGACGGCGCGGAGGCGATCCGGCTCGCGCTGGCGGACGTGCACGGCATCACCGACCTCGAGGTCGCGAGCATCGTCGCCGGCCAGCCGTACTCCAGCCTCTCCGACTTCTGGCAGCGTGCCCACGTGTCCCGGCCGGTGGCGGAGCGTCTCGTCCTGGCCGGCGCCTTCGACTCGATCCACGACATCGTCACGGGTGGCCCCATCATGGGCCGGGCAGGCACGGGCGGATCAGGCACGGGCGGATCAGGCACGGGCGGATCAGGCCGACGTGGTGTGGCCGGGTTCCGCAGCGGGTTGGGCCGTCGCGGCCGGGTGACCCGGCGGGACCTGCTCCTGCACGTCGCCGAGCTCGATCGCTGGTCCGCGTCCCAGCGCCGGTCGACGCGAGGCGCGGCCCGTGCCGCAGCGCGCCGCAGCCCCACCGCGCAGGGCGTTCGCACCGCAACCCACGGAGGAACCCACGGAGGGTCACCTCGGGGACGGGTCACCTCGGTGTCCGAGTCAGGCGACATCCGGGCACTGGCCGCGGCGCAGTCCCAAGGGCCGGCCGCCGTGCCGTCCCACGTGCCGGTCCAGCTGGCACTCGACCTCGGGGACATGCCCCGGCTCACCGCAACGAGCGGCCTGCCCGAGATGACCGGCCCGGAGCGGGTGCGCGCGGAGCTCGAGGTGCTCGGCCTCGATGCCAGCGGTCACATCGTCGACTTCTACGTCCCGATGCTCGACGCGCTGGGGGTGACCCGGGCGGACGGGCTGCTGTCCGGTCGGAGCGGCCGGGAGGTCTGGGTCGCGGGGGTCAAGGTTGCGACCCAGACGCCGCCGATCCGCTCCGGCCACCGCGTCGTCTTCCTCACCCTCGACGACGCAACCGGTCCGGTTGACCTCACCTTCTTCGAGGACGTGCAGGGGCCCTACGCCTCGACGGTCTTCCACTCATGGCTGCTGCTGTGCCGCGGCATCGTGCGACGCACCGGCCCCAAGGGAGTGTCGATCCGCGCAACCGGTGCCTGGGAGCTGAGCGCCCTACAGGACGCCTGGACCGCGGGCGGGATCGCCGCCGTACGTGACGCAGTCGAGGCGGCTGACCGCCTCGCCTGGGAACGAGCGGGCGCCCTCGACAGCCAGGACGTCGACCAGGAGAGCGGTGAGATCGATCGGGGCGCCGGCCGGCCACCCCGCCCCCTCGGGGTCGGCGAGACTCCTGCCGGGCGTCGCGTGCTCGTCCACGCCTCCGGCTTCAAGCAGTCCCCCTACGCCGACATCCGTCCCGCCGGGACCGACGTCCGCGACTTCCGGAGCGCCGCGAGCGCATCGGGGCTCGTGCCCTCGGACCTGCCAGAAGGGCCACCGCGCAAGCTGTGGCACGCGAGTCCGGGAAGCGCAGGGCACTAGGGTGAACGTGCCACAACCGTGCCGCCAGACCCGGAGGACGCCGTGCCAGACGAGCAGCAGCCGCAGCGCCGTGCCGGGGCCCGTCCATCCGCCGTCGTCTCATCGGTGCGGGCTCACGCGGACGAGGAGGCGCGCATCATCGGCCGCCAGCTCGACGTGCTCGATCTCGGTGGTGGCACCGGAGGCGTTGCCGTCCCCCTTGCCGAGGAGGGCCACCGCGTCACCGTCGTCGATCCGAGCCCGGATGCGCTCGCTGCCCTCGCGCGGCGGGCCCGTGAGGCCGGTGTCCACGACAACCTCACCTCGATCCAGGGTGACGGCGACGCCCTCGCGAGCGTGCTCGCCGGGCACCGGTTCGACCTCGTCTGCTGCCACGGCGTCCTCGAGTTCGTCGACGACCCCACGGCCACCCTCCGCGCCATCTCGGACGCGCTGCGCCCCGGCGGCACCCTCTCGCTGCTCGTGGCGGGTCGCCTCGCGGTCGTCTTCGCCAAGGCCATCGCCGGCGAGTTCGCCCAGGCGCGGGCCGCGCTCACCGATGCCGACGGACGCTGGGGCCGCAGCGACCCGTTGCCGAGGCGCTTCGATCTCGACCAGGTCGAGGAGCTGCTCACCGACGCCGGCCTCACCATGGCCCAGGTCCGCGGGACCAACATCCTCGGGCACCTCGTCCCCGCATCTCTCGTCGACTCCGACGCCGACCGGGCTGCGCTCGCCGAGCTCGACGAGCTCCTCGTGGCCGCGCCGGGGCGTGAGTTCCTGCGCACGCTCGGAAATGGACTGCACCTCGTCGCCCGCCGCGACTGACCTCGCACGCCGGCCCGGTCGTGAGGTGGCGGGTCAGGTGGTGGACGACACATGAGCCGACGCCAGTTCACCGCGCCCTCGCGCACCGAGGAGGGGCCGCCCGACGACACCGGCTGCACGATCCTCCACGTCGACATGGACGCCTTCTACGCGTCCGCATCCCTCATCTCCCGACCGGACCTACGCGGCAAACCGGTCATCATCGGCGGTGCCGGCGGTCGATCGGTCGTGCTCTCCGCAACCTACGAGGCGCGGGCCTTCGGGGTCACCTCGGCCATGCCCATGGCCCGGGCCCGCCGGCTCTGCCCGCAGGCGGTCGTCATCGCGCCGGACCACCGGCGCTACGCAGCGATCTCCGACGCGGTCATGGCCACCTTCGCCGCCGTCACGGAGCACGTCGAGCCGCTGTCCCTCGACGAGGCCTTCCTCGACGTGTCTGGTGCCGTACGCCGCCTCGGGCCACCGACCCGGATCGCCGAGCGGCTGCGGGACACGATCGCCGACGAGCAGGGGATCACCTGCTCCGTCGGTGTCGCCTCGACGAAGTTCGTGGCCAAGCTCGCCTCGGCGCTGGCCAAGCCGGACGGGCTCATCGTGGTCCCGCGAGACGAGACCGTCTCGTTCCTCCATCAGCTGCCCGTCGGCGCCATCTGGGGTGTGGGCGACAAGACGGAGGAGCATCTGCATCGCCTCGGGTTGCGGACGGTGGCGGATCTGGCGCACACCCCTCTCGAGACCCTCCAGCGCGCCCTCGGGGATGTCGCCGGCCGGAATCTGCACGATCTGGCCTGGGGGCGGGACCCGCGGACCGTCGTCCCGGAGCGGCGCGAGAAGTCGATCGGGGCAGACGAGACGTTCGCGCACGACATCGACGACCCCGTCCGCATCCACCGAGAGCTGCTCCGCCTCTCGGATCGGACCGCTGCGCGGGCCAGGTCGGCGGGAATGGCCGGTCGGACCATCTCCATCAAGGTCCGGTTCTCGGACTTCACGACCATCACGAGAGCCAAGACCCTGCGCCATCACACGGACGTCTCTCGTGAGATCTTCGCCACTGCCCGGGAGCTGTTCGATCGGCTCGGACTGCAGCGAGCACGCATCCGGCTCGTGGGCGTCAGGCTCGAGGGCCTCGTCCCGGCCACGGCTGCACCGATCCAGTCAACACTGGACGAGCCCGAACACGGGTGGCGCGAGGCCGACCGGGCGGTGGACCGTGCCAGTGCCCGTTTCGGCGCTGGGGCCGTGCGGCCGGCGAGCCTGATATCGGATCGCCACGCTGGGTACGGGCCTACCAGTTCACAGGACGCGCCGCGGGACCTATCCTGAAGAGGAGAACCCGCTACGACAGGCAGTCGTAACCGGGTGGAGTCGACAACACCGCAGGACAGGGAGGTGCCAGGTGGCACTCTCGGATCACGAGGAGGCACTCCTCCACCAGATGGAGGAGGCCCTCTACGCCGAGGACCCGCGATTTGCTTCGCGGATCGAGAAGACGAAGTCGCGGGGACTGGGTCGAGGACGCATCGTCACTGGCGTCGCTGCGGGAATCGTCGGCCTGGCCCTGATCGTCTTCGCGGCGATGAGCTCGAGCATCTGGCTCGGTGCGGTCGGGTTCGCAGCGATGGTGGCCGGCATCGTGTGGGCCATCACTCCGGCCAAGCCGGCGCTCGGCTCGGTCGGTCCGGACGGTGTGGCCACCCCGCGCAAGGGCGCCAAGGGACGTGCCCCGGGCGGCAAGTCCGGCACCTTCATGGATCGGCTCGAGGAACGCTGGGACAAGCGTCGCCACGACCAGTGGTAGGACACCGTCGCACCCGCTGACCCAGCGGCATACGGCATGAATGAGGGCTTCCCCCTCGGCACGACCAGGCGCGGCTACGGGCTCGTCACGACGACACCCACGACCCACGTGATGATGATGAGCAGCGCCGTCAGCAGCTCGATCCCCATGCTCAGCATGACCGCGCGTATCGCGTGCCGCGTCGCGGCCCAGGCGCCCGCGTGGGTCCCACGCTTCACCCGCTCCATCACGTAGACGGCCCCGACGAATGCGATCGGCGCCCCGAGCAACGGGATGACGAACAGGCCGATGACGGCCGCGACCAGGGCCAGGGCGATGATCGTGGTGTCGACGCCCGTCGCCCGCATCCGGCGTGCGGGGACGAGGTACTGGGTCACGAGGCCCAGCGCGTAGATCGCGGTGGCGATCCAGAAGACCGCCCACCCCGCGGTCGAGTGCATCTCGACCGCCCAGAGGAGGGTTGCCGCCCAAACGACGAACAAGCCGGGAAGGACGGGAAGGACGATTCCCACCGTGCCCACCAGCATGGCGAGCAGGACCAGGACGTTCGTGGCCGTGATCACGTGATCCGGCTCACGCCAGGGGGCGCCAGCTCAGGTCGCGGCCGCGGCAGATCAGCGCTCGTCCACCGTGGTCGACGTGTCGTGGAGGCGATCGCTCTCATCATGGATGTCGATGGCCTGGTCCATGAGTGCGGGAAGGTGCTGACGGCCGTGGTGCGCACAGAAGAGCAGCTCCCCACCGGAAACGAGACGGGCACGGATGTACGCCTGGGCCCCGCAGCGGTCGCACCGGTCGGACGCGGTCAGTTCGGTTGCCAGTGCTGTGGTCATCATGCTCGCCTTCTTTCCACCCTCTAGGGGTTCAGCCGAAACTGAACCCTGTCATAGACCAAGACGCGCGACCAAAGAATTCCGTTGCCCCGTCCGGGCTCCATCACCCTTCTGCCGTGCGTCTGGATGTTCCAACAGTGAACCATGCCGATTCCTTCCCGAGGGGGAGGCCGGGCGCCCTGACCCGCGCGAAGCCCGGATCGTTACGTACCTCTACCCACTTCGGGTGCCCGCCGCGAGCCTGCCCGGCATCATCGGCTCGGGTCGTTAGGCTTCCGGTGCCGACCACGACGACCGGCCCGCCGCACCATCGAGAGAGTGATCACGCACCTTGGCCTCCGCCTCCCGCCCAGCGCCGAACGGCAACGGTGACTACACCGCACGCCACCTGCAGGTCCTCGAAGGACTCGAGGCGGTGCGAAAGCGGCCCGGCATGTACGTCGGCTCCACCGACCAGCGTGGCCTCATGCACTGCCTCTGGGAGATCATCGACAACGCGGTCGACGAGGCGCTCGCGGGGGTCTGTGACCACATCGAGGTGATCCTCGCCAAGGACGGATCCATCGAGGTCCGCGACAACGGTCGCGGCATCCCGGTCGACATCGAGCCGCGGACCGGCCTGTCGGGGGTCGAGCTCGTCTTCACCAAGCTGCACGCCGGCGGCAAGTTCGGCGGCACGTCCTACGCCGCCACCGGGGGACTCCACGGCGTGGGTGCCTCGGTCGTCAACGCGCTGTCCGCTCGCCTCGACGTCGAGGTCGACCGGGGCGGCAAGACCTACGGCATGAGCTTCCGGAGGGGTGAGCCCGGTGTGTTCACCGACACGGGACCGACCCACTCGCCGGAGGCCGGGTTCGCTCCGTACCAGAAGCGCAGCACGCTACCGGTCATCGGCAAGGCCAAGCGCGGAGTCACCGGATCGCGGGTCCGCTTCTGGCCCGACCCGCACATCTTCCTCAAGGGCGCCGTGCTCGACTACGACGCGCTCGTCGCGCGGGCCCGCCAGACCTCGTTCCTCGTCCCCGGCCTTCGGCTCGTCATCCGGGACGAGCGCGGTCTCCCGGGGACGGCGGCAGCGGAGGGCCCGGCCCTGGAGGAGTTCCACCACGACGGGGGCATCGCCGAGTTCGTCGAGTTCCTCGCCCCCGACGCGGCGGTCACCGACGTGTGGCGACTCGAGGGCGCCGGCACCTTCAAGGAGACCGTGCCGATTCTCGACAACGAGGGGCACATGACGCCCACGGAGCTCGAGCGCGAGTGTGTTGTCGACGTCGCGCTGCGCTGGGGCCAGGGCTACGACGTGCGGATGCAGTCCTTCGTCAACATCATCACGACGCCCAAGGGCGGGACGCACGTGGCCGGCTTCGAGCAGGCGCTGTTGAAGGTCTTCCGGCGACAGCTCGAGGTCAACGGGCGGCGGCTCAAGGTCGGCAACGACAAGCCGGAGAAGGATGACGTGCTCGCCGGCATGACCGCTGTGGTGACGGTGCGGCTCGCGGAGCCGCAGTTCGAGGGGCAGACCAAGGAGGTCCTCGGGACCAACGCGGTCCGGGCGATCGTCGCCCGCGTCGTCGAGACCGAGCTGACGGCGCGCCTCACCTCGACCAAGCGGGGCGACAAGGCACAGTCGGCGCTGCTGCTCGAGAAGGTCGTCTCCGAGATGAAGTCGCGCATCAGCGCGCGCTTGCACAAGGAGACCCAGCGTCGCAAGAACGCCTTGGAGAGCTCCACGCTGCCGACCAAGCTGCGGGACTGCCGCACGACCGACGTCGACCGCTCCGAGCTGTTCATCGTCGAGGGCGACTCCGCGATGGGGACGGCCAAGGAGGCCCGCAGCTCCGAGTTCCAGGCGCTGCTGCCGATCCGCGGCAAGATCCTCAACGTCCAGAAGGCATCCGTCTCCGACATGCTCAAGAACGCCGAGTGCGCCTCGATCATCCAGGTGATCGGGGCCGGCTCGGGGCGCAGCTTCGACCTCGGCGCCGCCCGCTACGGCAAGGTCATCATCATGACCGACGCTGACGTCGACGGCGCCCACATCCGCACCCTGCTGCTGACGCTCTTCTTCCGGTACATGCGCCCACTCGTCGAGGCCGGACGCGTCTACGCGGCCATGCCGCCCCTGCACCGGATCGAGGTCATCAATGCAGGGGCCAAGAAGAAGGAGTACATCTACACGTACAACGAGCTCGAGATGCGTCGCACCGTCGCCCGGTTGGAGAAGGGCGGCAAGAAGATCAAGCAGCCGATGCAGCGTTACAAGGGCCTGGGCGAGATGAACGCGGACCAGCTGGCCGACACGACGATGGACCCGCGGCATCGCACCCTCCGCCGGGTCACCATGCGGGACCTCGAGGCTGCCGAGCGCACCTTCGAGCTGCTCATGGGCAACGAGGTGGCCCCCCGGAAGGACTTCATCATCGGGTCTGCCGCCGAGGTCGACCGGGAGCGCATCGACGCCTGAGGCCCGCCCGGGCCGCGGGTCGGTCGGTTGCCCCTGACGGCAGGTCTGTCCACTGGGTGGCGAACGGCGCGCGGGGCGAGGTGCGCCGTGCTTACGATGACCGTGCAGACGAGTGAGCCGAATGGCGCCGACCGGCGTCGGTCAGGAAGAGCCGGAGCGACGGGCCGGCTCCGTAGGTCCGGGTCAGCCTGGGTGGGGCCTTGGTCGGGCATCGGGAAGGGGACCATGGTGGAGGATCACGGGAACACGGAGCAGGCGCGCCGCACACCACGTGTGACGGCGCCGGTCGGCGCGCCGCGTCCTGTCCCCGGGTCGATGCCCGGTGTGCCTGGCGGGAACCACGCCGACGGCAACCATCGCGCGGGGTTCGGCACGTCCGCAGCTCCCGCGCCGATGCGCTATCTCGAGCCGGCCGAGCTGGAGTGGGCAGCAACGGCCATCGGCCGGATCTCGTCCGCTTTCACCGCCAGGGTGGTCGGGCAGTCCCGGCTGCAGGAGACCTTGGTGATCGCCCTGCTGACCGGTGGCCACGTACTCCTCGAGAGCGTCCCGGGGCTGGCGAAGACGACGGCTGCACAGACGATCGCCCACGCGGTCGGCGGCACCTTCCACCGCATCCAGTGCACGCCGGACCTGCTGCCCAGCGACATCGTCGGTACGCAGGTGTACAACCAGCAGACGGGCGCCTTCCAGACGCAGCTCGGGCCGGTTCACGCCAACTTCGTGCTGCTCGACGAGATCAACCGAAGCAGCGCCAAGACCCAGTCGGCCATGCTCGAGGCGATGCAGGAGCGACAGACGTCGATCGGCGACCACAGCTACCCGCTGCCCGACCCGTTCCTCGTGCTCGCCACCCAGAACCCCATCGAGCAAGAGGGCACCTATCCGCTGCCCGAGGCGCAAATGGACCGCTTCATGCTCAAGGACGTCCTTGACTACCCGTCTCCCGCCGAAGAGGCCGAGGTTCTGCGCCGGATCGACTCCGGCATCTTCACCCATCACTCCGAGCCGGTCGTGGCCATCACGGACGTCAAGCGCCTCCAGAGCCTGGTCGGGCGCGTCTACGTCGACCCGGCGATCGTGAACTACATCGTCGGCATCGGTTATGTCACGCGTCACCCGACCGACTACATCGATGCGGAGCTGGCCTCCTATGTCCAGTTCGGCGCCAGCCCCCGGGCGAGCATCGCGTTCACGAGCGCGGCACGCGCGCGGGCGCTCATCGACGGGCGCAACCACGTCGTCCCCGACGACGTCAAGGCGCTCGTGCACCGGGTCCTGCGGCACCGAGTCATCCTCGGCTTTGAAGCGGTCGCCGACGACCTGCCCGTCGAGCGCGTCATCGACGCCATGGTGGGCGGGATCCGCACGCCCTGAGGGCGGGGCACGTCATGGCGACGACGCTGCTGACCCGGGTGAAGAGCAAGCTCTTCGTGCACTCGCGCCGCCGCTCGCGCAACCTGCTCGAGGGAGAGTTCGCGTCGGTCTTCCACGGCCGGAGCCTCGACTACGACGACCTGCGCGACTACGTGCCGGGGGACGAGGTCCGCGACATCGACTGGAAGGCAACTGCCCGGCACACCTCGCCCCTGGTGCGCAGGTACGTGGCGACCCGGAAGCAGAACCTCCTGCTCGTCGTCGACACCGGGCGCGGCATGGCGGCGGCCGCTCGGGGCGGTGAGCCGAAGAAGAGCGTCGCGATCGTCGCGGCCGGGCTCGTGGGCTACCTCGCCCAGCGGCACGGGGACCTCGTCGGTCTCGTCCGAGGCGACGCGAAGAGCACGGTCGCCCACCCGATGCGGGGGAACGAGGCCCACCTCGAGCGGCTGCTGCGGGCCATCGACACGGCGACCGACCTGGACGGAGAGCAGAGCGACCTGACGACGCAGCTGCAGTGGATCGTGCGCAACGTGCGTCGGCGGCTGCTCCTGCTCATCGTGGCCGACGACGTGGAGCTGGGCCCCGGTTTCAGCGACCTGCTGCGGCGCCTCCACGTCCAGCACGAGATCCTGTGGATCACCGTGGAGGACGCCGACCCGACGGCCGTCGATGCGGCCCGCACCACCATCGACGTGGCCGACCGCTATGCCCTGCCGACCTTGGTGC
The DNA here is from genome assembly GCF_040414665.1 of Intrasporangium sp. Taxonomy (GTDB): domain Bacteria; phylum Actinomycetota; class Actinomycetes; order Actinomycetales; family Dermatophilaceae; genus Intrasporangium. The sequence goes on from NZ_JBEDUL010000064.1 coordinate 44,986, forward strand.
GGACGAGCAGCCGCGTCAAGGCGGCCTACGCGGAGGCGGTCGCCGCACGCGTTCGCGCCACCAACACGATGCTCGACGCGGCGGGGATCAACCACACCCGAGTCGGTTCCGGCGACGAGGTCCTCATGGCCGTCTTCGCCATGCTGGAGAGACAGCGCCGTGCGAGCGGCTGACCCCCCGCCGCCCGGCTTCTACGCACCCGACCCCTACTCCGGTCGCTGGTTCTGGATCGGCGTCGCGCTGCTTGCCGTGGTCCTGGGCTGGTACGGCTGGGTCTGGTGGTCGACGCGCTCGCGGCCCATCGTCATCCCACCGAGGATCGCTCCGGACCGGCTCACCAGGCTGCGGGCCGACTATGCCCGACAGATCGACCTGGTCGTCGCACAGGCGGAGGGAGGAGCCATCACCCAACGACGCGCGCACCAGCAGGTGAGCGTCCTCGTCCGCCACTTCGTCCAGGAGGTCTCCGGCATCCATGCCCCCACGATGACGCTCACCGACCTGACCAACTCGGGCGCGCGCCTCAGCCCCGTGTCGCGGGTCGTCGGCGTCCTCTACCCGGGGGAGTTCGCCCCACGGGAGACCGAGACCATCGCTGGCGCCGCCCTGGTCGCCAAGGAGGTGGTGGCCCGATGGAGCTGAGGTATCCCGCCCTCGTGAGCGTCGGCGCCGCCATCGTGGTCATCGGGGCCCTCCTCGTCTACCGTCTCCTGGCTGCACGGTCCCGCGCCTCTGCCGAGCCGGTCGCCAACACCTCGCTGCTGACCGGCCTTCCGGAGTACCGGCGAGCGCTGCGCCGTCATCGGATCCGGATGCTCGTGCTGGCGAGCAGTGCGACGCTGCTCGGGGGCGCGGCGCTCATCGGGGCAGCCCGCCCGGTCGACGTGACGGTCGAGCGCCCGGAGACGCGCAACCGCGACATCGTGCTCTGCCTCGACGTCTCCGGGTCGATGGCAGCCTATGACGCCGAGCTGGTGCGGACCTTCATGACGCTCGTCACCCAGTTCGAGGGCGAGCGGATCGGCCTGGTCATCTTCAACTCCTCCGCGGCCACGGTCTTCCCCCTCACCGATGACTACGACTTCATCCGCGACGAGCTGGACGTCGCCCTGCGTGCCCTTTCGGGCGACCCGGAGGTCGACTACTTCTTCGCGGGGACCTTCAACGGCCTCGGCACCTCGCTCATTGGAGACGGGCTCACCTCCTGCGTGTCGAGCTTCGACCGGATCGACACCCGACGAGCCCGCTCGGTGGTCTTCGCAACCGACAACGAGCTCGCCGGCCGGCCGATCATCGACCTCGACGAGGCGATCGAGCTCGCCAAGCTGCGCTCCGTGCGCGTCTACGGGCTGAACCCCGAGGAGAGCGGCCCGGACGAGCAGGCGGTCGAGATGCGGGCGCTGGTCAAGTCGACCGCGGGCGAGTACTACGCCATGAGCGACCGCACGGCCGTCGAGCGCATCGTCCGGGCGGTCGAGGCGCAGGAGGCCACCGTCATCGACGCCGCAGCCCGCCGCATTTTGACGGACAGCCCCGCCGTCCCGATCGCGCTCGCCGGACTCGGTCTGGCCGGCGTCGTCGCGGCCAGCCGGAGGTGGGGCTCGTGACCCTCCTGCCGATCGCACCCCCGTGGCTCCTCGGCGTCCTGGCGGTGACCATCCTCGCGGCCGTGTGGTGGCACCCGAGCGTGACCGGTGTGCCTGGCCGGTCACGTGCCGCGAACTGGCGCCTGTCGGCGGTCGTCGTCCTCCTCGGTGTCGCGGCGCTGCGGCCGGGGGTCCCCGGGGACGAGGCAGAAGCCACCGCGGCGAACCTCAACGTCTACTTCGTCGTCGACACGACGAGCAGCATCATCGCTGAGGACTGGGGTGGCGAGGCTCCGCGCATCGTGGGTGTGCGCGGGGACATCGCGGACCTGGCGCTCGCGCTCTCGGGGGCGCGGTTCTCCATCGTGACCTTCGACCAGGAGGCGCGGGTGCGCCTGCCGCTGACGACGGACACGACCGCTCTCGATGCCGCCGTCGCCACCCTCCTGCCCGAGGCATCCGAGTACTCGCAGGGGTCGTCGGTGACCGAGGCCAACGAGCGCCTGACGAGACTGCTCGAGCAGAGCCGCGAGCGCCATCCCGAGCGAGGGCGCGTCGTGTTCTACCTCGGCGACGGCGAGCAGACCGCGGCTGGTGAGCCGCCACCCTTCACCATCCCCGCGGGTCTGATCCAGGGCGGCGCGGTGCTGGGCTACGGCAGCTCCGACGGTGGTCGAATGAAGTCGACCCGTGCGCGCTACGACGTCTCGCCGTCGTACATCCAGGACCCGACCACGGGGCGGGACGCGGTGTCGGTCATCGACGAGGACCGCCTGGAGCAGCTGGCGCAGCAGCTCGGCGTGCCCTACCTGCACCGCGTCGCAGGGGAGTCGGTGCTGCCGGCCGTGGATGCGGTCGACCTCGCCCGCTACGGATCAACCGAGGAGCTCGAACGCCAGCGCATCAGCACCCGTCGTGAGCTCTACTGGCCACTGCTCATCGGAGTCGTCGGCGTGGCCCTGTGGGAGCTGGGCGCGGGGGTGGCCAGCCTGCTCCAGACCCGTGGCCGGAAGAGGGCGACATGAGCACTCTGACCACCCCGACTCCCAGCCCGCCGTCGGGCCCCGACGCAGGTCCCAGCAGCCGGCTCCGGCCCCCCCGCACGCCTGCTCGCCGGGCCCGGCGACGCCGCCTGCTGCTGGCCTCGGCGCCCCTCGTGCTGCTCATGCTCCTCGGCGCCGCGCGCCTGATGACCCTCAACCTCATGCACGACCAGACCCTTGCCGGGTACGAGGCGGGGGACAAGGCGCGCACGCTCACGTGGGGGGAGCGGCAGGGCTGGGCCAACGTCGTCGAGCGCTTCCGGGCACCTTTCGCGATCGGGGACGCACACGTCCTGAGTGGCCACTTCGGGCTGGCCCGACCGTGGTTCGAAGAGGCCTTCGCGCTCGTACCCAAGGGTGGCATCGACGAGTGCAAGGTCCGGGTCAACCTCGGCCTCACCTACGAGGCGCTCGGGGACGAGGCGAAGGCGAGGGAGCGCACCGACGAGTGGCGTCAGTTCTACGAGAAGGGACTGGCGATCACCCGTGAGCGCCCGCCGCTCTGCGACGCGCCGGAAGGGGGCAACACCGGCGAACAGCTCGACCAGGCGCAGGAGCGGATGGAGGAGAAGAACCAGCCGCAGCCCGGCGAGCAGCCGCAGCCGGCTCCCGAGGAGCGCCAGCCGACGCCGCAGCCGACGCCGATCCCCGATCCGAAGAACGCCCCCAGCCAGGAGCAGCAGGACCTGCTGCGGGAGGAGCAGCGCAGGAACACCATCGAGCGCAACCAGTCGCGCGGCACCGAGGATCACGTCGTACCCGAGGGAGGAGTGGGGAGCTATCCCAAGCCGTGGTGACCGGGCGATGAACGAACCCCGCCCCGTGCCCACGGCACGCAGGCCGCGGCCGGGCGACAGCGGCATACGGCCTCATCACGGCGCGGCTGGGAGCTATGGACCCTCGATGAGCTCGCCGACGAACTCGTGCACGTCGATGGCGACCTTTCCGCAGGACTCGGGGCGTCGGTCCCCGGTGGGCCGACGCTGAACGCCGACCCGCCACGAACGACCGTCCTCGTGGGCGACCTCGACGACGGCCTCGACGGTATCGACCTGCTCGGCGTCGCCGGGCACGGCCCAGAGAGCCCCGAGCCGGGTCTCCTCGATGAGGGCACGGACGTGGGACTCGGCGCACTGCGCCGTGGCCGGCAACGGTGACCGGCCGCGGTCGTGGGTCCCGCCGAGGAGCTCGCGTGGCACGTGTCCCGTGTTGCTGGCATCGAGCACCCAGCCGGCCGTCTTCTCATCGAGCCGGGCGAAGCCCTGGCCCCAGGGCAGCAGGACGGCGGTCGGGGCGAAGCGATGGCCACCGGTATGGGAGACCTCCCAGACCCGTCCGGGCGCGAGCCCGGCAGCCGCGGCCACCAGTGGACGTCCCCGGACGGCGCAGCACACGTCGCGGCGACCGTTGGTGCAGATGAGCAGGTGCGGCGGCGCATCCTCGGCATCCGGAAGCGAGGCCCGCACGAGCGCGCGGTGGCCCCTGGCCAGTGCGGACCAGTCGAGCTGGAGCAGGTCTCCTGGCCGGGCGACCTCCGCCGACACCAGCCACGCATCGTCGGGCCGGGCGCCTGCATGGGCGACGAGGACGCGCCGCCGGCCGTCATGGTCGGGGTGCCCGCTGGGTCGCCGCATGAGCATGAACCTGCCGCCAGCGTCCGCGCACCGGATGTCGAGCTCGGTGCCCAGCTCGGCGCCGAGGTGTGAGTCGCGGGCGGCGACCCGGCCCCAGGGGCCGGACTGCTCGAGCACGACGAAGAACCCGGCGCCGGCGGCGGTGCCGAAGGCGCTGGTCCCGTCCTGGTCCCAGAGGACCGAGCAGGCATCTGCCGCCGGCGTGCCGTGACCCGAGGTGGCCGGGTGCCGGCCAGCTGCGGGCACGTCCGGGCGCTTGGCCGCGCGCTTGCGGGGAGGCATCAGACGGGAGGTGCGGCGACGATGGCGGCGATGACGGTGTTCGTCTCGGTGCCCGAGCCGTCGCGTCGGCCGGTCGCGGGGGGGAGCTCGATGGCCACGCCGCCGGCCGCCGCCGCCCGCGCCGGGGTGTTGCCGGCGAATGCGATGACGAGGGTGTCCTGGCCCTTGAGGAAGCGGTGGCACCTGACTCCACCCGTGGCCCGTCCCTTCGGCGGGTACTCGGCATAGGGCGTCACCTTGAGTGAGCCGGCCTCCGTGCCGGGCAGGGCACCTGAGGACCCCGCCGAGGTGACCACGACGGCGTCGCGGCTCGGGTCGACGACGCCGAAGGACACGGCCCGCGCATCGGGGCCGAGCTTGATCCCCGCCATACCAGCCGCCGACCGACCTTGGGGCCGAACAGACTTCGCGGGGAAGCGCAGCAGCTGCGCGTCGCTCGTGATGAAGACGAGGTCGAGGTCGTCCCGGTCGGCGATGGCGGCGCCGACGACTCGGTCACCCTCCTTGAGGCTGATGACCTCCCAGTCGTTGCTCTTCGGGGCGTCCGGGGTGACGCGCTTGACGACGCCGGCAGCCGTGCCGAGCGCCAGGGTCGGGGCATCGGCCCCGATGGGGACGATCGTCAGTGGCTCCTCGGCCTTCGCCAGGTCGACATACGCGGCGAGGGGTGCGCCACCGCCCAGGCTCGGCGCCCCGTTCGTCGGAGGCAGCGTCGGCAGCTCGAGAGCCGACAGCCGAACGAGGCGACCGGCGGTCGTGACCAGCCCGAACTCTCCGCGAGCGGTCGCGCGCACGGCGCCCACCACGGCGTCGTGCTTGGACCGGGCCCCTTCGGCGGTGAGCGGCTCGGCGCCGCTCGTGCGCGCGAGCAGCCCGGTGGACGAGAGCAGCACCCAGCACGGGTCGTCCGTGATCTCCAGGGGCGTGGTGCTGGTCTGCTTGGGCTGGCCCGAGCTCTCGAGGAGGACTGTGCGGCGCGGCGTGCCATGCTTCTTCGCGACGTCGGCGAGCTCGGTCGAGACCAGCTTGAGCAGCAGCCTCTCGTTGTCGAGCAGCGCCCGCAGCTCCTCGATGCTTCGCTCGAGCTCCGACTTCTCGTTCTCGAGCTCGATGCGGGAGAACTTGGTCAGCCGCCGCAGCTGGAGGTCGAGGATGTAGGTGGCCTGGGGGTCCGACAGGTCGAAGACCTCCATGAGGCGGGTCTTCGCGGTGCCGGCGTCGTCCGAGCTGCGGATCAGCTGGATGACCTCGTCGATGTCGACGATCGCGATGAGCAGGCCCTCGACCAGGTGCAGCCGCTCCTCCTTCTTGCCGAGGCGGAACTCCGTGCGGCGGCGGACGACGTCGGTCCGGAAGTCCACGTAGACCTGGAGGAGCTCCTTGAGGCCCATCGTGCGGGGCTGGCCGTCGACGAGCGCGACGTTGTTGATGCCGAAGTTCTCCTCCATCGGCGTCAGCCGGTACAGCTGCTCGAGCACGGCATCCGGGTTGAAGCCGTTCTTGACCTCGATGATCAGGCGCAGGCCGTTGGCCCGGTCCGAGAGGTCCTTGAGGTCGCTGATGCCCTGCAGCTTCTTGCCCTGGACGAGGTCGCGGATCTTCTCGATGACCTTCTCGGGACCGACGAGATAGGGCAGCTCGGTGACGACGATGCCCTTGCGTCGCGGGGTGAGGTTCTCGATCCGGGCGGTCGCGCGGGTCCGGAAGCTGCCCCGACCGGTCAGGTAGGCGTCCCGGATCCCCTCGAGCCCGACGATCCTGCCACCGCCGGGCAGGTCCGGTCCGGGGACGAACTTCATCAGCTCGTCCAGCGAGCACGACGGGTTGGCGATGAGATGACGGGAGGCGCCGATGACCTCGACGAGGTTGTGCGGCGCCATGTTCGTCGCCATGCCGACGGCGATCCCGGAGGCCCCGTTGACGAGCAGGTTCGGGAAGGCCGCCGGCATCACCTCCGGCTGGTACTGCGTGTCGTCGTAGTTCGGCACGAAGTCGACGGTGTTCTCGTCGAGTCCCGACACCATGAGCAGTGCGGACTCGGCGAGCCGGGCCTCGGTGTAGCGGGCCGCGGCCGGGCCGTCGTCGAGGGACCCGAAGTTGCCGTGTCCGTCGATGAGGGGCAGCCGCAACGTGAACGGCTGGGCCATCCGGACCAACGCGTCATAGATGGCCGTGTCACCGTGCGGGTGGTACTTGCCCATCACCTCGCCGACGATCCGCTGGCTCTTGACGTGACCCCGGTCGGGGCGCAGCCCGAGCTCGTTGGCACCGTAGAGGATGCGCCGTTGGACCGGCTTGAGCCCGTCGCGCGCGTCGGGGAGAGCCCGGGAGTAGATGACGGAGTAGGAGTACTCGAGGAAGGCGTTCTGCATCTCCTCCTCGACGTCGATCCCGACGATCTTCTCCTCGAAGTCCGGAGGGGGAGGCGTGGTGGTGCTTCGTCGGGCCATGCCGGGTCGGGCTCCTTGCTGCGTCGGGATGAACACTCCATCTTCGCCCACGCCGGTCAGCCGCCCGGACCTGCCACGCCGAACCGGCCCCAGTGGGCGACGTCCCTGGCGCTCCGTCGGGGTCGCCGCAGACTGGGGCTCTTGGGCCCGGGGAGCGCGTGCCCGATGGAGACGACACCGACGATGGCACGGCCGGACGGAATGCCGAATGCCACCTTGACGGCGTCGTGGTGTGCCGGCGGCACGCCGAAGAAGAGCCCGCCGAATCCCTCGTCGACGGCGGTGAGCAGGATGAGCAGCGCCGCCATGCCCGTGTCGATGTCCCAGTAGGGCACCGGCCAACGATGCTCGTCTCGATCGGTCCAGCCCTTGTCGGGTTCGGCATACCGGTCCAGGTACGCCTCCTTGTCGGACAGACACAGGATGAGCACGGGTGCATTCCGTATGCCGCTGAGCCAGCTGTCGCTCGGACCGTCCCCGGGTGTCGTGGCCCTCCAGAACGAGTCGCGCTCGTCGTCCTCCGAGAGGACGACGAAGTCCCAGCCCTGGCTGAAACCCGCACTCGGGGCGCGGACCGCGTTGGCCAGGCAACGCTCGACGACCTCAGGCGGAACGGGCCGATCAGGGTCGTAGCGCCGGACCATACGACGGCGCCGCACGACGTCGGAGAACTCCATGTCCGCCAGCCTTGCACCCCAGCCCGCGCCGTGGATGACGGGGCAGGTCATGACACGATGTGCGCATGGTGGACGAGGAGTCCTGGCCCAAGGCCCCCGTCGAGTGGGAGGCCGACGTCGTGCTCAGGGACGGCACGGTTGCGCACATCCGCCCGATCACGCCCGCGGACGGGGACCGGTTGCGCCAGTTCCACAACCGCCAGTCCGACGAGTCCATCTACTTCCGGTTCTTCGCCCCGCTCCGCGAGCTGAGCGACCGTGACGTCCACCGGTTCACCCACGTCGACTACCAGGACCGCGTCGCCCTCGTCGCGATCCTCAACGAGGAGATCGTCGGTGTCGGCCGGTTCGACCGCATCAACGCCGCGAGCGCCGAGGTGGCCTTCAACATCTCGGACCACATGCAGGGCAAGGGAATCGGCTCCGTCCTGCTCGAGCACCTCGCCGCCATCGCCCCCGAGGTCGGCATCACTCGCTTCACGGCCGAGGTGCTGCCGCACAACCGCAAGATGCTCATGGTGTTCAAGGACGCCGGCTACGAGGTGTCGAGCCACATCGAGGACGGTGTCGTCGGGTTGTCCTTCGACATCCTGCCCACGGAGCAGTCCAAGGCGGTCCAGCTCTCCCGCGAGCATCGCGCCGAGTCCCGGAGCATGCGCACGATCCTCTACCCGGAGCGGGTTGCCATCGTGGGCGCGAGCCGTCGCGAGGACTCGATCGGTGCCCTCGTCCTGCGCAACCTCATCGAGGCGGACTTCCAGGGGGAGCTCTACCCGATCCATCGGGAGGCAGCGGAGATCCAGGGACTGCAGGCCTATCCCACGATCCTCGACGCGCCGGGGCCGGTCGACCTCGCGATCGTCGTCGTTCCGGCCGCTGACGCCCTCGAGGTCGTGGAGGACTGTGGGCGGGCCGGCGTCAAGTCGCTGCTCGTCCTCTCGTCCGGCTTCGCCGAGTCCGGGGAGGAGGGTGCTCGCCTGCAGGACCGACTGCGCACGACGGCACGCGGAGCCGGGATGCGGATCGTCGGACCGAACAGCTTCGGGCTCATCAACAACGACCCCGGCATCCGACTCAACGCCACCCTCGCGTCGATCATCCCGGGCTGCGGGCGACTGGGCCTGTTCGCCCAGAGCGGTGCGCTCGGCGTCGCGGTCCTCGCCTCCGCTGCGCGGCGGGGCCTGGGCATCTCCGTCTTCGCGTCGGCCGGGAACCGGGTCGACGTGTCCGGCAACGACCTCATGCAGTTCTGGATCGACGACCAGGACACAACGACCGTCGGCCTCTATCTCGAGTCGATGGGCAACCCACGCAAGTTCTCCCGGATCGCGCGTCACCTCGCGTCGGTCAAGCCCGTCATCGTCGTCTCGTCCGGCGTCTCCCAGTACGCCGCCCCACCCGGGCACCGGACGCGAACCCCGAACGTGCCCCCACAGGCCTTCGACGCCCTCTTGAGCCAGGCCGGAGTCATCCGCGTCGAGAACGTCCACCAGCTCTTCGACGTCGCCCAGCTGACCCTTCATCAGCCCATGCCGACCGGGGACCGGGTCGCCGTCGTCGGCAACTCCGACGCGCTCGGTTCGCTCAGCGCCTCAGCGGCGGAGAGCTGGGGCCTGCGGGTGACGCATGGCCCGGTCTCCCTGCTGCCACACGCATCGGCGGAGGAGTTCGCGCAGGCGCTTGACGCGGCCTTCTCCGATCCCGATGTCGACAGCGTGGTGGCCGCGTTCATCCCGCCACTCGTGACCCCCGATGAGGAGGTGTCCCACGCCGTCCGGGACGTCGTGGCCAAGCATGACAAGCCCTGTGTGGCAACCTTCCTCGGCATGCGCGGCGTCGATGGCGGCATGCGCTACAACGCCGCCGACGGGCAGGAACGGTCCGTCCCGTCCTACTCGATGCCGGAGGACGGGATTCGCGCCCTCCGCTCCGTGACCACGTACGCACAGTGGCGCGCCAAGGACCGGGGCGTCCCGGTGGCCCCCGTCGGGATCGACCGGGCCCGCGCCACTGCGCTCCTCGACGACTGGTTGGAGGCGAGCCCGGAGGGACGTGCTCTCACCAGGGAGGAGACCCGCGACCTGTTGGCCACCTACGGGATCAGGCCCTGGCCGGCCATCGAGGTCTCCGACGTGGACGAGGCGGTCGGCGCTGCCGAGGGGCTGGGCTATCCGGTCATCCTCAAGTCCACCTCGCCGGTCGTGCGGCATCAACCAGGGCTGGCCGGCGTCCGGGCGGACCTCGTGGATGCCGATGCGGTCCGTGACGCCCACGCCTCGCTGAGCGAGCGGCTCGGTCCCCTTCGCGCCGACCGATTCGTCGTGCAGCGCATGGCGGTACCCGGTGTGTCCTGTGTCCTGAAGGCCACCGAGGACCCTCTCTTCGGACCGGTCGTCAGCTTCTCGGTCGCCGGACCGCCGACCGAGCTGCTCGGCGACATCGCGCACCGCATCCCGCCCCTGACGGACGTCGATGTCGCGGACCTCATCAACGGCGTCCGAGCCGCTCCGCTGCTGTCGGGCCATCGGGGTGCCGCACCGGTCCACCGGGCCGCGCTCGCCGATCTCATCGCGCGCCTGTCGGTCCTCACGGACGACCTGCCCGAGCTGGCGTCGATCGAGCTGAACCCCGTCAACGCGTGGACCGGAGGAGTGGACGTCCTGGGGGCCGACGTCGTGATCAGCCACGCGCTGGTCCGCAAGGACACGGGGCGTCGCAGTCTCACCTGACCCGGTTCGTGGACACTGGCCCCGCCGATCATTGTGAACGATCGGGACGCGCACCTGTGAGCGGGTGCAAGGATGGTAGCCATGCGACGCGTGACTCAGGAACCGGAGCGGGCCCTCCCGGAGGACCTCACCTCGGCGATCACCCGGGCCGGCTACTACCCGGCACTGGTCTGCGATGTGGTCGAGTCCGCGCTCGCGGGGGACGAGGTCGTGTCCCACCTGGTCCACCAGGAGACGACGTTCGACCACGAGACGGTGCGGCGGCACGTCACGGTCCTGGTGGTGACGAGCCGCCGGCTCGTCATCGCCCACGCCGACGACCACGCCGAACCCGGCGCGCAGGCGACGGCCACGGCGACGACGGAGACCGTGCCCCTGGACGCCGTCCGTGGCGTCATGGTGACCCATGTCGTCACCGAGCCGGAGGGGTTCGTGCAGAACAGTCCCTCGCGCGACATCACCCTCACCCTGGGTTGGGGTGCGGTGAGCCGGCTGGACCTGCTGCCAGCCCAGTGCGGTGATCCCGACTGCACCGCTGACCATGGTTTCGAGGGAACCGTGTCCGCCGACGACATCTCCCTGCGAATCTCGGCCGCAGCGGACGGCGAGGCGGCGGTCGAGCGCGCGTTGTCCTTCGCACGGCACCTGTCCCGGTCCATCGGCGGAGCGGTCCGGGCGTGAGGAGCCGATGACCACTCAGGTCGCGCGCCCTCCGCTGGACTGGTCAAAGGGGACGCTGGCGTCCGTCCTCCCGTCCGTCGCGGACCGGCTCGGAGTCAGGCGCTATGCGGGCATGGACGTCTTCGACCTGCCGGAGGTCGCTCGGGCCGTCGTGGTGCTCGTCGACGGGCTGGGCCATGACCTGCTCCTGCAACGCAGCGGCCACGCTCCGTTCCTCAGGGAGCGCCTCGCAACGGCGCATCGCGTCGCCTGCGGGTTCCCCACGACAACGGCCACCTCGATGGGCAGCTTCGGCACCGGGCTCCCGCCGGGCGCGCACGGGCTCGTCGGGATGCAGGTGCTGGACCCGCAGTCGGACCGGCTCGTCAACGAGCTCTCCTGGGAGGACGGCCCGGACCCTCGATCGTGGCAGCCGTACGGCACCGTCTTCGAGGCTGCGGTCAACGCCGGCGTCGAGGTCACCATGGTCGGGCCGCACTACTTCGAGGGATCGGGCCTGACGACGGCGGCGCTCCGGGGCGCTGGCTTCACCGCGGCACGCCTGCTCGACGAGCGGGTGACGGCTGCCGTGGCCGCGGTCAGGGCCACGCCCAGGGCCCTCGTCTACCTCTACTGGGGGGACGTCGACAAGGTCGGTCACGTCCACGGCTGCCAGTCCTGGCAGTGGGGTGACGAGGTCGAGTCGGTCGACGCGGCCCTCGCGGCACTGGTCAGCCAGGTGCCGGATGACACTCTCGTCGTCGTCACGGCCGACCACGGCATGGTCGACGTCCCTCATGAGAAGCGCCTTGACCTCATCGACGAACCGGACCTCATGGCCGAAGTGCGGCACCTGGGCGGCGAGCCACGCTGCATCCAGCTCTACACCGTGGATGGTGCCACCGAGGACGTGGCGGCCGTGTGGCGCGAGCGAGTCGGTGAGCGCGCCCGGGTGCTGTTGCGTGAGCAGGTCATCGCCGATGGCTGGTTCGGGCCCGTGGAGGAGCGCGTCGCCGGGCGAATCGGGGACGTCGTCGTCGTCATGAACGACTCCTTTGCCGTCGTGCACAGTGGTCTCATGCGGCCGGAGCTGGTGCGCCTGCTCGGCCTGCACGGCTCGACGAGTGAGGTCGAACTCGCCGTGCCGGTGGTCGTGGTGCCGCCGCGTCGCGGCGTCTAGGGTGGGCGACCGTGGCTGAGCTCGTCTTCTTCTCCGGGACGATGGACTGTGGGAAGTCCACCCTGGCGCTCCAGATGGACCACAACCACGCTGCCCGTGGCCGCGTGGGGCTGATCTTCACCAAGATGGACCGGGCCGGCAGCAACGTCCTCTCGTCCCGGCTCGGTCTGTCCACCGGAGCCCTCGAGGTCCATGACGACCTCGACCTGTGGGACACCGTGGTGGAGCGGGCGACGGCCGGTCAGCGGGTCGACTACCTCGTCTGCGACGAGGCGCAGTTCTACTCGACCGCGCAGGTCGAGCAGCTGGCGCGCATCGTCGACGAGATGGAGGTGGACGTCTTCGCCTTCGGGATCACGGCGGACTTCAAGACCCAGCTCTTTCCCGGCAGCAAGCGCCTCATCGAGCTCGCCGACCGGGTGCAGGTTCTCCAGGTCGAGGCGCTGTGCTGGTGCGGTCGCCGGGGCACGACGAACGCCCGCATCGTCGACGGCGTCATGGTCGTCGAGGGCGACCAGGTGGTCGTCGGGGACACCAATCCCATCGTGACTCCGAGCGAGTCAGGCGTCGTGGAGTACGAGGTCCTGTGCCGACGCCACTACATGCGCCGGATGACGGCGCACGCTGCGCGGGCAGCCTCGCTGTCCCCCGAGGTGTTGCCGTTCGACCTCGACGTGTGCGCCCTGCCGCCTCGGCCCATCACGCAGTCCGACTGAGCGCGAGGCGCCGGGTCACTCGCCCTTGCGCCCGAACATGATGTCGTCCCAGCTCGGCACGCTCGGGCGGCCCGACTTGCGCGTCGACGGGCGCCGCGATGGTCCGGTGGCTGCCGATGGGCGCGGCCCGGCGTGGGAGGTCGTGAGCTCCTGTGCCGGTGGCGGCTCGTCGCGGTCGGTTCCGGTCGGTCGCTGCCGGTCCTCGGACTGGGGGAGCGGCTGGGTCTCGGCGGCGGTCGATCCCGCGGCGGACGCCCCACGTCGGCGGCGCCGAACCGAGGCGCTGGCAGCACCCGATCCAGCCCCATCGGCAGGCGCGCGCTTCGCCCGCGGATCGTCGCTCGGGTGACCATGAGCGGACGGGGGCTCCTCGTCACGCGTGGGCGTTCGGGTCAGGTTCTCGAGGGGGAGTGCCTCCTCGGGCGCGTCGTCGATGCCGGGCACGTCGGCGCCGCGGCCGCGCCGACGTCGTCCACGTGCGGCGCTCCGCTCGCGCATCGCCTCCATGAGGTCGACCGGCTCGCCCGGCTCGGCAGGCTGTCCGGTGCGCGCCTGCCGACGGCTGGCGACACCACCCTCCGCCTCCACGTCGTAGACCGTGGCCGACCCGGCGCCAGCGGGGACATGCGGGGCTGGCAACGGCCCGGGGAGCTCGAGGTCCTCGTCCTCACTGAGCCACCGTGCCTCGTCATCGCGCGCGACCACGGTGCGAGCCAGCGGGTCGAAGTCCCACGCGGCCTCGCGCTGCCGGCCACCGGCATTGAAGAGCAGCACGACCGTCCAGGCACCCCGGTCCGTGCGGCGGGAGTCCCACTGGGTCGCCTCGGGGTCGAGCTCCCGGGAGCGGAGCCGCTCGGCGACCCGGGCGCCCAGGGTCGAGGCTCCTCCGTGCGCCCCGCGGCTGCGCAACCGGACCTTCTGCGCGAGTCCCGCGACGTGCTCGCGCTCGGCGAGGATCGGAACCTCGTAGCGGTGCACCTTCTCGACATCCCACCGGGCTCGCTCCGCAACCTCCTCTGCCGTCAGGCCAGCACGGATCATCGCCTGGACATCCTTTGGACGAAGGCCGCCCTCGACCTCCAGCTGCAGCTGACCGAGCCTCGGCCGGTCCCGTCGTGCCGCGGCGCGCAGCGACTCGTCCAGCGGGACCTGGTAGCGGTTGCCCTCGTCGTCGGCGAGCAGGAGGTGCACACCGTCCTCATGGACGCCGATGAGCCTGAGGTCCTGCATGCGTGCGGTCTCCCGGTCGAACGTCAGCCGGAGGTCGTCCGGCTGCCTGCGTGTCGAGCATGCCATCGTGCCGGGTGTGGCGAAAGCGACCACGCCGCGCGAGGTAGCGTTTGCCTTGGCATGCAGACCCCGTCGTACTACTCGGCCCAGCTCACGCTCGACGTCATCGGCGTGTTCGTCTTCGCGCTCTCGGGCGGCCTCGTGGCGGTCAAGAAGGGTTTCGACATCGTGGGCGTGCTGGTTCTCGCTGGTGCGGCGGCACTGGGCGGCGGCATCCTGCGCGACCTGCTGATCGGGTCGGTGCCGCCGGTCGGGATCACCGACTGGCGGCTGCTGACGTCCGCCGCGCTGGGTGGCCTGGCCACCTTCGTCTATCAGCCCGGGGTCGAGCGGGTCTCACGGCTCGTCCGGGTCCTCGACGCGGGCGGCCTCGCGGCCTTCGCGGTGTCCGGGAGCCTCAAGGCCGTGACCCTCGGTGTCGCGCCGACCGCGTGCGTGCTGGTCGGGATCATCACGGCAATTGGTGGCGGCATGATCCGCGACCTCCTGGCGGGCCAGGTCCCCGAGGTGTTGCGCCGCGAGCTCTACGCCCTCCCGGCCGCCCTCGGTGCCGTCATCGTCGTGGTCGCGGGCGAGCTCGGCGCCCTGCACGACTGGGTGCTCTGGATGGCTGTTGCCCTCGTCTTCGGATTCCGCATGATCTCGGTGCGGCTGGACCTCAACGCGCCGCGGCCACTTCGGACCGGCCAACCCCGACGAAAGTGACCAGGCATGCAGCCCTATGACGCCATTCTCCTGCTCAGCTTCGGGGGCCCGGAGGCTGCGGAGGAGGTCATGCCGTTCCTGCGCCGCGTCACTGCCGGTAGGGGCATTCCGGACGATCGGCTCGAAGCGGTCGGGGAGCACTACTTCCTGTTCGGCGGACGAAGCCCGATCAACGACCAGAACCGCGCCCTCATCGCCGCACTCAGGGACGAGCTGCGGGCGCGCGGCGACGGCACCCCGGTCATCTGGGGCAATCGCAACAGCGAGCCGTTCCTCGCGGACACGCTGCGGGAAGCGCACGCTGCCGGATACCGACGGCTGGTCACGGTGACCACGAGCGCCTACTCGTCCTACTCCTCCTGCCGCCAGTACCGCGAGAACCTCGCCGACGCCCTCGACACGCTCCGGGGCGAGGAGCTGGACCTCGTGATCGACAAGATCGCGCCCTACGCCCCCCGGCCCGGCTTCCGGAGAGCCAACCTCGAGAATGTCGTCGCTGCCCTGCGCACGCTCGAGGGCCTCCCGGACGAACAGGTCGCCCTCCTGTACGTCACCCACTCGATCCCGGACGCGATGGACGAGACCTCCGGGCCGGGGGACGGGGAAGGGCACCTCTACCAGCGCCAGCACCTCGCCCTCGCCTCGGCTCTCACCGAGGAGGCCAACGCCGAGCTCGGCCGCAACCTCGTCGGCGAGCTCGTCTTCTGCTCGCGCTCGGGGCCGCCGACGCAGCCCTGGCTCGAGCCCGATGTCAACGATCGCCTGGAGGAGCTGGCAGCCGAGGGGCGTTCCGCCGTGGTCGCGGTCCCGATCGGGTTCGTCTCGGACCACATGGAGGTCGTCTACGACCTCGACACCGAAGCTGCAGCCACTGCAGCGCGAGTCGGACTCCGCTTCGTCCGGGCGGCGACCGTGGGCAGCGATCCGGCCTTCGTCACCGATCTGGTCGACGCCGTCGCCGAGCGCGCGGCGGAGGCACGGGGTGAGCCGGTGCCGGACTTCGAGGGTCGGATGCCGTCAGAGTGCGCAGCGGGGTGCTGCCCCAATCTCCGGTCGGCCCGTCGCGCCCTCTGCGGGAAGGACTGAGTCGAGTGACGACAGATCCGACCACCGATGCGCCCGGTCTGTCCGACCTGATGATCGAGGCGCTCGAGCGGCTCTGCATCGACTTTGCCCTGGCGGCCGGTCGTCTCATCCGCGACGACCGGCCCCGGAGCGTGGGCGTCGCCGCGACGAAGTCGACCGACACGGACGTGGTCACCGTCATGGACCAGCGATCGGAGGAGCTGCTCCACCGCCTGATCAGGTCCGCCCGGCCGGACGACGGAGTGCTCGGGGAAGAGGGCGTGGACGTCGTCGGGAGCTCCGGCCTGACCTGGATCGTCGATCCCATCGACGGGACGGTGAACTACCTCTACGACATCCCCGCGTACGCCGTGTCCGTCGCGGTCGTCACCGGTGATGCCCGCACCGACGGCGCCTGGCGACCGGTCGCCGGTGCGGTCAGCGACCCCTCTCGCCGGGTGGTGCACCATGCGCGTCGGGGCGGTGGCGCGTGGTCCAGACCCGAGCCCAGTGACAGCACAAGTCATCCCGCGGACGCCCCCCGCCGGCTGACCGTGTCCTCGCAGGCCCGGCTCGGCAGGGCGCTGCTCGCCACCGGTTTCGGCTACGACCCTGAGGTTCGCGCCCGCCAGGCTGACGTGCTACGACGCGTGCTGCCCCAGGTGAGGGACATCAGGCGCATCGGCAGTGCCGCGCTCGACCTCGTCCGGGTCGCCGAGGGGACGGTCGACGCCTATGCCGAGTCGGGGATCAACGCGTGGGACGTGGCCGCAGGCTGGCTCATCGTCGAAGAGGCGGGGGGTGTCGTGGTCGGCGTGGGCAGTCGCCCGGGCAAAGCCCTGACCGTGGCCGCGGGGCCGGCGCTCGTCGAGCCTATGCGGGCCCTCTTCCTGCCCACCGGGCAGTGAGGCGGCGTATGCCGCTGAGCCGGCTCAGCGGCATACGCCCTCTCACCACGTGGCCGGGTGGGTCGGTCAGGCGGCCCGAAACTGCTCCAGCTCCGGGACCCGAACGCCATTCTCTGCGGCAAGGCGGGCGAACGACTCGAGCTCGCCCGTGTGGATCTGGATGCGGTAGTCGTCGCCGGAGGCGCGCGCTCGGGCGAGATCATCGAGGGCGTCGAGCACGCGGACGCGGATCTGTTCGCCGAATTCGGTCATGGCACCTCCTGGCCGGTGAAGGGTCGGTTGGGCTCGCAGACCTTATCAGTGGGTCCGCGGGACATCCGGGACCCAGCCTGCACCGGGCCGGGTCTGGGTTTGGCAAAGAGATCGTGAAGGATTGGTCCGGAAACGGCAGGTCTGTCCGTTTTGCGGGCGCGAGCGCTGAGACTCGCCGTGAGACGAAGTGACAGAGGCTGGCGGATGGGGCACAATCCGCGCACGCAGCGTGTTTGACGATGTGAACACCGTCTTCGGCTGTGCGGGAACAAGGACGCGTGCGGGGACGTTCTCGCGTCACGACAAGGGGCGGTTCTCCGGTCAGACGGAGTATCAGCAAGCAGTGAGAGGGCACAGATGGCAACCGACTACGACGCTCCACGCAAGACAGACGACGACCTGAGCGAGGACTCGATCGAGGAGCTCAAGTCGCGTCGTGTCGACAAGAGCGCGTCCAGTGTGGACGTCGACGAGACCGAGCAGGCCGAGGGCTTCGAGCTGCCCGGCGCGGATCTCTCCGGTGAGGAGCTGTCCGTGCGGGTGCTGCCGAAGCAGGCTGACGAGTTCACCTGCTCCAGGTGCTTCCTGGTGCACCACCGGAGCCAGCTCGCCAAGGAGACGAACGGGATGATGATCTGCACGGAGTGTGCGGCCTGAGCGCCGCGTCCCACGGGCAGGTCGAGTCCCAGCTCGAGCAGATAGGGTCGGTCCACGTGACCGACCCTTGTGCTGCCCCCGAGGCAGGCGATGCCGGCCCGCCCTCGCCCGTTGTCGTCGCGGTCCTCCGGATCGATCCCGACCTCCCCTTGCCGTCATATGCCCATCCCGGTGATGCCGGGGCCGACCTCGTGTCGCGGGTCGAGCTGGTGATCCGCCCCGGTGAGCGCGTCCTCGTGCCCACCGGCGTCGCCATCGCGCTCCCCCCGGGCCACGCCGGATTCGTCCACCCCCGATCCGGGCTGGCGGCCCGCCACGGCATCTCGATCGTCAACGCGCCCGGCACCATCGACGAGGGCTACCGCGGCGAGATCCTCGTCAACCTGGTGAACCTCGACCCGAGCGAGGACTTCGCGGTCCACCGCGGGGACCGCATCGCCCAGCTCGTCGTCCAGCCGGTGGCTCGAGCACGCTTCGTGGCCGTCGATTCGCTCGACGCGACCGTCCGGGGGGACACTGGACACGGGTCGACCGGCGGCTTCGGGGCAGCGCGACCGCCGAGTGCCTGACTGGACCTGACAGGATGCACCGGGCTCGACCAGTGGCCCGGCCACTCGCCGGGTTCCCCGGGCCGGCCGGCGGTCGCCCGAGGTGGTCCGGGCCCGGCCCCTCGACAGATGTAGACAGAAGGACGGATTCACGTGGGACTCTTCAGCAGCCGCAAGTCGGCCCGTGACGAGCAGCCAGCCCCTGAGGCGGACTTCGATGACCTGGATGACGACCTTCAGCTCGACTCCGGAGAGCAGGACCCGGAGGAGATGGATGCCGGGGGTGCGGCGGTGGACGGGATGGCTGGTCCCTTCGACCGGTCCGCGGTGAGCGACGACAGCGAGTACCTCAACCTCGGGGCGCTCTGGCTCAAGGGGAAGCCGGGGATGGAGCTGCGACTCGAGGTGAACGAGCAGGAGCAGCAGATCACCGGGGTCACGGCCGTGCTCGGCGAGTCCGCCGTGCAGCTGCAGGCCTTTGCGGCGCCGAAGAGCGAGGGTGTCTGGATCGACATCCGCAACGAGATCGGCAAGAGCATCACCGATTCCGGCGGTACGGCCGAGATCCGCACCGGCGAGTTCGGCGAGGAGCTGCTGACGCGGATGCCGCAGCAGGGGCCCGATGGTCGCACCGTCTTCATGCCCGCCCGCTTCATCGGTTTCGACGGGCCGCGGTGGTTCCTTCGTGCTGTCGTGAGCGGCCGCGCCGCCATCGACGATGCGGCGGCAGCGGACGTGCACGACGTCATCCGCACGACCGTCATCGACCGGGGCGACGAGGCTCGTCCCCCGCGTGAGCTGCTCGCCCTGCGGCTGCCCGACACCACCGCGGCGCCCACCGCCTCGGAGCGACCCGATGAGCACCACGAGCACGACCATGGTGGTTCTGATGACCGGCGCCGTCTCGAGGACCTCAAGCCGTTCGAGCGCGGGCCCGAGATCACCGAGGTCCGGTGATCCCGATGACCTCGCGCCCCGTCCGCTGCGCAGACCCTCATGACCTCTGACACCGGACACCGTCTGCGCCGCTTCGCGGACCGGCTCCGTCGGGATCAGCCTGGTGCCGACGGGCCCCCTCCGCCACGGCGGGACGGTACCCAGACGGAGGTCGTCCCGATCCGGGAGGCTCATCCCAGAGCGAGAGTGACGGTCGTCGGCGAGGTGCGGACCATGTCACTGCGCCCCCGGGTCGATGTGCCGGCTCTCGATGTCGAGCTGTGGGACGGCAGCGGCGCCCTGCACCTGGTGTGGTTGGGCCGCCGGAGCATTCCGGGGATCTCGCCCGGCATCCGCCTGCGGGCGACCGGACGGGTCACCGTCCAGCGTCGCGTCGTCACGATCTTCAACCCGGCCTACGAGGTCATCGGGAGAGTGGGGGAGTCCCTTGGCTGAGCACGTTGACGGCGCCCCCGTCGGTGGTGCGGTGGCGCGGTCCGAGGCGGACCTGCGCCGGTTCCCGACCGTCGAGGAGCTGCTTCGAGTCAAGCTCTCGGAAGCGATCGGCGGGTGGCGAGGGGCCGTCGAGTCCGCCGTACCGACCCTCGCGTTCGCCCTGACCTGGGCGTTCACGAAGGACCTCAAGGTGTCGCTGCTCGCGGCCGGCGTCATGGTCCTGATCCCGCTCGCAATCCGGATCCTGCAGCGACAGGACCCACGGTTCATCGCCTACGCCGCGGTGGGCGTCGGGATTTCCGCGTTCTTCGCCCTCAGGTCCGGCCAGGCAGAGGACGCGTTCCTGCCCGGCATGCTGCAGAACGCCGGCCTTCTCGTGTTGCTCCTCGCCACCAACCTGGCCCGCTGGCCGCTCTTCGGCTTCGTCGTCGCGGTGGCCGAGCCGGAGGCGTTCGCGCAGGACCCGACGTGGTGGCACAAGCACCCGGGAATCATCACGGTGGCGATGCGGCTCGCGTGGGTCCTCATCGCGCTCAACGTCGTCAGGCTGGCCGTCATGGTGCCGCTCTATCTCGCCGAGCAGGTGGCGGCCCTCGGGGTGGCCAAGGTCGTGCTCGGATGGCCTGCCTACGTCGTGGCCATCACGGTCATGGGTGCCATTCTCCTGCGTGGGAACACGCCGATCGACCCCGGGAGCCTCGGCCCCAGGACGACGGAGTCCGCCGGCGACGACTGAGGCTCAGCGGTCGATCCCGACGTCGTTGAGGCGTGACCGCGGGGCGACGAGCTGCTGCAGCTGCGGCTCCTGCTCAACGGTGGTGATGAAGAGCAGCTCGTCCCCGACCTCCATCGCATCGTCACGGGTGGGCGCGATCGGCCGCTCGTCCCGGATGATCGCGACGAGGACGGTGTCCGTCGGCCAGATGATGTCCCCCACGCGTTGGCCGGCGAACGGGCTGCCGTCCGGCAGGGTGATCTCGACCATCGAGGCGCGCCCCTGCTGGAACTCGAAGATCCGCACGAGGTCACCGATGCTCACGGCCTCCTCGATGAGAGCGGTCATGAGGCGCGGCGTCGAGACGGCGACGTCGACGCCCCAGGACTCGTCGAACATCCACTCGTTCTTGGGGTTGTTGACGCGCGCGACCGTGCGCGGGACGCCGAACTCCGTCTTGGCGAGCAGGGACAGGACGAGGTTGGCCTTGTCGTCGCCGGTCGCCGCGACGACGACGTCCGACTCCTCGAGGCGGGCCTCCTCCAGGGCGCTGAGCTCGCAGGCGTCAGCCAGCAGCCACGACGCCTCCGGCACCCGGGACGCCTGGACGTCGTCGGCGTCCTTGTCGATGAGCAGTATCTGATGGCCGTTGGCGAGCAGCTCGCGGGCGATCGATCGCCCCACGCTGCCCGCTCCCGCGATGACGACACGCATCTGATCTCTCCTCAACAGAAGCCGAGCCTGGCACCAACCTACGTCCGCGAGGCGGAGGCTGCGCGGACGATGGTCAATGGAGTACGGGCGGCTGGTCGCAGATGCGCTCGACTCGCGCCAGGTCCTCCCGCCGGAGGGCGAGGTGGACGAGGTCGCCCTGCTGGACCACCGTGTCGGCACGAGGGAGCTCCCCCTGCCCGAGACGCGTGAGGTACGCGACCCGCGCACCGGTCCTGGCCTCGACATCGGTCAGGGACCGACCGATCCACTGCTCGGCCAGGGGGACCTCGGCGATGACGACCTGGCCGCTCGGGTCCGTCAGCTCCGGCATCGCTCCGGAGGGCAGCAGGCGCTGGATCATCTGGTCCGCGGTCCACTTGACGGTGGCGACCGTGGGGATGCCGAGTCGTTGGTAGACCGCGGCCCGTTGGGGGTCGTAGATGCGGGCGGCGACATGCTCGACGCCGAACGTCTCTCGCGCGACCCGCGCGGCCAGGATGTTGGAGTTGTCGCCGCTGCTCACGGCGGCAAAGGCGTAGGCGCCCTTGATGCCAGCAGCAATGAGGGTGTCCCGGTCGAAGCCGATGCCCGTGACCGTCTGCCCCTCGAACGAGGTGCCGAGCCGGCGGAAGGCGGAGGCGTCCTGGTCGATGATGGCGACGTCGTGGCCGTGTGAACCGAGCATACGGGCCAAGGTCGAGCCGACTCGCCCACAGCCCATGATGACGAAGTGCACGATCGCGACGCTACACCCAGCCACAGTCACCGGCGTGCGTGACCACGCGGCCCAGCCCAGCGGCATACAGTGTCGTTCGTGCCAGGAACTGGTTCGCTCTGGAAGCGCATCATCATCGGTCGCGCGATGCGCAGTGACCGGCTCCACGAGACACTGCTCCCCAAGCGCCTCGCGCTGCCGATCTTCGCCAGCGACGCGCTCTCGTCCGTGGCGTACGCCCCGGACGAGATCCTGCTCATGCTCGGCATCGCCGGCGGCG
This sequence comes from Intrasporangium sp., assembly GCF_040414665.1. GTDB lineage: Bacteria > Actinomycetota > Actinomycetes > Actinomycetales > Dermatophilaceae > Intrasporangium. The sequence continues at coordinate 67,184 of NZ_JBEDUL010000064.1, forward strand.
CGTTCGTCATGAGCCACAGCTGGCAGGTGACGGTCGGGGTCATCCTGGTCATGGTCGTCGTCGTCGCCTCCTATCGGCAGAACGTCCACGCCTACCCGTCGGGAGGCGGGGACTACGAGGTGGCCACGGTGAACATCGGCCCCAAGGCGGGGCTCACCGTGGCCAGCTCCCTGCTCGTCGACTACGTCCTCACCGTTGCGGTGTCCATCTCGTCCGGTGTGCAGAACGCCGCCACCGTGCTCGACTTCGTGCGCGGCCGGGAGGTCGTCGTCGCGGTCGTGTTGATCCTCTTCCTCACCGCGATGAACCTGCGTGGCGTCCGGGAGTCGGGCATGGCCTTCGCCGTCCCGGTCTACGCGTTCATGGTCGCCATCGTCGGCATGGGCGCCTACGGCTTCCTCCAGGAGTTCACCGGAAACCTCGCGCCGGCGGAGTCTGCCGGGCTGACGCTCGTGCCCGAGGGGGACGAGACGATCACCGGGCTCGCGGCCGGGTTCCTGCTCCTTCGCGCCTTCTCGTCGGGATGCGCGGCCCTCACCGGTGTCGAGGCGATCTCCAACGGTGTCCCGGCCTTCCAGAAGCCGAAGAGCCGGAACGCGGCCACGACCCTGCTCCTCATGGGGACGCTGTCGATCACGATGCTCACCTCGATCATCGCCCTGTCTCAGTGGACCGGGGTCAAGATCGCTGACGACCCGGCCTCCCAGCTGTTGCGCAACGGGCAGCCGGTGGGCGAGGACTACGTCCAGCACACGGTCATCGGCCAGCTGTCCGTCGCGGTCTTCAAGGACTTCGAGGTGGGCGTCGTCTTCGTCTCGATCGTCACCGGCCTGATCCTCGTGCTCGCCGCCAACACGGCGTTCAACGGCTTCCCGGTACTCGGCTCGATCCTGGCGCGCGACGGCTACCTGCCCCGCCAGCTGCACACCCGCGGCGACCGGCTGGCGTTCTCCAACGGCATTCTCATCCTGTCGGGTGCGGCGATCGTGCTCGTCATTGCGTTCAAGGCCGAGGTGACCGCGCTCATCCAGCTCTACATCGTCGGCGTCTTCGTCTCGTTCACCGTGAGCCAGGTCGGCATGGTCCGGCACTGGACCCGGCACCTGCGGCTGGAACGCGACCCCAAGGCACGGGCCCGGATGATGCGGTCACGGGTCATCAACGCCATCGGTGCCGCGATGTCCGGGACGGTCCTGGTCGTCGTGCTCATCACCAAGTTCCAGGCCGGCGCCCGCTACGCCATCCTCGCGATGGCCCTGCTCTTCGCGCTCATGCTGGGCATCAGGAAGCACTACGAGCGGGTGAGCCAGGAGCTCGCCATCGACTGGGAGTCCGACAAGCCCCTGCTGCCCAGCCACGTTCACGCCATCGTCTGCATCTCCAAGGTCCACAAGCCGACCATGCGCGCACTGTCCTATGCACGGGCGAGCCGGCCGTCGATGCTCGAGGCGGTCACGGTCGACGTCGACGCGGACGAGACCAGGGCCCTCGTGGAGGAGTGGGAGCGACGGCAGATCCCGGTGACCCTCAAGGTCCTCGCCTCGCCCTACCGGTCGATCACCCGACCGATCCTCGACTACGTGCGGTCGATCCGCACCGGCAACCCGCGTGACCTCGTCACGGTCTACCTCCCGGAGTACGTCCTCGGCCGGTGGTGGGAACAGGTGCTCCACAACCACAGCGCGCTGCGCCTCAAGGCGCGGCTGCTGTTCACCCCCGGCGTCATGGTCGTCAGCGTGCCGTGGCAGCTCGCCTCCTCGGAGGGCGCCGAGCGCGACTGGATCGACATGCCGCCCATTCCCGGCTCGGTCCGCGGCGGCGGCGGCACGTGAGCCGTCGCGTCCCGCGGGAGCGACCTGCGGGCCGGGCCAGCCTCGTGGGCAACGAGTGGACGCTCGACGTGGGAGCCGTCGCGCACGGTGGCCACTGCGTCGCGCGGAACGAGGGGCAGGTGGTGTTCGTCCGGCACGCCCTGCCGGGTGAGCGCATCGTGGCCCGGGTCACCGAGGGCCGGGTCGGCGACCGGTTCGTCCGTGCCGATGCCGTCGAGGTGGTGCGAGCCTCGGCTCACCGGGTGCCGGCGCCCTGCCGCTACGCGGCAGAACGCGTCTGCGGCGGGTGCGACTTCCAGCACGTCTCGCTCGCCCACCAACGCGAGCTCAAGGCGGCCGTCGTCCGTGAGCAGTTCGTCCGGCTCGCCGGCACCGAGGTCGACGTCGAGGTCCGCCCCGTTCCGGGCGACCGCGACGGGCTGCGCTGGCGCACCCGCGTGGAGTTCGCCGTCGACCGTGAGGGACGTGCCGGGCTGCACGGGCACCGCTCGCGCCGGATCGTCCCCGTCGACGACTGCCTCATCGCGACCGAGGGCGTCCGGGACTCCGGCGTGCTCGACACCGACTGGCAGGGGTGCACCGCGGTCGACGTCATCGATCCGGCCCATCCCGACGAGCCCGTGCTCGTCGCCTTGCCCCTCCCGCGCGGAGCGGACGAGGGCGGCGGCCTCGTGGGCGAGCGCGCCACCGACGGAGCCTGGGAGGGCGAGTACGTCGTCTCCGCGAGGGGTTTCTGGCAGGTCCACCCCGGAGCGGCGTCAACGTTCCTGTCCAGGGTCGTCGCGCTCCTCGAACCGGCGCCCGGCGAGCGCGTCCTCGACCTCTATGCCGGCTCGGGCCTGTTCGCCATGCGGCTCGGCGAGCTCGTGTCGCCCGGTGGTTTCGTCCTCGCCGTCGAGGGTGATGCGCTCGCCGTGTCGAACGGCCTGCTCAACACCGACGGGCAGGACAACGTCGAGTGGCGGTGCAACCGGGTCGACCACGAGCTGGGCTCCCTTGTCTCGCAGGGAATCACGGCGGACCTCGTCGTGCTGGATCCGCCCCGCACGGGCGCCGGTGCCGCTGTCCTGGGCCAGGTGGCCGCGATGCGCCCCCGCCGGGTGGTCTACGTTGCGTGTGATCCTGCCGCCCTCGCCCGGGATGTCAAGGCCGCCGTGGACCATGGGTTCCGCCTCACGCACGTGGAGGGCTGGGATGCCTTCCCGATGACGCACCACGTCGAGTGCATCGCCGTGCTCGAACCCGCTGGCTGAGCATCACCCGGGGGTGCGGCCCGCCGCGCTGGGACGGATGGGTACAGGGGTGACGAGCCCAGCGGCATACGGCTGCCGATCCCTTGGTCGCGTGCGCGACCCGGGCTGACAATGGTCGAGGCGTGTGGTTAGATATCTTGATATCAAGATAAATGGTCGATTGCGACATCCAACTTCAGCTGCTGGAAGGAGCCCGCTGTGGGCAGTGTTGACAGCTTCAAGGCCAAGGGGACCCTCGAGGTCGGTGGTCAGTCGTACGAGATCTACCGCCTCGCCCAGGTCGAGGGACACGACACCCTCCCGTTCAGCCTCAAGGTTCTCCTGGAGAACCTGCTGCGGACCGAGGACGGGGCCAACATCACGGCTGACCACATCCGTGCGCTGGGGGGCTGGGACGCCAACGCGGAGCCCGACACGGAGATCCAGTTCACCCCTGGGCGCGTCATCATGCAGGACTTCACCGGCGTGCCCTGCGTCGTCGACCTGGCGACGATGCGCGAGGCCGTTGCGGATCTCGGTGGTGACCCTGCCAAGATCAACCCCCTGGCCCCCGCCGAGCTGGTCATCGACCACTCGGTCATCATCGACGTCTTCGGCCGGCCCGACGCCTTCGAGAAGAATGTCGAGATCGAGTACCAGCGCAACCACGAGCGCTACCAGTTCCTCCGCTGGGGCCAGACTGCGTTCGACGACTTCAAGGTCGTCCCGCCCGGCACCGGCATCGTCCACCAGGTCAACATCGAGCACCTGGCGCGCGTCGTCATGACCCGTGACGTGGACGGCGCTCGGGTTGCCTACCCCGACACCTGCGTCGGCACCGACTCGCACACGACGATGGTCAACGGCCTCGGCGTCCTCGGCTGGGGCGTCGGCGGCATCGAGGCCGAGGCAGCCATGCTCGGCCAGCCCGTGTCGATGCTCATCCCGCGCGTCGTCGGCTTCAAGCTCACCGGGTCGATCCCGTCCGGCGCGACCGCGACCGACGTCGTCCTGACCATCACCGAGATGTTGCGCGACCACGGCGTCGTCGGCAAGTTCGTCGAGTTCTACGGCGAGGGCGTGGCCCAGGTCCCGCTCGCCAACCGCGCCACCATCGGCAACATGAGCCCGGAGTTCGGCTCCACCTGCGCGATCTTCCCGATCGACCAGGTCACGCTCGACTACCTGCGCCTGACGGGTCGCTCCGACGAGCAGGTTGCCCTCGTCGAGGCCTACGCCAAGGAGCAGGGCATGTGGCTCGAGCCGGGCACCGAGGCCCGGTTCTCCGAGTACCTCGAGCTCGACCTCTCGACGGTGGTCCCCTCCATCGCCGGGCCGAAGCGCCCGCAGGACCGCATCGAGCTGACCCGCTCCAAGGAGCAGTTCCGCAACGACCTGAAGAACTACGTCGTCAACGGCAACAGCATCGAGAAGAGCAGCGTCGACCAGGAGCTGATCGGCACCTTCCCCGCGTCCGACTCGCCCTCACACGACGCGCGCGAGGAGTCCGAGAGCGCGGGCCGCCCCGTCCACTCGCCTGCCGCGCCAGCTGGTGTGGAGCGGGCGAGCCACCCGACCACCGTCACCCTCGACGGTGCCGAGCAGACCATCGACCACGGCCACGTCGCGATCGCCTCGATCACGAGCTGCACCAACACGTCCAACCCCTCGGTCATGATGGCGGCCGCGATGCTTGCCAAGAACGCCGTCGAGAAGGGGCTCACGGTCGCCCCGTGGGTCAAGACCTCGATGGCGCCGGGCTCCAAGGTGGTCAGCGGCTACTACGACAAGGCGGGCATGTGGCCCTACCTCGAGAAGCTCGGCTTCCACCTCGTCGGCTACGGCTGCACCACGTGCATCGGCAACTCCGGACCGATCATCGAGGAGGTCTCGCAGGCGGTCAACGACAGCGACCTCGCCGTCACGTCGGTCCTGTCGGGCAACCGCAACTTCGAGGGCCGGATCAACCCGGACGTCAAGATGAACTACCTCGCGAGCCCACCGCTCGTCATCGCCTACGCGCTGGCGGGCACGATGGACTTCGACTTCGAGGCCGAGGCACTGGGCCAGGACGCGGACGGGGGCGACGTGTTCCTCAGGGACATCTGGCCCGCGCCCGAGGACGTCGAGCGCACGATCGCCGAGTCGATCAACAAGGAGATGTTCACCGAGGACTACGCCGACGTCTTCGCCGGGGACGAGCGCTGGCGGTCCCTGCCGACGCCGGAGGGCGACACCTTCGCGTGGAACGCCGAGTCGACCTACGTCCGCAAGCCCCCGTACTTCGAGGGCATGACTGCCGAGCCGGCCCCCGTCGGGGACATCGAGGGCGCGCGGGTGCTCGCCAAGCTCGGTGACTCGGTCACGACGGACCACATCAGCCCGGCCGGGTCGATCAAGGCCGACAGCCCAGCGGGCCGGTACCTCCAGGAGCACGGCATCGAGCGCAGGGACTTCAACTCCTACGGCTCGCGTCGCGGCAACCACGAGGTCATGATCCGCGGCACGTTCGCGAACATCCGCCTCAAGAACCTGCTCCTCGACGGCGTCGAGGGTGGCTTCACCCGCGACTTCACCCAGGGCGGCGAGCAGACGACCATCTACGATGCGGCACAGAGCTATGCCGGTGCGGGCACGCCCCTCGTCATCCTGGCCGGCAAGGAGTACGGCTCCGGGTCGTCGCGCGACTGGGCCGCCAAGGGCACGAGCCTGCTCGGCGTCAGGGCGGTCATCGCCGAGAGCTACGAGCGGATCCACCGCAGCAACCTCATCGGCATGGGCGTGATCCCGCTCCAGTTCCCGCAGGGGGAGAATGCCGAGTCGCTCGGCCTGGCCGGCACCGAGACGTTCTCGATCTCCGGGATCACCGAGCTCAACGACGGGCGCACGCCACGGACCGTCCACGTCACGGCGACCGCCGAGGACGGCACGACGAAGGAGTTCGACGCGGTCGTTCGCATCGACACACCGGGCGAGGCGGACTACTACCGCAACGGCGGCATCCTCCAGTACGTCCTTCGCTCCCTCGTCGCCAGCTGAGTCCCGCTCCCGACAGGACGAGGGCCCCGTATGCCGCTCAGTGCGGCACGCGGGGCCCTCGCCGTTGCCGGGTGGCGGGTGGTCAGACCCGCGTGGCTGAGTCGGCCGAGATCGAGCGTGCACAATGACGGCATGGCAGCACACACCCCACCCGGCTGGCCCGAGGGTGTGCCCCCGGCCCACACTCCGGGCTGGGAGGACCGGGCGGTGCTGTGGCTGCTCGACCAGTGCCCGCCCGACTACCGGTCCTACAGCGGCTGGCGCAAGCACCCGATCGCGCTCGCCTGGCTCGCCGGCCGCCACCTCGAGGGCCAGGTCGTCGCCATGCGCGACGCCTGGCGAGAGGCTCGCGTCGCCATCGGCCCGCACGTCCCGGCGGAGGCACTCGACGAGATCCTGGTCCAGATCGAGGCCGAGGGCATCCGCCTGCTCGCCGCATCGCGGTCCGCGCGTCTGCTCCACGAGGCCCTTCAGGGCAAGGTCTTCGCGCCTCGGCTGTGAGCCCCCGGGGGAGTGCGGCAGGGCACGCACCGCAGTGACGTGCGCGAGGAGCTCAGCGGCATACGCCATGGGGCCTGGCACCGGGCTGGGACCAGGCTTTCGGCACCCGGCCGGTCACGCCGTAGACTCGATCGACGCATCCCAACGAGAGGACCTGGCCAGCGTGAGCCTGCTCGAGCAGATCGAGAGCCCAGCAGACGTGAAGGCGCTGTCGGCAGCCGACCTGCCGGCGCTCGCCGACGAGATCCGCACCTTCCTCGTCACCGAGGTGTGCAAGACCGGTGGGCACCTCGGCCCCAACCTCGGTGTCGTCGAGCTCACCATCGCGCTGCACCGCGTCTTCGACTCGCCCCGCGACACCATCGTCTTCGACACGGGCCACCAGTCCTACGTGCACAAGCTGCTGACGGGGCGCCACGACTTCAGCAGGCTCAAGAAGCAGGGCGGCCTGTCCGGCTACCCGAGCCGGGCAGAGTCCGAGCACGACGTCGTCGAGAACTCCCATGCATCGACGGCCCTGTCCTGGGCGGACGGCATCGCCAAGGGCCGCCGGCTGCGCGGCGAGAGCGGCCGCCACACGGTCGCGGTCATCGGTGACGGCGCGCTCACCGGCGGAATGGCGTGGGAGGCGATCAACAACATCGCCGTCGACCGGGACCTGCCGCTCGTCATCGTCGTCAACGACAACGAGCGCTCCTACGCCCCGACCATCGGCGGGCTTGCCGAGCACCTGGCGACGCTGCGCACGACTCGTGGCTACGAGCGGTTCCTCGACTGGGGCAAGCGCTCCCTCGTGCGCACGCCCGTCGTCGGTGGTGCGATGTTCGAGACGCTGCACGGCGTCAAGAAGGGCATCAAGGACATCGTCGCTCCGCAGGGGATGTTCGAGGACCTCGGCCTGAAGTACTACGGTCCGGTCGACGGGCACGACGAGCTGGCCGTCGAGCGGGCCCTGCGGCAGGCGAAGGAGTTCGGCGGGCCGGTCATCGTCCACGTCATCACCCAGAAGGGCCGGGGCTACCAGCCGGCCCTCGACGACGACGCCGACCACATGCACGGCATCGGCAAGATCAACCCCGAGACGGGGCTGCCCTTCCAGGTGTCCGGTCGGATCTGGACGGACGAGTTCAACGAGGAGATGGTTCGCATCGGGTCCGAGCGACCCGACGTGGTGGCGATCACTGCGGCGATGCTCATCCCGGTGGGGCTCGACGGCTTCGCCGCCGCCCATCCCGACCGCGTCTTCGACGTGGGTATCGCCGAGCAGCACGCCGTGACCATGGCCTCCGGCCTGGCTTACGCGGGGCTGCATCCGGTCGTCGCGGTCTACGCGACCTTCCTCAACCGTGCGTTCGACCAGGTGCTCATGGACTGTGCCCTGCACCGCGCCGGGGTGACGTTCATCCTCGACCGCGCCGGTGTCACCGGCAGTGACGGGCCCTCCCACAACGGGATGTGGGACATGACCCTGACCTCGATGGTTCCCGGCCTGCGCCTCGCCGCACCCCGGGACGGCGAGCAGGTCAAGCTGCAGCTGCGCGAGGCGCTCGACGTGTCCGACGCACCGACGGTCCTGCGCTTCCCCAAGGGCGACGTGGCCGAGCCGGTCGCCGCGGTGCGATCCGTGGGCGGCGTCGATGTCCTGCACGAGACGGGGGAAGGCGAGGTCGAGGTGCTCGTCGTCGGCGTCGGGGCATTCGCCGGGATGTCGGTCGACGTGGGGGAGAAGCTCGCGGCCCAGGGCCACACCGTGCGTGTCGTCGACCCGCGCTGGGTGCTTCCCGTCAGCCCGGCCCTCGTCGAGCTGGCCCGATCCGCCGGTGCCGTCGCGGTGGTCGAGGACAACCTGGTCAGCGGTGGGATCGGTTCTGCCGTCACGGTCGCGTTGCGGGAGGCCGGGATCGACGTCCCCGTGCACACCTTTGGCATCCCGAAGCGCTTCCTCGCACACGCGTCGCGCGCCGAGCTCCTCGAGGAGCTTGGCCTGACGGCCGACACGGTCGTGGCCGGCCTCGCGCCCACGCTCACTGTGCGCTGACCACAGAGTCATCGCGGGCGTATGCCGCTGGGCTTGCCCGCGAACGTCCGCGCGGGCCCGCTGTGGTTGCCTTCCGTGTCGACTGGACACATGGGACCGGGGTCTTTGTGGTGGGGCAGCCCACCAAGCGAGCAGACGCGCTCAACTACTTTCGCCGGGAACGGCTGGGTGACAAAGGATCTCGCGACGCATAGGGAAGCGAGCACCCACCAGAGGTGGAGGACGATGGTGTCCAAGCGTTGGAGTGTCGTGCTGGCGGGAGCCCTGCTCAGCATGTCGGTGGCGGCCTGTGGCGCGCCCGGTGAGCCCGGCGCCCCGGCCGACCAGGGCACGCAGGGGGCCGGCGCGGCGTCAGGGGCCCCCGTCAAGGTCGGCCTCGTCTACTCGAAGTCGGGTCCGCTCGCAACCTACGGTGAGCAGTACCGCCAGGGCTTTGCCGCCGGTCTGGACTACGCCACCAAGGGCACCGGGGCGGTCAACGGCCACAAGATCGAGGTCACCGAGCAGGACGATGCCGGCGACCCGGCTAAGGCGGTCGCCTCGGCGACCGACCTCATCGGCCAGGGCCACAAGATCATTGCGGGCTCGACCTCGTCCGGGGTCGCCCTGCAGGTCGCGCCGCTCGCCGCGGACAACAAGGTCCTCTTCGTCTCCGGCCCAGCGGCCGTTGACGCCGTCACGGGCGCGAACAAGTACACCTTCCGGTCTGGTCGCCAGACCTTCCAGGACGTCGCGACGGCCGGTTCCATGCTCGGCGACGTGACGGGCAAGAAGGTCACGGTCCTCGCGCAGGACAGCGCCTTCGGCAAGGCCAACATCGCCGCCGTCACCGCCGTCCTCGGAGGCAAGGGCGCAAAGGTCGACTCCGTCGAGGTCCCCGCGGCCGCGACCGACGTGACCCCGTTCGCCACGAAGATCAAGGGTGCGGCTCCGGACCTGCTCTTCGTCGCCTGGGCCGGCACCAACGCGGCCGCGATGTGGTCGACGCTGGAGCAGCAGGGGGTCTTCGAGTCGACCAAGGTCGTGACGGGTCTCGACATCAAGCCGACCCACGCGATCTTCGGCAAGGCGTCGACGCAGATCAACTTCCTCTCGCACTTCTTCGACGGGGCAGCCGACAACGCCGCCTACAAGGCGCTCGACGAAGGCATGAAGGAGCAGGGCGCCTCGGTCGACCTGTTCACCAACGACGGCTTTGTCGCGGCCCAGATGATCGCCCACGCCATCGAGGCGAGCGACTCGGACGTTGACGCCATGGTGTCCGCGCTCGAGGGCTGGAAGTTCGAGGGACCGAAGGGCCAGCTCGAGATCCGTGCCGAGGATCACGCGCTGCTGCAGCCGATGTTCACGGCGACGCTCAAGCAGGACGGCAGCAACGTCACGCCAGTCCTCGGCGAGACCCTCGACGCCGCGGCCGTCGCCCCCCCGGTCACGCCGTTCAAGTGACCATACCGGTCATCAGCGGGGAGGCCATCGGCTGGAAGATCGGTGGCGCCCAGATCCTCGATGACGTCTCGCTCGAGGTTGGGGCCGGTGAGCTGCTCGGCATCATCGGCCCCAACGGGGCGGGCAAGTCCTCGCTCGTCAACATCCTCAGCGGGGTCACCCGCCCGACAACCGGGTCGGTCCGGCTGGGCGGCGATGACGTCACGAAGCGATCAGCGACGCGGCGAGCTCGTCTGGGGTTGTCGCGGTCCTTCCAGACCTCGGCGCTCTTCGATGGGCTGACGGCCGGGGAGAACGTCCACCTCGCAATCCAGGCCAGCGGTTCGGCGCCGTTCTCGCCGTTCCGGGTGGCACGTCCCGGACGGGACGGGGCCGCCGGCCAGGACGTGGACACGCTCCTGGAGCGGGTCCGCATGCCGGGGAAGGCGACGACTCCGGCGCGGGACCTCTCGCACGGTGACCGCAGGAAGCTCGAGCTCGCCATGGCGCTGGCCTCGGACCCGAAGGTCCTGCTCCTCGACGAGCCCATGGCCGGCGTGTCCGCCGAGGACGTGGACGGACTGACCGAGATCATCGGCGAGGTCCGCGACTCGGGCGTGGCCGTCGCCATGGTGGAGCACCACATGCACGTCGTCCTCGGCCTCGCGGACCGCGTGGCGGTGCTCCACCACGGGCAGCTGCTCGCCTCCGGATCCCCCCAGGAAGTGACGACCGATGAACGCGTCCAACAGGCCTATCTTGGAGAAGCCCTGTGACTGACATGACCACGGCCCTCGACCGGGCGGCCGCACCCGGCAGCGAGGGCGGCCCGGTGCTCTCGGTCGAGGACCTCCACGTCCGTTACGCCGGATCGCACGTCCTGCAGGGTGTCTCGTTCACCGTGCCGGCAACCGGCGTGACCGCCCTGCTCGGGCGCAACGGCGTGGGCAAGACGACGACGCTCAAGGCGATCATCGGCCTCGCCCCGCGCACCGGCCGAGTCATCTTGCAGGACAGGGAGATCCAAGATGAGCCGACGACGCGGATCATCCGCCGCGGCATCGGCTATGTCCCCGAGGACCGGGAGGTCTTCGGTGGCCTCACCGTCGACGAGAACCTGCGCCTCGTCGATCCGGACCGAGGTGTTGAGGCGCCCATCGTGGGCAGGCTCTTCCCCGACCTCCTCGCCCGTGCCAAGCAGCGCGCCGGAACGCTCTCCGGTGGCCAGCAGCAGATGGTCTCGCTGGCCCGGGTCCTGCTCAGGGATACCTCGGTGCTGCTCATCGACGAGCCGACCAAGGGTCTCGCCCCGAAGCTGGTCACCGAGGTGGCCGACGTGCTCGCGGAGGTCGCGAGGACCACTCCGATCCTGCTCGTCGAGCAGAACCTGCCGCTCGTGCGGCGGATCGCCGACACGGTGGTGGTGCTCGACGCCGGCCAGGTCGTGCACCGCGGCGGTGCGGCAGAGCTCGTCGCTGATCCGGAGCTGACTCGCGAGCTCCTCGGCGTCTCGATGCGACGGGAGGGGGCAGCATGACGGACCTCGTGCTCATCCTCGTCACGGGCCTCGGTCTCGGGGCCCTCTACTTCCTCGCGGCGAGCGGGCTCAGCATCATCTACGGCCTCATGGGCGTGCTCAACTTCGCCCATGGCGCCTTCATGATGGCCGGGGCGTACGCCGGATTCCTCACCATGGGGGCCCTTCCGGCCACCCTCTCCGTTGCGGCACGCCTCGCCATGGCCGTGCTCGTCGCACTCGTGGTCGGTGCCGTCGTCGGGTTCATCGTCGAAGTGGTCCTCATCCGGCCCCTCTACCGGCACCACATCCAGCAGGTGCTCGCCACCGTCGGTCTGTCGCTGGCCAGCGTCGCGGCAGCACAAGGCATCTGGGGAGCGGACCCGCGCACGGTGGAGAAGCCGGAGTGGATGGCCAGCACGACGACGCTCCTCGGAGCCCGGCTGCCCAATGACCGGTTCCTGTTCATCGCGGTGGCACTCGCCGTGTTCCTCGGGTTGCAGGCACTGCTGCACTACACCCGCCTCGGCCTGATCATCCGCGCCGGTGTCGAGAACCGCACCATGGTCGAGGCACTCGGCATCAACGTCCATCGGACGTTCACCATCGTCTTCGCTCTCGGCGGTTCCGCTGCCGCGTTGGCCGGACTGCTCTACTCGCAGTACGCGGGGACGGTGTCACCCGCCCAGGGCGGCTCGCTGCTGATCTACGCCTTCATCGTCGTCGTCATCGGCGGAATGGGGTCCCTCGTCGGCACCGCGGTCGCGGCCGTGGCCGTCGGTCTGGTCCAGCAGCTGGCCAACTTCTACGCCGCAAGCGGCGTGGGCGACCTGTCCGTCGTGCTGCTGCTCGCCCTGGTTCTCCTGCTCCGCCCGACGTCAATGAAGGGAGCCCACGCATGAGGACCGCCGTGTCGCTCAAGGCCCTCCCGGCCATCATCGTGCTGGCCGTGCTCGCCTACCTCCCGTACGTGCCGATCGAGGTGCCCGGTCTCCTGCCGGGTCGGGTCAATGGGCCGGGCAGCCTCCAGCTGCTGGCGACGTGCCTCGTCATCGCCGGTATCGCCCTCAGCTACGACGTCATCTTCGGCCGGACCGGGCTGCTCAGCTTCGGGCACGCGCTCTTCGTCGCCGCTGGCAGCTACCTGCTGACGATCTCCCTGTCCGACTGGGCGCTTCCGCTCCCCGTGGCGATCCTGTTGTCTCTGGGCGTGACGACACTGCTCGCGCTCGTCGTCGGCGGCATCGCGCTGCGGGTCGGCGGGATCGCCTTCGCCATGGTGACGCTTGCCTTTGCCCAGGCGGCGTCGATCATCGTCATGCGCAACGCGGGCGGCCTGACCGGGGGCGAGGAGGGCAAGTCCCTCAACCGCGACGCCGTGCCAGAGCTGCTCGTCGGCGTGGCGAACGCGCCGTACCGGTACTGGCTGGCGCTCGGCTTCGTCGTCGTGGCGTTCGTCATCGTGACGCTGCTGGTGCGCTCGCGCGCCGGTCACGCCATGGCCGCGGTTCGCGAGAACGAAGCCCGCGCTGCAGTGCTCGGCTTCGACACGTACCGAGTCAAGCTGCTGGCGATCGTCGTCGGAGCCGTCCTCGGCGGGCTGGGCGGCATCGTGCACGCCCTCGTTCTGGGCGGGTCCAATCCGCACGTGACCACGACCGAGTTCACCCTGGCCCTGCTTATCATGGTCGTGCTCGGTGGAGCTGGCAGCATGTGGGGCGCGCTGCTCGGCGGCTTCCTCTACTCCTATGCCGATGCACGGCTCGTGGAACTGAGCGGCGCGGGCTTCCTTGACGCGCTGCCGGACGTCGTCCAGCAGGTCCTGTCCGAGCCGCTCTTCATCCTCGGTTTGTTCTTCATCATCATCGTCTACTTTGCACCGGCCGGCCTGACGGGACTCGGAGGCCGGCTCATCAGGAGAGGCCGCGCGACATGAGCATCGCTCCCGACTTCGTCATCGAGCAGCCGATCGGCAGCCTCGCCATCCATGACCTCACCGTCGGCGTGGCCAGGGAAGGTGCTCCGGTGGTCGTGGCCGTCCACGGAATCACCGCGAACGGCCTGTCGTGGCGACGGGTGGCCGATGAGGTCGATCGCCGTCATGGATCAGGCGCAGTGCGCTTCCTGGCGCCGGACCTGCGTGGCCGCGGTGGTAGCCGACGGGTGCCGGCCCCCTACGGGCTGGCGGCCCACGTCGAGGACCTCAGCTCGATCGCCCTGGTCTTCGCGGCCGCGCCGCTGCTCGTCGGTCACTCCATGGGCGCGTTCATCTCCGCTCTGGCCCTGGCCACGCATCCGGAGCGGTTCTCCGGTGCGGTGCTGGTGGACGGGGGGCTGGCGATCCCTGCGCCGGCGGAGGTCGACATCGATGCGGCACTGACCGCGGTCATCGGCCCTGCCATGGACCGCCTCGCGATGCGGTTCGACGGTGTCGACGACTACCTCGCGTTCTGGCAGGCGCACCCGAGTCTGGGGCCGGCCCTGCGCGGTCCGGGTGGCGAGGCGGTCCGGCAGTACCTCACCCACGACCTGGTGCAGGACGAGGCAGGCGGTGGGCGGTGGCGCAGCTCCTGCGAGCTCAACGCGGTCCGGGCCGATGGAGCGGACATCCTGGCCGATCCGCAGACGCATGGCGCGGTCCGTCGAGCCGTCGAGCTCGGCAAGCCGATGGACCTCGTGTGGGCGCGGCGAGGACTGCTCAACGAGCCGCAGGGCCTCTATGACGAGCAGCGGCTCGCCGCCCTCGGGGTCCCGCATGAGGTGGCGGTCACCCCGGTCGACGCCAACCACTACGACGTCATCCTGGACGCTCCGGGCATCGAGGCGATCGCCGACGCGATCGATCGCCACCTGGGCCTGCGCCACTGATCCCGGCGGGAGGGGCGTCAGTCCTGCGCGAGCAACCTGCGCAGTCGGAGTGCGAGCTGCAGCTCCAGGGACTCGTCCGGGAGCTGCCAGGTGGCCCCGAGCAACGCGCCTATCCGCTCAAGCCTCTGCGACACCGTGTTGACGTGGACGTGCAGGCTCGCGGCGGCGTGGCGTGGGCTCGAGCCGGCCGCGAAGTACGCCTCGAGCGTGCCCACCAGGTCGGTGCCACGGCGCTCGTCGTAGTCGAGGATCGGTGCCAGGAGCCGCCTCACGTACTCGGCCACGTCAGGGTCGGAGCCGACGATGAGGCCGGCAAAGCCGAGCTGGGTCGCGGCCGCACCGTGGCCACGGTGACCGAGCGCGATGAGCGCTCGAGCCGTCCGGGCTCCCTCCTCGTGGGCAGCAGGGATCCCGTCGACGCCGGTAACTGGTCCCACTCCCGCTACGGTCACGGGCGACCTGCGGCTGAGGCGAGCGGCAACCGACTTCGCGAGCGCGTCCGGGTCCTGCCCAGGGACGAGCGCCACGATGTGTCCGTCGTGCGAGCCGACGAGGGAGCCCTCCCCGGTGGCCGTGCCGACGGACATGACGAGGGCGCGGTTCGCCGCGCGGTCCTCTCCGCGCATGACGAGGACGCAGAACTCGACGAGGGGGTCGAAGCCCCATGCCCGGGCGAGCTGGACGCGCTCGGCGTCACCGCCCCTGCCAGTGACGAGGTCAGAGATGAGCCGGTTGCGCTCGGACTGCCGCGCATCGGCGGCGTTTCGTTCGAAGAGCAGGACGAGCGCCGTCACCATGCCGGCGCGCTCCACCGTGCGGCGGTCCGAGTCGCTGAGGTCCCCGACGTCACCGATGAACAGAGTGCCGAGCTGCTCGTGAGCCGCGGTGATCCGCACGGCGTAGGTGTTGTCCACATGGACGATGCGCCCACCGGCCTCGCTCGCCTGCCCGAGGAGCTCCTGAAACCCCGGCCCCTCGATGAGGTCTGGCGCCGGGCCCGTCGCGGACCGCACCGCGTTGCCCTCGTCGACGAGCACTGCCCAACCGCCGAGCAGCTCGGCGACAGCGTGGGTGATGCCGGCAACTCCGCCGCCACCGAGGACGAGGGCAGCGAAGCGGTCATGCGCCGCAGCAGCCTTCTCGACGCCAGCGGCGTACTGGCGCACCGTCTCGTGGGCCTGCTGCAGCGCCCGGACGGCGTTCTCGGCATCCGCGAGAGCCCGGGTCTGGACCAGGGTCACGGCCGCCAGCGTGGCCAGGTTGCCCAGGAGGCCTACCTCTTCGCGCGTGAACGGCCGCGCGGTGCGATTGGCTGCGAACAGCACCCCCACGAACTCTGACTCGACGATCAGGGGCGTGCCACAGATGGCGACGATCCCCTCCTCGCCGACGGCGCCGTCGATCGGGCGCGTGTGCTGGAATCGCGCGTCCGAGAAGTAGTCCGCGGTCCAGTACGGCTTCCGGGTCGAGGCGACGAGCCCGCCGAGTCCGTCCCCGAGGGCCAGGCGCACGGACTGGAAGGCCGCGGAGACCGATCCCGAGGTGGCCCGCATGTAGGTGTCCTTCGCCACCGGGTCGTAGAGCGTCAGGTATGCCAAGTCTGTCTGGAGCAAGTGGCGGGCGCGGCGGACGATCGCCTCGAGGACCTGGGCCGGGTCGTGCTCCGTGGCGAGTTCGCGGGCGGTGTCGAGCAACGCCGCGAGCCCGGCCTCTCGGCGCTGGTGCACGTCGCGGGTGTGGGCAATGCGCAGGGCCAGGTCACGTCCGGCCGAGGGGGCGTCGGCGCCGGCGACATCGGCGACGGTGGCGCCGGACGCCAGCAGCTCGAGCAGGTGGAGAACCTGCTCGGTCGAGGTGTCCGGTGTCGTCGTCACGGGGCCGATCTTAGGCAGGGTCTTCGGCATCGGCGCACGGGGCGACGCACCGGTGGACCAGGTGTGTTCCCTCAGTGGGCCGTCCACCCGCCGTCCATGAGGAAGGACGTGCCCGTGACCGACGCGGACGCGGGACCGCAGAGGAACAGGGCCAGGGCGGCGACCTCGTCCGGCTCGACGAGCCGCTTGAGGGCGACCGGCGAGAGCATGATCGTGTCGACCACCTCACTCGGCGCGATGCCGTGGGTCCGAGCCTGGTCCTCGATCTGCTTCTCCACGAGCGGCGTGCGCACATAGGCCGGGTTGATGCACGTCGACGTCACGCCGTGCGGGCCCCCTTCGAGGGCGACCACCTTGGACAGGCCCTCAAGTCCGTGTTTGGCGGTGACATAGGCCGACTTGAAGGCGCTGGCGCGCAGGCCGTGGACGCTGGAGATGTTGATGATCCGTCCCCAGCCCTGCGCGTACATGTGGGGCAGCGACTGCCGAATGAGGCGAAAGGGAGAGACCAGCATGAGGTCGATGATGAAGTCGAACCGCTCGAGCGGGAACTCCTCGATGGGACTGACGTGCTGGATTCCCGCGTTGTTGACGAGGATGTCGACGGCGGTCGGCAGTCCCGCGAGGCCATCGAGATCGGCCAGGTCGGCGAGGATCGGGCTGACGCCCGACTCGCGGGCGAGGTCGGCCAGCCCCGCCTCATCGCGGTCGACGGCGTGCACCTTGGCTCCCGCCCTGCTCAGCGACCGAGCGATGGCGGCGCCGATGCCGCTGGCGGCCCCGGTGACGAGGGCGGTCCTGCCGTTCAGGTCGATGGGGTCATTGGCCGTCGAGGGGGTCGTCACGCGGAGGGGTGCGATGGACCCTGGAGCGGCGTCGCGAGCGTCATGGCGGGCGTCGGGCATGCCGGAAGACTATGAACCGGCCACCGACCCGATCATGTGCCTGCCAGACACAAATCCGCGGTAGCGATGTGGCCCGCCGCCGGGTCGCGCCCAGGGGTGTCCACCACGCCCCGATGCGCGTCGGTCAGGCCATGTCGACGTCTCGTTTCTAGTTGAGGTAGAACTTCTGTGCGGCGGTCTTGTTGCCGGTCCACGTCCATACGTTCGTGCCGTTCGCGGTCTTCGCGCCTGCAACATCGAGGTAGAGACCGCTCACGTTCGAGACGAAGTAGTAGCTACCGTCGTCGTCACCGGTGGGCCGGATGGACCACCGCTGGGCGGCAGAACCGTTGGCCTGGTACTGCCAGACGTTGGTCCCTGCGGTCTTCCGGCCGCCGGCGACGTCGACCACCTTGCCCGTGGTGGTCCCGGTCCGCACCTCATAGATGTCGCCGGAGAGGTTGCGCAGCGTGAACCGTTGGGCGTTGGTGCCGTTGGCGCTCCAGATCCGGATGTTCGCACCGTTTGCGGTGCTGCCTCCAGCGACGTCAAGGACCACGCCCTTGGCCAGCTTCGAAGAGATCTCGTACTTTCGACCGTCGACCAGAGCCGCGCCGAACGCGAACTTCTGGCCGGCCGTCGCCGTGTCGCTCGCGATCTGGATGTTCGTCCCGGCCGTCGTCCCCGAGCCCTTCGCCTCGAGCACGAACCCGTTGTCCGAGCCCCCGGTGGTCGCCGGGATCATGGTCCCCAGCGCCGACGCGATCGTGAAGTTGGTCCCGTCATAGCTGGCGATGGCCCACTTCTGGGCAAGCGTGCCGTTCGAGGGGTACTGCTGGACGTTGGTCCCACTGGCTGCCACTCCCCCTGCTACGTCGAGGACCTGACCGGAGTTGACGTTCGTGATGGTGTAGAAGGAGTCGTTTCCGCGCTTGACCGTGAACTTCTGGGCCGCGGTCGTGTTGGGGGTCCACACCTGGACGTTTGCAGCGGCGACCTTGGACGCACCGCTCACGTCGACATTGAGCTTGCCGTTGACGATCGTGTAAGTGCCGTCGGCCAGGCGGGCGTTCTTGAGGAATCCGGCCCCGCCGAGCAGGTTGCTCATCCCCGTCTGGCGCTGCGACAGATAGGTGCGCAGGGTCGCGATGTCGCCAGCAGGAGTGCTGGACCACACGGTCTGCGAGCTGGTGGTGGGCCAGCGCAGCTTGTTGAGCCGGGCAGAGTCTGCGACCTCACTGGCATAGGACGCGAGACCGCCGCCCGTGAGGAGTGCGCCCACCTCGGGGGCGACGTTGTCCTTGTAGGCCTGCTGCACGGCTTGACGGAAGTCGGTGTGCGCGAGCAGCTGCTTGATCCACTGCGGCTTGACGCGGGCGAGCTTGGCGACGTGGATGAGGGCAGGA
Source organism: Intrasporangium sp. (assembly GCF_040414665.1). Lineage (GTDB taxonomy): Bacteria > Actinomycetota > Actinomycetes > Actinomycetales > Dermatophilaceae > Intrasporangium. The sequence continues at coordinate 85,799 of NZ_JBEDUL010000064.1, forward strand.
TCGGCCGCCGACTTCAGGCTTCCCATGGTCCGGTCCGAGTCCCAGACAGGACCGGCGAAGAGCTTGCTGCCCTTGTCCATGTAGAAGTACGTGCTCGACTTGAACCCGTCGTCGTTGGCCATGAGCTCCTGGAGTGCGTAGTAGTTGGCGAAGGACCCGGCATCGAGATAGTTGGCGTAGCCGGTCCCGGTGCCGTAGATCGCGTCCTCCAGCTTCTGGACGTAGCCAGCGATGTAGGCCAGCTCGGCCGCGTTTGCGATCTCGGGAGACTTGACCGTGAAGGGAGTCCCGCGCTTCGTGATGAAGTACGACTTCTCCGCACGCGACCCGTTCGCGAAGTCCATCTCGAGCAGGTAGCCACCGTTCTTGTAGTCGGTCGGCGTGTTGGGGAAGTCCACGTACTGCGCTTCCATCAGACCCGCGAAGCGAGAGTCGGTGGCCGAAGCCTTCGTGGGCGTGATGGCCCCGATGTCAAGACCAGGGTTTGCCGCCTCGTTCGCCTTGTCGAGATCGGTGAGGGGCAACCGGGTGGGGGCAACCTGCACCTTCTCGGTGAGGTAGTAGGAGCCGCGGAAGCCGCCATCGATCCAGAGGTCGATCATGCGCCCCTTGATGGAGTAGTCATTTAGCCCCTGCCGCTTGAGCAGTGCGCCCTCGAGGTTGTAGCTGACCTCGTTGCGGATGTTGGAGGCGTCGAGGTAGTTGGCCAGCAGGATCCAGGTCTTGTGCGCACCCGCTGCGGGCACCAGCTCGGTGCTCGAGCCGAGCTTGATCTGGTAGGGCTTCTTCGGGTACACCCACGTGGAGTTGCCGCGGCCCTTCATCTCCCCGAGGAGGTTGTTGTAGATGGGCGCGGCAGCTGCGTCCGAGCCGACCAGCGCCATCGCGCCACCGGTGTCCACGTTGTCCTTGGACTCCTCGATCCAGTCGAGGCCGCCGGGGTTGGTCGTCTTGATGTACATCGCCGGCACCTGGGTCGACTGGTACGCCCGGACGGGGCTGGCGTCGACGCCGGTGAAGGTCAGCTCGAGCCCTTGGCCTGCGCCCGTGGCCACCGTGTAGTCCGCGGAGGTGAACGGCTGTTTCGTGCCGTCCGCGTGCTTGATCCAGCCGGTCAACGCGTTCGGGTCCGCAGAGGCGGGCAGATACAGGATCTCGCCCGGCGCGAGCGTCACGTCGTCCACGTCGGTCGAGGAGTCGGGCACGCTGTTGAGCGCGCTCGAGGCACTGATGTTGTTGAAGGTGAAGCCGGTGACCGATCTGTCGGCGGCGTGCGCCGACGCGGGCGCTACCACCCCTGCGATGGCCAGCACCAGGCCCGGGATCAGGTAGCGGAACCGGTTGACGCGTGTCTCTCTCATGAGACCTTCCCCTTTGATCACGTTTGGCGACGTCGGGGGTCGCTGACATCGTGCACACTGCGCAGGACTCCCGGTCTCTCCCGGTTCCATTCAACGTAGCGAGTCGGGTCGACGCCGGTGGCCAAACACTCAACGCGGCGGATCCGTACGTTCGTCGGTCGGGGGATGGGGCAGGCCGCGTACATGCACGCTCGGCCAAATAGCTGGATTCTGGATCCAAGCCCGGCCACGTCGGGCTTCATCGAGATGGAGCGGCGTCAACGGCCCCGGGACGGCGAGCGACGGGCACATGGCGCCATCGTGGTCGCAGCTGCATAGCGGAATGTTGCATGGCCTCGCGCATGGGAGGAGCGACAGCACTCGGCGCGGCGGATCCGGGCGCTTGGCCCACGTGGTCCCCGACCCAGCGCCACCCACTCGAGGTCGTCCGCACCAATCCAACCGCGGCTGGGATAGTGCGCACCCGGTGCCATGAACCGCATGTGCCCACATGGCCAGCGATCTAGATGTCGCGAAAGACCTCGATGGTTGCGCCGAGGGCGTTGAGCCGATCGGCAAGGTCCTCGTACCCGCGGTTGATGACGTAGACGTTCCGGAGCACCGACGTGCCGGGCGCCGCGAGCATCGCCAGGAGGATGACGACCCCCGGGCGCAGCGCGGGCGGACACACCACCTCCGCGGCCCGCCACCGGGTGGGCCCCTCGATGATCACGCGGTGCGGGTCGAGCAGCTGGACCCGTGCCCCGACCTTGGTCAGCTCGGTGAGGTAGATCGCCCGGTTCTCGTAGACCCAGTCATGGATCATCGTGCTGCCCTCGGCCACCGCACCGATGAGCGCGAAGAAGGGCAGGTTGTCGATGTTGAGCCCCGGGAACGGCATCGGGTGGATCTTGTCGGTCGGCGCCCGGAGCGAGCCGGGGACCGTCGTGATGTCGACCAGGCGGGTCTTGCCGTTCGCGGAGGTGTACTCCTCGCTGAGGTTGTACTTCATGCCCATCTCCTCGAGCGTCGCCAGCTCGATCTCGAGGAACTCGATGGGGGCACGGCAGATGGTGATCGATGAGTGGGTGACGACGGCGGCGGCGATCAGGCTCATCGCCTCGATGGGGTCCTCGCTCGGTGCGTAGTCGACGTCGACGTCGATGTGCGCACGGCCGCGGACGACGAGCGTCGTCGTGCCGATCCCCTCGATCCGGACGCCGAGCCTCTCGAGGAAGAAGCAGAGGTCCTGCACCATGTAGTTGGGGGAGGCGTTGCGGATGATGGTCGTCCCCTCGTGGCGGGCCGCCGCCATGAGGACGTTCTCCGTGACGGTGTCGCCGCGCTCGGTGAGCACGATGGCGCGGGTCGGGTTGACGCTTCGGTTCGAGCGCGCCTCGTAGAAGCCGTGCGTCGCGGTCACCTCGAGCCCGAAGGCGCGCAGGGCGGCCAGGTGCGGTTCGACGGTCCGCGTGCCCAGGTCGCAGCCGCCCGCGTAGGGCAGCTGGAACTCCGGATAGTCGTGCAGGAGGGGTCCGAGGAACATGATGACGGTCCGGGTCCGCCGCGCGGCCGCGACGTCGATGGCCTCGAGCCTCAGCTCTGCCGGAGGGATGATCTCGAGGTCGTTGCTGTCAGGGAGCCAGCGGGTCCGCACGCCGATCGAGGCGAGGACCTCGAGGATCCGGTTGACCTCCTCGATACGGGCCAGGTTGCGCAGGGTCGTGCGTCCGCGGTTGAGCAGGGACGCGCAGAGCAGCGCTACCGCGGCGTTCTTCGAGGTCTTGACGTCGATCGAGCCGGACAGCTGTTTCCCCCCGACGATCCGCAGGTGCTGCGGGCCCGAGTGACCCACGGAGACGAACTCGGAGTCGAGTGCGTCGCCGATCTTGGCGAGCATGTCCAGGCTGAGGTTCTGCCGGCCGGCCTCGATCCTCGTGACGGCGCCCTGCGAGGTTCCCAGCAGCTCCGCGAGCTCGGACTGGGTCATCCCCTTGTGCCGTCGAGCGTCGCGGATCAGGCCGCCGATACGGGTCAAATAGGTCTCAGACACGGACCGAGGTTAACTCATATATGAGTTAACGCAACTTGACACGCGTATGCCGCTGAGCTGCGACCCAGCCGGACGCGCAGGGGAGCGTGGGGCTGGGACCGAGCTCAGCGGCATACGGCCTCGTGGTCTTTCTCAACCGGGCAGGGTGGCGACCCCCGGCGGAAGAAAGCGGCGCCCGGTGACCTTCTCGGCCACCCCGGCGCGGTCGAGGAGTGGGGTGATCCCACCGTTCCAGAACTGGAAGCCGGCGCCGGTGATCATGGCCAGGTCGAGGTCCATCGGGGACTGGGCCACTTCCTCGTCGAGCATCCGACGGGCCTCGTCGGCGAGGACGGCGAGGACGCGCTCGCGCACCTCGGGCACCTCGAGGACGACGGGCTCGGCGGGCTTCTCGATGAGGTCGGCGACCTCCGGGTCGAGCACGGGTCTGCCGGAGCTCACGTCATAGAAGCCGGGCTTCCTCGCCGCGACGAGGCGCCGGAGCGTCGGCGAGGAGTGGAAGCGGTCGGGGAAGGCGCGCACGAGGGTCTCGCCGTTGTGCAGCGCGATCGCCGGCCCGACGAGACCGATGAGGACGAACGGCGGCATCGGAGCGAGGCCGGCGAAGGCGCGGTCGACGACCTCGATCGGGGTGCCCTCGTCGAGGATGCGGGTCGCCTCACCCATGAAGCGTCCCAGGAGCCGGTTGACGATGAAGGACGGGCGGTCAGCCGCACGGATGCACGTCTTCCTCAGCTCCTTGCCGACCGCGAATGCCGTGGCCAGCGTGGCCTGGTCGGTCTGCGCGCCGGGGATGACCTCGAGCAGGGGCATCACCGCGACCGGGTTGAAGAAGTGGAAGCCGACGACCCGCTCGGGGCGTGCGAGCCCGCCGGCCATCTCGGTGATGGACAGGCTCGACGTGTTCGTCGCGAGAACGCAGTCGACCCCCACGATGTCCTCGAGCTCGGCGAAGACCTGCTGCTTGACGGACATCTCCTCGAAGACCGCCTCGATGACGAAGTCGGCGTCCGCGAAGCCGTCCTTGCTCGTCGACCCGGTCACGAGCCCCTTGTAGCGGTTGAGCCGGTCCGCAGTGAGCCGGCCCTTGGCAGCGAGCTTGTCGAGCTCCGCGTGGACGTAGCCGACGCCCTTGGCGACGCGCTCCTCGTCGACGTCGGTGAGGATGACGGGCATCTGGAGGCGCTGGCTGAACAGCAGCGCGAGCTGGCTGGCCATGAGACCGGCACCGACGATTCCGACCTTCGTCACCCGGCGGGCGAGGCTCTGGTCGGGCGCCCCGGCGGGACGCTTGGCCCGCTTCTGGACCAGCTCGAAGGCGTAGAGCCCGGCGCGCAGCTCGTTGCTCATGATGAGCTCGGCGAGGACCTCGTCCTCAGCTGTGAAGCCTTCGTCGCGGGTCGCGGTGCGCGCCGCGGCGAGCAGCTCGAGCGCCCGGTAGGGCGCCGGGGCCTGCCGGCCGGTCTTGAGGTCCGCAAGGCTCTTGGCCTTGGCGATCGCGGCCGCCCAGGCACCCTCGTCCCGTTCCACCTCGGGCGGGTCGACCGTGATGGCACCGGACAGGACCCCGGCCGCCCACTCGATCGAGCGCTCGAGGAAGTCGGCCGGCTCGAAGATGGCGTCGGCGAGACCGAGCGTGAACGCCTCGACCCCCTTGAGCATCCGGTTCTGCGCGAGCGGGTTCTCGATGATGACTTGGAGGGCGCGGTCGACCCCAACGAGGTTCGGCAGCAACCAGCAGCCACCCCAGCCGGGGACGAGGCCGAGGAAGACCTCGGGCAGGGCGATCGCCGGGACGCCAGCGCTCACGGTCCGGTAGGTCGCCGCCAGGGCGAGCTCGACGCCGCCACCCATGGCGGCACCGTTGACGAACGCAAACGTCGGGACGGGCAGGTCGGACAGGGCTGCCAGGGCGGCGTGACCGGCCTGCGCGGCCGCGAGGGCCTGCCCGCGGTCGGTGATGAGGGGAACGCCGGTGAGGTCAGCCCCGACGGCGAAGACGAACGGTTTGCCGGTCACGGCCGCGGCGACGATCTCGCCGGCCTCAGCGCGCACTCGCAGGCTGTCGATCGCCGCATGGAGCTCGGCGATGGACCGGGGTCCGAACGTGTTGGGCTTCGTGTGGTCGAAGCCGTTGTCGAGCGTGATCAGGGCGAGGGTGCCGCCGTCGCCGGGCAGGCCGACGTCACGAACGTGCGCGCGGGTGACGACCTCGTCGCCGAAGTCGCCCGCGGACGTGGACGTGGTCTCCTTGGTGGTCTCGTTGGTGGACACTGCGGCGGTCACTTGTCGTCCTCCCTGCTGACGGAGCCGACGTGGTCGCTGCGGTAGTCGGCGTGGTTGGGGTTCTCCCAGATGACGCAGCCGCCCATCCCGATGCCGATGCACATCGCCGTCAGTCCATAGCGGACCTCCGGGTGCTCCTCGAACTGCCGGGCGAGCTGGGTCATGAGTCGCACACCGGAGCTGGCGAGCGGGTGCCCGACGGCGATGGCGCCGCCGTACTCGTTGACGCGGGGGTCGTCATCGGCGATGCCGAAGTGGTCGAGGAAGGCGAGCACCTGGACGGCGAACGCCTCATTGAGCTCGAAGAGCCCGATGTCCTCGATGGTCAGCCCCGCCTTGGCGAGGGCCTTCTCCGTGGCCGGCACCGGACCGATGCCCATGACCTCCGGCTCGACGCCGACGAAGGCGTACGTCACGAGGCGCATCCGGGCCGGCAGCCCCAGCTCTGCGGCGGCCCGCTCGGAGGCGAGCAGGCAGGCTGTCGCGCCGTCGTTGAGCCCGGCAGCGTTGCCGGCGGTGACCTTGCCGTGCGGCCGGAACGGTGTCTTCAGCGTGGCCAGGTCCTCGAGGGTCGTGCCGGGGCGCGGGGGCTCGTCGGCCGTGGCGAGCCCCCAGCCCCGCTCCGCGTGGCGGATGGCCACGGTGGCGAGGTCGGGCTGGATCCTGGCGTTGGCGTAGGCCTTGGCGAGCTTGTCCTGGCTGGCGACGGCGAAGGCGTCCGCCCGCTCCTTCGTCAGCTGCGGGAACCGGTCGTGGAGGTTCTCGGCGGTCTTGCCCATGACGAGGGCGTCGGGGTCGACGACCTGCTCCGCCAGGATGCGGGGGTTCGGGTCGACCCCTTCACCCATCGGATGACGACCCATGTGCTCGACCCCGCCCGCAATGGCGACCTCGTAGGCGCCGAAGGCGATCGAGCTCGCCGTGTTGGTCACCGCTGTCATGGCACCGGCACACATCCGATCGACGGAGTAGCCGGGGGTGGTGTTGGGCAGGCCGGCGAGCAGCGCCGCGGTGCGGCCGAGGGTCAGGCCCTGGTCGCCGATCTGCGTCGTGGCGGCGATCGCGACCTCCTCCACGCGGTCCTTGGGCAGGGCGGGATTGCGCCTGAGCAGCTCCCGGATGCAGCGGATGACGAGGTCGTCCGAGCGGGTCTGGGCGTACATGCCCGTGTCACCCGCCTTGCCGAACGGGGTGCGGACGCCGTCGACGAAGACGACCTCACTGAGCTGGCGGGGCACGAGGCCTCCTTGGGGAGGAGAGAAGGGACGTTCCCACCCACCCTACTAGTGGGTAACTTCCGCTCCAACGAACCGTCGCGTGACCGTCCTCACGCGACGAGCCATCCCGTATGCCGCTGGGCTCGCCCTTCGTCGGCCGTGGAGTCCGCGCCGTGGCTGGAGTCCGCCCGTCAGGGGCGTGGGTGCTCCGCGCACGCGCGGGCGATGAGGGGCGCTGCCAGGGTCGTCTGCCAGGAGCGCGCGCCCATCTCGGCCAAGGCCTGGGCGACCTCGGCTGTCGTCGGGGCGGCTGGCCCCTCCCACAGGTAACGGCGGAGCAGGTCGGGGGTGAGGACGTTCTCCACCGGGATGGCCAGCTCCTCCGACAGGCCCCCGAGCAGCTCGCGGGCCCGGGCCAGGCGCGCGGCGGCGACGGGATCCCGGTCGGCCCACGTGCGTGGTGGGGGAGGACCGACTGACGGCAGGGCGAGGGGTGGCAGCTCGTCCTCGGCGAGCGAGAGGGCACGGGAGAGGACGTCGATGAGCGCTTCCGAGTGCCGCCGGATCGACCGCGCGAGGCGTGGGTCCGAGGAGGTCAGGGTGCGCGGTGCTCGCTCCGCGCGTTGGTAGGCCATCGCGATCTCGGCGATGGCGGCGTCGGGCAGCACCCGCCCGGGGGAGACGTCGCGCTCCTGGGCGACCGCGTCCCGCCACAGCCAGAGCTCCCGGACGATGGCGGTGCCACGCCGAGCGCGGATGCGATGAATCCCCGAGGTGCGCCGCCAGGGGTCGATGCGCGGCTCAGGGCCGGTGAACGACAGCAGCGACTCGAACTCTTCCTTGGCCCAGCCGGCCTTGCCCTGTCGATCGAGGTCCCCCAACACCGCCTCGCGCAGGTCGACCAGGACCTCGACGTCGAGGGCGGCGTAGCGCAGCCACGGCTCGGGCAGGGGACGGGCCGACCAGTCGACGGCCGAGTGCTCCTTGGCCAGCTGGAGGCCGAGATAGTGCTCCACCATGGCTCCCAGGCCCACCCTCGGCAGTCCGGCGAGCCGGCCGCCGAGCTCGGTGTCGAAGAGCACGCGCGGGTGCAGGCCCACATCGGAGAGGCAGACGAGGTCCTGGGTCGCGGCGTGGAGGATCCACTCCGCCTCGCCGATCGCCTCGTCGAGCGGCGTCAGGTCGGGCAGGGCGACGGGGTCGACGAGAAACGTGCCCGAACCCGAACGGCGCACCTGGACGAGGTAGGCGCGCTGCCCATACCGGTAGCCCGAGGCACGCTCAGCGTCGATGCCGATCGGGCCGGAGCCCTGCGCGACGGCCTCTGCAGCACGCATCAGCGAACGGTCGTCGGTGATGACCTCGGGCACGCCATCCGTCGGCATCGTGAGGGGAATGAGCGGCGCCTGCCGGTCGTCGCCCGGTCCGCTCGGCTCAGCGCTCACCGGCGCTGTCCGGGCAGCGGCACGACACCGTCCGGCAGGGGTGGGATCCCGGCGATGGTGCACAACAGGTCGGCCCAGGCACGCAGGTGCTCGGTGAGGGCGCCGCGGAGCGGCGTCCACGACGCGCGGATCTCCATCTCCACGCTGGCGGCGCGGTCGGCGAGGCCGCCGAAGCTCTCGCTGACGACGCGGGTGACGGTGCCCGCCTCGGCAGTCCAGGTGAGGGCCCGCCCCTTGAGGGAGTCGGTCAGCCAGGACCAGCCGACCGCACTGAGCATGGGGTCGCCGGCAAGCTCGGGCTCGAGCGCGGCGCGGGCGAAGGTGACGACACGCCAGGTGCCGGACCACGTGTCCGGACCAGCGGGGTCGTGCAGGAGGACGAACCGGCCGGTTGCGAGCTCCCCCTCGGGGTCGGCCGGGTCGACGACATCGGCGGTGAGCGCCGCTGCGTAGGGTGCGATCCGGGTGGGGGCGGGGACCTCGGTCAGTCGCACGTCAGAGCGCACCCGGACGTCGCGGAGGGCGGTGAGCACCTTCGCGAAGTCCGCGCCGTGGTTCCCCGGCAACGTTCTCGTGTGCACCCGTCGAGGGTATGTCGCCGGGGGTGTTTTGTCCGCAGGGCGCGCCGAGGTCCCTGGCCGGGGCACCCCCGCGCGCGTGGCAGGATTGAGCGGTGCCGAACTCAGACACGTCCACTGCCTCCGTCTCGACGGGCCCGGGCAACCGCCGGGACAGCGATCTCGTGCGCGCTGCACGCCGCCAGCCGGTGTCCCGTACACCGGTCTGGTTCATGCGCCAGGCCGGCCGCTCGCTGCCTGAGTACCGGGCCGTCCGCGAGGGCATCCCCATGCTCGAGTCCTGCACGCGGCCCGAGCTCGTCACCGAGATCACCCTCCAGCCGGTGCGTCGACACGGGGTGGACGCCGCCATCTTCTTCAGCGACATCGTGGTGCCACTCAAGGCGATCGGAGTCGACCTCGACATCGTCGCCGGCGTCGGGCCCGTCGTGGCACGTCCGATCCGGCACCGTCGGGATCTCGACCAGCTCGTCGAGCTCACCCCGGACCATGTGCCGTACATCACAGCGGCAGTCCGGCAGCTCGTCGCGGAGCTCGGCCCGACCCCGCTCATCGGTTTCGCCGGCGCGCCGTTCACCCTTGCCTCCTACCTCGTCGAGGGCGGGCCGTCGAAGAACCACGAGCACACCAAGGCGATGATGTACGGCGATCCCGAGCTCTGGGAGGCGCTGTGCGCGAGACTGGCGCAGATCTCCGGTGCGTTCCTGCGCGTCCAGGCCGAGGCCGGCGCGAGCGCCGTGCAGCTCTTCGACTCCTGGGTCGGCGCACTGTCCCGCGCCGACTACGTCCGACACGTCCAGCGACACTCCGCTGCGGCGCTGGCCGCGGTCAGCGACCTCGACGTCCCGCGGATCCATTTCGGGGTCGGCACCGGTGAGCTGCTTCGCCTCATGGGCGAGGCCGGCGCCGACGTCGTCGGCGTCGACTTCCGGGTCAGCCTCGCGGACGCCGTCGAGCGGCTCGGGCCCGGCTACGCGGTGCAGGGCAACCTCGACCCCGCACTGCTCTTCGCGCCCTGGGAGGCGATCGAGCGGCGCGTGCGCGAGATCGTCGAGGAGGGCTGGCAGGCGCCGGGCCACATCTTCAACCTCGGCCACGGCGTACCGCCCAACGTCGACCCCGACGTGTTGACCAGGGTGACCGCCTTGGTGCACGAGGTGTCGACTCGCTGATGTCCGAGGCGCAGGTGACGCAGGCGGAGAAGCAAGGGTCGCTGGCCCGCTCGAGCCTCGTCATGGTGGGTGGGTCGTTCGCATCCCGGGCGCTTGGCGTCGTCCGGGCCGGCCTGCTCACCGCGATCATCGGCACCCTCGCGGCCGGTGACGCCTTCAACCTCGCCAACACCCTGCCCAACGTCTTCTACATCCTCGCCGCGGGCGGCATCCTCAACGCCGTCCTCATCCCGGCCCTGACGCGAGCGATGAAGCTGCCCGACGGCGGGCAGGAGTTCACCGACCGCGTCGTGACGGTCGCCCTCATCGCGATGGGCGGGATCACCATCCTCGTCCTGCTCGGGGCGGCCGCCTTCGTGTCCCTCCTGTCCGGCGACCGAGGCAGCGACTTCGAGCAGCTGGCGCTCGCCTTCTCCTTCATCTGCCTGCCACAGATCTTCTTCTACGGCGCGTTCGCCCTGTTCGGCCAGATCCTCAACGCCAAGAACCGGTTCGGGGCCTTTGCGTGGGCGCCGTTCGTCGCCAACGTCGTCGCAGTCGCCGGCCTGCTCGTGTTCATCGCGGTCTTCCCGGCACCCCAGGTCGTCAACACCCAGGGCCAGCCGCTGCCCCGGCCTCCCGACCAGTGGACGGACCCGATGATCTGGCTCTTCGCCGGGTCGGCGACGGTGTCGGTCATCGCCCAGGCCGCGTGGCTGCTTCCGGCGCTCTACCGGACCGGGTTCCGCTACCGCCCTCGGTGGGGGCTGCGTGGCGTCGGTCTCGGCGGGGTCAGCCGACTCGCTGTCTGGGCCTTCACCGGTCTGGCGGTATCGCAGCTGGGGTTCTTCATCACGCAGTGGGTGCTCAACACGGCCGCCGGCCGCTCCGGCCGGCCACCCGACGATCCCCTGCGAGCGACGTCGGTCTACACGGTGGCCTTCACCATCTTCATGCTGCCGCACGCCTTCATCGCGGTCTCCATCATCACGGCGCTCTTCCCCCGGCTGTCGAAGTCGGCCGCCGACGACGACGTCGCGACGCTCAAGGCCGACTTCCGCCGAGGGATGATTCTGCCGCTCGTCGCCAACGTGCCGGTGATGGTCTTCGTCATGGTGGCTGCGACGCCGATCGTCGCCCTGCTCAACCCCGGTATCGACGGTCCATCCATCGAGCTCGCGGCCATCATCCTCGTCGTCATGATTCTCGGGATCGTGCCCTTCGGCATCGACCTGCTGTGTTACCGCGTCTTCTTCGCCCTCGAGGATGGACGCTCGCCCCTGCTCATGCAAGCGGTGCTGACGACGACCTCGCTCACCGCCGGCCTCATCACCTTTGCTCTCGAGCCGAAGTGGGCCATCGCTGTCGTCGCCATCGGCCAGACCGTCGGCAACGTCGCCAGCTCGACGACCGGCATCATCCTGCTCCGGCGACGACTCGGCCTGCTCGGTCTCGGCCAGATCGTCGATTCGACGGCCCGGATCGGTGTCGCCGCCGCCGCTGCGGGCCTGCTCGCCTGGGGCACCATGACGGTGCTCTCTCCCATCCTCGGAGACCCGACGGCGCCGTCGAGCGTCGTGGACCGCCTCTTCACGAGCGGGGTCGTCCTCTCGTTCGCGGGGGTGCTCTTCGTCATCGTCTACGTTGCCCTGGCACACACCTTCCGGGTCGGCGAGATCCGCGATGTCGCCGACATGGTCCGCCGCCGCATCGGCTGAGCGCGCCTAGTCCGTCGTGGTGGTCGGGGTGACTCCTCCGCGACTGCCGCGTCGACCGAGCCAGCGGCGGATGAACCAGGCCACGACGAGCGCGATGAGCAGCCATGGGAGCAGCACGGCAAGACCGGTGAGGACGACCACGAGGGAGTTCAGCAGCGCGTCCCACGCCTTCTGGACCCCGGCGAGGAAGCCGTTGCCGTTCGGTTGGGATGCGGACGTCTCGTCGGTCCAGAGCGACACCGACACCTCCGACATCGTCGTCCGACGGTCGAGCTCGGCAAGCTGCTGCTGAAGCGAGTCGAGGTCGGCCTGGCGGCGGCTCAGCTCGCTCTCGAGCAGGACGATCTGCTCGAGCGACGTCGCCTTGACCATGAGTGCCCGGACCCGGGCGATGCTGTCCTTCGCGGGCTCGATCCGGGCCTGTGTGTCGGTGTACGTCGCGGTCACGTCGACCGACTGGGACGAGCGGTACGACACCGTGCCGAGGTTCGCCGACGACAGGTCGGCGAGCACCGGGTCGAGCTTGTCGGCGGGAACGCTCAGCGTGAGGCGCGCCTCGTTGAGGCCGACAGGCGGCACGGGCGCGTCCTCGGGCATGCCAGACACACTCTTCGGGCTGCCATACGACCCGGTCGGGTCGGTTGCGGTGACGATGCTCTCGGAGAGGACCTGCCCTCCTGCCGCATCGGCGATGGCGCGGACCTGGGCGCTGGCCTTGGTGACGTTGGCGACCTTGACGCCCAGCCAGGCGGTCCGCGCCAGCTTGGGCCCCACGGGCGGCACGGCGCTGCCGGCTGTGCCGCTTGCCGGCGTCTCCTCCCGGGCAGGCCCACCCGCGGTGTCCGGTGCGGTCGGGGCGATCGCCTTCGCCCCGGCATCGGAGCCGAGCCCGGGCGACTGCTCGAACGATCCGCCGCTGGCCGGCTGCAGGCTACCTGTGGAGGCGGGCGAAGGAGTGCGGAGCGCATTGAGGCCCACGGGGACTGAGACGGCGAGGACCACGAGGGCCAGACCGATGGCGAGCCATCTCCGCCCATGCTTCGTGTCACGGACGCCGAGCTGGCCGAGTGTGATCATGGTGAAGCCCCTCACTGGTTCCGACGCAGCTCGCCGAGATGGCGGGCTCTACCGGTGAGGACACGGGACACCACGGGAACGTTGCCCCGGGGATGGCAGAGTGACCCCATGGGCGTGCGCGTGGGAGTGGTCGGTGCCGGCATCGCGGGCCTGGCGGCAGCGTGGCACCTGGCCCACGAGGCCCCTGATCTCGACGTGACGGTGCTGGAAGGCTCGTCCCGGATCGGCGGCAAGCTCCGGCTCGAGCAGGTCGGCGACGTCGCGGTCGACGTCGGGGCCGAGTCGGTCCTCGCTCGCCGACCCGAGGCGATCGAGCTCTTCGAACAGCTTGGTCTGGCCGACCGGGTGACCCACCCAGCCCGGGTGCCGGCCTCGATCGTGTCGGGCGGCGTGCGTCGCCCGATGCCCGTCGGAACCCTGATGGGCGTGCCTTCGGACCCCGAAGCGGTGCGCGGCCTGCTGACCGACGCCGAGGTGCGCCGACTCGCTGCAGAGGCCGAGTCTCCACCGGTCGACGGGGACGTGTCCGTCGGGGAGTTCATCGACGCGCGACTCGGCCCCGCGGTGACGGACAAGCTCGTCGAGCCGCTGCTCGCCGGTGTCTATGCCGGCAACTCACGCAAGCTCTCCCTCCAGATGGCGGTTCCGGCGCTCTTCCAGGCAGCCACCGACGGCACCTCGCTGCTCGAGGCGGCCCGGTCGGCAGCGGCACTCGCATCGGCTGCGGGAGAGGACGCGGCAGGGGGTCAGCGGCCCGTCTTCGCGACCGTGGCCGGCGGCCTCGGCAGCGTGCCGGCCGTCATGGCGAGCCGTCTGGCAGACCTCGGCGTCGACATCCGCACCGGCACCATGGTCCGCCGCCTCGAGCGCACCGGGGACCGCGCTGACCCGCAGCACCAGCCCCTCGTCCTGTCCAGCGGACCGACGACCGACGTGCGCACGCAGGTCTTCGACGCGGTGGTCGTGGCGACTCCGGCATCGCCTACCGCTCGTCTCCTGCGGCCCATCGCCCCGGACGCGGCCGAGCGACTCGCCGCGATCGAGTACGCCTCGATGGCGATCGTCACGATCGTCCTCGACGGGCCGGCCCCGGACCTGCTCGAGGGCAGCGGCTTCCTCGTCCCGCCGACCGAGCCCCTGACGATCAAGGCCTCCACGTTCAGCAGCGTCAAGTGGCCGTGGCTCGCAGCCGCCCACCCGGACCGCACTGTCCTTCGCGCGTCCATCGGGCGGCATGGCGAGGCAGCCGTGCTCCACCGCTCGGACGACCATCTGGTGGCGACCGCATTCGACGATCTCGCCGCCGTCCTCGGCCGCGCCTTGCCATCCCCGTTGGCCGTCCACGTCCAACGGTGGGGCGGGGCCCTGCCCCAGTACGCCGTCGGCCACTTGGACCGTGTTGCCGGCCTCACCGAGCCCGCGGACGGAGTCGCCCTCGCCGGCGCCGCCTACGGTGGCGTCGGCGTCCCCGCCTGCATCGCATCCGGGCGCCGGGCGGCCGACACCATCCTGACCCGACTGCGGCAGCGCGAGTACCAGTTGCGATGATGGGCGGTATGAGTGACAAGCTGACGCCGGCCCGGATGCGAGAGATCAACGACACGATCCGTTACTCGATGTGGTCAGTGTTCGCCAGCGTCACGCCTCTCGGAGAGGACCGCGACGAGCTCGCCGACGAGCTGACCTCCTTCGTCGAGACCATCACGAACGAAGGTGTCACCGTCCGCGGCATCTACGACGTGGCGGGACTGCGCGGCGACGCCGACTTCATGATCTGGTGGCACGCCCCGACGATCGAGCAGCTCCAGTCGGCCTACCGTCGGCTCCTGCGCTCCGAGCTCGGCAGCCATCTCGAGCCCGTCTGGTCGTCGGCCGCCCTGCACCGCCCGGCTGAGTTCAACAAGAGCCACATCCCGGCCTTCCTGGCCGAGGAGGTCTCACGCAAGTATGTCTGCGTCTACCCCTTCGTCCGGTCGTACGACTGGTACCTGCTCGAGGACAAGGACCGTCGCGACATGCTGCGGGAGCACGGCCAGATGGCCCGGGACTACCCGGACGTCCGCGCCAACACCATCGCGTCCTTCGCCCTTGGGGACTACGAGTGGCTCCTGGCGTTCGAGGCGGACGAGCTGCACCGGATCGTCGACCTCATGCGCGAGCTGCGCGCGTCCCGGGCGCGCAACCACGTCCGCGAAGAGGTCCCCTTCTTCACCGGGCCGAAGGTCGAGGTCAAGGAGCTCGTCGCCAACCTGCGCTGAGCGGCAACTCAGTCGTCGAAGACGCCCTTCGTCAGGATCGCGACGACCGGGACGAGCAGGAACCAGAGCCACTGACCGGTCCGGAAGAAGAGCAGGAGGGCGATCAACGGGGTGAGGGCCAGCACGGTGTCCCGCACTCGCTTCCCTCCGGTTCGACGCGGCTGGACCTCCGCAGCTGCGCGTCGCTCCAGCTCGGCGCCGTCGGGCCCGAGCGCCGGGAGATCGGCGAAGAGCGCGTCGAGATCGCGCCGCGTCACGGCATCAGCCGCCCGGCCCCGCCGGTCCTCGTACTCGAACGAGTCCAGCCGCCCAGCCTCGTGATGCTTGGCGAGCAGGTCCATCGCCGCCCGTCGTTCCGCGTCCCCCACCCGGAAGTCCTCGCTGCTCATGACGCGAGGATAGGCGAAGCGTCGCCCGACTCATTCAGTGGCTGGCTCGAGGCGCAGGCTGATCGAGTTGATGCAGTACCGCTGGTCGGTGGGCGTGTCATAGCCCTCACCCTCGAAGACGTGTCCGAGGTGCGATCCGCACGTCGCACAGCGCACCTCGACGCGGCGCATCCCGTGACTCAGGTCCTCGATGTACTCGACCGAGTCGCCGGCGAGCGGCGCGTAGAAGGACGGCCAGCCGCAGTGCGACTCGAACTTCGTGTCGCTGCGGAAGAGCTCGGCCCCGCACGCGCGACACGAGTAGACGCCCTGGGTCTTGGTGTCGGTGTACTCACCTCGGAACGGCGCCTCGGTGCCTGCCTGGCGCAGGACCTGGAACTCCGACGGCGTCAGTCGGGTGCGCCACTCCTCGTCGGTGTGCTGGACGGCATAGGTCTTGTCGCTCTTCATGTCCCTCCCAACGTGACCCGCGCCCCGTTTGTGCCCGTCATGGCCGGAAGGCGCCTTACGGAGACGTTACGTCGTCGCGTACCCGCCCTTTGGCACGATGTCCGGGTGAAGGTTCGTCGGCTGGTGACCCGCCCCGTGCTCATCGCGGGCGCGGCCAGTGGGGGCTCCGCGGTCGGCGCGGCGGCAGGGTCGGTCGCGGCGGCCGCTTGGTTCGCGCGGCGGTTGCTCACACCGGACGAGCTCCAGCCGGACGACGTCGCCATCGTGGCGCACGACGACGAGTCCGTCACGTTCGCCTCCGGTCCGGATCCCGACGTCCCGGGACGCTACGGCGTCTGGCTAGACGGGGGATCGGGGCACGCCCGGGTCGGGCGGATCATCGAGCGCGACGAGGCCGCTGCGACCGTCCGCCGCGAGCTCCTCGCGGTCGACCGCGGGACGCTCGGCGTCGGCCCCGCCCGCTGGAACCAGTACTACTACTGGGACCGGCCGAGCGTCAGCATGGGGCTGCCGGACGAGGAGGTCGTCGTCACATCGGACGTCGGCGCGCTACCGGGGTGGATCGTCCGGCCGGAGGGCTCGACCCCGGCCCGGGACTGGGCCGTGCTCGTCCACGGGCGTGGGGCCCGCAAGGAGGAGACACTGCGGGCCGTCCCTGTACTGCGTGCCGCGGGATGGACCTGCCTCGTCGCGGCCTACCGCAACGACCGGGACGCGCCGCGTGGCCCGGACGGCCGGTACAACCTGGGTCTCTCGGAGTGGCGCGATGTCGAGGCGGCGATCCGCACCGCGGTCGCACAAAGCGCCGAGCGCATCATCCTCTTCGGTTGGTCCATGGGCGGCGCGATCGTCCTGCAGACGCTCCGCCGCTCTCGCCACGCCGACCGCATCGTCGGGGTGTGTCTCGACTCGGCGGTCATCGACTGGGATGCGGTGCTGCGCCACCACGGCCGGCTCAACCACCTGCCCGGCCCGCTCGTACGGATGGCACGGGGCCTGATGGGTTCCAGACGCGGACGGGCGCTGGTCGGGCTCATCGAGCCGATCGACCTCGCGCACACCGACTGGGTGGCCCGGGCTGACGAGCTCGACGTGCCGATCCTGCTCATCCACTCGACCGGTGACACCGTCGTCCCGTTCGGGCCGGCCGCCGCCCTTGCTGGCCGGCGGCCGGACATCGTCCGCTTCGAGCCCTGGGAGCTGGCTCGGCACTGTCGCGAGTGGAACTACGACCCCGAGCGGTGGGAGTCGGTCGTGTCGTCCTTCGTCGCTGGGCTGCCCTGCCCGCCAGCGCCCTTGGCAGGCGCCGAGGCCTCGGAACGGTCTAGCGACGGGCGAGCCAGCGCCCCATGAGGCTGCCGTCCTGCTCGACGAGGACGGCCAGCTCCAGGTCGAGCGGTGCGGCATCGGCGGCCACCGGTCGTGGGTGGTCGCCGCCCACGAGCCGGGGGGCGATGGTGAAGCACAGCTCGTCGAGGAGACCGGCGGACAGGAACGAGGCCGTGAGGCGAGGGCCGCCCTCGGTGAGCAGGCTCGTCCAGCCGCGCGCGTGGAGGTGGCGGAGCAGCTCTGCAAGATCGACCTCAACCTCGCCGCAGACGAGAACGTGGTCGGCGCCCAGGGCTGACCGAGCGTCGCCGATCCCCGGCGCGGAGGCGCTCGTTGCGAGCAGGACGTCGCCGTGCGGCGAGTCCTTCAGCGTCGGCGGAAGGAATCCGGTTCGGCTCACGGCGATGAGGGGCAGGGCGGCACCGAGCCCGGCACGCTCTCGAATGGGCTGGAGCTCGGTGGGGACGGCGATGGCTGAGTAGCCCTCGACCCGGATCGTGCCGGCTCCCACGATGACAGCATCGCTCAGTGCACGGAGCAGCTCGAAGACAACGTGGTCGGCGTCGGTATTGATGGAGCCCGACCTGTTGTCGGGGCCGCGTGCCGCGCCGTCGAGCGTCGTCACCATGTTGCAGCGCAGCCAGGGGTCCGCTGGGACCGCGTAGGCGGCGGCGAGTCCCTCGAGGTCCAGCTCCTCGCCGGGCGTGCGGCCACCGGCACCGGGTACGAGCAAACGCATGCACCAACAGTAAGTGGCCGCGCTTCCCGCAGTGGGGCGCCCGGATCCGACAGGATGGCGACATGGGCAAGGGCAAGAAGAAGAAGGCTGACGAGAAGGTCGAGGTCGCCGAGCTCGCCGACGAGATGGTGGCCGACGGAGTCCATCCTCTCGGGGGCTTCTCGGATGCGCTCCGTGTCGAGAAGGGCTTCGTGCTCGAAGACATCGACGCCGCGTCGACTCCTGCATTCCCCGGGGACAAGATCGCCGGTAAGGCGGCCCTGCAGTCGGCGGAGGAGGAACTGGCCGACCTTCTCGAGCGGCTCTGGGCCGAGTCGACCGCCGGATCGAAGCGGGCGCTGCTCCTCGTCGTGCAGGGAATGGACACCTCCGGCAAGGGCGGCATCATGCGACACGTCGTCTCCGTCAACCCTGAGGGCGTCAAGGCCACCGGGTTCAAGGCACCGACCAAGGAGGAGCTGTCCCATGACTTCCTCTGGCGGATCGAGAAGGCGCTGCCCCAGGCCGGGCAGCTCGGAGTCTTCGACCGATCCCAGTACGAGGATGTCCTTGTCGTGCGGGTCCACGACCTCGTCCCCGAAGAGGTGTGGTCGAAGCGCTACGCGCAGATCAACGAGTTCGAGCGCCGGGTCATCGCGAGCGGCACCAAGATCGTCAAGGTGATGACCCACATCAGCAAGGACGAGCAGAAGACGCGCCTCATGGAGCGGCTCGAGCGGCCCGACAAGTACTACAAGTTCAACCCGGGCGACGTCGACGAGCGCCTCCGTTGGCGCGACTACATGGAGGCCTACCAAGCGGTCTTCGACAAGACGTCCACCGTAGGCGCGCCGTGGCACGTCGTGCCATCGGATCGCAAGTGGTACGCACGCCTCGCCGTCCAGCAGCTGCTCCTCGAGGCGTTGCGCGACATGGACCTCCAGTGGCCCAAGGCCGACTTCGACGTCGAGGCCGAGAAGAAGCGCCTCGCCGCCAGCTGAGCCCTCCGGGGTTCAGCTGATCCGGTCGAGGATGGGACCGGTGGCTCCGGCCAGGTCGGCCGGGAGGGTGCCGAAGGTGTGCCCGTGGTCCCCCTCGACCCGGCTGGCAATGAACGCATCGGCGACGGAAGGGGAGTGCTCGACGAGCAGGGCGGCCTGCACGGCGACGGCCAGCTGCTCGACGATCGAACGTGCCGTGAACGCCGCCTCCGGCGAGTCCGGCCGGAGCGAGCGTGCCTGCTCCACAGCGCGATCCGTGTGGTCGTCGAGGACCCGGCTCGCGCCGCGCACCCGGTGCAGCTCCTTGGTCAGGGCCTCGAGGCTGGCCGGCTCCCGGCTGATGGCCCGGATCACGTCCAGAGCGTTGACGTTGCCGGACCCCTCCCAGATCGAGTTGAGCGGCGCCTCCCGGTAGAGCCGTGCCAGGCCGTTCTCCTCGACGTAACCGTTTCCGCCGAGGCACTCGAGGGCCTCGGCCACCATGGGCGCGGTGCGCTTGCAGACCCAGAACTTGCCCAGGGCCACCCCGAGGCGCGCATAGTCCGACTCTCCGGTGTCGAAGGCGTGGGCGAGACGCATCGCCAGGACCGTCGCAGCCTCGGCCTCGAGCGCCAGGTCAGCGAGGACGTTGCGCATCAGCGGCTGGTCGATGAGCCGTCGGCCGAAGGCGACGCGATACCGAGCGTGGTGCACGGCTCGGCTCACCGCGTCGCGCATCGTCGCGGTGGAGCCGAGCACGCAGTCGAGCCGGGTGGCCCCGACCATGTCGATGATGGTCCGCACGCCCCGGCCCTCCTCGCCGAGCCGAGCACCCCACGTGCCCTCGAGCTCCACCTCGCTCGAGGCGTTGGAGTGGTTGCCCAGCTTGTCCTTGAGCCGCTGGAGGGCGAACGGGTTCCGGGTGCCGTCGTCCAAGGCCCTGGGCACGACGAAGCACGTCAGGCCACCGGGCGCCTGGGCCAGCATGAGGAAGACGTCGCTCATCGGGGCAGAGCAGAACCACTTGTGGCCCGTGAGCCGATAGGTGTCGCCCGGAATGGGACCGTGTGGACTCGACGTGGCCACCGTCGTGTTGGCCCGGACGTCGGAGCCGCCCTGCTTCTCCGTCATGCCCATCCCGGCGATGGCGCCCGCCTTGTCCGTGAGCGGCCGGATACCGAAGTCGTAGCTCCGACTTGCGAGCTTGGGAAGCCAGCGCGCCGCCTGCTCGGCGTCACGACGAAGAGCAGACCCAGCGGCATACGACATGGAGACGGGGCACCCGTGGCCGGCCTCGACCCGCGACCACAGCATGAAGCCGGCCGCCCGTCGGGCGTGCGCCGTGCCGGCCACGCTGGCCGTCCACGGCTCGGCCGTCAGGCCGGCGCCGACCGCTTGGGTCATGAGCCAGTGCCACGACGGATGGAACTCCACCTCGTCGATCCGGTTCCCCCGGGCGTCGTGGGTGTGGAGGATCGGCCGGTTCGCGTCGGCGAGACGGCCGTGCTCCTGGGCCTCTGCCGTCCCCGCCAGACGGCCGAGCTCCGAGAGAGAGCCGGCGTCGTCCCCCTCGACCCACCGGGAGACCGCCTCGTACAGGGCTCGGTCCGCGTCGAGGAAGTTCCCGTCGACGAACGGCTCGGCCTGGTTGGTGACCTCGTGCGTGCTCACTACTGCAGAGTAGGACGGACTAGCCTCGGGAGCGATGACGGTGAAGGCGGTCCTGTGGCGCTGGCTGGGGCGGATCCCGGGGGCGGTGCCCTTGGCTCGACTCGTGCTCGAGACGATCCGGGTCTGCCTCAGCTACCGCGTGACCGGGCTGGCCGCCGAGGGCGGCTTCTTCCTGCTGCTATCCCTTCCGCCCTTCGTGCTCGGACTCTTCGGTGGCGTCGGGTACCTCGGAAACGTCCTCGGCCCCGACGGCGTTGACCGGCTCACGGCCGCCGTCGCGCAGTATGCCTCCGGGTTCCTGACCGAGTCGAGCATTGACGACCTGCTGCTGCCGACGATCCGTGACGTGCTGCAGGGCGGACGACCGGACCTCATCTCGGTGGGGTTCCTTCTCGCGCTGTGGTCGGGATCGCGGGCGCTCAACGTCTTCGTCGACACCATCTCGATCATGTACGGCCAGGGTGATGGCCGTGGCATCCTGCACCAGCGCTTCCTCACCTTCGGCCTCTACACGCTCGGCGTGGTCGTCGCCGTCGTTCTGCTGCCGCTCGTCCTGCTCGGGCCGGCGATCATCGAGGCGTGGCTGCCCGATCGGCTCGACGTGCTGACCCTCGCCTACTGGCCGCTCGTCCTCGTGCTCTCCATCGCCGCGCTGACCACGCTGTTCCACATCGCCACCCCTCGGCGTGCGAGCTGGTGGCGCGACCTGCCAGGGGCGTTGCTCGCGCTCGCGATCTGGCTGCTCGCATCGCTGGTCGTTCGCACCTGGCTCGAGGCCTCGCTCGGCGGGTCGTCGATCTATGGGCCGCTCAGCACCCCGATCGTCCTGCTCATCTGGCTCTACGCGCTGGCGATCGCGATTCTCATCGGGGCCGGCCTCAATGCGGCCACGCGCGTCCTGTGGCCGGTCGAGCTGCGAGACGGAGCCGGTACGAAGCTCGCGACGTGGGCGGGTGGCCTGCTGGCGCGCAATGGTGGGGCGGACGCCACACGAGCCACCGTCGAGGCCGATCCGACGGAGCCGGGCCAGCGGAGCAGGGACCAGCAGTTCGCGAAGCGTGATGGGTCGCACCTCGCAGCGGCCATCGACCGGCAGCTCGCGGAGGGCGTCGGACGACCGCGTGACGAGCAGTTCCCGGAGGGCTGAGGGCGGTTTTGTATCTCCCCGATCGATCCGCTACTGTCTACCAAGCACCGAGCGGGGAGTTACACCGCTGGTGTTCCCGCGGACGTAGCTCAGTTGGTAGAGCGCAACCTTGCCAAGGTTGAGGTCGCCGGTTCGAGCCCGGTCGTCCGCTCGGAGGCACAAGGGGCAAACAGGCAGCTTGCCTTCATGGTGGAGTGGCCGAGAGGCGAGGCAGCGGCCTGCAAAGCCGCGTACACGGGTTCAAATCCCGTCTCCACCTCGGTCATCACCACAGCAGGGCGATTGGCGCAGTGGTAGCGCGCTTCCTTGACACGGAAGAGGTCACTGGTTCAAACCCAGTATCGCCCACCAGACGGACCACAGCCGCTGAGCACGAGAACGTGCTCAGCGGCTCCTTCTTTGTGCGGACGACTGAGGCGCCCGCTCTGAGAGGTGGTCAGCCGAGGGCCTTGGCCTTGATCTGGGCGAACTCGTCGGGGGAGATCGCGCCGTTGTCGAGGAGCGACTTCGCCTGGGACAGCTGGTCGACGGTCGTAGCCGACGAGGTCCCCGCCACGTTGCGGATGTAGTCCTGTTGCTCGGCCATGTACTGCCGGTTCTGCTCCATCGCGCGCTCTGCCATGCCCTGCCCGCGGACGATCACGTAGATGAGCGCTGCGAGGAGCGGGAGGATGAAGAGCGCTATGACCCAGACCACCTTGGCGAACCCGCCGAGCTCTTTGTCACGGAAGAGGTCCGTGAAGATGTGGAAGAGCATCATCAGGTAGGCCACGAAGAAGAAGGACCAGACAAGCAGCCAGAAGAAGTCCCAGAAGTCGTTCATCGTGCGCCTTTCCTCTCAGTGCCTCGATGCGTCGCAGTCGAGGGGCATCACCTGTGCCACGACCCACGGTCCTCCGTCGCTCGGATCCCGCCATCGCCCTTTTCGGGGGATATCGGCGCTCACTGGTCGGGCTCGCCTGCGGGCGGCCTGCCGAGCGGCTCCTCGATGAGCAGCGTCGACACGATCTCCAGCCCAAGGGCAGTCAGGGCGGCGAGCACACCGACCAGTTCCTGGCTGTCGTGCACCTTGGCCGTCAGCGTGGTCTGTGTCCCATCGCTGTCGGACCACACCGCATACGGCCAGATGTCGCGCTCATCCACTTCGCCTGCAACGACAACGATGGCGTGCATACCGACCAGCCTCGTCTGGACAGGACTTCAGGTCCCGAGCAGCATGCCCGCCTCGTCGCATCGGCCGCGTCACTCCTTGGGGAGGACTTGGTCAGTACAGCTCGAGCTCTGCGGCACGACGGATGGCGGCCCTGCGACTGCTGACCCCGAGCTTCTGGTAGATGTGCGCGATGTGGGTCTTGGCCGTGTGCAGCGAGATGTACTCGGCCTCGGCGATCTCCGCGTTGGTGAGGTTGGTCGTGAGGTACTGCAGGATGACCCGTTCCCGCTCGGTGAGCCGGTCTGCCGTTCCCGCCCGGTGATGGTGTCGTCCCTCGGTCATCCGCCCCAGCACCTGGGTCACGACCGTGGGGTGCGCGGTGCCGTGGCGCAGGTGGGCCTTGAGCAGCTCGGCCAGATCGTCACCGGCACCGAGGAACGGGCCGTAGAGCCGGTCCGGCTCGGCCACGGCGAGAGCGCGCTCGAGGGGAGCATGTGCGTCGGAACTGCCCAGCGCCAACAGGGCTTCGGCCTCGGTACAGCGAGAGAGGCACTCGACGTGCACGAATGTCGTCGCTGTCCGGACGCGATCGAGCTCGGCGAGTGCCTCGGTCGGACGTCCGGCCTGCAGGAGCACCTTCGCGCGGCGGGCAGCCGACAGCGGGAACTCCGGCTCAGCCGGGGGCCGGATGGCGAGCGCCACCGCCTCACGCGTCCTCCCCTCGGCCATGAGCACCGACCCCTCGAGTCCTGCCAGCATGGACGGCCAGGTGGGCGACTGCAGCCCAGACTCGACCATGGTCCTGATCTCCGTCGCAGCGCGCCGTGCGCCCCGGACGTCGCCCAGCGCCAGGCAGGTCGACGTGAGGACGTTCAGGGTGAGACCCCGCAGCTCCCAGTCGAAGGGGACCATCATGGACAGGCTGCGCTCCAGCTGGCTTCGCGCGTCGCTCAGGTTCCCCCGCCAGTAGTCGAACCAGCCGAGATACGTCACGGCGGGGGCGAGCGTCACCAGGCCCACCCACCCTCGTTCGTTCGCTCGTGCCAGGACCTCGACGGCGAGGTCCCGCACGTCGCCGAGGTGGCCCTCGGCGATCGCGGGGATGCATGACTCGGCCAGCGCCGTCAGCTCGAGAGCGAGCAGCCCACTGTCGTGCGCGGTCGCGGCGGAGGACCGCAACATCTCGAGGCTCAGCTCGGCAGGGTTCTCGAGTCTGGCCTCGGCCATGCCGACGAACATCTGGACGGAGGCCCGGACGGCAGGATCTGGCCGCTGGTGGCTCCGCTCGAACCTCTCCAGCAACGCCGTTCCCGAACCGACCGCGGCTCCCAGTCCCCGGTCGTAGCCCGTGCAGAACAGCTCGACGAGGGCCATGCGGTCCTCGAACCCGGCCCGGTCCGACTGCGGGAGCAGGTCCCGGAGCGCACGCGCTGCGGTGATCGCCGACCGGGCATCGTCGATCCGGCCACGCTGCATGGAGATCAGTGCCTTGGCGAGGTGCGCCTCGCTGACGTGCGGTGATGCCTCGGGCACCTGGTCGATGCACGCGAGGACGGCATCGCTTCGCCCTTGCAGGATGAGCTCCAGCCACCGGGCCGCGAAGATCCGCGAGGCCAGCGCACCGTCCCCGGCCGCCACGGCATGTCTGATCGCCGTCGGGGCGTCGACGGAGGTCCACCATGCCGCCGCTGCAGCGTGCAGCTCCGTGGCCCGCTCGGGGTGGTCGGCGATGAGGCGTCGGCGCATGTGCGCCGCGAAGAGGGGGTGCCAGTGGTACCAGGCCTCGCTCGCGGTGACGTCGTCCCGGGAGCGGAAGAGCCCGTCAGCCAGGCACTTCTCGAGGAGCACCTCGGCGTTGTGCGTCTGCCTGATCTCGTCGATGAGCGTCGCGCAGACGTGGTCGTCGAGGCAGCTCTCCAGGACGAAGCTCCTGACGTCGTCGGTGAGTGATGCGAGCACCTCGATCGCCAGGTAGTCGGCCAACGCCTGATCGCGGCGCAGGTAGGTCGGGACATTGGGTCGTGGGCCGTGCCGGCTCGCCGCCAGGATCGCCATCCGCACACCGGCCGGCCAACCCCCCGTCGCCCGGTGGATGGAGTCGACGATCTCCGGGTCGAGGCTGAGCCCGGCAGCCCGCACCGCCTCGGCCGACTCCTCGGGACTGAAGGCGAGCTCGTCGTGCGCGAGGTAAGCGAGCCGGTCGTCGAGGCGCAGTCGCTGGAGTCGAAGCGGAGGCAGGACGCGCGCTGCAATGGCGACGCGCATGTTGGCGGGCGCCCACCGGAGCACGTGGTCGATCACCTGCGTGGACGAATCCGACCGGACGAGATGTTGGACGTCGTCGAGGACGAGCGTGAGCGGCACCCCCGCCTCGTAGAGCACCTCGAGGAGCGAGTCGACCAGCGTCAGCGGTTCGGCTCGGAGCGCCGGAGCCCGCAGCGACGCCAGAGTCGCGTCGAGCGCGTCCACGCCGGTCAGGCTTGCGGCGGTCATCAGGTCGGAGACCAGACGCACTGGATCCCGGTCCGTGTCGTCGACGGTCAGCCACAACGTCGCGCCACCGTCCTGGAGCTGCGGTGCGACCGCGCCGAGAAGCGTCGACTTGCCGTAGCCGGCCATCCCCGCCAGCACGACGACCGGCCGACTGTGCAGGAGTGGTGCCAGGCGCACGCGTTCGATGGTCCCCGGAGCAGGGGAGGGGGTGGTCATCCGAGCGTGACGTGGCCCAACCATGTCATCCCTGTCGACGGATGTGCGAGGACCCTGACGCCTCCACAGTAGATACCTGTTGCCCCGCCGGAGACCGTTTCTCGGTTTTCCGTACGGAAGGCGTGTGCCTGTGTACGAGATCGTTCTTGACGGTGAACTGGCTGCGGACTTCGTGGACGCCAGCCTCCCCTTCGAGCGCCATGACAGCCATGGAGCGACGATTCTGAGTGTGCCCACACTCGACCCCGCTGCCCTCGCCGCCACGCTGGAGGTCCTCGAGTCGCTCGGTATCGGCGTGACGGCCATCCGGCCAGTGGGCGACACCGGCTCGCATCGCGGCACCGCCGGCCCGGAGTAGCTGACAGCTCTTACCCCCTGCCCATCACCGCCGCTCATCCTCGATGGGTGATGTGCCGACAACAGCGTCCAGCGAATGTCGAGGTACGAGCGCGCCCAGCCGTCAAGGAGGCAGGACATGAGTGTCAACGCCGATGTCGGTCCAATCGACTACCTCGCCCTGGAGTTTCCAGGCGCCCGACTCACGGGGGAGGGGCTGTCCATACTCGTCGACCTCGTCGACCGCGGGATCATCCGCATCCTCGACATGAGGGCAATGGTCCGTGGCGACGACGGAGCGGTCACCGCCATGGCGATCAGCGATCTCGACGGGGACGGCACCCTCGACCTGGCCATCTTCGATGGTGTCGAGTCCGACCTGCTCGACGACGAGGACCTCGAGAAGGCGGCCGAGCTGGTGGGCCCGGGAAACGCCGCCGCGCTCCTCGTCTACGAGAACACGTGGGCCGGCCCCTTCGTGTCGGCCATGCGCCGGGCCGGCGCCGAGGTCGTGGCCAGCGGCCGCATCCCGGCTGACGCGGTCCACGAGCGCCTCGAAGCCCTCGAGACATCGGCGACCGGAGCCGAGTAAAGGAGCACAACATGGGACTCATCGGTGGCATGGCACGGACAGCCGTGGTTGCCGGCACCGCGACGGCCGTCTCCAACCGCGTGTCGCGTCGGCAGGCAGGGCGCTGGGCAGCGCAGGAGCAGCAGCAGGCGCCGCAGTACGCACCCGCGCCGCAGTACGCACCCCCTCCCGAGCCACAGTACGCACCTCCGCCCGAGCCGCAGTACGCGCCGGCGGCCGCGCCCGACCCGGACGCCGACCTCGCACGGCTCAAGCAGCTCGGCGACCTGCGCGCCGCGGGAGTCCTGACCGAGCAGGAGTTCCAGGCTCAGAAGGCGCGTCTGCTGGGTATGTAGGCCCGGGCCTGCCGCCGTTCGGCGGCAGGCGACCACCCGGTCGGGTCCAACCCGGACGACCGGTGGATCACGCCACGCGAACCGGCCTGATCGGCACGAATGGCCGGATCTCGTCGGCACCCGGCTGGATGATCCCGCACGACGACTCGGGCACCTCGCGCCAGGCGCCCGGAAGGTCTCCGAGTGGCTCCGAGACGACAAGGCGCGTCTCGTCGCCCAGCGTCCGGAGCAGCTCCAGGTCGGGATACAGGCTGCGCAGCTGTGTCACGTCCGTCGAGTGGAACAGCGTGCGGCTCTGATGCTGCGACGAGTATCGGAACACCCACACCGACTTCCCGTCGCTCGTCGCCATCGTCGCCTGGACCGGGTTGGCGACGCCGCGGCGCTCGGCGAGGTCCTCGACGAAGCCGACGGCGCGGGCCACCCCATCAATGGGGTCGGCCTCGAGGCCGAAGGTCAGGGCGAGGAAGAAGAGCGCCTCCGAGTCGGTCGATCCCTCGATGTCCGGGTACAGCGAGGGGTCCACCGCGAACAGCAGATCACGCTTCAGCTCATGGAAGCCCGAGAGCGCCCCGTTGTGCATCCACAGCCAGTCGCCGTGACGGAACGGATGACAGTTGCTGCGTTGCACAGGAGTCCCCGTCGACGCGCGCACGTGGGCGAACAGCAGTGGCGTCTGCACCTGCGAGGTCAGTTCACGGAGGTTCGCATCGCTCCAGGCCGGATCCACGCTCTTGAAGACCGCGGGCTGCTGGCGATCGCCGTACCAACCGATCCCGAACCCGTCGCCGTTCGTCGTGGTCGCCCCCATGCGTGAGTGCAGGCTCTGCTCGATCAGCGAGTACTTGGGCTTGAAGAGGAGGTCCTCGACGAGAATCGGTCCACCTGAGTACACCATCCAACGACACATGTGCTCAGGCAAGCACCGCAACCGGTCGCCGTCATCACGTCCCGGGGGTGATCTTCTGCCGGCCCGACCGCCAGTGAGGCGAACGTCAGCACACGAGCGAGGTGATGCCCTGTGCGCTCTCGGAGCCGCTGCGGAGCAGCTTGCCCCAGCCCTGGGTGCAGAAGCTGACGGTCCGCGCGGGCACGGAGTACGTCAGGCGCTGCCGGTTGTCGCCGACGGCATAGCCTCGCGTGTCACCCCCGCCGCCGACGACGATTCCCGTCTGGGCGCGGTAGCCGAAGCCGAGCGCGTGGTACTGCTCCCACACGTAGACGGACGAGAAGTTCATCCAGGCCGACCCGGCGGAGTCCCAGCACCAGCCGATGTACTGCCGCACGGTGAAGGCGTTCATGCCCTTGTCCCGTACGACCTTGCTCGAACCGAGCTCTCGAATGTTGGAGCAGTTGACCTTGGTCAGGTTCGTGGTCATGTCTGACGTGGGGGCAGCACTCGAGCCGGCGGGCGCTGCCTCGGGTGCGGCTGTGGCTGCGGCCGGGGACGCCGACGCAGCCGTGCCGGAGGCGAAGGCAGTCATCAGGGCGGTCAGGGCGACAGCCAGGACGGACACGGTGAAGCGATGGAGGGACGACATTGTGGCTCCTGCTCGGTGGTCAGTCCGACGACAGTACGACGGGTCGCGGAGTTCGGCAGCCCGAAACCGTCCTGACCCGCGGTAGCGTCCACGGACCGGAATAGGGTGGGACCCATGGCCGCCGCGTCCAGCAAGACCCCAGCCATGGTGCTCGACGTGGACGGCTTTGATGTCCGCCTGACGAACCCGGACCGGGTCTACTTCTCCGAGCGCGGCGAGACCAAGCTCGAGCTGGCCAACTACTACCTGTCGGTGGGTCCCGGGATCGTCAACGCGCTCCGCGACCGGCCGTGCATGCTCCACCGGTTCCCCAAGGGCGTCGAGGGGGACAAGGTCCACCAGAAACGGCTCCCGGCCGGGGCGCCTCCGTGGGTCGAGACCGTGCGCCTCCATTTCCCGCGCTACGGCCTGCACGCCGACGAGCTCTGTGTCCAGCGGCTGGCCGACGTCATCTGGGCGGTGCAGATGTCGACGGTGGAGTTCCACCCGTGGAACTCCCGACGGGCCGACACGGAGAAGCCCGACGAGTGGCGGATCGACCTCGACCCGATGCCGAGGTGCGGCTATGACAGGGTGCGTCGGGCGGCTCACGTCGCCCACGAGATCCTCGAGGAGCTCGGCGCTGTCGGCTGGCCCAAGACGTCTGGGGGACGGGGCATGCACGTCTACGTGCGGATCAAGCCGGAGCACGGCTTCCAGCAGGTCCGCCGCGCCGCCCTCGCCTTCGCGCGTGAGGTCGAGCGGCGGCTGCCCGACGACGTCACGACCGCCTGGTGGCGCAAGGACCGCTCGCCCGAGGACCTCTTCGTCGACTACAACCAGAACGCCCGGGACCACACGATTGCGGCCGCCTACAGCGTCCGGGGGAACCGGCGGGGGACGGTCTCGGCGCCCATCGCCTGGGGCGAGGTCGACGACTCGGTGCCCGACGACTTCACGATCGAGACCATGCCCGAGCGGTTCGCGCGTCTCGGGGACCTCCATGCGGGCATCGACGACGCCGTCTTCGACATCGCCGCGCTCCTCGACTGGGCCGAGCGTGACGAGCGCGAAGGAAAGGACTCGCCTCCCGAGGAGGAATAAGTCGTATGCCGCTGGGCTTGCTCCTCACGGAGGGTGGCCCACGTGCCACCGCCGTCCACGACAGACGCCAGGACAACCCACCTTCACCACCAGGAGGACTCGTGACAGCTCTCGGCGACTTCACCGCCACGACGATCGACGGCACGGAGCAGTCACTCTCCGACTACTCCGGGGACGTGGTGCTCGTCGTCAACACGGCGAGCGAGTGCGGGTTCACCCCACAGTTCGCCGGGCTCGAGCAGCTCTGGGAGACCTACCGAGACCAGGGATTCACCATCATCGGCTTCCCGTGCAACCAGTTCGGCGGTCAGGACCCGGGGACCAACGAGGAGATCGGCGCCTTCTGCCAGAAGAACTACGGCGTGACCTTCCCGATGATGTCCAAGGTCGACGTCAACGGCGACGACACCCACCCGGTGTGGAAGTGGTTGAAGTCGGAGAAGGGCGGCCTCGTCGGCGACCGGATCAAGTGGAACTTCACGAAGTTCCTCGTCGGCCGGGACGGGCACGTCATCGGTCGCTACGCGCCCCAGGCCGAGCCGCGCAGCCTCACGGAGGACATCGAGAAGGCGCTCGCGACCGAGCGCCGCTGAACGCCACCGAACGCCACTGAGCGGCCGCGACCCTACGATCTGCGGGTGGACCACGCCCGATTCGGCGACCGCTGCGCGCGGGTGGTCATTGACGTCCGGCGGGGAGACGATGCCCTGGACGCCATCTCCCGCGACGGGTTCTGGGCTGTCGTGGCCACCTTCGAGGGAGAGGTCACGGCCATCCGCTTCGCGGAGGTGGACGCGGGTGAACCAGCCCCGCGGGTGGTGGACTGGTCGCCGCTCGATCGGCACTGGGCGAGCTCACTGAGCTCAGCGGCATACGTCAAGGCGGTGGAGGAGGTCCGGCGGCGGATCGCCGACGGTACGGTCTACCAGGTCAACGTCTGCCGCGTCCTCAGCCACCCCCTCGACGACGACGCCGATCTCGACGGGCTCGACGTCCTGCTGCGTCGGGGCAACCCCGCCCCCCACGGCTCGCGGATCAGGTGCGCGGCGGCGGGGGTGGACGTCGTCAGCGCGTCGCCCGAGCTCTTCCTCGCGCGTCGGGACGGACGGCTCGTCACCAGGCCGATCAAGGGCACGGCGGCGACGAGGGACCAGATGCTGCCCAAGGACCACGCCGAGAACGTCATGATCGTCGACCTCATGCGCAACGACCTCTCGGGCGTCTGCGACGCGGGCACCGTGCGGGTGGACGCGCTCTGTGCGTTCGAGGACCACCCGGGCCTCGTCCATCTCGTCTCGACCGTGAGCGGCCGGGTTCGGGACGGCGTGACCTGGCGCGACGTGTTCGCGGCCACCTTCCCGCCAGGTTCGGTCTCGGGGGCGCCGAAGTCGAGCGCCCTGACGGCGATCACGGACCTCGAGGCCTCGCCGCGTGGGCCGTACTGCGGCGCCATCGGGTGGGTGGACGCCGACACCGACTCGGCCGAGCTCGCCGTGGGCATCCGGACGTTCTGGGCGGAGCGCGACGTGGCGGGTCGGCGCTGGCTCCGGTTCGGGACGGGCGCCGGCATCACGTGGCACTCCGATCCCGCCGCCGAGTGGACCGAGACCGAGCTCAAGGCGGCCCGGCTGATCGGGCTCGCCGCCGGCACTGTGACACCATGACGGCATGAGCGGCAGCCTTCCTCGCGTCTGGGTCAACGGCGACCTCGTCGACCCGACCGAACCCTCCATCGCGGCGCTCGACCACGCCGTCACGGTCGGCGACGGGGTCTTCGAGACAGCCAAGATCGACCGCGGACTACCCTTCGCGCTCGCCCGGCACCACGCCCGGCTCGAGCGGTCCGCAGCGGGCCTCGGGTTGCCGGCCATCGACCTGGCCAGCGTCGGAAAGGGCATCGACGCCGTGCTCGACTGCGACCCGATCGACTTCGGTCGCCTCCGCTACAGCGTGACCGGCGGCATCGGCCCACTCGGCTCGGACCGCGCCGTGGGCGAGCTGACCTACATCGTCGTCGCCGCTCCCCAGGCCAGGCCACCCGCCTCTGGCAAGGTGACCGTCGTCCCGTGGACACGCAACGAGCGCTCGGCGGTCGCCGGACTCAAGACCACGTCGTACGCCGAGAATGTCGTCGCCCTCGCCCGGGCCAAGGAGGTCGGCGCCCTGGAGGCGGTCTTCGGCAACACGCGCGGCGAGCTCTGCGAGTGCACCGGCAGCAATGTCTTCGTCGTCGTCGGCGGCGAGGTGCTGACGCCCCCGGAGGACTCCGGCCTCCTCGCGGGCATCACCAGGGAGCTCGTGCTCGAGTGGGCAGCGGAGGCGGGCGTCCCGATCCGGGAGAAGGCCCTGCCGCTCGAGGTGCTGGACACCGCGGACGAGGTCTTCATCACGAGCTCGACCAAGGACGTGCTTCCCGTCCACGCGGTCGACGACCGGAAACTGCCCATCGGGCCCGTGACAGCCCGGCTGCGCAACCTGTTCCGCTCACGGGCAGCACAGGACCTCGACCCGTGACCAGCGGTAGCGAAGCGGAGGCCACGGAGGGGGAGACGGGCGTGTCGGTCATCGACTACTCCGACCGGAACGTCACCCTCGACGCGCACGAGGACCGGTGGGCCTGGCGCGCCCGGCTGCGACGCAACCCGGCCACGCATCTGGCCTGGCGCACCGCCGTGGGGGTCGTCGGGTCCGTCGTCACCGTCGGTGGGCTCATCATGGTGCCGGCGCCGGGGCCGGGCTGGGCTGTCGTCATCCTCGGTCTCGTCATCCTCGCCAGCGAGTTCGAGTTCGCCCAACGGTGGCTCGACTTCGTCAAGCACCGCGTGCAGCTGTGGAACCGGTGGATCATGTCGCAGCCGATGTGGATCCGGTTCCTCGTCGGGTTGGCCACCCTGCTGCTCGTCTGGGCGGTCCTCTGGCTGACGTTCGTCGTCATGGGCGTGCCTGCGTGGACGCCGGACTGGGCCGAGCAGCAGCTCGCCCGGCTTCCCGGAGTCGACTAGCGTCGATTAGGGCGCCCGGCTGCCGAGCCGCTATTGTTTCCGAGCACCAACCCGGACGTGTAGCTCAGTTGGTTAGAGCGTTCGCTTCACACGCGAGAGGTCAGGGGTTCGAGTCCCTTCACGTCCACCTCACCCAAACAACCTCTGAACTGCGACAACGCAGGATCAGGGGTTGTTTCGCATGTGGCGCCGGTCCTCCGCGTCATCACTGACGCGCATGCGACCCGGGCAGAAGCGCAATACGACCGTGCGCCCTCGCCTTACGACAGCACCAACTGCACCCCCGGACCAGACGGTTCGGGGGTGCTGTTATGGTCTCGAGCGATCGGCACGGACGGCCGCCCCGCGCTCGACAGTGGGCTGCGGTGAACGAGGGGTGGACCGCATGAGAACCAAGGCCTTCACCGCGTTGCTCGTCGCGCTGCTCGCCGGCGCTGTCGTGGGCGTCGTCCTGGTCGACGAGCTAGTGGTCGGGATCTGACAACTCCTCGCGGGCTTGAGCGCCGATGAGACGGCGGCCACTCCTGGGGTCCCGAACCCGCTCACGAACTCGCTGCAGGGCACGGCTGACTGCGGTCAGGGGTTGGCGGTGGCTCCCGCGATGCCTGCCCGCCCGGTCGCGGCGCACGACCTCGTAGAGCCTCATGTCCCCGGCTTGGGTGCCCCTCCTGGCACAGCGCAGGGTTCGCCTCCGGCGCCGACCGGTGGGCTGGTTGGGTCATAGACTGCCCGCCAGGAGGCGATTCCGATGCAGGAGACCCTGACGGCGGCGCTCGAGCGCGAGCACCAGGAGATCGACGCCGGTCTGGAGGCCTTCGTCGCCGGGCTGGACAGCGGTGAGCTGCGCGGTGGCGAGCTGGACCGGGCGGCGGAAGCGCTGCGCCGGCACATCTACCTCGAGGAGGAGTTCCTCTTCCCGCCCTTGCGCGCAGGCGGGATGGTGCCGCCCGTCCTCGTCATGCTGAGGGAGCACGGCCAGATCTGGCGCACGCTCCAGGCTCTCGAGCTCGAGGTGGGCCCGGGTCCGGCGGCGGGCACCGCGCGGGACCGGTGCAGGAGCCTGCTGGCGCAGCTCGCGAGCCACAACGCCAAGGAAGAGCCGATCATCTACCCGCAGGGTGATGCGGTCCTCAGCGATCGGGCCAAGGCTGAGCTCCGCGAATTCATCGACAATGGCCGTATGCCGTCGGACTGGGTCTGCGAGCAGGCGCGCTCCCGCGGCTGATGACGAAAGGCAGGTGGTGGGCATGGAGGCGACGGTGAGCAGCCTTTTCATCTATCCCGACTCGGAGTCGCCCGCCCAGGAGCTCGACGCGGTCGAGATCACGCCGACGGGTCCACAGGGCAACCGGGCGAAGAAGCATGCCGTCCACATCGTCTCGGCGGAGGAGTACGTCGAGACCCATCCCAAGGCCAACATCGTCCTCGACGTCGCCCCGGACGTGCTCGTCTCGCTCGTGGGCTCCGTCGTGCGCCTCGGCGAGTGCACCCTGGCGGTCACCAAGAAGCCCGAGCAGTGCGCCGGCGTGTACGCCGACGTGGTCGAGCCCGGTGCGGTGTCAGTCGACGACCGTCTGCTCGTCGCGGCGGACGAGTGACGATCCACTCGAGCCATCCCTTCGAGCCGGACGCGACGGACCGGGAACCGATCCGCCGTTTCCGCGGCCGGGTCGGCGGGGCCGTGTCGCTCTGGACCGCCGGCCAGGGCAGAGACCGGGCAGGCCTCACCGTGACGTCCATGCTCGTCGCGGCCGGGGACCCGGCTCGGGTGATCGTGCTGCTCCACCCCGACGCCGATTTGTTGGAGCGTCTCGAGGAGACCTCGGCTGCAGTCGTCTCGCTGCTGACGTGGCGACACCGGGAGCTCGCGGACGTGTTTGCCGGTCGGTTCCCCGCACCCGGTGGCCCGTTCAGGTTGGGGGAGTGGCAGCAGACGGAGTGGGGCCCCCGCCTGACGTCCGCTCCCTCCTGGCTCGGCGTGCGGGCCGATTCGCGGTCGCGTCGTGGTGTCGGATGGTCGGTCCTGCTCGAGTCGGTCGTCGAGCACGTAGAGGTCGGCGAAGACACCGAGGGCACCGAGGGCACGGAGGGGACCGAGAGCTCAGCGCCGCTCTTCCACCGCCGTGGTCGCTACGTCAGGCTGTGACAACAGGACGGGCGCCAGCCCGTGCCACGCGAGCTCGGTCAGGGACTCGACGAGCTCGTCCCGGGGCGCCCTCACGGGGGAGGCGAGCCACTCGTCGGCGACGGCCTGGACCGCCCCGACCAGGGCCACCGCCCGGACTCGCCACGTCGCCGGGCCGATGTCGCCCTCGGGGGAGGACGCCTCGAGGAGCCGGGCCAGCTGCTCGGTCACGTGGCCGACCGTGGCGCCGACCGGGTCGTCCGCCAGCGGGCGGTCGACCATGGGCCGGTTGACCACGAACCGGTAGAGGTCCGTGTCCGACTCGACGAGGGCGAGGTAGGCGTCAACGGTCGACGAGATCAACTCGCGCGGGTTCGTGCCCGTGGTGCTCGACCTCTGGAGGGCTGCCACGACGTCGCCGACGACGCGCTGGTCGACCCGCTCGACGACGGCCCGGTAGAGCCCCGCCCGGTCCTCGAAGTGCCGGTAGATGACGGTCTTGCTGGTGGCCGCCTCGGCCGCGATGTCGTCCATGCCCACTCCGGCGCCGTGCCGGCGGATGGCCCGGATGGTCGAGTCGACGAGGCTGGCGCGGCGCTCCTCACGATGCCGAACCCAGCGCACCGACCGGCCGTCGGCGACCGTCGGTGGGCCTCCCGGGGGCGAGGCATCAGTCATGAAGGGAAACTAACAGGTACTCGCTGTATCGACTACTGCGGGTTTCGGTTATCTTGATCTGCAGGCGGGCCCCGACGGCCCCGTGTCCGGACGACCCAGGAGAGTTCCATGGCACCCAAGACGAGAAAACCCCCGGCCCGGCAGACGCGCCGCGTCGCCGTACTCGGCGGCAACCGGATCCCGTTCGCCCGCGCCCACGGCGCGTACGCGCGCGCCTCGAACCAGGACATGCTCACCGTCGCCCTGGACGGTCTCATCGCTCGCTACGGCCTCGCCGGCGAGCGGCTCGGTGAGGTCGTCGCCGGGGCGGTGCTCAAGCACTCCCGCGACTTCAACCTCACCCGCGAGTCCGTCCTCGGCACGCGCCTCGAGGCGACGACTCCCGCCTACGACATCCAGCAGGCCTGCGGCACAGGTCTCGAGGCGGCAATCCTCGTGGCGAACAAGATCGCGCTCGGCCAGATCGACTCCGGCATCGCCGGCGGCGCGGACACGACGAGCGACGCGCCCATTGCGGTGAGCGAGGACCTGCGCAAGGTGCTCCTGGCGGTCAACCGCGCCAAGGCTCCGATGGACAAGCTCAAGGCCCTGTCCGCCTTCCGTCCGACCCAGCTCGCACCGTCGATCCCGGAGAACGGCGAGCCGCGGACGGGGATGTCGATGGGGGACCACATGGCGGTGACCGCCGCTGAGTGGGGCATCTCCCGGGAGGCCCAGGACGAGCTCGCCGCCGCCAGCCACCAGAAGCTCGCCGCCGCCTATGACCGCGGCTTCTTCGACGACCTGATGACGCCGTACCTCGGGCTGACGAAGGACAACAACCTGCGGCCCGACTCGACCGTGGACACGCTGGCCAGGCTCAAGCCGGTCTTCGGCAGGGGCGAGAACGCGACGATGACGGCAGGCAACTCGACGCCGTTGACCGATGGCGCCTCAGCGGTGCTCCTGGCCAGCGAGGACTGGGCGGAGGCGCACCACCTGACCCCGCTTGCCTGGTTCGTCGACGCGGAGACGGCCGCCGTCGACTACGTCCACGGCGACGAGGGCCTGCTCATGGCGCCGGCCTATGCCGTCCCACGGATCCTGGCCCGGAACGGGCTGACGCTCCAGGACTTCGACTTCTACGAGATCCACGAGGCCTTCGCGTCGACGGTGCTCACCCACCTCAAGGCCTGGGAGGACGAGGAGTTCGCCATCAAGCGCCTCGGGCTCGACGCGCCGCTCGGGTCGATCGACCGCAGCCGGCTCAACGTCAACGGCTCGTCCCTGGCCGCTGGTCACCCGTTCGCCGCGACCGGTGGGCGCATCGTCGCCACGCTGGCCAAACAGCTCAGGGAGAAGCGCGAGGCGACCAGGAAGCCCGTCCGGGGTCTGGTGTCCATCTGCGCTGCCGGTGGGCAGGGCGTCGTCGCGATCCTGGAGGCCTGAAGCCATGGCTGATCTCTTCACGACGGTCATCACGTCACCCCTGGCGAGAAGGGCCGGCGTGCCGCAGCCGACCCAGCTGCGCCGCTACACGCCGGGGGATCCCCTCGTCCACGGCCCGGTGCTCCTCGCCGGCGGAGGCCGCTTCGAGAAGTCCCTGCGGACCCGCCTCGAGCAGGCCGGCGCCACAGTCCTGAGCGCCGTCGAGGACACGGAGGACCGGCTCGGCGCCCTCATCCTTGACCTGTCCGCGGCGCTGGACCCGACCGAGCTGGCCCAGCTACGCATCATCGGCGCCCCAGCCGTCAAGCGGCTCGCCAAGAACGCTCGCGTCGTCGTCATCGGCACGGACCCGGCGACGTTGACTGACGTCACCGAGGTGGTCACGCAGCGTGCCCTGGAGGGCTTCGGGCGCTCTCTCGCCAAGGAGCTGCGGCTCGGTGCGACAGGCAATCTCGTGCTCGCCCAGGGCGAGGCGCACGATGGGGTGTGGTCTGCGGTGGAGTTCCTCCTCTCCGGAAGATCCGCCTACGTCAACGGCCAGGTGCTGCGGGTTGCCGACTCTCCCGGGACGAACTCAAACCCCGGGCAGCCGCTCGCCGGCAAGGTCGCGGTCGTCACCGGGGCAGCGAGAGGCATTGGCGCCGAGATCTCCAAGGTCCTCGCCCGCGACGGCGCCACCGTCGTGGCCGTCGACATCCCCGCGGCCGGTGAGGCGCTGGCCCGGGTGGCCAACGAGGTGAAGGGCACGGCCCTCCAGGTCGACGTCACGGCTGCCGATGCCGGAAGGCGCATCGTGGAGCATGCGACGCAACGTCACGGCGGCATCGACATCGTCATCCACAACGCCGGGATCACGCGGGACAAGCTCTTCGTCAACCTCGACGAGGACCGGTGGGACAGCGTCATCGACGTCAACCTGCGCTCCATCCTGCGGATGAACGAGGCCATGCTCGGCGAGGGCGGCCTCACGGAGGGTGGCCGCATCGTCTGCCTGTCCTCCATCGCCGGCATCGCGGGCAACCGCGGCCAGACCAACTACGGCGCGAGCAAGGCAGGTGTCATCGGCCTCGTGACCGCCCTGGCGGCCCAGGTCAGACACCGTGGTATCACCGTCAACGCGGTCGCTCCGGGCTTCATCGAGACCGAGATGACGGCTCGAATTCCCTTCGCCACCCGCGAGATGGGGCGCCGGATCAACTCGCTCCAGCAGGGTGGTCTGCCCAGGGACGTGGCGGAGACGATCGCCTGGCTCAGCCAGCCCGGCGCGGCCGCCGTGACGGGCCAGGTGGTGCGGGTGTGCGGGCAGAGCTGGCTCGGCGCATGAGCGGGTCGGCCATGGCACGCGAGCTCACCTTCGGGGCAGCCCCCGACCTCAGGCGGATCTACGCATCCGCACTGGTCACCGGACGTGCCACGTCCGGGCCGCTGCCCGACGTCCGAGCCGTCCGGAGCGGCATCGGGGTCGATGTGGGCAACCTCGTCGACTACGCGCGGCTGTGCGGGTTCACGGTGGGCGCCGCCCTGCCGCTGACCTACCCGCACCTGCTGGCCTTCCCCCTGCAGATGGCCCTGATGAGCGAGCGTGACTTTCCGCTGGGCCTGACCGGCGCCGTGCATCTCGAGAACGCCATCACCGCAACGCGTCCCATCGCGGTGGGGGAGAGCCTCGACCTCGCCGTGTGGGCGGAGAACCTGCGACCGCACCGCCGCGGCCAGCAGGCCGACCTCGTCTCCGAGGCCAGCGTCGATGGGGAGGTCGTCTGGCGCGGCGTCAGCACCTACCTGTCAAAGGGGACCGAGCACCCCGATGCGGCACCGTCCGAGCCGCCGATTCTCGAGCCGCTGCAGGACGCGGCGGCCGGCCCGAGGTGGCGGATCGGGGAGGACGCCGGACGCAGGTATGCGAGGGTCTCAGGTGACTGGAACCCGATTCACCTGCACGCGCTCACCGCGCGGCCGCTCGGCTTCCCGACCGCCATCGCGCACGGCATGTACACCTACGCCCGAGTCGTGGCCGCCCTCGCTCCGGTGCTGCCCGCCTCGGGTCTCACGAGCCGAGTCTGGTTCCGCAAGCCGGTCCGGCTGCCCTCGACGGTCCATCTGAGGAGTGCGATCGCGTCGGACCACACCCTCTCCCGGCTTGCCAGCGCAAAAGGCGACATCGAGCACGCCGTCGTCGAGCACTCTTGGTAGACGAACCATTCCGTACGAGTGACGCTGTTGTCATGACCGACCTCTCGAGCCTCCCCGAGACGTTGAGTGCCTGGGAGACGATCGGGTCCGACGGCCCCGGCCGCATCCGTCAGGTCGAGCGCGCCCTGCCACGACTGGGCCGTGGGGAAGTGCTCGTGCAGGTCGAGACCTGCGGTGTCTGCCGGACCGACCTGCACGTCACCGAGGGTGACCTGCCCGAGCATCGACCTCACGTCGTCCCAGGCCATGAGGTCGTCGGCCGGGTCGTCGCACTCGGAGAGGTGGCGTCCCGCTTCGAGATCGGCGACCGCATCGGCATCGCGTGGCTACGCAGCACGTGCGGGACATGTCGTTGGTGCCGGTCGGGTCGTGAGAACCTCTGTCGCTCAGCACGGTTCACCGGCTGGGACGACGATGGGGGCTACGCCACGTTCACGACGGCGCCCGAGGCGTACGCGTACGGCATCCCACCGGAGATCGAGGCCGAGCAAGCCGCGCCGCTCCTCTGTGCCGGCATCATCGGCTACCGCGCGCTCCGGAGGGCAGCGCTGCCTCCGGGCGGGCGTCTCGGCATCTATGGCTTCGGAGCCAGCGCCCACCTGACCGCTCAGTTGGCTCTGGCCCTCGGCGCCGAGGTCCACGTCCTCACGCGCGGGGAGGAAGCACGGCAGCTTGCACTGGACCTCGGGGCGAGCTCGGCCGGACCGGCGGACGGACTGCCTCCGGTACCCCTCGACGCGTCCATCCTCTTCGCGCCCGC
Organism: Intrasporangium sp.; assembly: GCF_040414665.1. GTDB lineage: Bacteria > Actinomycetota > Actinomycetes > Actinomycetales > Dermatophilaceae > Intrasporangium. Next base: position 125,541 of record NZ_JBEDUL010000064.1, read on the forward strand.
CGGTGAGCTGGTGCCGGTGGCCCTGGCCGGACTGGAGCAGGGTGGCACCCTCGCGCTGGCCGGCATCCACGTCAGCGACATCCCGACGCTGGACTACCAGCACCATCTCTTCCGCGAGAAGACGCTCACCTCCGTCACCGCGAACACCCGACAGGACGGCGAGGAGCTGCTCGCCCTGGCCGCACGGCTGGGCGTGCGCTCGACAGTGACGACCTATCCCTTCGACACCGCTGACCAAGCGCTCGACGACCTCAAGGAGGGCCGCTTCGCCGGGGTCGCCGTGCTCCGCCTCCCGACGGGGCACGATCCGCTTTAGGAACGCACACCGCGCTGTCGATACGCTTGAGCGCGGCCGCGCCCAGCGGCATACGACCCTTGAAGGAGTGCCCTCGTGTCTGCACCGATCACCGTCACCATCGCCGGAAGCGAGCGATCGGTTGCGGAGCAGACGACGGCCGGCGAGCTCTTCGACGGCGACCGGTCGATCGTCGTGGCCCGCGTCAACGGGGAGCTGCGCGACCTCTTCCACGTCATCGAGGACGGCGATGTCGTCGAGCCGGTGAGCATCGACAGCGAGGACGGCTTGGCTGTCCTCCGGCACTCAACCGCGCACGTCCTCGCGCAGGCGGTCCAGTCCCTCCACGCCGACGCAAAGCTCGGGATCGGGCCACCGATCCGCGACGGCTTCTACTACGACTTCGACGTCGAGAAGCCCTTCCACCCGGATGACCTCAAGGCCCTCGAGAAGGTCATGCAGAAGATCATCAACGAGGGCCAGACGTTCGCCCGCCGGGTCGTCACCGACGAGGCGGCCCTCGCCGAGCTCGCTCATGAGCCGTACAAGTGCGAGCTCGTCGGGCTCAAGAGTGGTGCCGGAGAGGCGGCCGAAGGGGCCAGTGTCGAGGTCGGCGGCGGCGAGCTGACGATCTACGACAACCTCCGCCGGGACGGGAGCCGGGCGTGGGGCGACCTCTGCCGAGGCCCGCACATCCCCAACACCAAGCTCATCGGCAACGCCTTCAAGCTGATGCGGGTCGCTGCCGCGTACTGGCGCGGATCGGAGAAGAACCCGCAGCTGCAACGGATCTACGGAACCGCGTGGCCGAGCAAAGAAGAGCTGCGAGCTCACCTGGACAGGCTCGCGGAGGCGGAGCGACGCGACCACCGCAAGCTCGGCGCCGAGCTCGACCTGTTCAGCTTCCCCGACGAGCTGGGGTCGGGTCTGCCCGTCTTCCACCCCAAAGGTGGCGTCATCAAGCGCGAGATGGAGGACTACGTCCGCCGGCGGCACATCGAGGAAGGCTTCGACTACGTCGGCACGCCGCACATCACCAAGGACGGTCTCTTCCACACGTCCGGGCACTTGCCGTACTACGCCGACACCATGTTCCCCCCGATGGAGCTGGAGGGCGCCAAGTACCAGCTCAAGGCGATGAACTGCCCGATGCACAACCTCATCTACCAGTCCCGAGGGCGGTCGTACCGCGAGCTGCCGCTTCGGTTCTTCGAGTTCGGGTCGGTCTACCGCTACGAGAAGTCGGGGGTCGTGCACGGCCTCACTCGGGTGCGCGGGATGACGCAGGACGACTCGCACTCCTACGTCACGCCCGAGCAGGCGCCCGCAGAGATCAAGCACCTGCTCGACTTCGTCCTGTCGCTGCTGCGTGACTTCGGCCTCGAGGACTTCTACCTCGAGCTGTCGACCCGCGACACGGAGGGGGAGAAGTCCTCGAAGTTCATCGGCTCCGACGAGCAGTGGGAGGTCGCGACCGCGGTGCTCGAGGACGTCGCGACGGCTTCCGGTCTCGAGCTCGTCGCCGACCCCGGCGGGGCCGCCTTCTACGGCCCGAAGATCTCCGTCCAGGCCCGGGACGCGATCGGCCGCACCTGGCAGATGTCGACGATCCAGTACGACTTCAACCAGCCCGAGCGGTTCGGCCTCGAGTACCAGGCAGCGGACGGGTCGCGCCAGCAGCCGGTGATGATCCACTCGGCCAAGTTCGGCTCGATCGAGCGGTTCCTCGGGGTGCTCGTCGAGCACTACGCCGGCGCGTTCCCGGTGTGGCTCTCGCCGGTCCAGGTGCTCGGTGTACCGGTGGCGGACGAGTTCGCCGACTACCTCGGCGAGGTGCTGGACCGGCTGCGCCGCAAGGGAGTTCGCGTCGAGTTGGATGCGAGCGATGATCGCTTCCCGAAGAAGATCCGCAACGCATCGAAGTCGAAGGTGCCGTACGTGCTCATCGCAGGGGAGGACGACCGCGCTGCCGGTGCGGTGTCATTCCGCTATCGGGACGGTTCGCAGAAGAACGGCGTGCCGATCGACGACGCAGTCGCGGAGATCCTGACGGCGATCGAGTCGCGCGCTCAGGTCTAGCGCGTCCGCCCGGGCGGCGCTTGTCGGCGTGTCTCGGCGACACGCCGTGAGTCGGGAGCTCTGCCGACAAACTTTCGGCGAACCCCTTGCAAACACCACGCCGCGGGGCTACAACAGAACTACCGAACCGCTTCGGCGGATCGGCCTCTTCCTCACCTCGGTGAGTGAGAGAGAAGGCCCGGGAACTCATACTTCCCGGGCCTTCACCTTCCCATCTGGGGAAGGCCACCGATGCCCGGCCCCGTGGCTCTCACACCCACGGGGCCGCGTCGCGTCCGGGCGAGCGGAAGCCGGCCCAGCGGCATACGCAAGACAGGTTGGCCCCGCCGTCTCACACACGGCAGGGCCACCGCTATTGAACCCGCTCGTCCCCTCAGGCCTCAAATCGACACGCCCGCCAGGGCGGAACCGGCTCGACATAGGATGCGGGCCATGACGGATCAGGGGAGCGACAGTGGAGCCTCGGAGACCGGCCCAGCGGTCAGCCCTGCCGTCGATGCCCAGCATGCCCGGCTCGAGGACCACGCCGACTTCGCGCACGTCGACGACGGATTCCAGCGACTGTGGACGCCCCACCGGATGGCCTACATCGTCGGTGACAGGCCGACCGACGAGCCGGGCTCCGGCTGCCCCTTCTGCACCGCTCCGGACAAGAGCGACGACGAGGGGCTCATCGTCCACCGGGGGACCCACTGCTACGTCGTGATGAACCTGTTCCCGTACAACCCGGGCCATCTGCTCGTCTGCCCGTACCGCCACGTCTCTCTCTACGTCGACCTCACCGACGAGGAGACGGAGGAGTTCACCGCACTGACCAAGGACGCGATCCGGGCTCTCGAAGCAGCCTCGGGGCCACACGGCTTCAACCTGGGCATGAACCAGGGTGCCGTCGCCGGGGCCGGCGTCGCCGCCCACCTGCACCAGCACATCGTGCCGCGGTGGGGAGGCGACTCGAACTTCCTGCCGATCGTCGGCCAGACGAAGGCGCTCCCTGTGCTCCTCGAGGACACTCGCCAGCGGGTCGTCGCTGCGTGGCCACCCACCTGACGCTGCAGCAGGCTGACCTGTCAGGTCAGTAGGCTGGCCCCACTATGCTCGACAGATTCCTCCGTGCGACCGTCACGAAGATCCTCGGTCCGATCGCCCGCCTCCTGCTCAAGATCGGCGTCAGCGCGGACATCGTGACCGTTGTGGGCACGGTCGGAGTCAGCGCGGGCGCCCTCTACTTCTTCCCGCGCGGCGAGCTGTGGGTCGGCGTGCTCGTCATCACCGCCTTCGTCTTCTCGGACACGGTCGACGGCATCATGGCCCGCCAGTCAGGGGGCTCGACGAAATGGGGCGCGTACCTCGACTCGACCCTCGACCGCATCGGTGACGCGGCGATCTTCGGCGGCCTGGTGCTCTACTACGCCGGGATGGGGGACAACAGCGTCATGGCCGGGCTCTCGCTCGCATGCCTCATCCTCGGCAGCGTCGTCTCCTACGCGCGGGCACGGGCCGAGGGCCTTGGGTTCACCGCCTCGGTCGGCATCGCCGAGCGCGCCGATCGGCTGGTGGCCGTGCTCGTCGCAACGTTCTTCGCGGACCTGTTCGACTCGACGCTCCTGCTCGGTGTGGTCCTCGCCCTGCTCGCAGTGGCCAGCTTCGTCACGGTCGTGCAACGCATCATGACGGTGCGCTCGCAGGCCCTCGCAGCCGGCGAGGTCAACCATTGACCCAGGTGCGAGGCACTTCTGACGCTGCCATCGCGACCCGCGACCTCAGGGACCAGCTCACCGTCGCCGGCTTCAAGCTCGGCTGGCGGGCGCTGCGCGGGCTCCCGGAGCCGGTCGCCTACGGGCTGTTCAACCGGATTGCCGACGTCGCCGTGCGCCGTGGCGGCAGACGGGTCGAGCGGCTCCGCGCGAACTACCAGAAGGCACGTCCGGAGCTCGACGAGGCATCGCTCGACTCCCTCGTGCGAGCCGGGATGCGCTCCTACATGCGCTACTACTGCGAGGCGTTCCGACTGCCTTCCCTCAGCAGGGAGCAGATCGACCGTGCCGTCGTCAGTCGTGGCGCGGACGGGCCGCGCCTGTTCACCGAGAAGGGAGAGACGGCCGTCGTCTTCGTCGGCCACCTCGGCAACTTCGACCTCGCGGCGGCGTGGGCCGCGGGCACCCTGGCGCCGGTGACGACGGTGGCTGAGCGGCTCAAGCCCGAGGAGGTCTTCCAGGAGTTCGTCGCCTTCCGCAACGCCATCGACATGGACATCATCCCGCTGACTGGCGGCGACGACCCCTTCGCCGCGCTCGTACAGGCCGCGCGCGCCGGTGGCCGGCTCATCGCCCTGGCGAGCGACCGCGACCTGACCAGCAACGGCGTCGAGGTGGACCTCGTCGGCCACCCGGCGAGGATGGCCAAGGGGCCTGCGGTCCTCTCCCTGCTCACCGGGGCGCCGCTGTACTGCGCGGCGATCCACTACGAGCCCGCGCCCAAGGGCCACGGTCTCGGCGGCTACCGGACGGTCATCGAGTTCAGCGAACGGCTCCATCCTCGAGTGGACGGCCCCACGGCCGCCAAGGCCCAGGACCTGATTCAGCAGTGCGCCGACCACCTGTCCGTGACGATTCGCCAGCACACGTCGAGCTGGCACATGCTCCAGCGGGTCTTCGTCGAGGACCTCTCATGACCCGGGTCCGGTGCGCTCGCCCATGAGGATCGGCATCGTCTGTCCGTACTCGTTCGACGTTCCCGGCGGGGTGCAGTTCCACGTCCGTGACCTGGCCGAGCACTTCATCGGCGAGGGCGACGAAGTGTCGGTGCTGGCGCCGGCCGACAGCGAGACTGCGCTGCCCGACTACGTCGTGTCGGCCGGTCGCGCCACCGCCGTCCGGTTCAACGGCTCCGTGGCACGACTGGCCTTCGGTCCGGTCACGGCGGCCAAGGTGGGCCGGTGGCTCGACCACGGCAGGTTCGACGTCCTCCACATCCACGAGCCGATGTCCCCGAGTGTCAGCGTCCTCGCCCTCATGGCGGCCGACGGGCCGATCGTCGGGACGTTTCACACCTCGATGCTCCGGTCTCGCACGATGCAGACGGCCTATCCGATCGTCCGCCCCTACCTGGAGAAGATCTCGGCCCGGATCGCCGTGAGCGAGGACGCCCGCCGAACCGTGACGACGCACGTCGGTGGAGACGCGGTCGTCATCCCCAACGGGGTCTACGTGGACCGCTTCGCCGGCGCGCTGCATCGACCGGCGTGGACGGGCACCGCGGATCGGCCGACGATCGCCTTCCTCGGACGGATGGCCGAGCCACGAAAGGGACTACCTGTCCTGGCGGCCGCCCTGCCGACCGTGCTCGAGCAGGTGCCGGGGCTGCGGCTGCTCGTCGCCGGCCCCGGGAACCCGGGGGAGATCACGGGAGCATGGCCGCCTGACGTGCGTGAGGCTGCGGAGTTCCTCGGGGCGGTCTCCGACGAGGAGAAGGCGTCGCTGCTCTCCTCGGTCGACCTCTATGTCGCGCCGAACACCGGCGGCGAGAGCTTCGGGATCATCCTCATCGAGGCGATGGCGTCCGGCGCCTGCGTCCTGGCCAGTGACCTCTCGGCGTTCTCCCGGGTCCTCGACGGGGGCGCCGTCGGTGCGATGTTCCGCAACGAGGACCCGGCCGACCTCGCCCGCCAGCTCATCGGTCTGCTCGAGGAGCCCGAGCGTCGTCGGGACCTCGCCGCCCGGGGCCAGCAGCGGGCGCATCGCTTCGACTGGTCGGTCGTGGCCGACCAGATCCGCGCGGTCTACGAGACGGTGATCGAGGGCCGGCTCGCGGCGCAAACGGAGCCGCCATCGCGGTGGAACCGCTTCCTGCGCGGGGGTGCCCGATGAGCGAGCTCCTCTCGTGGGTCTTCGCGGTTCTGTTCGTCCTCGTTATCATCGCCTGGTACCTCACCTACACGGCGGCCCGGCTCGACCGGCTCCACGTCAGGCTCACGGGCACCTTGGCGGCTCTTGACGCCCAGCTCGTCAGGCGAGCCGAGGCGTCGCTCGAGCTCGCCAACAGCGGTTTGCTCGACGGCGCGACGTCGCTCATCCTGGCCACCGCATCGGCCGAGTCGTTGGAGAACCCGGGCGAGCACGGCGAGATCCGCGAGGTCGTCGAGAACGACCTGACCGAGGCCTTGCACCACTCGATCACCGAGCCCACGTGCGCGAAGATCCGCGAGGCCGGTCCGCTCGGGGTCGACCACTTGGACCGGCTCCGCTCGACCTGCACCAGGGTCTCGCTCGCGAGGCGGTTCCACAACGACGCGGTCACCGACGTCCGACGAGTGCGGCGCAAATGGGCCGTGCGGCTGTTCCGCCTGGCCGGCCACACGCCCATGCCGCTGACCGTGGAGTTTGACGACGAGCTGCCGCCCGGCCTGGCCGCCTGATCTCCGTTCCCTGGTCCGCGGCGAACCGGCGAGGTCGAGGGACCCCTCGGATGGGCCTACGATTCTTAGCATCAACCGAGCACGGAAAGCAGGACCAGCGTGACCACTCCTGAGACCCAGTCTCACCCCCAGCCCGAGACCGGCACCGGCACCACCCCCGTCAAGCGGGGCATGGCCGAGATGCTCAAGGGCGGCGTCATCATGGACGTCGTGACGCCCGAGCAGGCCAAGATCGCCCAGGACGCCGGGGCCGTCGCGGTCATGGCGCTCGAGCGCGTTCCCGCGGACATCCGCGCCCAGGGCGGGGTTTCCCGGATGAGCGACCCCGACATGATCGACGGCATCATCTCCACCGTGTCGATCCCCGTCATGGCGAAGGCCCGGATCGGACACTTCGTCGAGGCGCAGGTCCTCCAGAGCCTCGGCGTCGACTACATCGACGAGTCCGAGGTCCTCACCCCGGCCGACTACGCCAACCACATCGACAAGTGGAAGTTCACCGTCCCCTTCGTCTGCGGGGCGACCAACCTGGGCGAGGCGCTTCGCCGGATCACCGAGGGCGCGGCCATGATCCGCTCCAAGGGCGAGGCCGGCACCGGAGACGTGTCCAACGCGACGACTCACATGCGCCAGATCCGCGCCGAGATCCGCCGCCTCCAGAACCTCCCCGAGGACGAGCTCTACGTCGCCGCCAAGGAGCTCCAGGCTCCCTACGAGCTCGTCGCTGAGGTCGCCCGCAACGGCAAGCTGCCCGTGGTGCTCTTCACCGCCGGTGGCATCGCCACCCCGGCCGACGCGGCGATGATGATGCAGCTCGGCGCCGAGGGTGTCTTCGTCGGGTCCGGGATCTTCAAGTCCGGCAACCCGGCACAGCGTGCGGAGGCGATCGTCAAGGCCACGACGTTCTACGACGACCCCGACGTCATCGCCAAGGTCTCGCGCGGCCTCGGCGAGGCCATGGTCGGCATCAACGTGGACGAGATCCCGCAGCCGCACCGGCTCGCCGAGCGAGGCTGGTGAACAGCCACCACAACCACGCCGTATGCCGCTGGGCTCGCTGAGCCCGGCGGCACACCTCTGCGGGTGGCTGGGTCACTCCATCAGAAGGGCGGCGGCTCGTCCCCCGGCGGGGATGGTGAGGGCGGGGCTGGCGGGTCCGGGTCTCGCAGTGCCTCGGTCCACGACTTCGGGTAGGTGACGTAGTCCCGCCCCGTCAATGTCCGCCAGCGCAGACCGCGCTGGGCCGGGTCGCCGACCGGCTGGCACGAGGTCAGTCCGGCGGTCTTGGGCTGGTGGTGCCGGCGCCGGTCGAGTGGACCCAGATTGCCCACGACCGTTGAACCTTCCGGCCAGGCGGTGTGATGGTCGATGTCGCACCGCCGTGCGTCGACCGTGCAGCCGGGCCCGCGACAGTGCCCGTCCAGGGCCCGGACCTGCTCGATCATCGCCGGGGTCGGCCGGTACCTGTCCGTGCCCAGCTCGAGCGCCCGCCCGGTCAGGTGGTCCACGGCCAGCCACCGCCACACCGACCCCGGCGCGGCGATGATCTGGCGGGCATGCTCGGCGCTGACCCAGCCATGCCCGGGCAGTTCGCACGGCGCGTCCGAGAGCCCGGCGGCGACCTCGAAGGGGACCACGACCCACACCGACGCCGCCGGGGCCACCGGAGCGCAGCCACACACGCCGTGCTCAGCCGGCCGCTCAGCCGTCTGCCCAGGGGGCACCGCCTCCACCGTCGTCTCGTGGATGGGGCAGGGGCCGTACCGGTGCCGAAGCAGCGCCTCCGCGGCCAGGTCCGCGCGCAGCTGATCGAGGTTCCGGTCGTCTCCAGCCTGACGCATCGACCGCGCCAGCTGCTCGATCCGGTCTGCGACCGCGACGACCTGCTCGGCTGGCAGGTGCAGGGCCAGAACCCCCATCCCGTCCTCGGTCAGCTCGGCCGTGAGCCGGCGCCGCGTCGCCGCCCTTTCCCGGCGCGCCTTCGCCGCGGCAGGGTCGTGCAACGCCTTCAGTGCCCGGGTCAGCCGCTGCCGGATCTGCGGATGGGTGGGCCGGTGCCCGTCGGGCATTGGCGCGAGCACCCGCTCCACCACCACCGTGAGGAGCTCGTCGTGGTCGGCCTCGTCCCAGCCCTCGGCGTGCGCCAGGGCGGACACCTCGTCCGCGATCAACGCAGCGTGCTGCAGCGACACGGACCCGGCGGCCAGCCGGTCTCGCAGCGGGGCGTACCGGATCGCGTCCACGGCCAGCCGCATCCGGCGGCCGGCCTCCCCAGCGGGCACCGCGGTCATGGTGGTGATCTCGTCTACCGCGGCCACATCGACGTTCACGGCCCGCTCCGTCGCGGTCTCGCGCCGCCGCCTGCTGACCAGCCCCGGGCTGAACTCCCCCTCGAGGTGCGCGACCTGCTCGGCGACGACCGCGCGGAAGTCCCCATAGGCGTCGACGATCCGTCCGTCCAATCTGGCCCGCTCCGCCTCCAGGTCCTCGATCCGGGCCAGGAGCCCGTCGGCCTGCTCCTGCAGCCGCTCGCTCACGTGGTCGATTTCGCTGGTGTCGCTGGTGTCGCCGCTGACGCTCGTGGTAGCGGCTCCGGCCGGAGTGCAGGTCATGGGAGCGCCTCGACTGGTGCGAAGCCAGTCGAGCACGTCGAGCGCCTCGAACGGGTCGGGCAGGGCGGCGGCCTCGGCGAGCTGCCTGGCCAGGACCCGCTCGTGCCAGACCTCTGACGGGTCCTCGCAGAGACTCCCGGGCAGGCCCTCGATCAGGTCGGCGAACCGTTGGACGAGGGCGGCCTCAGCGTCCATGTACGGCACGAGCGCCCTCCTTCCGCTGGAGTTCCCTGTGAGCGCGTCGCTACGCCAATTCGAACAAATATTCGAGTCAGTGTCAAGGGGATTTCGGGCCTGTGGACGACGAACCTGATTGCCGGGCAATGGAGCCCATGAGCGAGACGAGCCCGGCGGGCTGCGCCGGGCTCATTCGGGCGATGCCTACTCGCTCGGCGTCCCGGCCGCCTCGGTGCCGGCGAAGAGGGCCGTGAGGTCGAGCGAGGGGACGTGCTTCTGGGAGGCGAGCGACACGTACTTTCGGGCCACGGTGTCCTTGCCGAAGCCGAGGACCGTGCTGAGCAACCCGATGGCCTCAGCGAGCTCGCTCGGCGGCTCGGCGGCCACCACGCGTCGCCACATCGCCTCCTCGAGCGAGTTGAAGGCCATCTGCACCTCGGAGATGTCGAAGCCGGCGTCGAACCGCTCGGCCGCGATGCGATCCGCATAGGCGCTGAGCGAGGTCAGACTGCGGGACTCGATCGCGGTGACGACGAGGTCGAACAGGTTGGCCAGACGCTCGCGGGTGAACGTCTCACCAGCCTTCTCGTAGTGGTGCACGTGTGAGCGCTGCAGGTCCGAGAACGCCTCGTCCAGAATGCTCTCCTCGGACTCCCTCAGCAGGGTCTGAAGCTTCATGGTTCTCCCTCTCCCTCAATGGGTCCCATCGTGTCAAGGGCCCCGTGTGCCGTGGCAGGAACGTGAGCAATCGAACGAAACGGGCGACGGGGTCGGGCGGATCACGTGACGGCGTGCCGGGTGGCGAACTCGGGCCGCTCGTGCTCGCGGCTGTCGAGGACCTCATTGAGCTGCTGCGCGGCAGTGACCGCGTCGACGTGCGTCACGTAGAGCGGTGCGAAACCGAGCCGGACGATGTCGGGCTCCCGGTAGTCGCCGATGACGCCCCGAGCGATCAGCGCCTGGACCACGGCGAAGGCCTCGGGATGGCGGAGCGACACCTGTGACCCTCGCTGCCGATCCGCGGCCGGGGTCGCCAGCGCCAGGCCGACGCCCAGCGTGGCAACGGCCTCGCGGAAGATCGAGGTCAGCGAGAGGGACTGCGCCCGCACGTCGGCCATGGACAGGCCGTCGAACGCCTCGAGCGCCGCCTCCAGGGCCAGCACGGACAGCATCGGCGGGGTCCCCACGCGAAGTCGGTCGATGCCGGATGCGGGGACGTACTCGCGGGCCATCTCGAATGGGTTCGCGTGCCCGAACCAGCCGGTGAGCGGCTGGTCGAAGGCGTCCTGATGACGCGCGGCCACGTAGATGAACGAGGGGGCACCGGGACCGCCGTTGAGGTACTTGTAGCCGCAGCCGACGGCCACGTCGGCGCCGCCGGCGTCGAGCCGCACGTCGACGGCGCCGGCGGAGTGGCAGAGGTCCCAGCAGGCCAGGGCCCCGACGTCGTGGGCAGCCGAGGTGATCCGCTCGAGGTCCCACAGCTCGCCGGTGGCATAGTCCACGCTCGAGTAGGCGGCGACCGCCAGGTCCGGGCCGAGCGCGGCGATGGCCTGCGGAGCGTCGGCGGGGGAGACACGGCGGACCTCCAGACCCTCGACCCGGGCAGCCGCCTCCGCGAGATAGAGATCGGTGGGAAACGACGCCGGATCCGTGAGCACGACCCGGCGCCCCGGCCGCAGCCGCGCTGCCCCGACGATCGCCTTGTAGAGGTTGACCGACGTCGAGTCGGTGACCACGATCTGGCCCGCGGCGGCCCCGACGAGCCGGCCGATACGGTCGCCGACCCTGGTCTGCGCGCCCCACCAGTCCGCCTCGTTCCATGACCGGATCAGGCGGTCGCCCCACTCGTGCTCGACCACGCGGGCCAGCACCGGACCCACCGTCCGCGGCAGGGCGCCGAGCGAGTTGCCGTCGAGGTAGATGACCCCGTCGGGCAGCACGAACCGCTCACGTGTACCGCTCAGCGGCGAACGCGCGTCGAGGTCGCTGGCCCGGGCGAGGAGGTCGTCGATGACGTCGTCGGACATGGTGGCAACGTACCGCGAGCGGCAGGAGCCGGTTCACGCGCGGCGAGCCCAGCGGCATACGATCTGGGGTTTGTGAAGATCACCATCGGCGTCCTCGCCGTCCAGGGCGACGTGCGCGAGCACGCCGCCGCCCTCACCGCGCTCGGCGCCGAGGTCGTCACCGTCCGCCGTCCCGGGGAGGTCGAACAGATCGACGCCCTCGTGATCCCCGGCGGGGAGTCGACGGTCATGGACAAGCTCGTCCGGGCCTTCGAGCTGCAGGAGCCGCTGCGCAAGCGGATCGCCGACGGCCTGCCCGTCCTCGGGTCCTGCGCAGGGATGATCATGCTCGCCGACCGCATCGCCGACGCACGGGCCGATCAGCAGACGCTCGGCGGCATCGACATGACGGTGCGACGCAACGCCTTCGGCCGCCAGGTCGACTCGTTCGAGACCGACCTCCGCTATGCGGGGCTCGACGAACCGGTTCACGCGGTCTTCATCCGCGCACCATGGGTCGATGAGGCAGGCGAGGGAGTCGAGGTCCTCGCCCGGGTGGGGGAGGGGCCGGCCGCGGGTAGGATCGTCGCGGTTCGGCAGGGCAATCTCGTGGCGACGTCGTTCCATCCCGAGGTGGGTGGGGACCGCCGCATCCACGCCGAATTCGTCCGGATCGTCGAGAACGCGAGGGAGTCTGCATGAGCGGCCACTCCAAATGGGCCACCACGAAGCACAAGAAGGCTGCGATCGACGCCAAGCGCGGCAAGCTCTTCGCGAAGCTCATCAAGAACATCGAGGTCGCGGCCCGCCAGGGCGGCGGCGACCCGGCCGGCAACCCGACGCTCTACGACGCCATCCAGAAGGCCAAGAAGACCTCCGTCCCCAACGACAACATCGACCGTGCGGTCAAGCGGGGCTCCGGCGCCGAGGCCGGCGCCGCAGACTGGCAGCCGATCACCTACGAGGGCTATGCGCCCGGCGGGGTCGCCCTGCTCATCGAGTGCCTCACGGACAACCGCAACCGGGCGGCAGCCGAGGTCCGCACCGCGCTGACGCGCAATGGCGGCCAGCTCGCCGACCCCGGCTCGGTCGCGTACGTCTTCCACCGCAAGGGCGTCGTCATCGTCCCGAAGGACGGGTCATCCGGCGACGTCTCGGAGGACTCTGTCCTCGAGGTCGTCCTCGACGCGGGTGCCGAGGAGGTCAACGACAACGGCGACACCTGGGAGATCGTCTCCGAGGCGAGCGACTTCGTCGCGGTGCGTCAGGCCCTCCAGGAGGCCGGGATCGACTACGACTCCGCCGAGGCGTCGTGGGTGCCCAACCTCCAGGTCCCACTCGACCTCGACGGCGCCAAGAAGATGATCCGCGTCATCGACGCCCTCGAGGACAGCGACGACGTGCAGAACGTCTACGCCAACGGCGACATCCCCGACGACGTGCTGGCGGCGCTCGACGACGAGGAGTAGGCCGTATGCCGCTGGGCTCGGTCTCGCGGTGACGCGCGCTCGGCAGCACGACCCTTCGGCGCGCCTTCCACGTCTCCGGTCGCCGGGACCGTTACGGTTGAGCCGAACACGTGTTCGGTCAGGTTCTCAGATCGAGTCAGGAGGTGGGTCGTGCGCGTCCTCGCAGTGGACCCGGGCCTGACTCGGTGCGGTGTCGGGGTCGTCGAGGGGCAGCCCGGAAGGCGGCTCTCGCTCGTCGACGTCGGCGTGATCCGCACTCCGCCCCGTGACCCGACCCCGAGGCGGCTCGTCGCGCTGGAGGACGAGCTGCGCCGCTGGTTCGACCGGCACCGGCCCGAGGCCGTGGCCATCGAGCGGGTGTTCGCGGACACCAACGTCTCCACCGTGATGGGCACCGCGCAGTGCACGGGGATCGTCATGATGCTCGCCGAGCGGCGCGGGCTCCCGATCGCCCTGCACACTCCGACCGAGGTCAAGGCCGCCGTGAGCGGCAGCGGCCGCGCCGACAAGCGCCAGGTCACGGCCATGGTGACCCACCTGCTCGGCCTCGACCGGGCCCCGAAGCCCGCAGATGCGGCCGACGCGCTCGCCCTCGCGATCTGCCACGTCTGGCGCGGCGGCACGCAGAGCCGCCTGGCCCAGGCCGCCGAGGCGCACGCCCGGACGGCTCCCACTCGCTACCGCCGACCAACGACCGCTGGAGCATCCCGACGATGATCGCCTCACTGTCCGGAACCGTCCTCAAGGCCGGCCTCGACTCTGTCGTCCTCGGCGTCGGAGGCGTCGGCATGCTCGTCCACACGACGCCGGCGACCGCCGCTTCCGTGCGGGTGGGCCAGGCCGCCGAGCTCGAGACCAGCCTCGTCGTCCGCGAGGACTCGCTCACTCTCTACGGGTTCGCGACCGAGGACGAGAAGCACGTCTTCGAGACGGTCCAGACAGTGTCCGGCGTGGGGCCCCGCCTGGCGTTGGCCCTGCTCGCCGTGCACGACCCGGTGTCCGTGCGCCGGGCGCTCGGCGCCGGCGACCTTGCGGCGCTGACGAAGGTCCCGGGAATCGGCAAGAAGGGCGCCGAGCGGCTGGTGCTCGAGCTGCGCGACAAGCTGGGTGCGCTGGGGGGCTCGGCTGACGAGCCCGGACTCGTGGTCCAGCGGACCACCGGCGATCAATGGCGTGAGCAGGTGCGGGAGGCGCTGGTCGGTCTCGGCTGGACCGCCCGGCAGGCGGACGAGGCGCTCGACCGCGTTGCGCCGCAGGCCGCCGACGGTGCGAGCGTCTCGGCCATGCTGCGCGCGGCCCTGCAGGAGCTCGGTCGATGAGCGTCGACGAGCAGGCCTGGGACCAGTCGTACGACGCGACCGCGCGCATCGTCGATGCCGGCAGTGACTCCGACGAACGACAGGTCGAGGCGGCGCTCCGTCCGAGGCGGCTCGATGACTTTCCCGGCCAGACCCGCGTGCGCGAGCAGCTCGGCCTCGTCCTCAAGGCTGCCAAGCGGCGCGGCACGGCGCCCGACCACGTGCTTCTCTCCGGTCCTCCGGGGCTGGGCAAGACGACCCTCGCGATGATCGTCGCCAGCGAGCTCGAGCAGCCGATCCGGATCACGTCGGGACCGGCGATCCAGCACGCCGGGGACCTGGCCTCCGTGCTCTCGTCCCTGGCGGAGGGGGAGGTGCTCTTCCTGGACGAGATCCACCGGATGTCCCGGGCGGCGGAGGAGATGCTGTACCTGGCGATGGAGGACTTCCGCGTCGACGTCATCATCGGCAAGGGCCCCGGAGCCACGGCGATCCCGCTCGAGCTGCCTCCGTTCACCGTCGTCGGGGCAACGACCCGGGCGGGCCTGCTGCCGGCCCCGCTGCGCGACCGCTTCGGCTTCACCGGCCACCTCGACTTCTACGAGCCGAGCGACCTCGTCACGATCCTGCACCGCTCCGCGCGCCTGCTCGCCCTCGGCGCCGACGAGGACGGCATCGTCGAGATCGCCATGCGCTCGAGGGGAACACCACGGATCGCCAACCGGCTGCTTCGCCGGGTGCGCGACTGGGCCCAGATCCACGGGGAGGACCGGGTGACGCAAGCCGCGGCTCGTCAGGCGCTGGAGCTGTTCGACGTGGACGAGCGTGGTCTCGACCGGCTCGACCGGGCGGTCCTCGACGCACTCTGCCGCCGGTTCGCCGGTGGGCCGGTGGGCTTGTCGACCCTGGCGGTGGCAGTGGGGGAGGAGCCCGACACGGTCGAGACCGTCGCCGAGCCGTTCCTCGTCCGGGAGGGTTTCATGCTGCGGACGCCACGAGGGCGGGCCGCCTCGCCGCTCGCCTGGGCCCATCTCGGCCTCACGCCCCCGCTCGACACCCAAGGGCTGTGGGCGGCCACGCTGCCGCTCGATGACCTGGCCGGAGGACGCTTCGAGACCTGACCACGGCGAAACCGCAGCCAAAACGTGACCCGGCCCAGCGGCATACGACCACCTCTCGGTCTGACAAAGCCGCACGTCGGACGTAGACTCCTGCGGGCACCTCCGCCGCTCCCGCGGCACCATCCGGTGTCCCCGGACGTTGACGTGTCGCCCGCACCACCACCGGTTCGCGTGCTGCCCGGATCGAGAAGTCGAAGGATTGAGCCTGATATGAACAACGGCAACGGGGGATCCTCGTTGGTCATCCTCGCCCTGCCGCTCCTGCTGCTGGCCTGGATGTTCTGGAGTGCCAACCGGCGGACGAAGCGGATGCGCGAGTTCAACACCTCGCTCAATGTCGGCGACGAGGTCGTGACCTCGTCGGGCATCTACGGCACGATCCGTCATCTCGACGACGCCAGCGCCCACATCGAGGTGGCCGAGGGCATGATCCTGCGCTTCGACCGGCGCGCCGTGGCCATGAAGCAGGCCGATGTGACGCCACCGATCAACCGGACGCAGACGGACGACTCGTCCGCCCCCGGTCAGTGAGGCGCTCAAGTGGCTCGTAGCTCCGCCAAGAAGTCGGCTCTGCGGAGCCTGTCCGCCCTGCTCGCCCTGGCCATCGGGCTCATCCTGCTCGTCGCGGGGCTGCACCAGTGGGGCGGCGGGCAGCTGACCCCGCGCCTCGGCCTCGACCTCGAGGGCGGGACCGAGATGGTCCTCGCCCCGGTCACCGAGGGCGGCGCCGCGGTCAACCCCGGCCAGCTCGACCGGGCTGTCGAGATCATCCGCCAGCGCATCGACGCCAACGGCGTCGCCGAGAGCGAGATCTCGACGCAGGGCGGGCGCAACATCGTCGTCGCCATCCCGGGCACTCCGAGCCAGGACCAGCTCGAGGCGATCCGCAAGCCCTCGCAGCTGCGGTTCCGGTCCGTGTTCGTCCAGGACGTCGAGACCGGCACGCCGCCCTCCGGCACCGCCACGACGCCTGCTCCCGGTGGCACGACCGGCACGCCCGCTCCTACGGGGACCACCGGCACCACCGGAAAGACAGCGGCGACCGCGCCCCCGACGACGGCGGCCAACGGCGTCGTTCCGGACGCCCTGCGCGCCGCGACGACGGCACCGACAACTCCGCCTGCGACGACGCCGGCCACACCCACGGGCACGGCCACGGCCACAGAGGCACCCACCCCGCCGACCAACGCCCAGCTCGAGGCATCCATCGCCTCCCAGGCATCCAAGGGCCTGCTCACGCTCGGGTGGGACCAGAAGAAGGCCGACGCGGCGGCCGCCAAGGTGGCCAAGGAGTACGTCGCGCTCAACTGTCACCAGCCCGGTGCCATCGACGAGGTGCCCGACCTCAAGGACGCGCCGATGGCCACGTGTGGCGAGGACGGCGCCACCAAGTACGTCCTCGGCCCGGTCGAGATCGACGGCAGCGAGATCCAGGACGCGACCAGCGGCTACCAGCCTGGCCCGAACGGGCAGCCGACCTCGATCGTCGAGGTGGCGCTGTCCTTCAAGGACACGGGCCGGGCAAAGTTCGCCGAGGTGACCAGGCGACTCGTCGGCCAGCAGTCCCAGCCGCCCCTCGACCAGTTCGCCGTCGTCCTCGACAAGCGGGTCATCACCGCGCCGCAGGCTCGAGCAGTCATCACCGATGGACGCGCGTCGATCACCGGGTCCTTCACGCTCGACTCCGCCAAGCGGCTCGCCCAGCAGCTCAAGTTCGGTGCGCTGCCCATGTCGTTCGCCCTCCAGACCAACGACACCATCACGCCCCAGCTCGGCGAGGAACAGCTCCGCCTGGGACTCCTGGCCGGCGTCATCGGCCTGCTCCTCGTCGTCGTGTACTCGCTCTTCCAGTACCGCGCCCTGGGCATGGTCACCGTCCTGTCGCTCGTCGTGGCAACGGGGTTGACGTACCTGACGCTCGTCGTCCTGGGCACCACCCACGGCTTCCGACTGACGATGGCCGGAGTGACCGGCACGATCGTCGCGATCGGCGTGACCGCGGACAGCTTCATCGTCTACTTCGAACGCATCCGTGACGAAGTGCGTGAGGGACGGCCGCTCGTCGCTGCCGTGGAGACCGGGTGGAAGCGGGCCCGGCGGACCATCATCATCGCCGACGCGGTGAACATGCTGGCCGCCATCGTGCTGTACGTGCTCGCGTCCTCGAACGTTCGCGGCTTCGCCTTCACGCTCGGCCTGACGACGCTGATCGACCTCGCCGTGGTCGTCCTGTTCACCCATCCGATGGTCCAGCTGCTCGCCCGGACCGAGTTCTTCGGCCACGGCCACAAGTGGTCCGGCCTCGACCCGGAGCGGCTCGGCGCCAAGGAGGCTCCGCGCTATCGGGGCCGCGGTCAGTTCGGACCAGCCCCAACGACGACTGTCACCCGCACCTCGCGGCTCGCCGAGGGGAAGGCCCAGGCATGATCAACTTCGCCCAGTTCGGCAACGATCTCTACACCGGACGCCGATCGATCGCCTTCGTTCAGCGCCGCAAGCTGTGGTACTCCCTGTCGGCCGTGATGATCGGCCTGGCCCTGGCCGGCGTGCTCCTGAACGGGCTCAACTTCGGCATCGAGTTCCGCGGTGGCTCGGAGTTCCGGGTGCTCGGGGTGACGAACACCCAGGACTACGAGGCGAAGGCGCAGGACGCCGTGGGGCAGGCCGGGATTCCGGGCTCGGTGACCACGACGATCGTCGGCGGCAATACCGTCCGGGTCCAGACCGAGGCCGCCCAGGCCCAGACGGACGCCGCGCGCACCGCACTCGCGGACACCTTCGACGTCGACCGGGCGAGCGTGAGCTCCACGCTCATCGGTCCCAGCTGGGGAGCCTCGGTCAGTCAGCAGGCGATCCAGGGACTGGTCGTCTTCCTGATCCTGGTCACCATCGTCCTGGCCCTGTACTTCCGCACCTGGAAGATGGCCGTGGCAGGCCTGACCGCGCTCCTGCACGACCTCGTCATCACCGTCGGCATCTACTCGCTGTTCGGCTTCGAGATCACGCCGTCGTCGATGATCGGGTTCCTCACCATCCTCGGCTACTCGCTCTACGACACGGTCGTCGTCTTCGACAAGGTGCGCGAGAACACGGCGGAGGCCTTCCGGACGAAGCGCATGACCTATGCCGACGCAGCCAACCTGGCCGTCAACCAGACCCTCGTGCGGTCGATCAACACCACCGTGGTCGCGCTGCTGCCGATCGCCGCGATCCTCTTCGTCGGCTTCACCATGCTCGGGCCGGGCACCCTGCTCGACCTGTCACTCGCCCTCTTCATCGGCATCGGTGTCGGCGCGTACTCGTCGATCTTCATCGCCACGCCGATGCTCGTGCAGCTGCGCTCCAAGGAACCGGCGATCGTCGACCTCGACCGATACGTCGCCCGTCATGGCGCCAAGCAGGCCGCCCGCGACGCGGCACGTGACGTCGGCGTGGGCGAGGCCCCGGCCGACGTGCCCGTGACCGTCGGAGCCGACTGGGCTGGGGCGGACGGAGTGGGCGAGGACTCGACCGTGGGCCGGCGCCCGACGGGCCTCGACACGACCGGGGCCGCCGGCGCGGCCGCGCGTCCCGTCCACAAGTACGCCCAGGCCGGCCCGCGCAACCAGCCCAAGCGGGCCCCGAAGTCCAAGAGGTGACGGTGGGGAACCCCGCGCCGGACGGCTCGCCGAGCGAGATCGCGGAGCTGGTGCGCACCCACCTGCGCGACATCCCCGACTTCCCGAAACCGGGAGTCCTCTTCAAGGACTTCACGCCGCTCATCGCCGACGGGCCCGCTCTGAAGGCGCTGGTGCAGGACATCGCCGAGCGCTACGTCGGGCGGGTCGACGTGGTCGTCGGCATCGAGGCGCGCGGGTTCATCCTTGGCGCTGCCGTCGCGTACGAGCTCGGCCTCGGCATGGTGCCGATCCGCAAGGCCGGCAAACTGCCTGGTGAGACGATTCGCGAGTCGTACGCGCTCGAGTACGGCCACGCCGAGATCGAGGTGCACACCGATGCCTTCCAGCCCGGCCAGCGCGTCCTCATCATCGACGACGTGCTCGCGACCGGAGGCACGGCAGAGGCGACCGCGGTTCTCGTCGAGCGAGCCGGAGCCGTCGTGACCGCCATCGAGGTCGTCCTCGAGCTCGCGTTCCTCGAGGGCCGAAAGCGTCTCGGCGACCGGAACGTGAACGCCATCCTGACGCTCTGATTTGCACCGGCACCCTAGACTCAGTTCATGAGCGAGGAGGTCCGCAGCGAGCTGAGCGCCCCGTCACGGGTGCGTGCTCGGTTCGCTCGTTTCGGCGCGAGCCGAACCTCCGGCAACCCCGTCCTCGAGCCGCTGCTCACCGCGGTCCGGCAGAACCATCCGAAGGCGGACCTGTCCATCATCGAGCGCGCCTACGGCGCCGCGGAGCGCGCTCATGAGGGCCAGATGCGCAAGAGTGGCGACGCGTACATCACGCATCCGCTCGCGGTGACCCAGATCCTCGCCGAGCTCGGTATGACCCCACCGACCTTGGCCGCGGCACTGCTCCACGACACGGTCGAGGACACCTCCTACGGCCTGGACGAGCTGCGGCGCGACTTCGGCGACGAGATCGCGATGCTCGTCGACGGCGTCACCAAGCTCGACAAGGTCACCTACGGCGAGGCGGCCCAGGCGGAGACGGTCCGCAAGATGGTCATCGCCATGGCGCGGGACATCCGGGTCCTCGTCATCAAGCTCGCCGATCGACTCCACAACGCCCGGACCTGGCGGTACGTCAGTCCGGAGTCGGCCAAGCGCAAGGCCAACGAGACGCTGGAGATCTACGCCCCCCTCGCACACCGGCTCGGGATGAACACGATCAAGTGGGAGCTCGAGGACCTCTCCTTCGCGACGCTCTACCCGAAGGTCTACGACGAGATCGTCCGCCTCGTCGCCGAGCGGGCGCCGGCCCGGGAGGAGTACCTCGCCGGAGTCCGCGCGCAGGTGTCCGAGGACCTCACCGGGGCGAAGATCAAGGCCGTGGTCACCGGCCGACCCAAGCACTACTACTCGGTGTACCAGAAGATGATCGTTCGAGGCCGCGACTTCGAGGACATCTACGACCTCGTCGCGGTCCGGGTCCTGGTCGACACGGTGCGTGACTGCTACGCGGCGCTCGGCGCACTGCACGCGAGGTGGAATCCCGTCCCTGGACGGTTCAAGGACTACATCGCAATGCCGAAGTTCAACATGTACCAGTCCTTGCACACGACCGTGATCGGCCCGCAGGGCAAGCCGGTCGAGATCCAGATCCGCACCCACACGATGCACCGGCGGGCAGAGTACGGCGTCGCCGCGCACTGGAAGTACAAGGACCAGTCGGCCGGCGGCGGAGCCAGGCCGGGTGAGGGCGCGCCGCAGAACGACATGGCGTGGCTGCGCCAGCTGCTCGACTGGCAGCGGGAGACGGAGGACCCCGGCGAGTTCCTCGACGCACTCCGTTTCGAGATGGGCTCGAGCGAGGTCTACGTCTTCACGCCGAAGGGCTCGGTCGTCGCCCTGCCGGTCGGCGGCACGCCGGTCGACTTCGCCTACGCCGTGCACACGGAGGTGGGGCACCACTGCATCGGGGCGCGCGTCAACGGGCGCCTCGTCCCGCTCGAGTCGACGCTCGAGAACGGCGACGTCGTCGAGGTGCTGACCTCGAAGGCCGACGGCGCCGGTCCCAGCCGTGACTGGCTCGGTTTCGTCAAGAGTGCCCGAGCCCGCAACAAGATCAAGGCCTGGTTCTCAAAGGAGCGCCGCGAGGAGGCGATCGACGCCGGCAAGGAGAGCATCGCCAAGGCGATGCGCAAGCAGAACCTGCCACTTCAGCGCCTCATGAGCCACGAGTCCATGACGGCAGTTGCGACCGACCTGCGCTACCAGGACATCGAGGCGCTCTATGCAGCGGTCGGTGAGGGGCACGTGTCGGCTCAGCACGTCGTCGGCAAGGTCGTGGCCTCGATGGGCGGCGTCGAGGGTGCCACCGAGGACCTGGCCGAGGCCACTGTGCCAACCCATGCCGCGGCGCGCCGACGCCGTGACGGCGATCCGGGAGTCGTCGTCGTCGGGACGGCGGACGTCTGGGTCAAGCTGGCGAAGTGCTGTACCCCGGTGCCGGGCGACCCGATCATCGGGTTCGTCACCCGGGGGAGCGGCGTGTCGGTGCACCGCGTCGACTGCACGAATGCCGCCCAGCTCACCGCCAACCCCGAGCGTCTCATCGACGTCGAGTGGGCGCCGAGCTCGGCGAGCGTGTTCCTCGTCCAGCTCCAGGTGGAGGCGCTCGACCGCAACCGGCTGCTCAGCGACGTGACGCGGGTCCTGTCGGACCAGCACGTCAACATCCTGTCGGCGTCGGTCCAGACCTCACGCGACCGGGTGGCGATCTCCCGCTTCACTTTCGAGATGGCCGATCCCGCCCACCTCGACCACGTCATCAAGGCGGTGCGCCGCATCGACGGCGTCTTCGACGTCTACCGGGTCAACGGCGGCCGGGCAAAGGTCTGAGTCAGCCGCCGAACTCCCGCACCCCTGCGCGAGCCTGGTCGAGCCAGGACTGACGGGCGTCGAGAGCGTCCTGGGCCTTCTTGATCTTTGCCGCATTGCCGGACGCCTGCGCCCTGGCCAGGTCGTCCTGCAGCTCCGCAACCGCCCTCTCGAGCTGCTCGACCATGCCCTGGGCCCGTGCCGCGGCCTCCGGGTTGGTCGATCGCCACTTCCGGTCCTCGGCGTCCCGGACGGCCTGCTCGACCCGGCGGATGGCCTTCTCGATCCGGTCCATGTCGGCGCGAGGCACCTTGCCCGCCGCGTCCCACTTGTCCTGGATGACTCGTAGCTGCCCCTTGGCACGGTCGAGATCCGTGACCGGCAGGATCGCCTCTGCCTCGGCGAGCAGGCCCTCCTTCACGGCGAGGTTGCCGCGGTACTGCTGCTCCTCGGCCGCGACGACGGCGTCCTTGGCCGCGAAGAACGCGTCCTGTGCGGCCTTGAAGCGCTCCCACAGACGGTCGTCGTCGGCCCGGCTCGCGCGGCCCGCCCGCCGCCAGTCATCCATGAGGCGCTTGAAGGCGCCGGCCGTCGCCGCCCAGTCGGTGCTCGTGGACAGCTTCTCCGCCTCGGCGACCAGGCGTTCCTTGGCTCCCTTGGCTTCGGCATGGGTTGCGTCGAGCGTGGCGAAGTGCGTCCTGCGCGCCTTGTCGAACCGGTTGCGAGCGGCACTGAAGCGCTGCCACAGCGCCGTCTCGGTCTCACGATCGAGGCGGGTCGCGGCGCGCTGATGGGACTTCCATTCATCGAGCAGCTCGCGCATCCGGGCGCCGCTCTGCTTCCACTGGATCCGGTTCTCGGGCTGGGCCGCGATGCCCTCGGCCTCGGCGACGATGCGTTCACGCTCTGCGGCAGCGGCGGCGCGGGCCTCGGCCCGGTGCTGCTGCTCGACGGTGCGCTTGGCCGCGATGCCCGACTGGATCGTGTCGAGCTGTGTGGCGAGGGCCTCGAGGTCGCCGACGACACTCGCCTCGTTGACCTGGGTAGTCAGGGCCTTGAGCGCATCCGCCACGTCCTTGGACGGGACCTCGGGCTGCGCCAAGCGCTGCTCGAGGAGCACGGCCGAGGCATACAGCTCGTCGTACTTGCGCGCGAAGTAGGCCAGCGCCTCGTCCGCAGTCGCCCCTGGATACGACCCGACCTCCTTCTCGCCCTCCTTCGTCCGGACGAACACGGTGCCGTTGTCGTCGACTCGGCCGAAGGCGGCAGAGGCGGAGTGGTCGGTCGCGATCGGCGCAGGCGCAGCCGGCGCAGTCGGACGGGGTGCAGACTTCGCCAGCGCGGCTGGCGTGGGGACGGCACTCGGCTTGGGTATCGAGGCAGGGGTCGGGGCCGGCGCAGCCACTGAGGGTTCCGCGGCGGCCTCGGAGGCGGTTTCGGGGGTGGCCTCCGAGGCAGTTTCGGGGGTGGCCTCCGAGGCAGTCGGCGCGGTTTCCTCGGTGGGCTGGGTGGAGATCGGCTCGGCCTGCTCGGCGGCCTCCGACGCTGCAACAGGGTCGGGCTGGGTCGGTTGCGGCTCGTTCGTTTCGCTCATGCCTTCTTCTCCGTGACGCTCACGCTGAGGATGCTGATCGGCGAGACCGGCGTTCCGTCTGCGGGATTCGGGTCAAGCGCCTTGTTCGCTGCGATCTTCTCAACGATGTCGAGTCCCTTGGTGACCTTCCCGAAGATCGTGTAGCCGCCCCCCTCGGTCGGCAACTGGGTTTTCTGGTAGGTGATGAAGAACTGGCCGCCGTTGCTGTTCGGATCCTGGGTCCGAGCCATCGCCAGCGAGCCCTGCGGGTAGATCCCGTCGGCGGGAGCGTTCTCGATGCCGAAGGTGTACCCGGGGCCGCCCGAACCGGTGCCCGTCGGGTCACCGCACTGGAGGACGAAGATGCCCTGGCTCGTCACGCGGTGGCAGGGGCTGGGGGCCCAGTAGCCCTCCTTGGCGAGGTGCAGGAAGGAGGCAACGGTCTGGGGAGCCTTCGTTCCGTCCAGCTCGAAGGTGAGATCGCCGCAGGTGGTCTTCACCGTCGCGACCCACGTCTTGCCGGCAGCGGTGGCCTTGTTCGGGACGTCCGTGAAGGTCTTGGGCTTCGTCTGGGGGGCCGGGGGCTCGGTGCAGCCGGCGGCGAGCTTCTGCCCGGCCGCGAGGCCGCCGGTCTTGCCGCTGGAAGGAGTGGTGGCCGCGTTCGTCGGCTGCGCAGCAGGCTCGGTCCCATCGCCGTTCCCGAGGAGCAGGGGAAGGGCGATCACGGCGGCGAGGATGACGATGACCGCGAGGATGACGCCGAAGACCTGCTTGTCCCGTGTCGAGGCTCCGACGGGGGTCTTCTGGTTCTTCGCCTGCTTCTCGTAGCGGCGGCGCGCGCGGGCGCGTTCCTGCTCTTTGGTCACAAACCTCTCCTCGAACGAACGTACGGGGATCACCCCGGGCGTTCGGTCATTTTAGGGACCGTGGTCCGGCTCGTCGTGATCATGGGGTCACGAGTGCGTGACGACTCCCACCTTTTCACAGCAGACCACGATTGCCGTATGCCGCTGGGCCGGCTTGCACGCCGCGGTTAGGCTCCCAGCGTGCTGACCGTCGCCTTCCCCGCCCTCGCGTTCGACACGAACTGTTACGTGCTCGCACCGTCCGCCGGAGAGGAGTGCGTCATCGTCGACCCCGGGATCGGGGTCGAGGAGACGCTGCGGGAGGTGCTGACGACCCACCGCCTCCGGCCGGCGGCAGTGCTGCTGACGCATGGGCACGTTGACCATGTCTGGTCCGTGACCGCGGTCTGCGGCGCCGACACCGCTGCCTACATCCACACCGATGACCGGTACCGGCTCGTCGACCCCCTGGGCAACAGCAACCCTGGTCTCGTGGCCATGCTGGAGCAGCAGTTCGGCTCCAAGGCCAGGTGGGCGGAACCGACCAACGTCGTCGAGATCAAGGACCGTGCCAGGCTGCGACTTGGCGGCATGGAGTTCGAGGTGCTCCACGCCCCGGGCCATACCGAGGGGTCGGTCATGTTCGGCACCGCGGCTGTGCCTGATGGAATCCGCGACCAGGTCGAGGTGGACCGGACGATGCTCAGCGGGGACGTGCTGTTCGCGGGGTCCATCGGCCGCACGGACCTGCCCGGTGGAGACCACGGCGCCATGATGCGCAGCCTGCGCGACGTCGTCCTGCCGCTTCCGGACACGACCCTTGTGCTGCCGGGTCACTATCACGCGACGACGATGGCCCACGAACGCGCCACCAATCCGTACCTGACAGACTTGCCGGCGTGAGCAACCCGCAGCCCGCCACGACGACCACCGCCAAGGTCACCCCGATCAGTGGGTTCCCCGAGTACCTGCCGTCGGAGCGCATTGTCGAGCAGCGCTTCCTCGACGTCATCCGGGAGACGTTCGAGCTGCATGGCTTCTCCTCGATCGAGACGCGCGCCATCGAGCCAGTGGACCGGCTCCTCGGCAAAGGCGGCGACACCGACAAGGAGATCTACGGTGTCTCCCGGCTGGCCGGCGATGATGCGGATGCGGCCAAATGGGGTCTGCACTTCGACCTGACCGTGCCGTTTGCCCGCTACGTGCTGGAGAACGCAGGCAAGCTCACCTTCCCCTTCCGTCGCTACCAGATCCAGAAGGCGTGGCGTGGCGAGCGGCCGCAGGAGGGCCGTTACCGCGAGTTCACCCAGGCCGACATCGACGTCGTCGACGTGGGTGAGCTGTCGCCGCACTTCGAGGCCGAGATGCCCCTCGTCATCGCGGACGTCTTCAGCCGGTTCCCGGTCGGCGACTTCGTCATCCAGGTGAACAACCGCAAGATCCCGAACGGCTTCTACCAGGGCATCGGCCTGTCCGACGTGACGACGACCCTGCGCATCGTCGACAAGCTCGACCGGCTGGGCTCCGAGACGGTGGCCGACCTCCTTGTCGAGTCCGGCGCGACCCGTGACCAGGCCGATCAGTGCCTCGCGCTTGCCGCGATTCGCGCCGAGGACCTCGGCTTCGTGGACCGAGTGCGCGAGCTCGGCGTCACTCACCCGCTGCTCGAGGAGGGGCTCGAGTCCCTGGCGACGGTCATCCGCACGGCGATGGCCCACGCTCCGGGCAACGTCGTCGCCGACCTGCGCATCGCCCGCGGACTCGACTACTACACCGGCACCGTCTACGAGACTCAGATCGTGGGCAACGAGGACTGGGGGTCGGTCTGCTCCGGCGGCCGCTATGACGCCCTCGCCTCCGATGGCCGCACCACCTATCCGGGCGTCGGGATCTCCATCGGGGTCTCGCGCATCCTCGGGCTGCTCATCGGACAGGGCCTCGTGACCGCGTCTCGCTCGACGCCCGCCGCGGTCCTCGTGGCCTTGACGCGCGACGACTCCCGCGACGAGTCGGTCGCGATCGCTTCCGCACTGCGCTCGCGCGGGATCCCGTGTGAGGTGGCGCCGACAGCGGCACGCTTCGGCAAGCAGATCCGCTACGCGGAGCGCCGCGGAATCCCGTTCGTCTGGTTCCCCGGGGCAGCGGAGTCGGGGGACGAGGTCAAGGACATCCGCAGCGGTGAGCAGGTCCCCGCCGCGGCGGACAGCTGGACCCCGCCGCTCGAGGACCTGCACCCCATCGTGACCCGCACCTGATCGAGGGTGCAGCCTTCGTCGAGTGTGCAGTTCGCGTCGGCCTGTTGGGGTTCACGGGGGGCGCGGAGTGCACACTCGAGCGCGCGGGGACGGCGCGGAGTGCACACTCGAGCGAGAGGGGACAACGTGCAGCTTTCGTCGAGTGTGCAGTTCGTATCGGCCCGTTTCTGTTCACTCGATCGATGTGAGGCTGGTGGGAGGAGGGCGCAGCCCCTCGTCGTGCAGCTCGAGCGTGGCGAGGGCTCGAACGACCTCCCGGTCCCCCCGCCGCCACGCACCAGCGGGGTCGTCGCTGATCTTCGCGAGGGCCGTCAGCGGCTGGTTGGCGAGGGCCCGCAGGGCGAAGAGGTCGAGGTCATCGCTCGAGTCGATGAACCGTTGGGCGGTCGTCGCGGCGCGCACGAACCGGACCCGAACCCAGAGCCAGACACCGGCAACGATGACGATCGGGACCAGCGCCGTCACGAGCGCGAGCCACAGGGCGACCGTCTCGACCGTCGAGGCCATGCTGGTCCCGGCATCTCGCAGACTCGTGCCCGATCCCGCCGCCCGATCGAGCCACGACGCGAAGTCCTGACCGACGACCGGGATCCGGGCTGCCTGGTCGCCGGCGCCGGTCAATGCGCCGTGGACCGAATCTCCCGCTGAGGTCAGGGAGTTCGCCGGCGCGGTGAGCAGGGCGACCGTGTCGTGGACCTGACGCGCGGCCCACACCCAGATCGCCACCCAGAGGAGCACGAAGCCGTCTGCGGCCACCTGTCGCATCCGTCGGCCCGGCGTGTCCGCATAGAGCTTCATCGACGACCCCTTCGAAAGGCGCTGGGAGCGGAACTCAACCTAGCGACGAAAGCGAGCCCAGCGGCATACGAACACGTGTTGGCGTCACGCCCCGACGCCGGAGAGGGCCGCGAGCAGCAGGAGGTACACGACCCCGACGACGACGAGCGCCGAGATCCAGGCCACGAGAAAGCCTGCGGCATAAGGCCGCAGGTGGGGCAGGGTGAACGCGACAGCACCGCCGATGACGCTCGGCAGCCCGACGAGGATCAAGGCCGGGAAACCGCCCTGCTCGATCAGGGCACCCACCAGGAACGAGACGACGATCATCCCGCCGGCAACGAGGGCACCGATCGTCGTGGGGCGCCAGTGCGAGGTGGGCGAGGGGCGGGGGGCGTTCATTGGTTGCACGATGCCACATCGTGCGGACCCATTGAGTACCGAGTCCTCGCGTCACGGCGGCGCCGCGTGACTACAGTGGGAACGCGCCGTGTGACCCGCTGGCGCGGGGGTGCGGCAACGACGCCGCGGCCCATCCTTGATCGGAAGGATCAACCGCACATGAAGGTCGGTATCCCACGCGAGGTCAAGAACCACGAGTACCGCGTGGCCATCACACCCGCCGGCGTGCACGAGCTCGTCCGCAACGGGCACGACGTCCTGGTGGAGCGCGACGCAGGGCGCGGCTCCTCGATCCTCAACGAGGACTATGTCTCGGCCGGCGCCTCCATCCTCGGAACCGCCGACGACGTGTGGGGGGCGGCGGACCTCATCCTCAAGGTGAAGGAGCCGATCGCCGAGGAGTACCCCCGGATGCGCGAGGGACAGGTGCTGTTCACCTACCTGCACCTCGCGGCCGACAAGGCCCTCACCGAAGAGCTCGTCGCGCGCAAGGTCACCGCGATCGCCTACGAGACCGTCGAGCTGCCGGACCGGAGCCTGCCGCTGCTGGCCCCGATGTCCGAGGTGGCTGGACGCCTCGCCCCGCAGGTCGGCGCACAGGCGCTCATGCGTGCCGAGGGTGGACGCGGAATCCTCATGGGCGGCGTCTCCGGGGTGTATGCCGCCAAGGTCGTCGTCATCGGCGCCGGCGTGGCCGGGATGAACGCCGCGGCGATCGCCCTGGGCATGCAGGCGGAGGTGCTGCTGCTCGACAACGACATCAACAAGCTGCGGCACGCCGACTTCGTCTACCAGGGCCACTGCCAGACGGTCGCGTCCAACGCCTATGAGATCGAGCGGGCCATTGCCGACGCCGACATGGTCATCGGTGCCGTCCTCGTACCAGGAGCCCGTGCGCCGCGTCTCGTCACCAACGAGCAGGTGTCCCAGATGAACCCCGGCTCGGTCCTCGTCGACATCGCCATCGACCAGGGCGGGTGCTTCGAGGACTCGCGGCCGACGACGCACGCCAACCCGACCTACCCGGTGCACGACTCGCTCTTCTACTGCGTCGCGAACATGCCTGGCGCGGTCCCTCACACGAGCACCTATGCACTGACCAACGTCACCCTGCCCTACGCCATCGAGCTGGCCAACCTCGGCTGGAGGGACGCGCTCCGGGGGGACAACGCCCTCGGTCTGGGCCTCAACACGCACGAGGGAGCCGTCACCTACGCGCCGGTCGCCGAGGCCCACGGGATGGGATCGACGACGCTCGACGAGGCGCTGTCCTGACGGATCCGGCACAGTCGGCACCGCCGCAGACCACCCGGCTCGACCGGGAGGTCCGCGGCTGGCTCGACCACGTCCGCGTGGAGCGGGGCGCCTCGGAGAACACGCTCAAGTCCTACGAGCGGGACCTGCGGATGTATCGCCACTACCTCCGCGAGCGGGGCATCGACACGGCTGGAGCGGTCACCGAGGCGCAGGTGGCCGACTTCCTGGCCGCGCTGCGGGAACGGGGCCTGGCCGCCTCGTCCGCCGCGCGCACGCTCGTGGCCGTGCGCGGCTTCCACCGTTTCCTCGCCCTCGAGGGGACCGTGCCCGCGGACCCCGCGGTCAACGTCGCACCGCCATCACCACCGAGCCGCCTTCCCAAGGCCATCCCGCTCGACGCCGTCGAGCGCCTCCTCGCGGCGGCTTCCGTGGGCGACACGCCCGACTCCCTGCGTGATCGCGCCCTGCTGGAGGTGCTGTACGGGGTGGGCGCGCGCATCAGCGAGGCGGTCGGCCTCGACGTCGACGACGTGGACCCGGGCGGTCCGGGACAGATCGGCATCGTGCGCCTCTTGGGCAAGGGTGGCAAGGAGCGCATCGTGCCGGTCGGCCGCTTCGCGGTGGAGGCGGTCGATGGCTACCTCGTCCGGGGGCGGCCCGCACTGGCGCAGCGCGGCACCGGTGGGCCGGCGCTCTTCCTCAACCAACGAGGGGGACGCCTGTCCCGACAGAGCGCGTGGGCGGTGGTGCAGCGTGCGGCCGAACGGGCGGATCTGCGGCAACATGTCTCGCCCCACACCCTGCGCCACTCGTTCGCGACGCATCTGCTGGACGGGGGAGCGGACGTCAGGGTCGTGCAGGAGCTGCTCGGCCACGCATCCGTGACAACGACCCAGATCTATACGCAAGTCGCGACACACCGATTGCGAGAGGTCTATGCCGGGGCTCACCCCCGTGCCCGCTGATAAGGTCGAAAACGATCAGCGAGAGGCTGACCGAAACGCGCGGCCGAGGGCACAACCGAGCGGAGTGGAACACCCGGTGAACGACGAGTCACACGAGACCATGCAGGACGAGCGCCTCGCGCGTCCCGGCGTGGCAAGGGTCACCGAGGGTGCCAACGGCTCCGTCAACCACCAGCACGGCACAGCCCAGCACCTGCCCGTCGTCGAGTCGATGGCTGCCGGTGAGATCGGCCCGACCGGCCGTCCGCTGCCCTACTTCCCCGAGCCGCCACCGCTGACGACCCACGGGCCCGCGCGGATCATCGCGATGTGCAACCAGAAGGGCGGGGTCGGCAAGACGACCACCACGATCAACCTCGGCGCCGCGCTGGCCGAGCTCGGCCGGAAGGTCCTGGCCGTCGACTTCGACCCCCAGGGCGCCCTGTCCGTCGGCCTCGGGATCAACGCGCAGGAGCTCGACGTCACCATCTACAACCTCGTCGTCGAGTCCGGGCACGACGTGAGGGACATCATCCGGCCGACGCAGACCCCCAATCTGGACGTCATCCCGGCCAACATCGACCTGTCGGCCGCGGAGGTCCAGCTCGTCGGTGAGGTGGCTCGCGAGCAGGTCCTCGGACGCGTCCTCCGCCCGGTCCTGGACGACTACGACGTCGTGCTCATCGACTGCCAACCGTCACTCGGCCTGCTCACCGTCAACGCGCTCACCGCTTCACACGGGGTGATCATCCCGCTCGAGTGCGAGTACTTCGCGATGCGAGGCGTCGCCCTGCTCATCGACACCATCGACAAGATCACCGATCGGCTCAACCCGCGCCTGCAGGTCGACGGGATCCTCGCGACCATGTATGACGCGCGTACCCTGCACAGCCGCGAGGTGGTGGCCTCCGTCGTCAACCACTTCGGCGAGCAGGTGTTCCACACCGTCATCAGCCGCACCGTCAAGTTCCCGGATGCGACCCTCGCGGCGGAGCCGATCACGTCGTACTCGTCCGACCACTCCGGTGCAGCGGCCTATCGTCAGCTCGCCCGAGAGCTGATCGCCCGAGGCGGCGCCGCCTGAAGCGCGAACCGTGATGACTGAGCTCGACTCCGTCGGCCGGCCACCGGTCGACGACACAGCCGTGCCCGGCGGGGTCATCACCCGCCGGTCCGCGGCGCCGTTCCAGGTCCACCTCGACGTCTTCTCCGGGCCGTTCGAGCTGCTCCTCGGACTCATCAGCAAGCACAAGCTCGACATCACGGAGGTCGCCCTCGCCAAGGTGACCGACGACTTCGTGGCCCACATCAAGGCGGCCCAGACGGCCGACAACGACTGGGACCTCAGCCAGGCCTCTGAGTTCCTCCTCATCGCCGCCACGCTGCTCGACCTCAAGGCCGCCCGCCTGCTGCCTCAGTCAGGGCCGCAGGACGACGAGGACCTCGCGCTCATCGAGGCGCGTGACCTGCTCTTCGCCCGCCTGCTGCAGTATCGCGCCTACAAGGAGATCGCCCAGACATTCCACGAGCGGATGGCCACGGCCGGCCGGATCACGGCGAGGCAGGCCGGTCTGGACCCGCAGTTCGCGAACCTGCTGCCCGAGCTCGTCCTCACCGTGACCCCGGAGCAGCTGGCCATGATCGCGGCCCGGGCCATGACCCCCAAGGCACCGCCCACGGTCGGGCTCGAGCACCTCCACGCCCCCCAGGTCAGTGTCCGGGAGCAGGCCGCAATCATGGTATCCCGTCTCCGGGCGCGCGGACAGGTGTCGTTCCGCAGCCTCGTCGCGGACGCGGACAGCACCCTCGTCATCGTGGCCCGGTTCCTGGCCCTGCTCGAGCTGTTCAAGGAGTCGGCTATCGCCTTCGAGCAGGCGCAGGCACTCGGTGAGCTCGACATCCGTTGGACGGGCAGTGAGCTGGGCGATGTCATGATCGACGACGAGTTCGACGAGCTCGATGAAGACGAGCACGACGGTGACAACAATGACAACGATGCACGCCCGACCGACGGAGTGGACCATGAGTGAGCACGACGTGGCGGCTCCGGAGCCGGGGCAGCCGGACGAACAGATCGCCTTCGACATCAACGACTTTCCCGGGGGTGCGCGATCCGCGCTGGAGGCGGTGCTCATGGTCGTCGACGAGCCCGTGTCCGAGGTGGCCCTGGCCTCAGCGCTGGAGCTGCCGGTGGATGACGTTCGTGCGCATCTGCATGACCTGGAGGAGGGATATGCGGCCGAGTTCCGGGGCTTCACCCTGCGCAACGTCGCCGGTGGATGGCGGATGTACAGCCGGGCCGACTACGCCACCGTGGTGGAGAAGTTCGTCCTCGACGGCCAGCAGGCCAGGCTCACCCAGGCGTCCCTGGAGACCTTGGCAGTCATCGCGTACCGACAGCCGGTCTCGAGGGCGCGCGTCAGTGCCGTCCGCGGCGTGAACGTCGACGGCGTGGTCCGCACCCTGATGTCCCGCGGGCTGATCGAAGAGGTGGAGGAGGTGGGGGAGAGCGGCGCGATCCTCTACCGGACGACGCCCTTCTTCCTGCAACGAATGGGACTCTCGTCGCTCGACGAGCTGCCACCGCTCGCTCCCTTCCTGCCTGACGTGGATGTCATCGACGAGCTGATCGAGGAGGGTCACGCGTGAGCGAGTACAGCAGGTCTCCGCGTCAGCCGCGCAAACGCCAGTCCGGCTCCACTGCCAAGGGTGCTGCGCGCGGTCGATCGGCAGGGAAGTCGGCGTCGAAGCGGGGGGCCGGCGCTCGCTTCGCCGGCTCGACGAAGCCCAGCCAGCCAACCAAGCTCCCGAAGCGGCCCGCCGGTCCGCCGGTCGACGTCCACGACCCTGAGGGCGTGCGCCTGCAGAAGCTCATGGCCGCCGCCGGAGTCGGCTCTCGCCGGGTGTGCGAGAACCTCATCGAGCAGGGCCGTGTCGAGGTGGACGGCCAGGTCGTCACCGAGCTGGGCGTCCGGATCAACCCGCGCACCCAGGTCGTCCACGTCGACGGGGAGCGTGTCAACCTCGACGAGGACCGGGTGTATCTCGCATTCAACAAGCCCAAGGGTGTCGTCACGACGATGAACGACGAGCTCGGTCGCGTCAGTCTCGCCGACTATGTCGGCAACCGCGAGCAACGGCTCTTTCACGTCGGCCGGCTCGACGCCGACACCGAGGGTCTGCTCCTGCTCACGAACGACGGGGACCTGGCCCACCGGCTCCAGCACCCGAGCCACGGGGTCCTCAAGACCTACCTCGCCACCGTCCGTGGGCCCGTCGGTAAGGACGTGGGGAGGCAGCTGCGTCAGGGCGTCGAGCTCGAGGACGGGCCGGTGCAGGTCGACTCGTTCAAGGTCGTCGACTCCCAGCCGGGCAAGGCCATCGTCGAGGTCGTCCTGCACGAGGGCCGCAAGCACGTCGTGCGACGGATGCTCGAGTCCGTCGGGCACCCTGTCGTCGAGCTGGTCCGGACGGAGGTGGGCCCCATCCGCCTCGCCGACCTGCGATCCGGTCGGATGCGCAGGCTCAACAAAGCGGAGGTCGGGGCCCTCTACAAGGCCGCGGGCCTGTGAATTCAGGGACCAGACATGTCCGGGTGATCGGTACCGGACTCATTGGCACCAGCTTGGGGATGGCACTGTCCGACCAGGGATTTGACGTCTCTCTGGAGGACCCGTCGCCGACCGCCTGCCGGCTCGCACGGGACCTCGGTGCTGGCCACGTCGCCGGGCACCTCGACGCCGCCGAGCCGGACGTCGTGGTCGTCGCTGCGCCACCGGACGTGGCGGCGGACGTCG
Organism: Intrasporangium sp.; assembly: GCF_040414665.1. GTDB lineage: Bacteria > Actinomycetota > Actinomycetes > Actinomycetales > Dermatophilaceae > Intrasporangium. Next base: position 159,349 of record NZ_JBEDUL010000064.1, read on the forward strand.
TCGTCGCGGCACTCGAGCGGTGGCCGCGGTCCGTGGTCACCGATGTGGCGTCGGTGAAGCAGACGGTGCTCGACAGGGTCCTGCGTTCGGGTGCTGACGCATCCCGCTACGTCGGTTCCCATCCGATGGCGGGACGAGAGCGATCCGGTGCGGCGGCCGCCCGACGCGACCTCTTCGACGGCAGGGCCTGGGTGGTCGTGCCACACGAGGACTCTGCCGAGGAGGCCGTCGATGCGATCCGCCACATCGCGACGGTGGTGGGGTCGGCGGTTCGTGTCATGCCGGCCCGCGAGCACGACGAGGCCGTCGCGGCGGTGTCCCACATGCCCCAGGTCGCCGCGAGCATCGTGGCGGCGTGCCTCAGGGAGCTTCCCGAGCCAGCGGTCGGGCTCGCGGGCCAGGGATTGCGCGACGTCACACGCATCGCGGCAAGTGACCCCCGACTCTGGACGCAGATCCTCGCGGGCAACGCCGAGGCCGTCCGCGACGTTCTGCTCGACCTACGCGGCCAGGTCGACGCGGTCGTCGCGGCACTCCACGGACTCGTCGAGGGCGAGGGGGAGGGCTCGCTGGGCACCCTCAGCCGGATGCTCGAGGCCGGCAACCTTGGGCACGCCCGCATTCCCGGCAAGCACGGGGCGGCGCCCACCGCCTACGCCGTCGTCTCCGTACTCGTGCCGGACAAGCCGGGATCCATCGGCCGGCTCCTCACCGACATGGGCAACGCCGGCATCAACCTCGAGGACCTGCAGCTCGAGCACGGTCTTGGACAGCCGTTCGGCATCGCCTACATCTCCGTGGTCCCCGCGGCGGCGGAGCCGCTTCAGGAGGTCCTCACCACGCTCGGCTGGCAGCTGCACGACTGACGCGCGTGACGTCGTGGAAACCGACCAGAGCGTTACTCAGCCGTATGCCGCTGAGCCGGCTCAGCGGCATACAGCTGAGTGACGCTGTGGTGGCCGCCCGTCCTCGGGTCGGCCGGGTCGGGTGGTCGGCCGGGTCGGGTGGTCGGCCGGCGGCCACTAGGCTGCCGCCCATGCCGCAGACTCCGGTTGAATCCGACGTGCCCCGACTCACCGACCACGCCCTTTCGGGGTTCGTGGTTGCCATCGACGGGCCGTCGGGATCGGGGAAGTCGAGTGTCTCGAAGCAGGTCGCCCGCGCGCTGGACTATGCCTACCTCGACACCGGCGCGATGTACCGGGCCCTGACCTGGTGGTGCCTCGACCAGGAGATCGACCTGGACGATCCGATGGCAGTGTCCGCGGCAGCGGCTGACTTCCCGCTCGTCATCGGCACCGACCCCGACGACCCCAGCGTGTCCGTCGGCGGGTCCGACGTGGCGACCGCCATCCGCGAGACGCGGATCTCGACCACCGTCTCGAAGGTGGCCACCGTGATCCCCGTGCGCGAGGTGCTGCGACAGCTGCAGCGCGACCTCATCTCGGCGGCCGGGAACGCGCAAGGCGGGGTCGTCGTCGAGGGTCGCGACATCACGACAGTCGTCGCGCCGGATGCTCCCGTGCGCATCCTGCTGACCGCTTCCGAGGAGGCGCGGCTGGCCCGACGGTCCAAAGAGCTGCACGGTGACGCCGACGCGGCCTCGGTCGACGCGACCCGCTCACAGGTCGTCGACCGGGATCGCGCCGACTCGACGGTCTCCCAGTTCACCGTCGCCGCAGATGGCGTCACCACGATCGACACGTCGCACCTGGACTTCGAGGGCTCGGTCGAGGCGGTGCTGCAGGTCGTTGCGGCCGCCCGCGCCTGAGCGCGGCCAGTCGTCCCGTGCGCTGACGTCGCGGGGGCCTCTCGGGCTGGTGGACAATGGTTCTTCGTCCACTCCCGTACGACTGATTCGAGGACACCGTGACTGACGAGACCGCCCGCCCGGACGCAGCGGGCGCCCCGATCTCCGTGGAGGAGGACCGGTCGGTCGAACGCGCCCTTCGAGTCGGGCTGGACGAGTTCGAGCTGAGCGCCGAGGACGAGGCGCTCCTCGACACGCACGACGAGCTGCTCGGTGACGAGGCGGAGCACGGTCCGCTCCCGGTCGTCGCCGTCGTCGGCCGGCCCAACGTCGGCAAGTCCAGCCTCGTCAACCGCATCCTCCGCCGTCGCGAGGCCGTGGTCGAGGACGTGCCCGGCGTCACGCGCGACCGGGTCTCCTACGAGGGGGAGTGGGGTGGGCGCCGGTTCACCATCGTGGACACGGGCGGCTGGGAGTCCCACGCGACGGGCATCCACCTACGCGTCGCGGAGCAGGCCGAGATCGCCATCGAGCTCGCCGACGTGGTCATGTTCGTCGTCGACTCCACTGTCGGAGCCACGGATGACGACGAGGCGGTCGTCAAGCTGCTCCGCAAGGCGGGCAAGCCGGTCGTGCTCATCGCGAACAAGGTCGACGACGAGCGCGGCGAGGCGGACGCCGCGGCTTTGTGGAACCTGGGGCTCGGCGAGCCATGGCCGGTCTCGGCCCTGCACGGCCGGGGGAGCGGTGACGCGCTCGACGCCGTCCTCGAGGTGCTCCCTCAGGTGTCGGCCCATGGCGCCTACGCCCAGGGCGGGCCGCGTCGCGTGGCGCTGATCGGCCGCCCGAACGTGGGCAAGTCGAGCCTGCTCAACAAGCTGGCCGGCGAGGACCGGGTCGTCGTCGACAACGTCGCCGGAACGACGCGTGACCCCGTGGACGAGCTCGTCGCGCTCGGTGGCAAGACGTGGCGTTTCGTCGACACGGCCGGCATCAGGAGGCGAGTGCACCAGACCCGCGGTGCCGACTTCTACGCGTCGCTGCGGACCCACACGGCCCTGGAGAAGGCCGAGGTGGCGGTCGTGCTCATCGATGCCGAGCAGCCGATCGCCGAGCAGGACATCCGCGTCGTGCAGCAGGTCATCGACGCGGGCCGGGCGCTCGTCATCGCCTACAACAAGTGGGACCTGCTCGACGAGGAGCGGCGCTACTACCTCGAGCGCGAGATCGAGAAGGAGCTCGTGCAGGTGCCCTGGGCGCCGCGTGTCAATCTCTCCGCTCGGACCGGTCGCCATCTCGATCGCCTCGTGCCGGCGCTCGAGACGGCGCTCGAGTCGTGGGACACGCGCATCCCGACCTCGCGTCTCAATGCCTTCCTCGGGGAGATCGTGGCCGGCCACCCGCACCCGGTGCGCGGCGGCAAGCAACCACGGATCCTCTTCGCCACGCAGGCCGCGACCCGGCCCCCACGGTTCGTCATCTTCGCGTCAGGCTTCATCGAGGCCGGGTACCGCCGGTTCCTCGAGAGGCGGCTGCGCGAACAGTTCGGCTTCGATGGGACGCCGATCGAGGTGTCCGTGCGCGTGCGGGAGAAGCGTCGTCGCTGACGGGCAAGCCCGAGCCCAGACTCCCGCAACACACCGAGCGCTGGACAGCTTCCGATGGAAATAGCCGTCGTGGGTTGCTTACTGCTCGGTGTGTTGCGTGGCACGTGGCCCGGGTGAGTGGCCCGATTCGGAGGCGACGACGTCGGTGCGCTAAGGTTTCGTTCGCCCCGACGGGGCAACGGGCTGTGGCGCAGCTTGGTAGCGCACTTGACTGGGGGTCAAGGGGTCGCAGGTTCAAATCCTGTCAGCCCGACAGATCAAACAGCAGGTCAGAGGCGGTTTCGGAGATATCCGAGACCGCCTCTTGGCTTGGTTGACAGCAACGCCGTTCGTGACAGCAGAGAATGGCTCACGAGGCCGTTAGCCGGTGCGCGGTGCCTGGGACTGTGCGGCGTTCTACACACGGCTAACACGGAGTCGGTGCGCCCGATACACGCGGACCGCCATCCAGCCGCAGAGGGCCACGACGAAACCCGTTCAGGCCGCCCAAAGCCACGCCGGCAGGGCCGCTAGGGCATCATCAGCCGCGCCGCGGACGAGCCCGACCTGAATCACCAACTGCACCGAGTACCCGCGGACGACCCCCGCAGCAGCATGATCGACCGAACTGACCGCGACATGGGCGCGAGTTGAGCTGGACGACAATCGACGCGGTAGCGGCGTCGATGATGCGCCGAGACCGGTTGCGATCGGCGGAGGTTGCACCGCCCGCCTGATCCATGGATTCACCCCGCGGCTGCCAGACGACGATCGGTCACGCTCCACTCATCGCCGATTCGGGGTCGTGGCGGCCGCAGCTGGCGCGCACAATCAGGCGTCCGGGCAGGTAGGTGGTGCCCTCGGGCCGATCGCCGCGGATCCGTGCCGCGAGCCGGCGGGCGGCGAGCAGGCCCATCTGCTCCGCGGGGAGGGCGATAGTGGTGATGGGCGGGTCGACGTAGGCACCGGCGTCGATAGCCCCGTAGCTCACGAGTGCCAGGTCGTCGGGGACGTTCGCGCCGACCGTTCGCGCCGCGTCGATGACCCCGATGGCCAGCTCATCGGCGACCGTCGCGATCGCGCTCGGCGGCGCGGTGCTGGTCAGAGCCGTCCTCGCGGCCGCAGCGCCCGCCTCGAGCGAGAAGTCGTCGCACTTCACGACGTCGACACCCTCGAGCACGCCGTCCTGCACGGCCTGTGTGAAGCCGCGATAGAGCGACGCCATGTTGGGGTAGTCGAGCGACGGCGTCATGAACGCGACGCGCCGATGACCGTGGCCCGCGAGGTGCGAGGCGAGTTCGTGACCCGCGCCGTGTTCGTCGAACCGGAACGAGTCAACGGTCTCGGTCGGCTGGTCGCAGTACACGGCGTGAATGGCGTTCTCGGCGCCGGCTTGCCCGACCTCGTCGTAGACGGGCCGTCCCATGGAGACAGCGATGATGCCGCGGACCCCCGCCGTGACGAACTGTCGCATCTGGAGCTTCGACCGCACGATGTTGTTGTCAGTCGCGGCGACGATCGTCAGGACTCCCGCCTCGGCCCCGCCGCGCTCGATCCCGCGGATCAACGGCAGGTAGAACGGGGTGTGAGCCGCGATGAGGACGCCTTGGGCCCGCATCGCCCCCCCGTACGGCGGGCGCGCCGGCCAGAGGCCAGTGAACTCCCTGACCGTCGCCGGTGTTCCGCGGCGGACGGTGATCAGCTCGCGGGAGTCGAGGTCGAGATACGCCTGCCGGACGGTGTGGTGATGGATCCCGAGCTCAGCACCGAGGTCGCGAATCGACGGCATGCGGTCGCCGGGAGCCAGAGCCCCTGTCGCGATCAGCCACGTCAACTGCTCCGCCAGTTGGGCCGCGATCGTGACCGCCGAGTCGCGGTCGATGACGATACCGGTGGGTAGCGCGGGTCCCACCCCCTTGACAGGCATTGCAGTGCTACATCAGACTATAACAGTTGCAGCGGGGTGGCGCGCCGCGACCCGAAGCCCTCGGGACACAGAGACGATGCCACGGCAGTGGTGCTGGCAACAGATGTGGGGGTCGAACGCGATGCATTCACCTGCAAGAGGGATCACCGCCGCCGCTGTTCTGCTCGTGGTGGCCGTCGCCGGCTGCCAGTCCGGGTCCGGGAATGGGGGCACCGGCGGCGAGCCGACATCCGCGTCATCGCCGGCGCCAGCGCGGCTCGCATCGGGCAACTTCCGGTTCCCGCCCATGGACGCTGCGGTCGTGCTCGATGCGTCCGGAGCGGGTTCCGACGCCACGGGCACCTTGACGGTGTCGAACGACGAAATGTCGTTCGCCGTCGACCTCGAGTGCGCGCTGAGGACCGAGGACGGCAGGATCCTGATCGGCGGCGACACCACGGAATCGACGTTCGACACCACGCCGAAGGGCACCCGCAGCGCGATCGTGCTGAAGCCTGGGTCGCCGGTGCAGGCGATCTTCGCCTGGCAGGGCACCGACCAAGCACGGGCGCCCAGCTGCACCGCCTTTCTCGAGGACCAGAGCCCCGACACCGTCGACCTCGTGCCGATCAATGGAACCATCGACTTCGAGTCATAGCGCCAGCCGTCGGACTGACGAGGTGGCGATGACGGGTCAATCCAGGACATGGAGGACCGCTCAACGCCGAAGCTGTAGATCGAGAGCCCGTCTCGTCAGCACGCCGTCCTCATTGAGCACTGCCCGATCGACCAGGTCGCCCGTGACCACTCCGTAGCCCCGTACCCCGCGCATTACGCCTTGTGACTACGCTGTCTAGGCTAGTCACGGCGTGATCGGGTCGGCGTCCATGGTCCACCTTCAAATACTGTCAGCCCGACCGACTGGGGTCTGATCTGTTTCGGCAGGTCAGACCCATTTTCGACCTCATCACCTGGGCTGACTGAGACTCGTTCAGGCCATGCGCGCGAGCTCGTCGAGGGTGACGAGCCCTTGGAGCGGGCGACCCTCCTGGAGCCGGGCCGCGTTGTCGGCGGCGTGCACACCAAGCCTGAAGAGCTCGTTCCCGAGCGCTCCAGCCACGTGGGGCGTCACCACGACATTGTCGAGCGTGCGCAGCGGCGAGTCCAGCGCGAGCGGCTCGAAGGGATCGGTCGCGTCGAGCACAGCGCGGATGCGACCGGACTGGAGCTCAGCCACGAGCGCCTCATGCTGGATCAGTCCTCCGCGCGCCGTATTGATGAGGGTTGAGCCGCTGGGGATCGACGCCAGACGTCGTGCATCGATCAGGTGATGTGTCGAGGGCAGCAGGGGGGCGTGCAGGCTCACCACGTCACACGAGGCGAGCAGGTCGTCAACGGAGGCCAGGCGCACGCCAAGCCGTGCTGCCTCGGCGGCATCGACGAAAGGATCGGCGAGCCACACCTCGAAATCGAACGGCGCGAGCAGGTCCAGGACGCGCCGCCCGATCCGGGAGGCGCCAACGAGCCCGACCCTACGGCCGTTGCCTCCGACGGTCGCGAACTCGGCGTGAACGTCGACGTTCGGCCGGGTCCGGTAGAGCGCCTGCGCCCGAAAGACCTCCTTGGCGCTGAGGATGATCATGGCGAGCGTGTACTCCGCGACGGGCTGCGCGTTCGCGTCGGCGGCCGTCGTGACGGACAGGCCCCGCTCCCAACAGATCGGGTCGACGTGGCTGCGGACCGAGCCTGCGGCGTGCAGCACCGCGCGAAGGTTCGGCATGGATGAGAGCGCGGCCGCGTCGACCCGCGGGCTTCCCCATCCAGTCACCACGACCTCTGCGGCCCGTGCTCGTCCGGCGTCCACCGCGCCGAAGCGCCTCACCACCCGAGTGAAGTCGACCTCGTAGCACCTTTCCAGCTGGCGCCGTGCAGCGTCATCGAAGAGCCGGTCCGGCAGATCGGGGTCCATGGCGAGCAACGCCACCGGAGCGCGGGTCACGTGGGGCTCCTCTCGATGAGGGTGCGCAGTACAGCGGCGTCCGACGTGACATTGGCCGGGTCGTCGTCGGCGACGAACTCCATGAGCATGTCGACGGGCCGTCCCAGCTGGGGGAGGCGAGCGATCACCGAGCGCCACAGCCCTGAGCGCTCGGCGAGTGGGAGGCGGTGCGTGCCGGGCCACCAGGAGAATACGTGCACTGCCACCACCGCCGGGAGGACGCGATCAAGGCCGTCGAGGGCGACCTCGTCCGGGAGCCCGTTCGGCGGCTGCCAGTAGGTGCGGACGGCCGCGCTGTCGACCCTGTCGAGGAGGTCGAGGACGCTGTCCGGGGTGTCGGCCAGGGTGTCCGCATGGAACTCGTACGCGAGGACCACCCCGTGGTCGTCCGCGATCCGAGCGAGCTGCGTCGTCCCGCGCACCACCGCCCGGCGCATGGTCGGCGTCGCCCGTTCCGAGCCCGCGGCGCCGGCCCAGATGCGGACCCGAGGGGCGCCGAGGGCCTCTGCTGCCTCCACCACAGCACGTCCCGCAACGAGGTCATGCACCCCCGCCCGCCAGTAGCTCCCATACGACGCAACGCGAAGGCCAGCGGCATCGGTGAGCTGGCGGACCCGTTCCAGCTCGCCGCGCACCTCTGGGGGCGCGTGGACATCCGCACCCCACTCGACGCTGCCGAGCCCAGCGATCGTGGCCACCGACACGACCTCGGGGGCACTGAGGTGCCGAAGGGTCACCGAGCACAGGCCCGGAGATCTGGTCGCTGCTGTCCCGTCTGTCACGATGAGGACTTCACCATCGACGTCCTCGAGCTCGGGCCGTCGAGCGGACTTCGGGACACCTTGCGAGACTAGCCCAACGGGCCTCCGGGCCAGCTCGCAGTGGCGGCGTTCAGGAGCAGGTGGAGCTGGCGAGCCAAGCCTCGATCCACCGACGTGCTGTTGGCGTGGTGCTGATCGTCGTCTCGGGCTGAAGAGATCGCGCGGGGCGTGGGTGATCGCCCGACCTCGCTGTCGGGGTGTTCCACGTCGTGATTCCTGGGTCGCGCCTTCTCGGGCTGGGTGGTCAGGACAGTTCGGTCACGGGCGGGTCGGCGACCCTGTCCAACAGTCGGGTCCAGGGCAGGATCTCGCTGTCGGCCAGCCGGGAATTGTCATCGACCAGCGAGTGGACGTAGGCGAACCCGACCTTCGTTGACCGGTCACGCTGGATCGACCCGCAGCCCCGCCCGTGGGCACGCCGGCCTCCGCCGTCCGGGATGCGGCCGATCTTCTTGACGTCCAGGTGCACCAGCTCGCCGGGCCGCTCGCGTTCGTAGCGAACTGCGGTCTGCTTCGAGGACCGGAACACCGCGCCGGTGATCGGGTCACAGTCACGTCGGGACCGTCCCGATGCTTCGCGCGGCCCGGACCTTCTGCTCGACTTCGGGCCTGTTCCTGGTCCGCATCGTGTGCGGCCGGGAGCAGCGCGTGACCAGGCCGGCATCGCCCTCGGCCGCGAACCGGTCGATTCAGGCCTTGACGCACTTGCTGGACACGCCCATTGCGGCGGCGATGTGCGCCTGGGGCCAGCCGGCCCGGTGGCGGTCAACGATCAGGCGCCGACCATGGACGGCCAGGCGAGCACTACCGTGGGACATGAGAACCTCCGGGTTGGAGTGGGCCTTCGACAAGCCACATCCCGATCGGAGGTTCTCGTTCGTTCAAGCAGGCTCGCTGCTACCAACGTCCTGGCCATATACATCAGCCGGCAGCGCGCTCGCCGTCGGGAACCCCTGCCCGACTCCGTGCCGCCAACGCAAGAGTGGAGATGTACGCGACGACAACGGCGACGATGATGAGCGGAGCGACGCCGGCGCCCGCCCCGGTGATGACGAGGGCGATGATGATCGCCGACAGCGGCAGCCGGAGCACGGAAACGACGGCCGCGGCGATCAGGGCTCCGACAGCGGGGGTCTCCGTGAACGCGGGCAGGTGGGCGCAGAGCGCACCGCCCACCAGGCCAAGAAAGACCGCGGGGAACGTGGGGCCGCCCCGCGCAGCACCCATTGACACGCCCCACGCCACCGCCTTGCAGACCAGCAGCAGTGCCAAGGTCGCGATCGACAACGAGCCGGCCTGGCGCACGACGTCGACCATGGCGTCCTGACCCGAGAACAGCACCGCTTCAGCTGACTCGCCAGTGATCTCGGCGAAGAGGATGGCCACGGCCCCGACGAGAAGGCAGGCGCCGGTGATCAGCAGGTAGGCGTGTCGGGCGACGAGGTTGCGCACCAACTGGGCCAGGCGAATCACCAGGAAGACGACGAGGGCGGTCACCATTGCAAGGATGATCACCCAGAGGAAGTCGGTGACCCGCGGTGAGGAATACGGGGGCAGGGTCAGCGGTGGCAACGCGTAGGCACCCGAGCTCAACCCTGTGACGGAGCCGATCCCGACGAACACCAGCGAGCCGATGCCGCTGGCCATGAGCCCCGGCAGCAGTACGAGGGGGAGGGTCGGACCGCCGAGTCCCGCTGCCTCGATGATGATGACGGCGCCGATGACGGGTGAGCCGAAGATGGTCGCCAAGGCGGCAAAGGCGGCGGCAGCGGCGATCACCACCCGCGCCTGCTCCGCGACAGGGCGCCGGGCACGGTCCAGGACGAGCATCGAGAGGCCGGTTCCCAGGGCGATGAGAGGCGCCTCCGGCCCGAGCACCAGGCCCAGTCCGATGGTGGCGAGCGCTGCGAGCAGAACCCCGGGAAGCTCGATCGGCTTGGTCGGTGCGCCCGTGTGCAGTCCTTCAGATGGCTCGTGCCCTCCGCGGCCAGGCAGGTGGACCACGGCGATGGCGATGAGCAGGCCGGCGACAGTGAGGATGGGCAGCGGCCACCACCAGGGGGGCGAGTCGAATCCCAGGGACTGTGGCAAGTCCTTGTACAAGCGCTGCTGGACCGCGTGCGTCACCTCGAGGAAGATCCAAGATGCGAGCGAGACCGCGACTCCGATGACGGCGGAGAGCACGAGCAGGCGTCGGTACTGACGACTGCGGATCAGCTCCTCAGGGTCGGCGGCCTCGCTGGCCGTTCGTTGTGACTTCTCTGTCCCGTCGGTCGTCACGGCGGTCCTCTCACGGGTCGGAGCGCAACGTCAGCGGCTCTTGCATCGTGGAGGGTGGGCACAGTGACCACATCACCTGTCGGGGATGGTTCCCTCCGCGCGGACGAGTCGGTCAGTGGCCGGGCCCGGTCACGATCTTGGCGCGCTCCGACTCGTGCACTCCGCCCTTCCTGTCCAGGGTCCTACAGGCCTCCTCGATGTCCCGCGCGAGAGTGTCGACGTGCTCTCGGCTGAGGGTCTCCTTGACCAGGGCTCGCATGATGGTGATGTCCTGGGCGTTCGGCGGGAGGGTGTATGCCGGAACCATCCAGCCGCGCTCCGCCGACAGCTGCCAGGCGATGTCGAACTCGTCGAAGCTCTCCTCCGCGGCCAGCCGGAACGCCACGAGGGGGAGCTGCTCCTGGTCCGCGCCGATCAGCTCGAAGCGGCCCTGTTCTCGGAGCATGTCGCCCAAGGTCCGCGCGTTCTCCTCCATGTTCCGCATGATGTACGCGTAGCCGGCTCGGCCGTAGCGGACGAAGTTGTAGTACTGCGCGAGCACCATCGAGGAGCCGGTCGAGAAGTTCAGCGTGAACGTCGCGTCCGTCTTTCCGAGGTAGTTCTCCTCGAACACCAGGTCGTGCGCGAGATCCGACGTCTCGCGGAACACGAGCCACCCGATGCCCGGGTAGACCAACCCGAACTTGTGGCCCGAGACGTTGATGGAGCGCACCTGCTCCAGCCGGAAGTCCCACGGCGAGTCCGGGTAGAGGAAGGGCCACACGAAGCCGCCGCTCGCACCATCGATGTGTAGCGGCACGTCGAGCCCACGGGTCGACTTGATCTCGAGCAGCAGGTCGTTGATCCCGACGACGTCGTCCTTGTGGCCGGTGAACGTCGTACCGAGGACAGCCGCCACGCCGATGGTGTTCTCGTCGAGGAGCGGCGCCACGTCCTCCGGCCCGATCGTGTACTTCCCCGGCTGCAACGGCACGATTCGGGGCTCGACGTCGAAGTACCGGCAGAACTTCTCCCACACCACGTGCACGTCGCCACCGAAGACGAGATTCGGCGAGTCCGTCGAACGTCCTTCGGCCCGGGCTCGCTCGCGCCACTTCCACTTGAGGGACAGGGCTCCGAGCATGATCGCCTCCGACGAGCCCTGGGTGCGCGCGCCCGTCGTATCACCCGGCGCATGGAAGAGGTCCGCGAGCATGCGGATGCAGCGTTGCTCGATCTCAGCCGTGCGCGGGTACTCCGCGTGGTCGATGAAGTTGCGGTGCAGGTTCGCAGCGATGAGCTGCTGCGCCTCTGGCTCCATCCAGGTCGTCACAAACGTGGCGAGGTTCCGGCCGGGATCCCCTTCGAGCGCGAGGTCTTCGGCCACGAGGCGAAGGGCGTCGACCGCCGTCATGCCGTGCTGGGGGAACTCCCGACTCGGGACCTCCTGGGTGATGAAGCGGTTCCCGAACAGGGCGGCATCGGCCATCGGGTCGGTCGACATGGACATGGCTTCTCCTTCAGTCCGGACAAACGGAGGCGTTCATGAGCAGTGCAGACCACTGGTCGTGCTCTCGAGAGCGGTCTCCAGCTGGTCGATCGGGCCCTGCATCGTGGACTGGACCTGGCCGAGGTCCGACGTGCTCAGACCCTGGAACGTTTTCTTGACGTTGTCCCACGCCGACTGCAGCACGGCGGTGTCCTGTTGGGCACCGGTCGACATCCCAGCCACGAGGTTCTTCACCGTCGTCTCGAGGTTGCTGATGTCGGTGCGCACCGCCGAGAGGTTCTTGGACTGCAGGTCCGACTTGAGGGTCGAGGCGGCGCTCTTGACGTCCGACAACGCAGGGCAAAGGGTGCCACTCGCGGCCGCGGCCGTGGTCGCGAGGGTTGTTGCAGCGCCAGCCGGAGTCGAGTTCACCGCGGGCGAACCACCCGCGGAACCAGAGCCAGCGCTGGTGGAACAGGGCGGTAGCGCCATCGCCAGGAGTGCGGCCCGGACAACCTTGGGCAGGGCCTTCGTCACCATCGCGATCTCCTCGTCATCGGCTCCTCGCATCGTGGACCGCGAGGCCAGCGACGGCATCACCCCCGGGAGGCTATTCCTCTTCGAGTGGCGCAACATCCCGGAGGACTACCCGCCAGGGGTAATGCGTCGAGCCGTCCTTGGGTGCGACGGTTGCCGGAGTTGCCGATGTACGACGAAGAAGGCTCGCCAGCCGGCCCCTTCTCCCTGTGCATGCGGCTCTACGCCCCCCGTCCCGAGGCACTCGATGGGCGCTGGAACCCGCCACTGCTCGTCCGGGCCTGAGGCCACTCAGTCCTTGGCACGCCGACGAGATTCGGCAGGCACGTCCCGACCGATCGCCTTGACCTCCTGCCGACCTCGAACGACGATTGGCTCCAGGCCCCGTCGGACGCACGGTGACACGTCCGACCCGATCTCCCCTTGACCGCCGAGGTGCCACGATGACGACGCAGGTGCTCGACGCTCCGGAGCGGAACAGGTACGAGGTCGTCAGGAATGGGACGGTCCTCGGTTTTGCCGCCTACCAGAAGACCGCCGAGCTGATCGTCTTTACGCACACCGAGGTGGACCCATCCGTTGAGGGCCAAGGCATCGGCGGCGCACTCGTGCAGGGCGCACTTGACCACGTGCGGACGCTCGGGCTGGATGTGCTGCCTATCTGCCCCTTCGTCCATGCGTGGATGCTGAGACATCCCGAGTACGGCGACCTGGACTACCGGCGACCGGCCACCAGGGCCACCGACTAGTGCCGCACCTGCACGGTCAGACGGGTGGGGCCGACCCCGTACCCATCGGCACCCCGTAGCGGTCGCCACCGACCGCCGACACAGGCACGACGCGCGTACCCAGGGGGACGAGTGCGAGCGGCACCATCTTCCAGCAGGCCACCCCGAACGGGATGCCGATGATCGTCACGCACAGCAGCAGTCCGGCGGTGAGGTGGATCAACGCCAGTTCCCAGCCGAACAGGATGATCCACAGGACGTTGCCGATCAGCGACCAGATGCCTGCCTCCCGGCTGATGACGACGGTCCGCCCGAAGGGCCACACGACATAACCGGCAAGCCGGAATGACGCGATGCCGAACGGGATGGTGATGATGAGCACGACGGCGAGGATGCCAGCCAGGACGTAGCCCAACGCGAGCCACCAGCCAGCGAGCAGGAACCAGAGGATGTTGCCGATCGTCCGCACGGGATCACGATAAGGCGACCCAACGCCGAGGGCACGCTTCGCCGGGGACCAGGCCCAGCGGCATACGGCAGGACTTTTGCCCCTGCCGTGACGCGACGGCAGCCCCGCACCGTGGTGGCAGCACGCAAGGAGGCGCTCATGACACACGCGAGCAACAGCTCAGCGGTCCACCTCGGATGGTCCGTGCCTCGCGGACACGTTGAGCCTGCACACGGTCCGCAAGCCAAGGATGGGGGCCCGCTTCGTGCCGCGTACTTCGGCTGCCTCGGCGGACTGGTCGTCGTCGCAACGGTGTATGGGCTGGTCGCAGAGGATGCCTATCGGTTGGTCCCCGCCCTGACCCGACAGACCTGGCGGGCACAGGACGCCGTGACCCTGCTCCTCGTACCGGTGCTGCTGTGGTCGAGCAGGCGGGCCCGGGCCGGCTCCCTCAGCGGTCACCTGCTGACCACCGGCATCGCTCTCTGGTTGGCCTACTGCTACGCCCACCTGTCGATCGGGGCGCCGTTGAACCCGCTCTTCCTCGTCTACGTGGCCATCCTCGGCCTCGCCGGCTTCGCCACCCTCGACGGCGTGGTTCGACTCGACGTCACAGCCACGTCGCCGGCCTTTGGTCGAGCGCCGCGCCGCGCCGCTACCTGGCTGCTGACCGCTGGCGGGATCGGCACCGCCGCGCTGTGGCTCACCGAGATCATCGGCGCCTGGCCCGACGGAAGGCCGCCGAACCTCCACCTGTCGGAGCTGCCCAACCCGACGTGGGTCCTCGACCTGGCCTGGACCATCCCGATGTCCCTCGGTGCCGCAGCGCTGGTGCTCCGGCGCCACGCGGCCGGGCCGGTGCTCGCCGCGGTGATGCTGGTGTTCCTGCTGGTGCTCTCGGCCTCGATGGTCGTGGTCACGCCCCTCGCCTGGGCAGCCGGCCTGCAGACCGACCCTGGAGTGCGAAACCAGATCATCGTGTTCACCGTCCTGTTCACGATTCTCGGAGCCGTGGAGGCATGGCTCCTGGCCATGGGCCAACGTCGCATGGGCACGGTTACCGCGTCCTGGTTGCGCGCCGGATGGTGGCCGACAGCCACGTGACGTCAGGGTCCGGCCCTTCGATGCGCCGGATGAGGGTCGCGGTCAGCCGGCGCCCAGACGGGCAAGCAGCGCCTCCACGTCGGTCTCGCGTCCCCTCTGGATCTCGCGCTCCCAGTCCTCGGCAGAAATCACGTCCTGCGCCATCGCCCACGCCTCTGCCAGCTCCTCGTCCTCGTGCGGGTTGGGCAGCGACAGCCGCACCCGCATGGCCTGCTCCGCCCCGAGCAGCTGCGCAGCACGGCTGGCGTCGCGGAGCCTGAGAACAATGTTCATGTACGTGTTCGCGAAGGCCATCGTCAGGTTGGGGCTGTGCAGCGCCAGGACCGAGTCGACGAGCGACTTGGCGATCTCGGCGGCCTCCTCGGCGCGGCCGCTCACGGCGAGCAGGTGAGCCAGGTTCTGGCTCTGGACCGCGACCTCGTGTGCGTCTCCGGCCTCCCGGACGATCTCGAGCGCCTCGTGGGTCAGCTCCTCGGCGCGGGCAAAGTTGCCGAGCTCCTCCTCGACCCCAGCCAGGTTGCCCAACGCGCGATTGAGACGGTCCGGGTCGCCGATCCGACGATGGAGCACGAGGGCGTCCTCGAAGGTCTGACGCGCGGCGTGGACGTCGCCTTGGTGGAGCTGGGCCGTCCCGAGCACGGCCATGGCGTACGCCTCCCGCTTCTCGTCGGCAACGACGCGTGCCGTGGCGAGGCTCTCGAGGGCGAGCTCCCCGGCTCGCTGGAGGGCGCCGCGGGTGATCAGCAGGTTGGCATACAGCGCGAGGCCCTCAGCGAGCTGGCCGGACGGCGCCCGGCCGGGGCGGTCGAGGGCCTGTTCGAGCCAACGGATTCCCTCGAGGACGTATCCACCCGTGTACCACAGCCAGCCGAGAGAGGAGGACAGGCGCAGGTCGATCGCGGCGTCGGCGGCACCCTCGCGGCCTCGATCCCCATCGGGGCGCAGTGACCAGGCCAGGGCCTCGCGGAAGTTGTCGAGCTCGGCCTCAGCTTGCTGCAGGGCGAGCAGATGGTCGACAGCACGCAGCTGTTGCAGCCTTTCGGCGACCTGCAGGTAGTAGCGGGCATGGACCGAGTGGACGACGTCGAGCTCGTCCGCCTCCCGCAGCTGGCCGCGGGCGAAGGAACGGATCGTCTCGAGCAGGCTGATGCGAGGCTCACCGCCCGGCCCTTCCGACATCAGCACGAGGCTCGCATCGACCAGCTCGGCCACGAGCTCCAGCGGGTCGGAGGAGCTCGCCGAGACGTCTCCCGAGACGGCCGCCACGGCATCGAGGTCCGCGCCACCCGCGAAGACGCCCAGGCGACGGAAGAACGCCTGGTGCTGGGCGGACAAGAGGTCATACGACCACCCGATCGTGTTCCGCAGGGTTCGCTGTCTGCTCGGCGCCTGGGTGCTCCGCGCCGCCACGTCAAGGCTCTGGTCGATCCGGCGCAGCAGCGCCGGGGGACTGAGCAGGCGGATCCGGGCGGCCGACAGCTCGATCGCCAGGGGCAGCCCGTCGAGATGCCGGCAGATGGCCACGACGTCGGCCACGTTGTCCGCCGTCAGACGGAAGTCGGGCCGCACACTGCGAGCGTGCTGAACGAACAGCTCGACGGCCGGTGACGTCACCGCGCTCGACACGGTCGACCGCACGGGCAGCGGCAGTGGTGGGACGGGATAGAGGTGCTCGCCGGGCACGCCGAGCGGTCGTCGTGAGGTCGTGAGGACGGCGGTGCGCGGTGCGGACTGGAGCAGCTGGGTGACGACGTCGCCGGCCCCGTGGAGCTGCTCGACGTTGTCCAACACGACAAGGGCCGCTCCGTGAGCCAGCTGCTCGAGCAGGCGTTGCGGCGATCGCGCACCGCGGGGGAGGGCGAGTACGTCGGCGATCGACGTCCACATCACGTCCGCGGTTCCCACCGCGGCCAGCGGGACGAAGTAGACACCGTCCGGGAAGGACGCTGCGATCTTTGAGGCAACCTCGATGGCCAGCCGGGTCTTGCCCGTCCCTCCTGGCCCGGTCAGGGTGGCCAGACGAACGTCGGGCGGGTGGATGAGGCGGGACAGCTCTGAGACGGCCGGTTCACGCCCCACCAGTGGAGTCGTCGGGGTCGGCAGGGTGGACGACGCCCCGAGAGACCTGAGGGCGGGGAAGTCCTCCTGGAGGCCCTTGATGGCCAGCTGGAACACGCGTTCGGGTCCCGGCAGGTCCTTGAGGTGGTGGGCCCCGAGGTCCTTCAGCCACACGTCCTCGGGCAGAAGTGCGCCGGCAAGCTCGGCGGTCGCCGACGTGAGCACGACCTGGCCGCCATGAGCGGCGGCAGCCACGCGTGCAGCCCGGTGCACGTCGATCCCCACGTAGTCACCCTCGTGCAGCTGCGGCGTCCCGGTGTGGATGCCGATGCGCACGCGGATCCGCTCGCCCCCGGGCCAAGCCTGGGACTCGAGCCCGCGCTGGGCCAGCACTGCTGCCCGGACGGCGCCGTCGGCCGTGGGAAACACGACGAAGAAGCTGTCTCCCTCGGTGCCGATCTCCGTCCCCGCGCCGGCCGCCCAGGCGGAGCGGAGCACCTGACGGTGCCGATCCAGTGCGTCGGTGTAGTCCGGGCCCAGGCGCGTGAGCAGCAAGGTGGAGCCCTCGATGTCCGAGAAGAGCATCGACAGCGTCCCGGTCGGCAGGTCACGCACCGGTCCTCCCTCCCACACCTGACGCAACGAGCGTCTGTGCAGGGGCCACGTTCGTCAAGGTCGCGGGGGCTGGCCGTCCGTCCGTTCTGCACGCACGAATCCGGGTATGCGACAGACAGAGCGACCAGGAGTCGCTCGTCCCAGCGAGTCAGGAGGACTCCATGGAAGGCAGCACGATCGTCTGGATCATCGTGGCGATCATCGTGATCGGCGGCCTCGTCGCCTTCGCACTGTCGCGCTCTGGCGCGCGGCGGACCGAAGCGGAGCGGGCGAAGGCCGAGGAGATCCGCGAGAGCGCCACCGAGCGCGAGCGTCAGCTCCGCGAGCGCGAGGCCAGCGCCACCGAGGCGCAGGCCCGGTCGGATCTGGCGAAGGCAGAGGCGCAGCGACAGCAGCTGGAGTCCGATCGGCTGGCGGCAGAAGCCGCGAGCCGGACCAGCGACGCCGAGTCCGTGCGACGAGAGCGAGACGAGCAGATGCGCGCGGCCGATCTCAGGGACCCGGACGTCCGCACCGATGACGAGGGATACCGCATCGACGAGCACGGCAACCGCACCAGTGGTGACGGCTCATTCGACGGGGATGTCGACGGACGTACCGACGATCGACGCACCGACGACGGGCGCACCGACGACGGACGCCCTGCGGACCATCGCGTCACCGCGGCCGACCCTGACACCGATGGCTACGACCGGGATCGCCTGGGCGTCGACGACACCGACCGCCCAGACGCCGGCGAGGGCGGCACTTCCCGGCCGCACCAGCACAACGTGTGACCAGTCCCGTGGTGCCAGGCGCCATGGCCGTATGCCGCTGAGCCCGCCCCGCTGGACGCGATGCTTCCAGCGGGGCGGGCTCTCAACCGTCCTGAATCAGCGCCTGCGAGAGCGGGCTTCCCCGCGCGAGCTCGGGGTGCGATGGCTGCCTGCCGCCCGCTGGAGGTCCGCTGCGCTGGGCCCGCGGCGCCGGTGCTCCAGGACGCCGGTCCCCGGACGGGCAGTCCCTGAGGGCTGGGGACGAGTGAGCACGGTGTCGTCAGGTTGACGTTCTGGGAGGACGTCTGGGTCGATGATCTCCGTCGGCAGGATCTCCGGCTCGCGGGACCGACCCACGGTGAGGGCAGCGATGGCCGTGGTCGCCGGGACCGCGAGGACGAGCCCGATGGCGCTGGCCAGGGTCCGCACGATCTCCTCCGACATCGCTTCCGCCTGCAGGAGGTCGAGGACGGGACGCTCGTAGAGAAACAGCAACAGGAGCACCGGAAGCGCGGCCCCGGCGTACGCGAACACGATGGTGTAGATGGAGGAGGCGATGTGGTCTCGACCGATCCGCATCCCGGATCGGAACAGCGCTCGTCGCGACAGGTGAGGTGCCGCCGCGCGCAGCTCCCACACCGCGGACGACTGGGTGATGGTCACGTCGTTCAGGACGCCGAGTCCGGCGATGATGATCGCTGCGGTCAGCAGGTCGCGAGGACGCATCGTCTCGTTGAAAGCGGCCAGGGTCGCGCCTTCGTCGTCCGCGACGCCACTCAGCCGCGCGAGGTGGACCGCGAGGACGCCCAGGAAGGCGGTGATGCCGACGCCGAAGAGCGTCCCCGCGAGGGCCGTACTCGTCCGGGTCGACAGCCCGTGCGCGAGGTACAGGACGACGAACATGATCGCCGAGGACCCGATGAGCGCCACCCGGATCCCGGGCTGTCCCTCGAGGAGCGCCGGGAGCATGAACGTGATGACGACGAGCCCGCCGAAGCCGAGCCCGACGAGCGCGAGGACGCCGCGCAGCCGGGCGACGAGGGCCACGACGAGGATGAACAACGCAAGGAGCAGTGCGAGGGGCGCGCCGCGCTGCACCTGGAGGAAGGAGTAGGCGGTGGGCTCGGAGCCCTGGGCGGGGATCTTGAGCAGCTGGACCTTGTCCCCGGCCTGCAGACCCGACGTCGAGACCGGCCTCGGCACAGAGATGGTGACGGTCAGCTCGTCGTTCCAGTCACCGGTCTCGGGCTCGAGCAGGACGCGGATGGCGCCGCAGGTTGCCGAGTCCAGGGCAGTGTCGCCCCCCTGGTTCTCCATCGGAGGTGCCCCGACCTGGCTGTCGGCGCCGGCGCATGGGGGCAGCACCTCCGAGACGGTGGCGATGGGGAAGGTGACACCGGGTGCGGCGAACTCGGACGACGCCACGCGGTCCACGGCCGAGTCGTCTGATGGCCAGTAGCGGATGAGGCCGAACAGGGTGGCCACGGCGGCGAGGATGAGGAAGATGGAGAGCGCGGCCTTGGCCAGCGAGCCGACCTCGACCTGGGAACCACCTCGATGCGAATGACTGTGCGAATGTCCTTGGGAGTGGAGGTGTCCGCCGGGCATGGAGGAGAGTGTGCCACGACTCTGCCGGGCGGTGTCCTGGGGCCGTGCCTCCCCGGAGGGGTTGCCGAGCCGGACCGACGGTTAGGCTCTGACACGTGGATGGCGAGGTCGTGTCAGAGCGGCGCCCGGGCGAGGTGTCCGGCCGCCTCCTTACGCTACCCAACGTCCTGTCCATCCTGCGGCTGGTCGGCGTGCCGCTCTTCCTCTGGGCCATCGTGGCAAAGGAGGACGGCTGGGCCCTGGTGATCCTCATGCTGAGCGGCCTCACGGACTACGCCGACGGCAAGATCGCCCGCACGTTCCACATGGAGTCGCGGTTCGGCCAGCTGCTGGACCCGATCGCGGACCGGCTCTACATCCTGACCACCCTCGTCGGTCTGGCGTGGCGCGACATCATCCCGATCTGGCTCGTCGCCGTGCTCATCCTGCGCGAGCTGACGATGGCCGCCATGCTGCTGCACCTGCGGATGCGTGGGCAGATCGGCCTGCCCGTGCATTTCGTCGGCAAAGCCGCCACCTTCAACCTGCTCTACGCCTTCCCGCTCCTCCTGCTCGCCAACCGGACGGATTGGGTCGGCGACCTCGCCAAGCCCATCGGCTGGGGATTCGCCTGGTGGGGCGTCGCCCTCTACTGGCTCGCGGTGGTCCTTTACGCACTGCAGGCGAGGTTCGTCCTTGCGCGGGCGCGGTTGGAGGCGGGATGACGACCGGCCCCGGGCAGCGCCGCCCTGATGAGTCGATGACGCTCCTGACCTCGATGCTCGAGCGGCCGCTGGACGCCGGCTACCAGGAGGCGGCCGATCGCCGGGTGGCAGCCGGCCTCCCGCCTGCCACGCCGACGCGCACCGCGGTCGTCATCATCATGATGGTGCTCACGGGGTTCCTCTTCGCCGTCGGTGCCCAGGCACTGCGCCCCCGCCCGACCGCTGCGGCCTCCGTCAAGGCTGAGCTCGTTTCCCGGATCGAGGGCGTCCAGGCCGACAGCCAGCAGCAGGAGTCCCGGATCGCCTCGCTGCGCAAGGAGGTCGGGGATCTGGATGCACTGGCGCTCCGCCAGGCCGGTGCCGACAACTTGACCGACACCATTCGCGGCCTCGAGATCGCGGCAGGCGTCGTCCCGCTGACCGGTCCCGGCCTGACGGTGACGCTGGACGATGCGCCGTCGGCGGGGCGAGACCCCAATCCCGGCGACCGACCGAGCAGCGGGTTCGACTCGGGGCGGGTCACGTCCAGCGACCTCCAGATCGTCGTCAACGGCCTGTGGGGCGTCGGCGCGGAGGCGATCGCGATCAACGGTCACCGGCTCACCTCCACCGCTGCGATCCGTTTCGCCGGTCAGGCCATCATCGTCGACTTCCGCCCCATCACGCCGCCGTACGTCATCACCGTGCTCGGTGATGCGGCACGCATGCAGCAACTGTTCGAGCCCTCATTCGCCGGCGTCTACCTCGCTCAGCTGCATGACCAGTTCGGGATCTCCTCGGACCTGTCGGCCGGCGATCGCCTGACCGTTCCGGGCGACTCCGTGACGCGGCTGACCGCTGCGAAACCGTTGACGGGCGGCTCCGCCACGGTCACGAGCTCGCCAACCGGGAAGGCGACCACCGCGACCGAGCGCGAATCGAGCGAAACCACGACTGACCCCGGTACCGTCACCCCCGGGACGACCGAGCCGGCCCGGTCCTTCGGAGCGCGCCGATGACCGCGCACGACGACACACAGAGGAGCGCTTCGTGATTCCAGCCCTCGGGCTCCTGGTGGGGCTGACGATCGGCCTGTTGCTCGACCCAGCCGTGCCCGTGTGGCTTCAGCCGTACCTCCCGATCGCCGTCATCGCGGCCCTGGACGCCGTCTTCGGTGCCGTCCGTGCCGTGCTCGACGGGATCTTCAACGACAAGGTCTTCGTCGTCTCGTTCCTGTCGAACGTCGTCGTCGCCGCCTTCATCGTCTTCCTCGGCGACCAGCTCGGAGTGGGCGCGCAGCTGTCCACCGGGGTCGTCGTCGTGCTCGGCGTCCGGATCTTCTCCAACGTCGCATCGATCCGGCGTCATCTCTTCAAGGCCTGACATGGCGCGCCGCAAGGGAGGCAAGTCCCAGCGTTTCAAGAAGCCTCAGGGAGCGCCCGCGGAGGCCGCCACGCAAGCGGTCGATGCCGAGGCCGTTGCACCGGAGGTGCAGCCTGCGGCGCCCGAGACGCCGGCCGAGACCGTCACCGAGACACCGGCCGAGACGCCCACCGAGCAGCCCACCGAGACGCCCGCGACGCAACCCTCCCCTTCGGAGGAGGGTGGGGCGCCGGTGGACCCGGAGGAAACCGGCCCGGAGGCCGTCCGTCCGGATGAGCCCGAGACACCGGAACCCAGCCCGGAGCAGGACGAGGCCCCGGCTCCCGAGGAGCCCACCGGAGAGGCGGCTCTCGATCCGGCCGGCGCCGATCCGGTCGACACGGCGGCAGCTGTCGTCGCGCCACCCGAGCCACAGCGCCCGGCCGCCCATGTCGTGGAAGCCAGCACAGCGGCATACGGCCCTGAAGCCGTGACGCCTGCCGACCTGGCGGTGGGTCGCGAGGGCGTCCCCTCGGGACACGTCGAGGGCAAGGCGGCGTGGCGGCGCCTGTTTCGCATGAGCAGACCCCGGACGACGAAGGCCAACGTCCTCGGTGCACTGCTCGCCATCGCGCTCGGCGTGGGCATCGCCACCCAGGTCCAGCTGACCAACGAGCGCGGTCTCACCGAGCTCAGCCAGTCGGACCTGATCCGCCTCCTCGACGACATCTCAGCCCGTTCCAGTCGGCTGGACGCCCAGCTCCGGGAGCTGGAGTCGCGGCGCGAGAAGCTGCTCAGCGGCACCGACAGCGCCGCCGAGGCCCTACAGCAGGCCCAGCGCCGCGCCGACACGCTCGGGATCCTGGCGGGCACGCTGCCCGCGGAGGGGCCCGGCATCACGGTGTCGATCAGCGACCCGAGCAAGCAGGTGAGTGGTCCGGTGGTCCTCGACCTGGTCCAGGAGCTGCGCGACGCAGGCGCCGAGTCGATCGACGTCGGGGGAGTACGCGTCGTCGCCTCCTCATACGTCGGGGACAACAACGGCGACCTGTCGGTCGACGGCAAGCCCCTCAGCCGACCCATCCTCGTCAAGGCGATCGGCGACTCCAACACGTTGGCGTCCGCCATGACCATTCCGGGTGGGATCGTCGAGACGATTCGTCAGAAGGGGGCCAACGCCTCAGTGAACGAGTCGAGGTCGATCGAGATCACCTCCACCCACACTCCGGCACCGCTGACACACGCCGAGCCCGGCAAGTGAAGCGGCTGCGGGAGGGCGCGAGACATCAGCCGCAAGGCTGTGGGGGACTCGCGCCCCCAACGCGGCTCGGCCGCCGGTAGATTCGACTCGACCGTTTGGCGGAGCGGCCTTTCCTGCGTCGCGCTGCAGATCTCGAGCACCCCAACCCACCCGTTCTGACAGGAGCGACCATGAGTGACCTCGACTATCCGTCCGACCTGCGCTACACGAGCGATCACGAGTGGATCCGCGAGGCTGACGAGGACAACGTCGTCCGTGTCGGCATCACGTCGTTCGCCCAGGACGCGCTCGGCGACGTGGTCTACGTCTCCCTGCCGGCAGTCGGCGACGCCGTGGCTGCGGGTGACGCCTGCGGTGAGGTCGAGTCGACGAAGTCCGTCAGTGACATCTACGCGCCCCTGGCCGGCGAGGTGACGGCCGTGAACGACACTCTCGACGGCACCCCCGAGCTGGTCAACTCCGATCCGTATGGCGAGGGCTGGATGTTCGAGCTGCGCATCGAGGACCGCGCTGCCCTGGACGGCCTGCTCGACTCGGCAGGCTACGTCGCCACGCTCACCTGAGGCGGCACCGAGCCCTTTTCGGCGCGCCCGCGCGCGTCGTCGGGGCTGCCGGGTGAACTAGAGTGGAGAAACCCGAGACAGATCCGCAGCAGGAGGACCGCATGTCGAGCGACCAGCCCGACCAGGAGGACTACACGGTCGAACCCCGCACGATGCGGTTCCAGGGCGTGCCCGCCCCGGGGGCCGAGCACGCGGAGACACCCGACATCCGTGGCCTCAGTGCGGAGGACCAGGCGACGATCGAGGCGTTGCGGCCGGGCACGGCCCTGCTCATCGTGCTCCGTGGACCCAACACCGGAGCGCGGTTCCTCCTCGACGACCTCGAGGTGTCGACCGGGCGTCACCCGGACTCGGACATCTTCCTCGATGACGTCACGGTCTCGCGGAAGCACGCTGTCTTCATCGGCGGCGACCAAGGCTACGTCGTCCGTGACGCGGGCTCGCTGAACGGCACCTACGTCAACCGCGAGCGGATCGAGGAGGCGCACCTCCACACCGGGGATGAGGTGCAGATCGGCAAGTTTCGGCTTGTCTACTACGCGGCCTGACACACCGCCTCGATGACTGCGGGTCACCCTGACCGGCCCGGGATGCGAGGCGGCCTGACCATCGGCCACGTGCTGGAGCAACTGCGTGACGATTTCCCCGACGTCACGTCGTCCAAGGTGCGCTTCCTCGAGGCCCAGGGCCTCGTGACCCCCGAGCGGACCCCGGCCGGCTATCGCCTGTTCCGCGCCGAGGATGTCGAGCGCCTGCGGTACATCCTGACCGCGCAACGGGACCGCTACTGGCCGCTCAAGGTCATCAGAGAGGCTCTCGAGGCCCTCGACCGTGGTCTGCCCGTCCGCGCTGCTGACTCCGGGCGTCCACCTCCCTCGACCCGCACGTCGGATCCAGTGCCAGCCCCCACAGCGGACCTCCCAGCGGATCCCGAGCGGGTGCGCGCCACCGCCCTGCAGCCCCGAGGACGCGCGCGGCTCACCGGCCCTGAGCTGCGCCAGGCCAGCGGCATCGACAAGCCGCTCTTCTCCGCGCTCGAGAGCTTCGGACTGCTCCGTGCCGACGCGACGGGCCACTTCGCCGCGGAGGCCGTCGAGATCGCGGTGGCCGCGAAACGACTCGCCGAGCATGGCCTCGAGCCCCGCCATCTGCGCCCCTTTCGGAACGCCGCGGACCGCGAGATCGGGCTCGTCGACCAGGTGTTGGCGACCCGGCGCGGCAACGGATCCCGCGACGAGCGCACCGCCGAGATCCTTTCTGCCTGTATCGCTTTGCACACCGCACTGGTGCGAACCGGCCTGGCGCGCTGAGCCCGCTGGCCCAGCTGGCAGCTCCCCGGCCCCACGCGGGGTACGGTGGAGACGTGCGCGAGGTCGATGTCCTGGGTGTCCGGGTGGAGATGCCGACGAACCAGCCGATCGTGCTCCTCCGGGAGCGGGAAGGCGGCCGCTACCTGCCCATCTGGATCGGTGCCCCGGAGGCCGCCGCGATCACGTACGCACAGCAGGGGGTGGTCCCGCCGCGACCGCTGACCCATGACCTCATGCGCGACATCCTGGCCGCTCTCGGGCACGAGTTGACCGAGGTGCGGATCGTGGCGCTGCGGGACTCCGTCTTCCATGCGGCCCTCGTCATCGACGGCAAGACCGAGATCAGCTCGCGTGCGTCGGACGCCATCGCCCTGGCGTTGCGTACCGGCTCGAAGGTGCTCGTCGAGCCGAGCATCCTCGACGAGGCGGCCATCGTGGTCTCCTCGGACGAGGACGACGAGGTTGAGCGGTTCAAGGAGTTCCTCGACCACGTCTCCGCCGAGGACTTCGAGCAGCCCGGAGAACCCGGCCCACCGAAGGATGCCTGACCGGGCAGGCCGGCGGCGCGACACGGCCCTGGTCCACGAGCCGGTGATTGACGGTCCTCCCCCCGGGATCTACCGTCGAAGTGAACAACGCGACTGTAGTTACCCCGGTGTCGTCCACGCGACACCCATAGCCGTCTGACGAGGAGGACCTCCCATGGCTGCCATCGAGGACGCTGCACCTGACGGCGGTCGTGTCCCGGGCCCCTCGCAGGGAATGCTCTTCACCGACGACCTGCCGGATCTGGCCGACGATGTCGGCTACCGCGGGCCCACCGCCTGTCGTGCGGCCGGGATCACGTACCGGCAGCTCGACTACTGGGCCCGCACCGGACTCGTCGAGCCGTCCGTGCGAAGCGCGACCGGCTCGGGCACTCAGCGGCTCTACGGCTTCCGCGACATCCTGGTCCTCAAGGTGGTCAAGCGCCTGCTCGACACCGGCGTCTCCCTCCAGCAGATCCGAGTCGCCATCGACTACCTGCGTGGGCGCGGTGTGGACGACCTCGCCCAGATCACGTTGATGAGTGACGGGGCCTCGGTGTACGAATGCACGTCGGCTGACGAGGTCATCGATCTCGTTCAGGGCGGCCAGGGCGTCTTCGGCATCGCCGTCGGGCGGGTCTGGCGCGAGGTGGAGGGCGAGCTGGCGCAGCTGCCGAGCGAGCGTGCCGACGACGATCAGGCGGCCGCCCACCCCGACGACGAGCTGACCGCCCGCCGCGAGGCTCGCCACCTGGCCTGAGTGCCGGACTCACCGCTTGACGTGGGCGAGTGGCCAACGCCACGGCTGGTAGATTTGGCCCCGCCGTGCGACCCACATGGGAGAGTCCTCGGTCGACGTAAGGGTGCGTGACGCCCCCGTCGACGAGGCGCCGAAGGGGCAACATCCCCGGAACCTCTCAGGCACCCGAACCATGTGGCGAGGCACTCTGGAGGAGGTTCGGCGACGGTGCCGGACGCCGACAGTCGGGGAGCGTGTTCGTCCGCTCATCCGTGAGGAGCCCCGATGTCGTCCCAGTCCCAAGCCACGCTGACGCCCACCCTTGCCGACTTCGTGGGCAGGCACGTCGGACCCGACGCCAACGACGTCGAGCAGATGCTGCGCGTCGTGGGCCAGCCGAGCCTGGAGGCCATGTGCGACCGGGCCATCCCGGGGGCCATCCGGTCGACCGAGTCGCTGGACATCGAGGCCGCCGAGAGCGAGTCAGCCGTCATCGAGGAGCTGCGAGCCCTCGCATCACGCAACCGCGTCCTCACCTCGCTCATCGGGCTCGGCTACTACGGCACCATCACGCCACCGGTTGTGCGGCGCAACGTCTTCGAGAACCCAGCGTGGTACACCGCCTACACGCCGTACCAGCCGGAGATCTCCCAGGGACGACTGGAGGCGCTGCTGAACTTCCAGACCGCCGTCAGCGACCTGACCGGGCTGGAGATCGCCGGGTCCTCACTGCTCGACGAGGCCACCGCGGCCGCCGAGGCGATGTCCCTCATGCACCGGGCGAGCCGCGCCACCGAGGGCGCCGTCGTCGTCGACCGCTCCGTCTTCCCACAGACCATCGCCGTCATGCAGACGCGAGCCTCGGCCACCGGCCTTCCGCTCGTCGTCACGGACCTCAGTGAAGTGCGTACGCCCGAGGAGCTCGTCGCCGCTGCGGACGGCGCCCGGGTCGTCGGCGTTGTCGTGCAGTATCCCGACGCGTCGGGCGAGGTGAGGGACTGGCGCGCCCTCACCGAGGCCGCCCACGGGGCGGGTGCCCTCGTCACCGCGTGCGCCGACCTGCTCGCGCTGACGCTCTTCACCGCTCCGGGTGAGTGGGGTGCCGACATCGCCGTCGGGAGCGCCCAGCGGCTCGGGGTTCCGATGGGCTTCGGTGGCCCGCACGCGGGCTACATGTCGGTTCACAAGGGCCTCGAGCGGCAGCTGCCGGGCCGGCTCGTCGGCGTCTCGGTCGACTCACACGGCGCGCCTGCCTACCGTCTGGCGCTCCAGACCCGCGAGCAGCACATCCGGCGCGAGAAGGCCACCTCGAACATCTGCACCGCACAGGTGCTCCTCGCCGTCATGGCGTCGATGTACGCGGTGTGGCATGGCCCCGACGGCCTGACGCGGATCGCCCAGCGGATTCGCTCTCTCACCGTGGGCCTGCGAGAAGCCTTGGTGGCCGGCGGCGTCGACGTCACCACGGAGATCTGCTTCGACACCCTGACGATCTCGGTGCCCGGCCGGGCCGACCAGGTCGTCAAGGAGTTGGTCGACCATGGCATCAACCTCAACCGCGTCGACGCGGACCGCGTCTCGCTGAGTCTCGACGAGACGACGACTGCGCGCACGGTGGCCGCCGTCCTCCAGGGGTTCGGCCTGGACGCCCCGCCCACCGGGGAAGAAGACGTCACCAGAGCTGTCAGCGCCGAGCTGGACCTGCCCACGCACCTCGCCCGGACGTCGGAGTTCCTGACGCATCCCGTCTTCCATGCCCACCGCTCCGAGACGGCCATGCTGCGCTATCTGCGCCGTCTCGCCGACCGGGACTTCGCGCTCGACCGGGGGATGATCCCGCTCGGCTCGTGCACCATGAAGCTCAACGCCACCACGGAGATGGAGTCCGTCAGCTGGCCGGAGTTCGCCAACCTGCACCCCTTTGCGCCGGCGGCCCAGACCGAGGGCATCCGCCAGCTCATCGACGAGCTGGCCACCTGGCTGTGCGAGATCACCGGTTACGACGCGGTGTCGCTCCAGCCCAACGCCGGGTCGCAGGGGGAGTTCTCCGGGCTGCTCGCCATCCACGCCTACCACCAGGCCCGCGGTGAGGGGCACCGCCGGATCTGTCTCATCCCCGCCAGTGCCCACGGCACCAACGCCGCGTCGGCAGTCATGGCCGGGCTCAAGGTCGTCGTCGTCAAGACGGCCGGGGACGGCACGGTCGACCTGGCGGACCTGCGCGCCAAGGTCGACCAGCACCGCGACGACCTCGCCGCCATCATGGTGACCTACCCGTCGACGCACGGCGTCTACGAGGACACCATCACCGAGCTGTGCGAGCTCGTCCATGACGCCGGTGGCCAGGTCTACGTGGACGGCGCCAACCTCAACGCGCTCGTCGGGCTGGCCCAGCCGGGCACGTTCGGGGCGGACGTGTCGCACCTCAACCTGCACAAGACCTTCTGCATCCCGCACGGCGGCGGCGGTCCCGGCGTCGGCCCGGTGGCCGTGCGCGCGCACCTGGCACCGCACCTGCCCAACCACCCCCTCGCTCGGGAGGCTGGGCCGGAGACAGGCGTCGGGCCGGTGAGCGCGGCCCCCTACGGCTCCGCCAGCATCCTGCCGATCTCGTGGGCGTACATCCGGCTCATGGGCGGTGAGGGCCTGCGCCACGCGACCCAGCTGGCCGTGCTCAACGCGAACTACATCGCCGCGCGGCTGCGTGAGCACTACCCGGTGCTCTACTCCGGGCGTGACGACCTCGTGGCGCACGAGTGCATCCTCGACGTCCGGAGGATCACCGCGGACACCGGCGTGACGGTCGACGACATCGCCAAGCGCCTCATCGACTACGGGTTCCACGCGCCCACGATGAGCTTCCCCGTGGCGGGCACCCTCATGGTGGAGCCGACGGAGTCCGAGGACAAGCACGAGCTGGACCGGTTCTGCGACGCGATGATCGCGATCCGGGACGAGATCGAGGCGATCCACAAGGGCGACGTCCCCCTGGCCGAGAGCATGCTGCGCAACGCACCCCACACCGCCCACGCCATCGCGAGCGGGGACTGGGTGCACGAGTACGAGCGCACCGGTGCGGCCTTCCCGGTGGGCGTCGAGGCGGCGGACAAGTACTGGCCCCCCGTGGGGCGCATCGACGGCGCCTACGGCGACCGGCACCTCGTCTGCTCGTGCCCGCCGCCCGAGGCATTCGAGGACTGAGGGCCGAGAGGCGGCGACACCGGCCCCAAAACCTCGCGCCGAGGCTGCTTGTGTGGTTGTCTCGGTCTCGTGGGAGCCGAAGTCGAACAGGCGAGGTACACCCGAGAGCAGCGGCAGCGCTACCGCGAGAAGGTGCGCCGCGACCTGGACGTGTTCGAGCGGATGCTCGGCCACAGCCAGTTCGAGTTCGACCGGCCCATGACAGGGCTGGAGATCGAGCTCAACCTCGTCAACGGCGACCTCGGTCCAAAGCTCGACAACAAGTCGATCCTCGAGCAGATCGCCGACCCGGACTACCAGACCGAGCTGGCGCGCTTCAACATCGAGCTCAACGTCCGTCCGCGGCCGTTGCCCGGTGACGCCGCCCTCGAGCTCGAGCAGGACCTGCGTGCGTCGCTCAACCATGCCTCGGAGCGAGCCGCCGAGCTGAACACCGGCATCGTCGCCATCGGCATCCTGCCCACGGTCATGCCGGAGCACTTCGAGGGCGACTGGATCAGCGAGAACATCCGCTACGAGGCGCTCAACATCGCGGTCCTCGATGCCCGCGGTGAGGACGTCTGGCTCGAGCTCGAGGGTCCTACGGGGGAGCGCATCGCGCGGTACTCCGACTCGCTCGCCCCCGAGTCGGCGTGCACGTCGATGCAGCTGCACCTGCAGGTGGAGCCCGAGCGCTTCGCCGACCACTGGAACGCCGCCCAGGTCCTCGCCGGTCCGCAGCTGGCCGTTGGCGCGAACTCTCCCTTCTTCCTCGGCCAGCGGCTGTGGGCGGAGACCCGGATCCCGTTGTTCACCCAGTCGACCGACACCCGCTCCGTCGAGCTCCGCAACCAGGGGGTCCGGCCGCGTGTCTGGTTCGGCGAGCGGTGGATCACCTCGATCTTCGACCTCTTCGAGGAGAACGTCCGGTACTTCCCGGCCCTGCTGCCCGAGATCTCGGAGGAGGAGCCGGAGGACGTCTTCGAGAGCGGTGACATCCCGCAGCTGAAGGAGCTGCGCCTGCACAACGGGACCGTCTACCGCTGGAACCGGCCCATCTACGACATCGTCCGCGGCCGGCCGCACCTGCGGGTCGAGAACCGCGTCCTGCCCGCGGGCCCGAGCATCGTCGATGTCCTGGCCAACGCCGCCTTCTACTACGGGACCATGCGCGTCCTCGACTCGGAGGACCGGCCCGTGTGGACCCGGATGAGCTTCTCCGCGGCGGAGGCCAACTTCGAGGAAGGGGCGCGCCTCGGCATCGACGCCCGGACCTACTGGCCCGGACTGGGGGAGGTGCCGGCAACCGAGCTGGTGCTGCGTCGGCTGCTGCCGATGGCGCACGAGGGGCTCGAGCGCTGGGGTGTGTCGCAGGCGGTGCGAGACCGCTACCTGTCCGTCATCGAGCAGCGCTGCCTGACGGGCATGAACGGCGCCTGGTGGCAGGCGGAGTGCGTGGCGCGGCTCGAGTCCCGAGGGCTCACCCGGGACGCCGCGTTGCGCGAGATGCTGGCGAAGTACATGGAGGGCATGCACGCCAACCAGCCGGTCCACACGTGGGAGCTACCGAGGGAAGGCTGAGTCCCGCAGGAGTGTGCAGAACCGTGCCCGCGCTGGTGTCAACGCCGATGCCGTATGCCGCTGAGCTCGGTCGGTCGGCCACCGCCGGCTCAGCGCGTGGTGGAGTTCCGGAGCAGCCGCCACGGAGACAGGTTGTAGGTGCCGATGCAGCGGGTCGAGCGGTGGTGGGTCAGGATGCTCATCGAGCCGGGGTCGAGGATGAGGTGTTGCCCGAGGCGGGGGTTGGGGCCCAGCCAGACCGCCGTCAGGACCCGCAGGGCGTGCCCGTGCCCGAAGAGCGCGACGTCGCCCCGCTCGAGGCTCGGCCAGACCACGTCGATGAGCTGCTGGGCCCGGGCGGCGACCTCCTCGAGCGTCTCGCCGGGGGTGTCCCCGGGGACGACCCCGTCGACGAACACCTCCCACGGTCGGCCGAGCCGCGCCGAGATGTCCGCCGTCGTGACGCCCTCGTAGGCCCCGTAGTCCCATTCCCGCAGGAGCGGCTCGGTCTCGATATCCGTCAGCCCGGCCAGCTCCGCGGTGCGTCTGGCCCGCTGCAGAGGTGATGAGAGGACGCGCTCGAACGTCCTGTGCTGGAGGATCTCCCGGAGCTCGCGGGCTGCCTCCTCGCCCTCGGGCAGCAGCGGCAGGTCCGTCGTGCCGGTGTGCTGTCCACTCAGCGACCACTCCGTCTCGCCGTGGCGGAACAGGTAGATGCTTCCGGGCACGACACCGTCTGGCTTGGCCATGCGGCCAATGTAGTGCCCGGCAGACTCTCCTCATGGACCTGCGATTCGCACTGCTCAATGTCTTCTCCATCGATGGCGATCCGTTCTCGGGCAACCCGCTCTGCGTCTTCGAGGACGCCGCCGCGCTCACGGATCGGCAGATGCAGGCGTGGGCGAGGCAGTTCAACCTCAGCGAGACCACCTTCGTGACGGCGATGCACGCTGGATCGGCTGGCGTGGCCGAGGCGGACGTGCGGGTCTTCACCGCGTCCTACGAGATGCCGTTCGCCGGCCACCCGACCCTCGGGACAGCACACGTCGTGGCGGCGTCGGCCGGTGGCATCGACGAGGTGGCGCTGTCCCTGCCGGCGGGACGCATTCCGGTGCGCCGGGTGGGCGAGGGCTGGCGTTTGCGCGCCAACTCGGCGAGCGCTCGGTCACACCCGGCGACGGTGTCGGACATCGCCGAAGTGCTCGGGCTCGGGTCCCGGGCGGTCGCCTCCGACGGCGCGCACAGGGTCGACTCCGGCGTCGAGCAGGTCCTCGTGGAACTCGTCGACGCGGATGCGGTGCACGCATGCCGGCCGGACCCGAGCGGCCTGCGCGAGCACCTGTCCGTACCGGGCCGAGAGCCCCAGGTCTACGTGTGGGCCCGTACCGGGCAGTCGACGGTCTCGGCGCGGTTCTTCGCGGTGAGCGGCACCGTCCTCGAGGAGGACCCGGCAACCGGATCGGCGGCCGCAAACCTCGGGAGCTGGCTCGCCGTGACCGGACGGCGCGGCGAGGCCATCACCATCTCGCAGGGCGACCAGGTGGCGAGACCGTCACGGTTGGAGCTGACCGTCGACGACCACGGCACCGTCTTCGTCGGCGGGCGGGTCACCGAGGTCGGCGGCGGGACGGTCCGTGCGACGGAGGGGTGATCCGGTGGGGCGGCGGTCAGGCCCGGGCCCGCCGCACCAGCTCGAAGCACACCACCGCGGCGGCCGCCGCGACGTTGAGCGACTCGACGCCGCCCGCCATGGGGATCGACACCCATGTGTCGACGAGGCCGGTGACCTCCGGGCCGTGGCCGGAGGTCTCGCTGCCCAGGACGAAGGCGGTCGGCTCCGGCAGGTGGGCGGTGAACAGGTCGTCCTCGCCCTCGGCATCGAGTCCGACGACGTGGAACCCGTGCTCCCTGAGAGCCGAGACAGCCTCCGCGGCGGTGAAGGCCTTGAGGATCGGAGCTCGGAAGGCGACTCCGGCCGAGGCCTTGACGACGAGCGGGTCGAGGGAGGCGACACCCCGCCGCGGCACGACGATGCCGTCGACACCGGCGGCCGTGGCGGTGCGCAGGATCATCCCGACGTTCGCGGGTGTGGTGATGCCGTCGAGGACGAGAACGGTCCGAAGGTCGGCGTGGTCGAGCGCGACGGGGAGCGGGAGCATCCGCGGGGCGACGACGTCGGCGAAGACACCCTGGTCCTGCCGGCCGTTTCCGGAGAGCTTCTTGACTCGCTCCGCGGACGCGGACTGGACGCCGATGCCGCGTCGGCCAGCAGCCTTCCTGATCTCGGTCAGCCCGGCTCCCCGGGCCCCTTCCGCGATGACGACCTTGTCCACGTGCAGGTCGGGATCGAGCAGGACCTCGTGCACGGGGTTGCGGCCGTAGACCGTGATGAAGCGGTCTTTCGGGGAGATCTCTGGGGTCACCCGGTCAGGATCGCACGGCCCTTCCGAGGGGGTCGGGAAGGATCGGGAATGTGCAGCGGGGGACCGATGTTAATGTGCTTGAATCGTCAATTAACTAGGAGCTGGGACACATGCAGTTCGGGAT
Source organism: Intrasporangium sp. (assembly GCF_040414665.1). Taxonomy (GTDB): domain Bacteria; phylum Actinomycetota; class Actinomycetes; order Actinomycetales; family Dermatophilaceae; genus Intrasporangium. The sequence continues at coordinate 192,744 of NZ_JBEDUL010000064.1, forward strand.
CTTCACCGTGGGGGACGTCACGCCCGACGCCACGACCGGTCGCACACCGACCGAGCACGAGCGGATCAAGGCGACCATCGAGATCGCCAAGAAGGCCGAGGAGGTGGGCCTCGACGTCTTCTCCACGGGTGAGCACCACAACCCACCCTTCGTGGCGCCCGCCAACCCGACCGTGCTGCTCGCGCACCTGGCGGCCGTGACCGAGCGCATCGTCCTGACGACCTCGACGACCCTCATCACGACCAACGACCCGGTGCGGCTCGCCGAGGACTACGCCTACCTCCAGCACCTGGCCGACGGGCGCATCGACCTCATGATGGGCCGCGGGAACACCGGGCCGGTCTACCCGTGGTTCGGCAAGGACATCCGCGACGGCATCCCGCTCGCCATCGAGAACTACGCCCTGCTCCATCGGCTGTGGCGTGAGGACGTCGTCAACTGGCAGGGCAAGTACCGCACGCCGCTCCAGGGCTTCACGTCGACCCCGCGCCCGCTCGAGGGCGTGCCGCCCTTCGTGTGGCACGGCTCGATCCGCAGCCCGGAGATCGCCGAGCAGGCGGCGTACTACGGCGACGGGTTCTTCTCGAACCACATCTTCTGGCCGGCCAGCCACACGAGGCAGATGGTCCAGCTCTACCGCCGCCGCTTCGAGCACTACGGTCACGGGTCCGCGGACCAGGCGATCGTCGGCCTCGGCGGGCAGGTCTTCATGCGGGGCAACTCCCAGGACGCCATCCGCGAGTTCCGCCCGTACTTCGACAACGCGCCGGTCTACGGCCACGGCCCGTCGCTCGAGGACTTCATGGCGCAGACGCCGCTCCTCGTCGGCAGCCCCCAGCAGGTCATCGAGGCCACGCTGGGCTACCGCGACTACGCCGGCGACTACCAGCGCCAGCTGTGGCTCATCGACCACGCCGGACTGCCGCTGAAGACGGTACTCGAGCAGCTCGACATCCTCGGCGAGGAGGTCGTCCCGGTGCTGCGCAAGGAGTTCGCCGCCCTCAAGCCGGCCCACGTGCCGGACGCGCCGACCCACGCGTCCCTCGTCGCGGCAGCAGGCGGGGCGCACGACGGGACCGTCTACGCGGCCGCCGACGACGTCACGGGTGCCTCGCCGGACGAGTCCCGCACCCCCGCCACCCAGGGAGCGATCAGATGACCACCCGCCTCACCGTCATCACCGCCGGCGTCACCGAGCCGTCCTCGACGCGCTTGCTGGCGGACCGGCTCACCGAGGCCGTTGTCCGCTCAGTTCCCGGGGGCGATGTCGAGGTCGAGGTCATCGAGGTGCGCGACATCGCCCACGACCTGACCAACAACGTGCTCACCGGCTTCGCGTCTCCCGCGCTGCAGGAGCGCCTCGACGCCATCGTCGGGGCGGACGCGCTCATCGTGTCGACACCGATCTACAGCGCCTCCTACAGCGGGCTGTTCAAGATGCTCATGGACGTCCTTCCGGCGGAGTCGTTGCGGGGCAAGCCCGTGCTGGTCGGCGCCACCGGCGGTACGGCCCGCCACTCGCTGGCGATCGACCACGCGCTTCGGCCGTTGTTCGCCTACCTCGGCGCCCTCGTCGCGCCGGTTGCCGTCTTCGCGGCGTCGGAGGACTGGGGGAGTGTCGACGCAGGGCATCTCAGTTCCCGGATCGAGCGAGCGGGTGCGGATTTCGCGCGGATCGTCGCAGGGGCGCCCGCCCCACGACCTGTCGACCCCTTCGAGGACGTCACGCCGTTCGAGTCGCTCCTTTCGGACGCCTCCCGCAGCTGACGCGCCACCTGCTGTCCAGGTCGACCTGACACACTGCGGGCGTGTCCTCCCATCGCGGTCTCGCCCGCCGGCTGACCACGGCCGATGCGGTGCACATCGGCGTCGGCTCCATGGTCGGCGCGGGTCTGTTCACCGCCTTCGCCCCTGCGGCCGCTGCCGCAGGGGCGTTGCTGCTCCTCGCACTGGGCGTGGCAGCCGTCGTGGCGTTCTGCAACGCGACGTCGTCCGCGCAGCTCGCCGCGCAGTATCCGACGTCCGGAGGCACCTACGTCTACGGCCGGGAGAGGCTGGGCCCGTGGTGGGGGTTCATCGCGGGCTGGGGCTTCGTCATCGGCAAGACCGCCAGCTGCGCCGCCATGGCGATGACCTTCGCCGCCTACGTCGTCCCGGGCGACTGGCAGCGCCCTGTTGCGATCGCTGCCGTGATCGCCCTCGCAACCGTCAACTACCACGGCGTGACCCGCACGGCGCGCCTCGCGCGGCTGCTCGTGACCGTCGTCCTCATCCTTCTCGTCGTGACGCTCGTCGCGGTCGCGTCGGGGGCGCCGCCAGCGCCGGTCAGCCTCGGGTCCCCGGTCGGCTGGACGGGAGTCGCCGAGGGCGCGGCCCTGCTCTTCTTCGCGTTCGCCGGGTACGCGCGGATCGCAACGATGGGGGAGGAGGTCTCGAGCCCGCGCCGGACCATTCCGCGGGCCATCATCATCGCCTTCGCCGTGGTCGTGCCGTTGTACGCCGCCACCGGGTGGATCCTGCTCGACCGACTCGGTGCACCCGCCCTTGCCGCTGCCGAGGCGCCCCTGCGCGACGCTGCCGAGAAGACGCCGTATGCCGCATGGCTCGCTCCCGTCGTTGTCGTGGCCGCCGCCGTCGCCGCCCTGGGCGCCCTCCTCTCGCTCGTCGCCGGGGTGGGACGAACGGCGCTCGCCATGGCGCGGGAGGGCGACCTGCCCAGTGGCCTGGCGCGGGTCCACGAGCGCTATGCCGTGCCCCACGTCGCCGAGGCCGCACTCGCTGTCGTCGTCTCGCTACTCGTGCTCGTCGCCGACCTGCGCGGGGTCATCGGCTTCTCGTCGTTCGGGGTGCTCGTCTACTACGCCATCGCGAACGCCGCAGCGTTCACCCAGACCGGGCCTGACCGGATCTACCCGCGCGGCCTGCAGGTGATCGGTCTCGTGGGTTGTGGCGTGCTGGCGTTCACGGTGCCGGTCGAGGCACTCGTCGCAGGTGGCGTCATCCTGCTTGCAGGGGTCGCTGGCCGGGCGATGGTGGTGCGGCGCCGGGCCGGCTCTGGGGCGTGATCGGTGTGTCCACATCCCCGCCGTCCGACTGAGGACGTCCACAGGACCAGCTCGGCCCGTGGCGCCAGCACGCTGCACCACAGAGGCTGGCCGGGAAGGGAGGACCATGTCCAACGTCATCCACATCTTCACGGGCACCTCGATCGATCCCGACACTGGGGTCCTGCCCCGCCCCGGTGAGTGTCTGGCGTGCTTTGTCCATCGGATGGTGGGAGCGGCCCGCTGCAGTGACTCGCTCGGCTGGGCCGAGCACTACCGACTCGCCCGCGCACCGCGTGCCGTGAGCCTGACGAAGCGCCTTGCCGCCCAAGGGGCCAGCTGCGACTGTGCTGTCGTCACGGATCTCTGGCGTCCCAGCATCGCGCTCTGGAGCCGCTACGGCGCCGTCGATGATCTGGCGCCGCCGAAGGACCTGCCGCCCTGTGGCTCCGTGAGGGCCGGCTCCACCAAGCCGTGCGCCCTGTGGGTGCCGGGCGCGGGCCTGGCCCTGTGAAGCGCGGGGCCGTCGGATGGGGGCGCGGATGCCGTCGCCAGGTGAGCCCAGCTCGAAGCTCGGCCGCAAAGGTCGGTCGACATGGCAGGGTTGCGTCATGGCGAAGTACTTCGACGTGCACCCGGTCGACCCGCAGCCGCGGGCCATCGCCCAAGCGGTGCAGATCCTGCGCGATGGTGGGCTGATCGCATACCCGACCGACTCGTGCTTCGCCCTGGGATGCTCGCTCGACAACCCGGAGGGGAAGGACCGGATCCTGCGGATCCGGGGCCTCGACGAGCGCCATCACTTCACGCTCGTGTGCGCCGACTTCACCCAGCTCGGGCAGTTCGCCCAGCTCGACAACGCCGTCTTCCGGGCGGTCAAGGCGCACACCCCGGGGGCGTACACGTTCATCCTGCCGGCGACGAGGCAGGTGCCGCGTCGGCTGCTCCATCCGAAGAAGCGGACGGTCGGGGTGCGCATCCCGAACCACCCCGTCGTCCGAGAGCTGCTGCGCGCCCTCGGTGAGCCGATCCTCTCGAGCACGCTGCTGCTCCCCGGCGACGAGGAGCCGATGACGGACGGCTGGCAGATCAAGGATCGTCTGGACCATGTCATCGACGCCGTGATCGACTCCGGGGAGGCCGGTCTGGAGCCGACGACCGTGGTGGACTTCTCCGACGGCTACCCGGAGATCACGCGTGTGGGGGCAGGCGACCCGGCGGACTTCGTCTAGTCTTAGTTAGGGATAAGCACTGATCCTTAACTAGGAGGCGCGCATGCTCTGGCCGTCGATCAGCGCTCGGCTGGCGCCGTGGTCCTCCGCACCCGAAGGCATTGCGACGACCTCGAGGCGGGCGCGTCGAAGCACTCCGACGACCTACCGGCCAGCGGTGGTCCCGGAGATCGCCGCGGTCCCCGTCGAGCTGCCGGGGGACGTCGCGGCCGACCTCGACGACGCGACCCGGCTCCTCACCGCCTTCGATGCTGGGGGAGCGGGGGAGGTGGCTCCGTTCGCGTCGATCCTGCTCCGCTCGGAGAGCGCCGCAAGCTCCCACATCGAGAACCTCACCTCCTCGGCCCGCGCCCTGGCGGAGGCAGCGATCGGGGCCGGTGATCGGACCAATGCGGTCGCCATCCTCGCCAACGTCCGGACCATGCAGGCTGCGATGGACCTTGCGGGGGACCTCGACGTGGCCTCCATCCTGTCGATGCACCGGGCCCTGATGACAGGTCAGCAGCGCGTTCGGCCCGGGCGGTGGCGCGAGGAGCAGGTCTGGATCGGGGGGAGCGGCCTGCATCCCGGTGACGCCGAGTTCGTGCCGCCCGTGGCCGCAGACGTCCCGGCCCTGATGACCGACCTCGTCACCTTCCTCGATCGGGACGACGTGCCACCCCTGGCCCTCGGGACACTCGCTCACGCGCAGTTCGAGACGATCCACCCCTTTGCGGACGGCAACGGCAGGACCGGCCGGGCCCTGCTCCATGCGTCACTGCTCAACACAGGTGTCATCCACCAGGTCACCGTCCCGATCTCGGCAGGCCTCCTCGTGGCGAAGGACCGGTACTTCGCGGCGCTCGGCGCCTACCGGGCCGGCGATGCCGAGCCGATCCTTCGGTGCGTCGCGGATGCCGCCCGCGCAGGCGTCTCGGTGGGCGAGGGCCTCGTGAACCGGCTGCGCGAGGTGCGGGCCGAGTGGAGCCGACGCGTCGAGGCGCGCTCGGACTCCGCAGCATGGCCCATCGCCGACCTCCTGCTGCGTCAGCCGGTCGTCACGGCGAAGCTCGTCATGGCAGATCTCGACGTGTCGGCGCCTACCGCGCAGGCAGCGCTGTCCCGTCTCGTGGGCGCCGGCGTCCTCGTGGAGTCGACCGGGTGGAAACGCAACCGCGTCTACCGGTCACCTGAGGTCCTGGACGCCCTGGACGGTTACGCGGCGGGCCTCGGCCGTCGCAGCAGATGACCCGTTTCATTGTGGCGAATCTCCTTGTGCGACAAGATAATTCGCCGGTAATCGACATTATGAAGTTGAACCGACGCGGTGGGCTCAGGTCCGCTCGAGCCGAACCATGACCTCGTGGTGGTCCGTCTGGGGGAACATGTCGAAGAGCCGTGCCTCCCGGACGCTGAACGACGGCATGAGGGCCAGGTCTCGGGCCAGCGAGTCAACGTTGCAGCTCGAGTAGATGACCTCTTGAACCTTCGACTCCTCGAGCCGACCGGCCAGGTCGGACCCGATTCCGCGCCGTGGCGGGTTGACGATGACGAGGTCGGCGGAAGACAGTCCGGCGTCGGGCTCGGCCGTGGCATCCGCCGTCGTGAAGCGGATCGGCCCGACGTCCGGGTGCTGCCGCCGCAGCTCGCTCGCGCTGGCCCGGGCGCTCTCGACGGCGTCGGGGGCCACCTCGATCCCGACGACCTCACGCCCTGAAGCGGCGGCGTGGAGCGCGAACCCGCCGACCCCGCAGTAGAGATCCCAGACCGAGTCGGGGGAGCGTTCCTCGACCCACTCACGCGCCTGGCGGTAGAGCGCGGCCGCCACAGCAGTATTGGTCTGGAAGAAGCTGTTGGGGCGCAGCCCGAGCACGACGTCGTTGACGCACATCGGCAAGGTGGACCGGTCCGTCAGCAGGATCTCCGTGTCGCCCTCGAGGATGGCCTTGTGCTCGGGCTGGAGGTTCACCGAGACGACGGCGATACGCGGCAGAGCGGCCACCAGCCGCGGCAGGGCCTTGCGGATCCTGGGGATCTCGTGACCGGTCCGCAGGACGAAGCGGATCATCAGCTCGTCGTCGGGGGAGTGCGTGAGGATGAGGTACTTGAGCTGGCCACGACGGGCGGGCACGTCGTAGGGCTCGAGTCGGAGCGAGTCGATGAAGCCGGCCAGCACGGGAAAGGTCCGTGCGAGTCCCGGCTCGTAGAGCCCGCACTCCGTGAGGTCCACGCCTCGTCCGGAGTCGTCGAGGATGCCGAGGGTGACCGCGCCGGTCCGACCGGCAACGACGAGCTTGGCCTTGTTCCGGAACGCGGACTCGGGTCCCGCCACGGCAGGCAACCACGTGATGGAGGGGGCCACCTCGGCCAGAGCGGCGGCGCAACGCTCCTGCTTGGAAGCGAGCTGAGCGGCATACGGCATCCCCATGAGGGTGCAGGAGCGGCACCGGCCACCGTCGAAGTAGTCACACTGCATCGCCGCCAAGGGTACCGGCGAAGCGATTTCATGATGCAAGTCGTCCATCTACACTGGACCCGTGCTCGGCAAGACGTACGACTCGGAAGTGTGTTCGATGGCGCGCGCCCTGGAGGTCGTGGGGGAGCGCTGGAGCCTGCTCATCCTGCGCGACGCACTGTTCGCCGGGTCGACGCGGTTCGGCGACTTCCAGCGCACACTGGGGATCGCGACGAACGTCCTCGCGGCGCGACTGGAGGGTTTCGTCGCGGCCGGGATCATGGAGCGGCGACCCGGTGCGGGCCACCCGGGGACGCCGGAGTACGCCGTCACGGCCAAGGGGCGCGATCTCGTCCCGGCCATCGTCGCGCTGACGCAGTGGGGCGACCGATGGGCGGCGCCGGACGGACCGCCCATCGAGTACCGCCACACCGAGTGCGGCGAGGCCGTCACCAGCGGTCTGAGCTGCGCCGGCTGTGGCCTCGTCGACGATCCGGCCGAGGTCCGGGCTCAGCCGGGCCCCGGCATGCCAGCCGACGTTCTCGCCCACAAGCGGAGCCTCCGGCGCGGCTGACGCCGCTGGCCCGACGAGATCCGGGGGAGGCCGGGGAGAGTCCGCACGGGACGGTCAACGTCAAAATGTCATAATGTCGATTATCGGCGTTCTAGGTACGACGCGAGGGCTGGTCATCACGACCCCGCAGCCAGGTCCACACCACGGTCGCCGACCGGCCGAGCTGGCGCGGGTCGACGACGCGGGACACGTCCTTGGACGAGTGGTACTGGTCGTACGGGACGCTGCCGATCCGGGCCGCGGCGATGCCGACCCGCTCGAACGACACGTGGTCGCTCGCCCGGTTGACGCACGACTTCGTGCGGATCGTCGCAGCGGCTCGCAGGTCGTCGGCCACCGCCGTCGATCCTCGCCCACCGTGACACACGGGCACGGCCGTGGTGAGGCGGCCGACGCGGTCAAGGGCGACCATCCCCCTGACCGCCTTGCGCTGCGCCACGTCGAGACTGTCCACGAAGTACCGCGAGCCGAAGGCGTACCACTGCCAGCCTGATCCCCGGGACTCCTCGGCGCCGAAGGCGACGAGGCGAACCGGGAGCTTCGCAGGCTGGTCGCGCAGCATCCTGGCCAGCTCGACGAGGACGGCAACCCCGGAGGCATTGTCCTCGGCACCCGGAGCCTGCGGCACCGTGTCGAGGTGCGCGCCGAGCACGATGTGAGGGCGATGGGGATCGAAGCCGGGCGGATCCGCGACGACGTTGACCGTGGTCCCCGATGGCACCTTGACCCCCCACGACGTTCCGGCCGGCACGGGCACGTTCTGCTTGGTCACCGTGTAGCCCAGGGCGGTGAGCTCGTCCGCCACGAGGTTTGCCGCGCGTCGGTAGGCCGTGCTCACCGCATCCCTGGGCCCGATCTCGGCCAGCCGTTCCACCAGCCTGTAGGCGGCGGAGGCATCGAACGCTCGGGCGGGCGTCGTCACCGGCGGGGTGAGCGTCGGCGCAGTGGTCCCGACCGGGGTCGGTGAGCTGGACGTCGGGTGGTGGCTCGAAGGGAGAGGCGCTGGCGTGGCTGCAGCGCAGGCGCCGAGAAGCACCCCGAGCGCGACGACGGCGCCGAGGGCCTGGACCGGGCGGGACGGGTGGAACGGCATGCGCCACCACCGTACGACGCGTTGTCAAGGCGACGGCTAGGCTCGAAACGTGAGCAGGTCGCGCAGTCCCGGTTGGGTACCCAACCAGCACGGCGCGTGGGCCATGCTCGCCTCTCCCCTGGCCGTCGGCATCCTCGCCGGCGGTCCTGCTTGGGTCCACCTGCCGCTCACGGCCTTGTGGTTCGTCGGCTACTTCGCCTTCTTCGCAACCAGCCTGTGGCTCAAAGCGCGCAGGCGGCCGCGCTACTGGCCACCGGTTCGTGCCTACGGGATCGCTGCGGCGGTCCTCGGCGTCGTGACGCTGGCCGTGCAGCCGACCCTCATCGTCTGGGCGCCGCTGTTCATCCCGCCGCTCGGCGTCGGCTTGTGGGCCGCGGCCGCACGACGCGAGCGGGAGCTGCTGTCGGGCCTGACGACGGTCGTGGGGTCCGGCCTGATGACGGTCGTCGCCTACGCGGCGGGACCCGGCACCGACCTCCGGCGCGCGTGGCTGCTGGCCCTGGCCCAGTTCCTTTATTTCGCCGGAACGGTGTTCTACGTCAAGTCCGCGATCCGCGAGCGAGCCAACGAGCGGTTCCTGTGGCTCAGCGTCGCTGCCCACGCAGTGGCCACCGCCGTCGTCCTGACCTTCTCCCCCTGGCTCGCGCTGGTCTTCCTCCTGCTCACCGTTCGCGCTGCCGTCGTGCCCCGGATCGGGGCCACCCCCAAGCAGCTCGGCATAGGCGAGATCGTGTCGACGGTCGTCGTCGCGGTCGTCTCCCTGCTCACGGTCTGACAGTCGCGCAAACGTGACGTGTTGGCCAACACGCCGGAGCGATGGTGTGCCAGAGTGCGTCGCATGACCGACGTCGCCGTCAACGAGCCCGTCAACGCGGCCCGCCCCGAGACCAAGGAGCAGCGGGCCTGGTACTGGTACGACTGGGCCAACTCGGCCTACGTCACGACGACCGCGACCGTCCTCATGGGCCCCTACCTCACCCACGTCGCCACCCAGAGCGTGTGCCCGGGGATCGAGGAGGACACCGCCTGCACCGCCAACCTCGACGTCCTGGGCATCCCGATCTCCCCCGGCTCGGTCTACGCCTACACCGTGACCCTGGCGACGATCGTGTCCGCGCTCTTCCTCGTGCTCATCGGCGCCGTCGCCGACCGCAGCCCCCGGCCCACCCGGCTCTTCGCGGGGTTCGCGTGGGCCGGTGCCCTCGCCGGCAGCCTCATGTTCTTCATCGCCGGGACGAACTGGCAGCTCGGGGTTGTCCTGACCATCGTGGCCAGCCTCTGCCTCGGTGCCTCCCTCGTCATCTACGACTCGATCCTCAACCGCATCGCGAACGAGAACGAGCGGGACCGGGTCTCCTCGAAGGGCTGGGCCCTCGGCTACCTCGGCGGCGGACTCCTGCTGGCCATCAACTTCGCGATGCTGACCTTCAAGGAGCAGCTCGGCCTCGACACGGTCATGGCAACGCGGATCAGCCTGCTCATGGCAGGCCTGTGGTGGGCCGGTTTCACCATCATCCCGGTGCGCGGCCTGGCCCACCTCACCGGGACCGTCGGCACGCCCGTCGACCGCAAGGCCGGTGTCGTCGCCGGCAGCTTCAAGCAGCTGGCGACGACGTTCCGGGAGCTGCGGCTCTACCCGCAGACGATGCTCTTCCTGCTCGCCTACCTCTTCTTCAACGACGGCATCCAGACCGTCATCGGCAACTCCAGCCTCTACGGGCAGAAGGAGCTCGGCTTCGCCCAGGAGACCGTGCTCGGCCTGTTCCTCTTCGTCCAGTTCGTCGCGTTCTTCGGAGCCCGGCTCTTCGGTGCGGCCGCCGCCCGAGTCGGTGCCTGGCGCACAGTGCTGGCCGGGATCGCCCTGTGGAGCGTCGTCGTCATCATCGCCTTCTTCGTCCCCGCCAAGGCGATCGCGCTCTTCTTCGCGCTGGGATTCCTCATCGGCATCGTGCTCGGCGGGACCCAGGCCCTCTCCCGCTCGCTCTACAGCCAGCTCATCCCGCGCGGCAAGGAAGCCGAGTTCTTCGGCTTCTACCAAGCCATGGAGCGCGGGACGAGCTGGCTCGGGACCCTGGCGTTCGGCCTCGTCTACCAGTTCACCCACAGCTACCGCTGGGCGATCGTCGTGCTCATCGTCTTCTTCGTCGTCGGCGGTCTGCTGCTCGCCAAGGTCGACATGCGCCGTGGCATCGAGGAGGCCGGCAACCCCGTCCCGGTCGTCGTCTGATAACGGAGTCCGGGAACAACGCAACCGTCTGGCTCGTTCAAGCGTCTGTGAGGGTGAGTACCTGCTGGGTACAGGCCACGAACAGACTTCATGGGAGGGGTCCTGATGGCAGATCGAGCACTACGAGGTTCCAACCTCGGCGCGCGCAGTTTCGAGAGTGACGAGAACGTCGTCCCCAGTGAGCGGATGCTCACACTGTATGTCTGCCCCGACGGCCACCGGACCGAGCTCCCCTTCTCCGTCGAGGCGGAGCCGCCCGCGACCTGGGAGTGCCGGTGCGGTCTCGAGGCCCGCCTGCAGGGTGGACCTGAGCCCGAGGCCAAGCCGGTCAAGCACCAGCGGACGCACTGGGACATGCTGCTCGAGCGTCGCTCCATCCCCGAGCTCGAGGAGCTCCTCGAGGAGCGACTGACGCTCCTTCGCGAGTCCCGCGGTGAGAAGCCGCGCCGCAAGAAGTCGGCCTGACCCCGCCGGCTTCACCCGACGAGCCCGCCCCGTTCGTGGGGGTGGGCTCGTGGCATTTCCAGGCCGTATGCCGCTGGGCCCGCTCGCGTGCCTCCGACGGCCGGCTCGTGCGACCCCGGCTGAGCCGCTTCACTACTCGTCGACGATCTCGCCCTCGATGACGTCGCCGTCGGAGCCCGGACGACGCGGGGCGCCCGGGGCCGACCCGGGCCCGGGCGCACTCGCTCCGAAGCCCGAGACCGCACCCAGGTAGGGCGTTTGCGCGATGAGCCGGCGGCTGATGACCGCCTCGAGGAGCCGCCGCGCCACGGGTCGGGTGAATGGGACGACGAGCACCAACCCGACGATGTCCGTGAGGAATCCGGGCACCAGGAGCAGCGTGCCCCCGGTGAGGATGAGCATGCCGTCCGCGAGCTCGCGGGCCGGCATGCGCCCGCTCTGCAACGCCTGCGTCAGGGCGACCCACGCGCGCGCCCCTTCGAGCCGGATGAGCCAGGCGCCGAGGACCGACATGGCGACGAGGAGGAAGAACGTCTGCCAGCCACCGATGGCCTGCCCGACGGCGATGAGCGTCATGATCTCGAGAATGGGGACGATGAGCAGGAGCAGCGCCGCGACGCGGGTCGGTCGCAGCCGCCGTCGGCCCGGTGCGGTGGTCATCGCTGCCGCTCCACGTCCGGTGTCGGCCCGACCGCGCGGCCCAGGGCGCGCTGCACGAGCGACCGAGCCTGCCCGACCCGGTACTCGATCCCCCACTTCGTGACGTTGGTGAGGGCTTCGCGGACGATGTCCTTGCCCATCTTCGACACGCCGACCTCGCGCTCGACGAAGGTGATCGGCACTTCGAGGACCGTGAGCCCGGCTCGCACCGCGCGCAGCGTCAGGTCGATCTGGAAACAGTATCCCTGCGACTCGACCCCCTCGAGGTCCAGCGCACGCAGCGCACTCGTGCGGTAGGCCCGGAAACCTGCGGTCGCGTCGTTGACCGGCATGCCCAGGAGAACCTTCGTGTACGCATTGGCACCGACCGACAGGACCTTGCGGCGGGCAGGCCAGTTGCGGACCCCTCCCCCACGGACCCAGCGAGCCCCGATGACGAGGTCCGCGTCGGCGAGCGCGGCGAGCAGGGCGGGCAGCTGCTCCGGCTGGTGCGATCCGTCGGCATCGATCTCGACCGCCGCGTCGTAGCCCTCGGCGATCGCGAGGGAGAAGCCGGCGAGATAGGCCCGCCCGAGGCCCTCCTTGCCCTCCCGGTGCACGACCCGGATCCTCGGATCCGCAGCGGCGAGCCCGGCTGCGACGTCGCCGGTGCCGTCGGGCGAGTTGTCATCGAGGATGACGAGGTCGGCGTCGGGCACGCTGGCACGCAGGCGCGAGACGATCCGAGGCAGGTTGTCCCGCTCGTTGTAGGTCGGGATGAGCACCGCGACTCGGTGGATCGGCTCACGTGTGGTGGAGGTCATCCCATTCCTTCGCTCGTTCGGGTGCTTCGCCTGCGGCGTCGGAGCCCCGGGCTCAGCCATCGTAGGGCGAACAGCACCGTGACCAACGGCCACGGCGGCGGCCACCGCGCGCACCCCGATGTCCACTCAACGCGTACACGGCCACAGGCGTTCCACCCGCTCGCGTCCCAGCGACCGGGGGCGGTCCGTCAGTCGTTGAGCGCGGCGCGCCGACGGTTGGCGCTGATCCCCCGCCCCACGAGGAGCAGGAGGGCCAGGAGGGCGACCCACTCGGGTCCCTCGCCGAGCCGGGTGGCAAGCGTCATCGAGTCACGCAGGGGCAGGTCGCCGCGGAGGACCGCCTGGGTGAACAACGAGGTGACCTGGTGTGCGGTCCCGTCGGGCGTGATGAGGGCACTCTGGCCCACGGTGGACACGTGGACGACGGACCGACCGAACTCGATCGCCCGCAGCCGGCTGATCGCCAGCTGCTGCGGCGACTCGGCCGTGTAGCCGAACGTGGCGTTGTTCGTCTGGACGACGAGCACGTTGGCGCCCGCGTCGACGACGTCGCGCATGATGTCGTCGTAGGCGACCTCGAAGCAGATCGACAGGCCGCCTCGGATCTGCTGGCCGGACGAGGTCGGGACGGTGAAGAGGCCGACCTCGGATCCGGGGTAGAAGTCCCGTCGCACCAGGTCGACCTTGTCGCTGAAGAGGCGCCAGAAGGCGCGGTTGGGGATGTACTCGCCGAACGGCACGGGATGGCGCTTGACGTAGCGGTCGGTGTTGCCCTTGCCCGGCTCGAACAGCAGCGAGACGTTGGAGAGGTAGCCCGGTGGCTCCTCCAGCAGGCCCCCGACGATGAGGGGGACGCCGATCTGCGCCACGGTGTCGCGAATCAGCTGGTTGGCATCCGCGTTGCGCAGCGGGTCGATGTCGGAGGCGTTCTCTGGCCACACGTACAGGTCGGGGCGCGGTTGCGCGCCACCCTCGGCAGCCGCGGCGAGCGTCGCCTTGACGTGGTTGTCGAGCACGGCCCGCCGCTCGGCATTGAACTCGAGCCCGGCACGTGGCACGTTTCCCTGGACGCCGACGAACCGCGCCGTGGGTCCGTCGGTCGGCAGCGGCACCAGCAGCCCCGAGAGACCCAGCCCGACCGCCAGGGCAGCCGGAAGCGCGAGCGAGCGGAGCGGCATACGGCCGAGGGTGCGAGACGCGACCACGGCGAGGAGGGCACCGCCCAGCGCGAGGACGAACCCGACGAAGGGGGCCCCGCCGAGCGCGGCCAGGTGCCCGACGGGTGAGTCCGCCTGCGAGAACGCCAGTTTCACCCACGGGAACCCGCCGTAGGGCGCCCTCGCACGCAGTCCCTCGGCGACGACCCAGACGACGGCGAACGCGACCGGTCGGACCACACCCGGCCGGGACAGCCAGGCGTACAGGACACCGACGAGGCCGAAGAAGAGCGCCTGGAGCGCCGCGAGGGCGACCCAGGGCAGGTCGCCGACGTAGACCCCTGCCCAGTGCAGGGTCGGCAGGAAGAACGCGAGCCCGGCCAGGAAGCCGAGGCCGAAGCCCGCACGGGGACGGACCCCGGTGAGGACGAGCGCGAGCAGGCCCAGGGAGACGGGCGCTGCCACCCAGACGTCGAACGTGGGGAAGGCAAGGCACAGCACTCCCCCACTGAGGAGGGCACCGACGACACGACGCAGCACGGGGTTACGGTATGCCGCTGGGCTGGGTGTCCGGGTCAGCTGTCCGCGTCAGGGGACGACGACGACGCCACGGGCCGTCGTGGCGACGATGGGTGGGTCGAGCAGGTCGGCAGCCGACGACCCCCGCTCGGGGTTGCCGCGTCCCACCACCCGGACCTCGAAGGCCATCTCGCGACTCCGGCGCCCGACACGCACGATCTCCGCCGAGATCTCGATGACGTCGCCGGCTCGCACGGGAGCCGTGAACTGGACGTCGCTGTAGGAGGCGAAGAGCCCCTCGTCCCCGTCGGTCCGGATGCACATCTCGGTTGCGACGTCTCCGAAGGCCGCAAGGGAGTACGCGCCGTCGACGAGGTTGCCGGCGTAGTGGGCGTGGCTGTAGGGCACATAGCGCCGGTGCGTGACCCGCGTGCCCACCTCCGCCCGGGTCGTGCGTGCTGCTGGCTCGCTCATGCCCTGCCTTCCCTTCGGGTCGTCATCTCGTGGACGAGGTAGCTCGCGACCTCGGACGGCTTGGTCCCGCGCCCGAAGATCCGGTCGATCCCCAGGCGCGCCTCCGAGCCCTCCTCGAACCGTGGACCGCCCGCGACGAGGATCGGCACCGTGCCTGCCGGGTACGCCTCGCGGAAGGCGGCCGACATCTGCATCGTGTTGTGGATGTGCGCGTCCTTCTGGGTGACGACCTGGCTGACGAGGACGGCGTCCGCCTGCTCCTCCTTGGCGCGGGCGACGAGGTCCGGGACGAGCACCTGGGCACCGAGGTTGACCACGGTGATCTCCGAGTAGTACTCGAGTCCCTTCTCTCCCGCGAAGCCCTTGATGTTGAGGATCGCGTCGATGCCGACGGTGTGCGCATCGGTGCCGATGCAGGCACCGACGACGACGAGGGGGCGGCGCAGCGTCCGCTTGATCGCCGCGTTCGCGTCCTTGGCCGAGAGCAACGGGTACTCGCGCTCGACGACGCGGACGTCGTCGAGGTTGACGAGGTGGTGGACGCTGCCGTAGACGACGAAGAAGGTGAAGTCGGGGCCCATCGCCTTGCTGTGGACGATGAGGGCCGGGTCGAGGCCCATCTTCCGGGCGAGCTGCAGGGCGGCCCCCTCGGCGCGCTTGTCGTGGGGAACGGGCAGGGTGAACGACAGCTGGACCATGCCGTCGCCAGTCGTGTCGCCGTAGGGGCGAATGATGGTGCCGCTCACCGGTTCACCACCTCGAGGCTCGAGATGGCGGGGTTGTCATACCCGGGGGCTCGCTCGACGACCCCGTCGAGTCCCTTGCCGCCGTTCGGGGGTCGCTTCATCAGGCCGAACGTGCCGTCCGCGATGGCGGCGAGGAGGGGCGGGTCGCCAGCGGCGTCCGAGTCGTGGACGATGCGCTCGAGCAGGTCGACCGCCTCGTCGAGGACCTGCCTCGCCCGGGTCTGGATGAAGCCGTCACGGGGTGGGTGGAAGTCCTCGGCCAGGCCACCTGCGGCGTTGAGGACGTAGCGGACGTTCTGCAGGGCGAGGTCTCGGTCGGAGAGGAAGGGCGTGACGACGGCCTCGGTCATCATGCCGACGAGCAGGATGCCCTGGCCGGTCATCGCGCCGACGAGGTTGAAGAAGCCGTCGAGCAGGTAGCCCCGGAAGACGTCCCCGGTCATGTGCTTCGTCGGGGGCATCCACTTGAGGGGCGCCTTGGGGAAGAGCTCGCGAGCAAGGAGGGCATGGGCGAGCTCGAGGCGGAAGCTGTCCGGCAGGTCCGGGTTGATCTCGAAGGCGTGGCCCAGGCCGAGCTGCCAGTCCTCGAGTCCGGCCTCCTTGGCGAACCGCTCGTTGAGCAGCTGGCTGACGGTGACGGTGTGCGCGGCCTCGACAGCGTCCGCGGTCGTCAGGTAGTTGTCCTCACCCGTGTTGATGATGATCCCGGCCCGTGCGTGGATCTGGCGGGAGAAGCGCTGGTCGACAAAGGTGCGGATCGGGTTGATGTCGCGGAAGAGGATGCCGTACATCGAGTCGTTGAGCATCATGTCGAGCCGCTCCATGCCGGCGAGCGTGGCGATCTCGGGCATGCACAGCCCCGAGGCGTAGTTGGTCAGGCGGACGTACCGGCCGAGCTCCTTGCTCACGTCGTCGAGGGCGGCCCGCATGAGGCGGAAGTTCTCCTGGGTGGCGTAGGTCCCGGCAAAGCCCTCCCGCGTCGCGCCCTCGGGGACGTAGTCGAGCAGCGACTGCCCCGTGGAGCGGATCACCGCGATGACGTCGGCGCCCTCCCGGGCCGCCGCTTGGGCCTGCGGGATGTCCTCGTGGATGTCGCCGGTCGCGACGATGAGGTACACCCACGGCTGCCGCGGGGCGTCGCCGATGCGAGCGATCAGCCGCTCCCGCTCACGCCGGCGCGCGTCGATCCGCCTGATCCCGGCGCCGACGGCGCGGGTGGCCGCCGTACGGGCGCGCCTGGCATCCGGGCCCTCGGGCACCTGGAACCGCACCGAGCCTGCCGAGGCCTTCTCGGCGAGCTCACGCAGGTCGGCTCCCTCGCTGCGGCGAAGGGCGTCCCAGACCGGGAGCGCGACGCCGTGCTCGAGTCCGACATCGGCACGGACGACGTCGACGAGGCGGTTGACCCACG
>NZ_JBEDUL010000065.1:0-4562 GCF_040414665.1 Intrasporangium sp.
TCGAGCCGTCCCCCGAACCGGTTGAGGTCGACGGCGACCACCGACCGACCGGCTTCGGCGGCCCGGACGGCGACAACGGCAGCGATGGTGGTGGCCCCGACCCCACCCGAGGCCGGCATGACGGCGATGACGTGACCCATGCACCAACCGTCACCGAATCGCGGGAGCCGGCCCAGCGGCATACGGCCTGCTGTGGACAGCCCGGCACCCGCCGCAGGGATGTGGACGACGTACGTCACAGAGAAAGGCGGTGGCCCCCGTCCGGGGGGAGACGGGGGGCCACCTCACGGGACTGGCACCGGGGGGGAGAACCAGTGACCCGTTGCGCTCAACCCCGAGGGGAGCGCGTATCCATCGTCCGTCTTTCACGCACCCAAATGCAAACCAGGCTCGGGAGACATCCCCAGAGACGCGGACGAGGCCCCCAACGAAGTCAGGGGCCTCGTGAGAACGAGGTGGGCTACCAAGCGTGCATTCCCGAATTGTCGCCCCGGTGTGGACCCGAGGGTGGACTGTTCCAAGTGAACTGTCGTCGCGTGGGTACCTCTCGCTCTCGCTTGTACTGCCTTGGAGCCGATCTTCGCCTCACGGCGATGCGTTGGTTCCTGCATCCTTTGTACCGCAGGGCCCGGCGCGGTAACAGTCTTGACTTCACAGCAAAGGTGGTCTCGTGCGTCACAGAACGGCCGTCAGCCGAGCCGCCCCGCCCGGACCGCATCGCTGATCCGCTCCCCCTCGGCGACGCCCTTGAGGACGGCGTCCGCCGCCTGCCCGAGCCACAGTCCCACGCCCGCGGCCGTGCCCTTGCCGTATGCCGCTGAGCTGCCTGTGTACGTCACCGCGCCGTTCGCGACGTGGCCGGCTTCCGGGACGGCGACACCGGTCGGGTCGAGGCCGAGCGCCTGGATGAGGGCGCGCTCGAGGGCCCGTGCGACGAGGCCGTTGCCGTGAGTGAAAGGCCGGACGGCGATGACCTCTCCATGGACGATGGACGAGATGACCACGGCCGGAACGCGATCCGTGGCCTGTGACGCCCCCACGATGAGGTCGGCCAGCTGAGTGAGCCGTTGCGACACCTCGGCGGCGTCCGGCGCCGGCCCGAGGTCGACGAACTCGGCGGAGTCCTCACCGGCGACCCGGGGACGGCCCAGTGCGTTGGTGACGTCCGCGCCACCACCGTGGACGAAGGGAGAGGCGGCCGCGACGTGGAGCCGGGCGAGAGCCTGCAGCGGGGCGGTGCGGACGATGGAGGCGACCCGCTCGCTCTCGGCTGTCGCGGCGATCGCGCCCTTGAGGGTCGCGAGGTCGGGACTGAGGTCGTCGGGCCACGGGCGGGCGCCGGTCGTCAGCTCGCGGACGAGGTCCAGCGGGTAGTCGACGCCGTCGAGGGCGGCAGAGGCCCGGGCCCCGCGGACGCGCGACTCCGCGGCGGCCTCGGGGATGCGTCTGCGCAGCGCCTCATGGAACCGCAGCCGGGTGCAGGCCTCCCGCACCGCGTCCGCCTTGTCCCGAATGCCGGGGAGGTCCGCGAGTGCGGCCAGCTGGTCGACGATCGCGTCGCGGGTCGGGTTCCGGTCGGGCATCGGTCCAGCCTAGGAGTCGGCGATCGCGGCCGAACCGGCGGCCTCGGTGCCACGATGGGCAGATGGCCGGTGATGAGGTTGGCGAGGTGATCGACTGGTTGCTGGAAGGGGACGTCGCCGTCGCCTACCTGACCACGCGTGACCTCCTGCACCGCGATGAGCGGAGTCTCCAGGCACGGATCGCCACCGAGGGCGTCGGCGCCGCCCTGCTCGGCGCGCGACGCCCCGACGGCCACTGGGGTCGGGGCTTCTACCAGCCGAAGTGGACCTCGAGCCACTACACCCTGCTCGAGCTGCGCAACCTCGGTCTGGCACCTGACCACCCGGCAGCCCAGGAGTCGGTCCGGCTCATCCTCGCCGCGAACACGGTCCGCGACGGCGGGGTCAACCCCAATGCGCGGTCCGCCGCGAGCGAGACCTGCATCAATGGCATGACCCTCAACTACGCGAGCTACTTCGGCGCCCCTGAGGTGGACCTGGTGAGCCTCGTCGACTGCCTCCTCGCGAGCCGCGTGCCGGACGGCGGGTTCAATTGCCACCACCGGCCGCCCACGCACCCGGTGGAGCACTCGTCGATGCACACGACCGTGTCGGTGCTGGAGGGGATTCACTCCTACCGGTCCGCCGGCTACGGACATCGCCGCGATGAGCTAGGTGAGGCGGCGGATGCCTCGGTGGAGTTCCTGCTCAGGCACGAGCTCTTCAAGAGCGAGCGCTCCGGCGAGGTGATCCGCGCGGACTTCACCCGGGTCCACCACCCGCCCCGGTGGCACTTCGACATCCTCAGGGGACTCGAGTGCCTCGCCACCATGGGAGCCCCCCGCGACCCGCGGATGGATGCTGCCCTGGAGCTGCTGAACGCGCGACAGAGGCCCGACGGCCGCTGGACCGCCACGGTCTGGCCGGGTGCGACGCACGTCCCCCCGGACTCGGGACGTGAGCCGTCCCGGTGGGCCACGCTCAGGGCCCTGCGGGTCCGTTACCGTTTCGAGATGCGCGATGACCGACTCCCGGGCACACTGGGTGGAGTTGGGACCTCCCGCTGACTCGACCGGTTCGTGCGGTCGAGACGGGGCGAGGTCCCAGCGGTGCTCTCAGCTCGGCTACCCTCGAGGCATGAGCTCGTTCGCGTCGACCAACCGCGCGTGGTGGCTGCCCCTCTGAGGCGGCCATCCGAACGAACCATTCCGAGCCGCCTGCGGGCGGCTCTTCGCATGTCTTCCGACGGCTGGCGCCTCCCGTGGGCCATCCATCGAGGAGGACAGCATGACCATGACCATCACCCGCGACGAGTTCCGCGCCGAACTGCACGCCGACGAGAATGCGACGTACGCGGCAGCCCGCGAGCGCAGCGCGGTGCTCGACCACCTCATCGACGAGCAGGCGGCGAGCGACCCGTCGCGCTTCCGGATGCTCACCGGCGACCGCCCGACCGGACCGCTCCACGTCGGACACTATCTCGGCAGCCTGCGCAACCGGGTTCGCCTTCAGGACAAGGGAGTTGAGACCTTCGTCCTCGTCGCTGACTACCAGGTCATCACGGATCGCGACGTCGTCGGCCAGATCGGCCACCACGTGCACGAGCTGGTGGTCG
The DNA here is from genome assembly GCF_040414665.1 of Intrasporangium sp. Lineage (GTDB taxonomy): Bacteria > Actinomycetota > Actinomycetes > Actinomycetales > Dermatophilaceae > Intrasporangium. The sequence goes on from NZ_JBEDUL010000065.1 coordinate 3,178, forward strand.
ACTACCTCGCGGCAGGCATCGACCCGGAGCGGTCGACGATCTTCGCGCACTCAGCGGTGCCTGCCCTGAACCAGCTGGTCCTGCCGTTCCTGTCGCTGACCACCGACACCGAGCTCCGGCGCAACCCGACCGTGAAGGACGAGCTCGCGCTCACCGGCGGCCGCCCCTTGTCGGGGCTGCTGCTCACCTACCCCGTGCACCAGGCGGCCGACATCCTCTTCTGCCACGCCCGGGTCGTGCCCGTCGGCCGGGACCAGCTGCCGCACGTCGAGCAGACCCGCGCGATCGCCCGCCGTTTCAACGAGAGGTATGCCGCTGGGCACAGTGTGTTCACCGAGCCCGAGGTGCTGCTCAGCGACGTGCCACTGCTGCTGGGCACGGATGGGCAGAAGATGAGCAAGAGCCGGGGCAATACCATCAACCTGCGCGACAGCGCGGACGAGACCGCGGCCCGGATCCGAGGAGCCCGGACCGACTCGGAACGCCGAATCACGTTTGGCCCCAAGGCGCGTCCCGAGGTAGCCAACCTGCTGACCCTCGCGGGCCTCTTCCTCGACGAGTCACCTGAGTCGATCGCCGAACGGGTGGGCAACGGAGGAGCGCGACAGCTCAAGGAGGTCGTCACCGAGGCTGTGAACGAGGGGCTGCGGGACCACCGGGCGAGGCGTGCGGAGCTGGCGCGGGACCCCGCGTTCGTGTCAACCGTGCTGCGCGACGGGAGCGCCCGGGCGAACGAGGTGGCCGAGCGGACCCTCGCGACGGTCCGTGCGGTCATGGGCATGACGTACTGAGCCAGTCAGGGACAAGTGACGGGACGACATGACCAATTCGGTGGCGTTTGAGCACGAGCCGGCGATCTCGTCCCGTCACTTGTCCCAAGCTCCTCTCGCTTGCGCGACCGCTCGTCGTCGGCCTGTGACCGCTCGGCACGTTACTGATCGGTAGCGGCTGAGACGAACGGCACGCACTCTTGATGGGGGCCGACCCGTACGTTTGAGTGGAAGGAAGTGCGTTCCCCACTCCAGCACCAACGTCGATGCGAAAGGTGAGCCCATGAGCGAGACGCTCGAGAACCTCCTGCAGGAGACCCGGACCTTCCCGCCCCCGCCGGAGTTCGCGGCCAGGGCCAACGGCGCAGCCGCCCTGTACGAGCAGGCCGACGCCGCCTTCGAGGGCTTCTGGGCCGAGCAGGCCCGGACCTACGTGAAGTGGAGTAAGGACTTCACGCAGGTCCTGCAGTGGGACGCACCCTTCGCGAAGTGGTACGCCGACGGCGAGCTGAACGCCTGCTACAACGCCGTGGACCGGCACGTCGAGGCCGGCAACGGCGACCGGGTCGCGATCCACTGGGTCGGCGAGCCGGAGAACGACACCCGGGACCTGAC
>NZ_JBEDUL010000066.1:0-20174 GCF_040414665.1 Intrasporangium sp.
CGCGGACCTGTCGCAGGAGGAGATCTTCGGACCGGTGGCGCCGGTCACGACGTTCCGGACCGACGACGAGGCGATCCAGCTCGCCAACAACACCCGGTTCGGCCTGGTCGCCTACCTCTTCACCCAGGACCTGTCCCGGGCCATCACCTTGAGCGAGGCGCTCGAGTACGGCATGGTCGGCGTCAACCAGGGCATCGTGTCCAACCCGGCCGCGCCGTTCGGCGGAGTCAAGGCCTCGGGCATCGGGCGCGAGGGCGGGTTCGAAGGCATCGAGGAGTACCTCGAGACGAAGTACGTCGGCATCGCCCTCTGAGCCGGTTCGGTTCACCTTCCTCCGCTTCCTTCGCCCCGGGCGGCCTTGGCTCCCCCCGGCGTCCCTGACGCCTTCCCGGCGTGCCTGACGCCTTCCTGACGGCCGGATGACGACGGCCTGACCGGGTCATGACTCAGCCCTGACGCCGCCCTGACGTCTGGCTGACGGTGGCATGACGCGGCCGTGACAGTTGTCGAGGTTTCGGCCCGGCGGCCGCGGCTCGGGGAGTGACATGGCCGAGAGCGGGCGCGGGGCGAGCGCTCGACGGGACAGAGGTGAGTCGTATGGGTACACGCGTCCATGCACCGGCCAGACTTCGCAGCCTCGTCGGCGGGCTCACCGCAGCCGCTGTGGTGGCGGCATCCCTCACAGCCCTCCCGGTGCTGCCCGCGCCGCCGGCGGCTGCCGCGACCACGAACCAGCTGTCGCTCCATGTGGCCAGTGCCCGCACCGAGCCCCGAGCGTTCGGTGGCGCCGGAGTCACGAAGGGCGCGGCCGTCGACCACTTCACGTACATCATCAACGTCGACCGGACCGGCACGACGGCACAGCGCAGCGCCGCGCCCGGATCGGGCTGCTCGACGAGCGACGCAGGATACCCCGCCGGCTGCCGGTGGCCATCGATCGACGAGGACCCCGGAGGACAGGCCATTGCCCCCATCTACCGGCACGGTGACGAGACCGACCTCACCGGCGGCAACACGCTGACGCTGCCCGATGGTCGATACCTCATCTCCGTCCTCGCCGAGGGCTACAAGATCGACGGCGCGCACTTCACCGTGCCGCTCCAGGACCCCGGCCTCGTCGACGTGGAGCTGCAGCCGAACCCGCTGCCGGACTCGACGCTCCGCGGCCAGGTCTTTGCCGACATGGCCCCGACGAACGGCACTCTGGACGTCGGTGACGCCCCGCTCACCGGATTCCAGGGCCACATCAACGACTACCTCGGTGAGGTGACGACCGACGTCTACGGCAATCCGCTCTGCACGACGTACGTCGGCGAGGACCCGGTGACCCACGAGATCCCGCTCGCGAACCTCGACGCAGACATGCTGCCCGTCGTCGACCAGCCGGGCGGCAAGTGCCTCAGTGACGCTGACGGCCTGCTCACGATCCCACACCTTGGCACCAACCGCTACGCGCTCTCGGCAACCCCGCCCGACGGGCAGGAGTGGATCCAGACCACCACCCTCGAGGGCAACCACGACTGGGACGCCTGGATCATGGAAGGTGGGACCGGGTTCGACACCGAGTTCGCCATCGCCGGCGAGCCTGTGCCCCAGCCCCTGTTCGGCTTTGCCAAGCCGACGAAGAACGGGCAGCCACTCGACGCTGCCGCTGCGGGGCACATCACGGGGGTCGTCGTCGGTATCAAGACCTACACGCCTCCGAAGGGCGGGTCGTTCGACGGATGGGGCGGCAACACGGGCACGCGGATCAACAAGCCGATCGTGCGGCCCTGGCTCTCGCTCGCGGACCTCGAGAACGGCGACGCAGCCGTCTGGGTCGGGCAGGGCGACGCCAACGGCGCGTTCGACATCTCCGGCGTCCCCGACGGCAACTACACACTGACGTGGTGGGACGAGCCGCAGGACTACAACGTCAACTTCATCAACGTCACCGTGACCGGCGGCGAGACCGTGGCGATGGGCAACGTTCCGCTCAATGGCTGGTGGACGGAGTACGACGGATACGTCTACAACGACACGAACCGCAATGCCGTGAAGGATCCCGGCGAGCCGGGCATCCCCAACTTCACGCTCACCCTGCGCCGACGCGAGAACTCACTCATGGACCGCGGCCAGAACACGGCGACCACCGACGCCTCCGGCTACTACCACTTCGAGGCGGCCTACCCGATCGGCGAGTGGTTCGTCCTGGAGGCGTACAACGACTCCTTCTACACAACGGGCGTCACGTACCAGGCCGACAACCAGCCGACCCCGACCACCGTCAAGGGCGCCGGCGTCGACGTCAGCACCTTGCCGATCATCGGTCTGAGCGGGCGAATGGACTGGGGCGTGCACGCCTACGACGCCCCGGGGACAGGCGGGGTCGACCCACGCAACGGCGGGATCGTCGGGACCGTCAGCTACGACACGACCCGCAACGAGCTCGACCCGCAGTACGCCGTCGCCGAGGACTGGCAGCCAGGCGTGTCGGACGTCCCGGTGGAGCTGTACGCCACCGTGCCGTGCACCGAGAGCTCCACCGTGTGCGACGACGCCGGACGTTACGAGCTCGCCGCTGACGGCTCCTACGCCCGCGGCAAGCTGCTCAACACCTACCTCAGCGAGCACTGGGTCCGTCCGACCGGCTGCACCGCCCGGGACGTCGACGGCAACCCGCTCGTCCACGGGACGGACGAGAACGTCCTCGTCCCGAGCCAGGAGACGAGTGGCGAGTGCATCTCCAGCTTCATCCAGGGGATCCAGTTCGGGCCCTACCCGACTGACCAGGGCACTCCGGACGCCAACTTCGGCGCCGCGGTCGACGGCAACTACGGCTTCGGGGATGGCTGCTTCGACGGCACGCTCGATGCGAGCGACCCGGCCGACCCGGTATGCACCGGAGGCACCTTCACCGCTCTCGGCGCGGCCGACTACCTCGTCCACATCGCCGTCCCCGACGACGCGAGCGGAAGCCCGATGTACCAGGTGACATCGGAGGAGGACATCAACATCGGCAACGGTGACCAGATCGTCCCCCAGGTGCCGCCGCCGGCGTGTGCCGGCGCCCTGCACACGGTCGACGTCGCGGGCATGGGCACGGACGGGTACGCCGCGCTCGTCGGTGACGGGACCAACGGTGCCCCGGCCGGGGTGACCGTCGCGGCATCGACGCCGGTCGACAACGCCACCTTCGTGGACATCGGCGGCTCGCCGTACGAGGGAATGCCCAAGCCGCGCTGCGACACCAAGCTCGTGACCGTCAACAACGGCAAGTCGATCGTGCCTCTGTTCAACGTCTTCACCGACGTTCCGATCCCGACTCGCATGCGCGGTCTGATCGTCGACGACGTCAACTTCTCCAAGGACTCGCGGTCCATCATGTATGGCGAGAAGGCCGGCATCCCGTTCGTCCCAGTCGGCATCTATGACTTCGCCAACCGCCTCGCGTACACCGTCGAGTCGGACTTCAACGGTGAGTACGACGTGCTGATGCCGTCGACGAACCACATCAGCTGCCCGACTCCGTCGGGCGTCTGCGCCAACATGTACCGCTTCGTGGCGAACGACCCGGGCGTTCCCGGGCGGCTCAACCCGAACTACGACCCGAGATACCGGACGATCGCCACGGAGTTCGAGGCGTTCCCCGGACTCCTGATCCCGACCGACCTCGCACCCACCCAGGTGGGCCTCACGATCGAGTCGCCGGCGACCGGCCTGCCGCAGGCGGTGCGGTGCGTCCAAGGTGACACGACGCCCCAGCTGCTGGCCGTGTCCAGGCCCTACGTCAACGGCAGCGGCACGTTCAGCATCGAGGGGACGGGCTTCGGCGCGACCAAGGGGACCGGTGCGGTCCTGCTCGACTCGACGGTGCTGCCGACCACGTCATGGAGCAACACCCACATCGATGTCAGCGTGCCCAGCGGCACGGCGGTCGGAGCGCATCAGCTCGCCATCCGGGCGAACAACGGCGCGAGCACCGTCAACGGGCTCACCTTCCACGTCCGTGGCGGCAGCTACTCGCCGAACGTCTACGAGGTCGGCCCCGCCGTGAGCACGCCGAGGTACAACCCGACGAACGCAGCCAGCCGATCGGCACTCGGGGTGACCCATGCCATCCAGAACGCCCTCGATGACGCTCGCGCCAGTGCGGGCGACGACCTCGTCGTCGTCTACCCCGGCACGCCGGACCTCGCCGACCCGCGCGGCAACCCGCGCGGCGCCTACTACGAGAACCTCATCATGGCCTCGCCGGTGAAGCTGCAGGGCGTCGGTCCCGGCGGCTTCCAGGGCAGCACCTTCGTGCCCGGATCGATCATCGATGCAGGCGCTTTCGGCGGCGACACCGATCTGGCCACAGACTGGTTCAATGCCGTCGGCGCCCTGACCTGGGACGGGGACCAGACCGCCAACGACGGCCAGGCCATCTACGTCCTCGCCTCCGAGAATGCGACGACCGTGGCCGGCCGCGCCCGCCAGTTCACGAGCGGCTACCGCGCCACCATCGACGGCTTCGACATTCGCGGCGGCGACCAGCAGGGCTTCCCGGGCAACATCAATGACCTCACCGGAGGTCCGACGGGCCTTCCGCCGGGAATCCAGACCCAGGGTGGTGCGATCTTCGCAAACGCCTTCGCCCGCTACCTCCAGGTCACGAACAACGTGGTCCAGAACAACGGCGGTGCCTACGGCACGATCCGCATCGGCACCCCGGATCTTCCGGCCCCCGACACGAGCCAGCACAACGAGAACATCCGGATCTCCGACAACCGCATCATCGCCAACGCCGGCACCAACCTCGCCGGGGCGATCGGCATCTTTGCCGGCGCCGAGGGGTACGAGATCGCGCGTAACGACATCTGCGGCAACTTCTCCATGGAGTACGGCGGGGGAGTGTCCGTCTACGGACTCAGCCCGCAGGGGAAGATCCACCACAACCGGATCTACTACAACATGTCCAACGACGAAGGCGGCGGCATCATGGTCGCCGGCCAGCTCCCGGCGGACCCGTCCGCCCTCTCGCCCGGCTCCGGGACGGTTGACATCTCCTCCAACCGGATCCAGGCCAATCTCGCCAATGACGACGGCGGTGGCATCCGCTTCCTCATGGCGGGCAACTTCCCGATGAACGTCTCCAACAACGACGTCGTGAACAACGTCTCCACGCATGAGGGCGGCGGCATCAGCCTCGACGACGCGCCGAACGTGCGGATCGTCAACAACACGATCATGAAGAACCTCACGACCGCGACAGCCGTGACGTCGGACGGCAGCGCCATGCCCGCTGGCATCTCCACGACGAGCAACAGCGAGCAGCTCCAGGCCACCTTGCCGGCCGGCTCACCGACCTTCAGCAACCCACTGCTGTTCAACGACATCCTGTGGGACAACCGTGCCGGGACGCGGGCGGGAACCACCGTCCTCGGGCTCGGGCTCGCCGGGGACGCGACTCCGATCGACCACTGGGACATCGGCGTCTCCGACGGGACGGGAACCCTCGCCCCGACCAACTCCGTCATCCAACAGCCGGGGCACCCCTATGTGACGAGCGCGACGAACAGCACCAGTGACCCCGGTGTCGTCTCGCCGTACGACCTCACGGTGTCGTTCGCGACCTGGCGGCAGAATCCTGCCTTCGTCGATGCGAGCCTCGTCGCCGTCGAAGCGCCCCCCGAGCTGATGGGCGACTACCACCTCGCAGCCTGCCCGGCCTCACCGGCGTGCAACCGCGGTGCGGCGAGCAAGGCGGTCCCGGCCTACCAGGCACCACCCACCACGTTCGCGGCTCCTGCGCTCGACATCGACGACCAGGTGCGCCCCGCGCTTGGTGGATTCGACGCGGGAGCGGACGAGTTCGGCGCGGCGACGCCTCCGACGACGTCACCTGTGACGTTCCTCTTCTCGACATCGGGCGACAGCAACCCGCCCGGTGTCAGCGGCACCGCCGACAACGCCGACATCTACAGGTGGGATGGCACGGCGTACAGCCGCAGCATCAACGCGACGACCATCGGCATTCCGGCAAGTGCCAACGTCGACGGTTACAGCCAGGTCGACGCAACGCACTTCTACCTCTCCTTCAGCGACGCCACCGTCCTTCCGGGCCTTGGCACCGTGCAGGACGAGGACGTGGTGTACCGGAACGGCACGACGTGGCAGCTGTACTTCGACGGCACGACCCATGGGCTGGCCACCACCGACCTCGACGCCATCCACGTCGACGCCACCGGGATGTACTTCTCCACCAGCTCGGGCGTCAACCCACCGGGAGTCGCCGGCACGGCCGACGACTCGGACATCTACCGCTGGAACGGCGGCAACAGCTTCACTCGTGCGCTGGACGCGACCACCGTCGGTATCCCGGCAAGTGCCAACGTCGACGGGTACGACCGGACCGACGCCACGCACCAATACGTGTCGTTCTCCGGGGACACGTCTGTCAGCGGTCTGGGTGCGGTCCAGGACGAGGACGTCATCCTGCGCGCCGGCACGACCTGGCAGACCTGGTTCGACGGCACCGCCAACGGGCTGATCAGCGCCAACCTCGACATCGACGCGTTCTCGCTGCCAGCGACCGGCACTGCGCCCCCGCCGCCGCGTCTGTTCCTCACCCCGACGAGTTCCATCTCGCTGCCAGGGCTCGCGGAATCGGTCGCGAACGAGGACATCGTGTGGTTCGACGGGAAGGGCTACTCGCTGCTGTTCGACGGCTCCGACGTGCTCGGCTCCCTATCGACCCGGATCACGGGGTTCGCCCGTGTCAGCAGCACGACGCTGCTGCTCAGCTTCGCAAACAGCGTCACGCTGCCCGGCGTCGGGGCCGTGACACCGTCGGACATCGTGAAGTTCACAGGGACGCTCGGGCCCGCGTCGACCGGCACGTTCTCGATGTACCTCGACGGGTCGGACGTCGGGCTCACGACCCTGGCGGAGGCCATCACGAGCTTCGACCTGCTCCCCACCGGCGACCTCGTCGTGAGCACCCGGGGAGGGGTGGGTGTGACCGGCATCGCCGCCAGCACCACGACCGGCTCCGACATCTTCCGGTTCCACCCGGCCGCGCTGGGCGGGACGACGTCGGGCACGTGGTCGTGGTACCTCGACGGGTCCGATGTCGGACTTGGTGGGGGGACGGTGGTCAACGCGCTCGCAGAGTCGATCTCCGGTCTGTCCGTCAGCGGCGCCGGGGCCATCAACCTCTCCACACTGGGCAGTTTCAGCGTCCCTGGCGTCAGCGGCAGCAACCGCGACGTGTTCACGTGCGGCGCGCCGACCACCGGGGCCGCCAGCACGTGCACCTGGTCGACCACGAAGTACTTCACCGGCAGCACGAGCGGGTTCCCGAGCGCGCTCAACCCGCCAGCCGACCTGGACCTGCCGTAGCTCGACGGGCGACGAACCAGCAAGGGGACATGCAATGACCAGTGCCGAAGACAACACCACGGTCCCCGCCGCCACGGGGCGGTCCGGCCCCGGCCCGATGAGCCGCCGCCGCTTCCTGTCCCTCGCCGGGGCCGCGGTTGCGGTGGTGGGCACCACCAACTGGGGAGGGAGGGTGCTCACCCCGGAGGCGGCTTACGGCGCCGACGGGACTCCGGACCTCTACCTTGCCGGCACGGATGGGTGGATCCACCTGCCCGCGACGCCCGCGATTGCGCCCTACCACCCCGACGTGCTCGCGCCGAGCGACCCTCCGGGACTGACGACCTACATCTTCGGGTTCCGCAACGTCACCGGTATGACCGCCTCCCAGAGGCTGGCCCAGAAGAACAGGGCCCAGCATTCCGCGCCGTTGTTCTGGGTCAAGCAGTTTGACCCGGCGCACCCGGTGGACTTCACCGTGCAGCTGACCAACCTGGGCCTGGCCCTGCGTCCGGACCTCTTCGACGCGCACAGCCTGCACTGGCACGGCTTCCGGAACGTCATTCCGTTCTTTGACGGGGAGCCATCGGGATCGGTCTCCGTACCCGCGGGTCGGGAGTTCACGTACGTGTACCGCCCTCGCGATCCCGGGACCTACATGTACCACTGCCACGTCGAGGATGTGGAACACGTCCACATGGGGATGACTGGGCTCGTCTTCGTCCGTCCGCTCCAGGACGGCAACACAGCGCTGTACCGGAGTGGCAGATACCTCTACAACGATGGCGACGGCTCCACCGGCTTGGACCGCGAGTTCGCGATGTTCCTCTCGGAGGTGTGGGCCGAGGCGCATTGGGCGGACGCACACATCCAACTTCCGGAATGGAGCGACTACCGAGCCGACTTCAGCCTGCTCAACGGCCGGGTGTACCCGGAGACGATCCTCCCGAACGGTTCCATTGATCCGTTCCATCCCGTGCACGCGGCAGACGGAGACCTCATCGCTCCGGCAGGGCATCCCGAGCTGAGGTACCAGCCGCACTCGTCATTGGTGACCTGCAACGCCGGCGAGCGGGTCGCCCTGCGGTTCGCGAACCTCGGATTCCGTGAGCAGGCCATGACCCTGACCGGCATCCGGATGCGCGTGGTGGGCAGGGACGCCACGCCGATGCGCGGGCGCAACGGGGGCGACACGTCCTACGAGACCGAAACCCTCAACATCGGTCCGGGGGAGAGCTATGACGTTCTCTTCACCGCGCCCCCACACCAAGGCCCGGGAGCCTTCGACACGTACTACCTCTACAACCGCAACTACACGCGCTCCGACAACCTTGCGCCCGGCGGCTTCGGCGGACAGGCAACACAGGTGCGCGTCTATGCGAGCGGTGTTGCACCGCAAGCCTACCCGAACGACTGGGGGATCTGAGCGCCATGAACGCAGCCCGCACTCCAGCCAACCGAGCCGACCACTGGCCCGCACGTCGCCGCCGCGGCGCCGTGGCCATCGGAGCGCTTCTCGCGATGAGCGCGGCTGTGGTCGCCCACCTCCCGTCGGCGACCGCCGACCCGCCCCCACGAGTCGGGCTGGTATGCACGACGGGGTCGGGAGGAGTGGCCACGAGCCCCGTGTTCAACCTCACGACGCGGACGGGCTACATCAGTCTCCCTGACGGCAACACGGCCTTCATGTGGGGCTACTCGAGCGGTTTCGATCCGTTCCAGCACCCGGGGCCGGTCCTCTGCGTCAACCAGGGCGACACCGTCACCGTGATCGTCCACAACACCCTGCCGGATCCCACCTCAATCGTCTTCCCCGGGCAGGACAACGTCCTCGCAGATGGGCTGACATCGGACGTGCAGACCACGGCCGCGGGGCAGCTGACTTCGCTGGCCGCGCCCGCAGGGCCCGCAGGAGGCACCGTGACGTACACGTTCACGGCATCGCACCCCGGAACCTTCATCTACGAGTCCGGAACGGACCCCGAGAAGCAGGTGCGCATGGGCCTCTTCGGGGCGCTCGTCGTGCGCCCGTGGCTGGGCACGAACTACGCGTACGACCGTGCCGACAGCCGGTTCACTCCCTCGGAGGAGTTTCTCGTGCTGCTCTCGGAGATCGACCCCTACCAGCACCAGGCGGTCGAGCAGGGCAGGGCGTTCAACCCGAACTCCTACCACGCCCGATACTGGCTCATCAACGGGCGCGGCTTCCCCGACAGCATCGCCGACAACTCCGCGTCGTGGCTCCCCAGCCAGCCGTACGGTGCGCTCGCCGCTGTCACACCCTTCGGCGCGCCGACCCACCCCTATCCCGGACTCGCCCGTTACCTCAACGTGGGGACCGAGGATTACCCCTTCCACCCGCATGGGAACAACGGTCTCGTCATCGGTCGTGACGGGCGACCCCTCGAGGGCGCGACCGGCCAGGACCTGTCGATGGAGAAGTTCGCCATCAACATCGGGCCGGGGCAGACGTGGGACGTCCTGTTCAAGTGGTATGACGCCGAGGGCTACAGCCCGGCGAACCCGGTGCCGGTGACGGTGCCGAGCCTGGCGAACCAGGTCATCGGGCTGTTCTACAGCGGCAGCCCCTACCTCGGGACCAAGGAAACGCTGCCGCCGGGAACTCAGTCGCTCAACCAGTGCGGCGAGTACTACATCATCTCCCACAACCACGCGCTCTACCAGATCACCTCGTGGGGTGTGACCATGACCGGCCCGATCACCTACATGCGGATCGACCCGCCCCGACCCAACACGTGCGGATGACCTGAGAGGCGGGCAGTGAAATGACGAATCGCATTGAACGCATTGCATTCTCGATCATGGGTGCGGGGTTCCTCATGGTGCTCGGGCTGCTCGTCGGACCCGCCCTCGGGGCCGAGGCGGCGGAGATCACCATCGATCTCTACGCGGCTGCCGGCACGACGACCCTGCCCGCGGGAGGCCAGAGCGTGACGGTGTGGGGGTACACGACCTCAGGTGGCCCGGTCACCGCTCCCGGTGGCCCCGTGCTCACCGTCGACGAGGGTGACGTGGTCCACGTGCGGCTGCACAACCAGCTCGCCGAGACCACGTCGCTGCAGTTCCCCGGTCAGGCGATCGTTCCCGACACGGCCGGGCTCGCCCCGTCGCCCACCGACACGAAGACGTACACGTTCACGGCGTCGAGACCCGGCACGTACCACTACGAGGCCGGCCTCGTCGCCAACACCCAGCACCAGGCCGCGATGGGCCTCTACGGCGCGCTCGTCGTGCGGTCCACGACTCCGGGGCAGGCGTACGACGACCCAAGCACAGGATTCGACACCGACGCGGTCCTCGTGCTCAGCGAGATCGACCCCGCCCTCAACAACGCGGCCAACCCGGCAGCGTTCGACATGCGCAAGTACGCGCCGCGCTACTTCCTCGTCAACGGGCGTCCGCACCCCGACACCGCCCCCATCACGGCCTCGTCCGGCGCGCGGCTGCTCCTCCGCTATGTCAACGCCGGCCAGCAGTACCACTCGATGGCCGTGCTGGGAGCCGACCAGCGGATCGTCGGCTACGACGGCAGCCAGCTGACCTCGACGGGCTCGACGGACCTCTCGCGCAGGCACGTGGCCGACACGTTTGGGCCGGGCCAGAGTGCCGATGCGATCGTGACGCTGCCCTCGAGCACGACCAACCGTCGGCTGCCGATCTACGACGCCAGCCTGGCGCTGCACAACACCAACCGTGCCGGAGTCGGTGGGATGCTCACTCTGGTCGCCGTTACGGGGACCGGGGGGGCAACCGACACCACCGGGCCGGTCACCAATGGACTCGCCTATGCTCCGGGCGTCCTCACCGGCCGCGCGGACGAGACGGCTACCGGCGGGGCGAACATCGCGGGTGCCGAGGTCCGCCTCGACTCTCTCGTGGCAAGTCCCACGCCCATGGCGGCGTCTGACGGCGCCTTCAACGCAGCGACCGAGGCCCTCACGGCTTCCCTCGCACTACCACCCGGACAGCACGTGGCCTATGTGCGGTCGCGAGACGCGCTGGGGAACTGGGGGCCGTACACCTCGATCCTGCTCACCTCCGGGGACGTGATCGGGCCCGTCACGAGCTCGCCGACGCTGGTGCCACCGGCGACCAACGGCGCGACCGGATCGTCGGTGGCCGTCAGTGCCACCGCGGACGACACAGCCGGAGGCGGTTCCACCATCCAAGGGGCCGAGTTCTTCATCGACACGGTCGGCCCGAACGGCACCGGCATGCAGCTGACCGTCCAGACAGCGGCCCCGGTCTCGAGTATCGACGGAGTGATCCCGCAGTCCATCCTCGCCAGCCTCTCGGCGGGCGCCCACAGCGTCTCGATCCACAGTCGCGACGCCAACGGCAACTGGGGCGATGCCGTGACGGTGACACTGACCGTCGACCGGACCGGGCCCAACTCGACCGGCGCCTCGGCGGCGGTGAGCCCCAACAACGGCACCGTCCCCTTCAACAGCGCCACCGCCGCAGTGCGAGTCCGCGCGACGCTCGCAGACCCGCTCACCAGCGGGGTCAACACCTCGATCAGCTCAGGCGAGCTCTTCATCGACACGGTCGGCAGCAACGGGAGCGGCGTCCCGCTCGCCCCGAGCGATGGAGCGTTCACCGATCCATCGGAGGCGGCGTACACCGACATCCCGCTCGCGACCGTGCAGGCGATGACCACCGGGAGCCACTCGCTGTTCATCCACGCGAAGGACGCAGCAGGCAACTGGGGTCCATTGACGAGCACGACGCTCGTCGTCGACACGGTGCGACCCACCGTGTCTGGCCTGGCCGTCGTGCCCAACCCGGCCATCGGCGTCACCACGGTCAACCTCGGCGCGACGGCCAGTGACAACCTCACGGCGGTCAACCGCGCCGAGTGGTACATCGGTGCCGACCCCGGGGTCGGGAACGGCACCGTCATGACGATCACCGGGACAGGGCCCTGGATGCTGTCCGCGCCCGTCGACGTCTCCACCCTGAGCGACGGCACCTACACGGTCTTCGTGCGCGTCCGGGACGCCGCCGGCAACTGGAGCGCGATCGCGTCGACCATCGTGCAGGTGCGCGGGCCACTGGTCTTCTCGACGACGGGGGACACGAACCCGCCCGGCGTCGCCGGCACGGCCGACAACTCGGACCTGTACACCTGGGGTGGCGTGACGTACAGCCGCACGATCGACGCGACCGGCATCGGCATCCCCACGACCGCGAACGTCGACGGCTACAGCGCGGTCGACGCGACGCACTTCTACCTTTCCTTCTCCGGCGCGACCGCCCTGCCAGGCCTCGGCACCGTTCAGGACGAGGACGTGGTCTACCGCAACGGCACGTCGTGGCAGCTGTACTTCGACGGGAGCGTCCGGGGCCTGGCCACCACCGACCTCGACGCCATCCACGTCGACGCCACGGGCCTCTACTTCTCGACCGACACCAATCTCAACCCACCGGGGGTCACCGGCGCGGCCGACGACTCCGACATCTACCGGTGGACCGGCGGCAACTCGTTCGCCCGTGTCATCGACGCCACCACCGTCGGTGTTCTCGCAGCGGCCAACGTCGATGGCTTCGACCGCACCGATGCGAGCCACTACTACCTCTCGTTCGGTGCGGACACCTCCGTCACCGGTCTCGGGGCCGTGCAGGACGAGGACGTCATCCAACGCAACGGCACGGCGTGGCGGACCTGGTTCGACGGGACCGCGCACGGCATGACGAGCGCCAACCTGGACGTCGACGCCTTCGACGTCCCATGACCTCACGGGCCCTGACCCGGCCCGCCCTCACAACCCGGGCAGGGCCGAGAGGAGGCGAGACGATGACCGTCAAGACCTTGCAGTCAGCACACCACCCGACACCGCAGCGGACCCCCTCGGCGCGGAGTCGAGTCGTACGGGCGGTCATCGTTCTCGCACTCCTCGGGCTCGTGGCGATCGGCGCGCGGCTCGTCCTGGCCCGCGGGTCGCAGGATGTCCGGTCCGGCACCGAGGCGGTCAGCGCGGATGTGTTCGCCACACGATCTGGCATTGCGGTCGACCTCATCGCGGTCACGGCTGCCGGCGGCCTGGTCGAGTTTCGCTACCAGGTCGTCGATCCCGACAAGGCGGCGCGCCTGGTGCACGACGAGACCCTGCGCCCGATCCTTGTCGTGGAGGACACGGGGGCGACGCTCGTCATGTCATCGCGTCCTCACAGGACGATGGCCGACCTGCAGCTCGGTGGCACCTACTTCTTCCTGTTCGCCAACGCGAACAACGCTGTGCGGGAGGGCAACCGGGTGACCATCATCATCGGAGACGTTCGTCTCGAACACGTGGTGGCCAAGGCGTGAGCGGGCTGTGGGCGTGCATTCGCCGCTCGGCCCGGGTCGCGACCCCGGGCGTGAGCGTGGCACTCGTCGTCCTCGGCGCCATCCTGGCGCTCGTGTTCGGCGGGGGTAGCGCCGTCGCCCACAGCGGACTGGAACGATCCGACCCAGCGAACGGCGGCATGGTGGCACCCGGGCGCACGACCATGCGGCTCTGGTTCAGCGATCCCGTCGACGACGCGAGCACCTTCGTCGTCCGGCCGACCGACCCGCCCGGGCCACCGTTGCGCGCCACGGTCACCATCGACGAGACCGAGATGGCCGTCCGGGTCTCGACGCCCCCGCTCGAGCGAGGGCGTTACGAGCTCATGTACCACGTGATCAGCACCGGCGATGCGCACCGGACGAGCGGCAGGGTCGAGTTCGGTGCGGGGACGCGCCCGGCCGCTGGGGCCGCTGGACCCTCGTCCTCCGACCCGATCGAGGGAGTCGTCCGCTGGTTCGACCTGGTGGGCGTCGTCGTGGCGATCGGCGTCGTGACGTCGTGCCGCCGGTGCGTCCGGGCGCTCGCGGCCTCCCGCTCCGCCCCGTCGTATGCCGCATGGGTCAGCCTGCGACGCCGTGCCCTCGTCGTGGGGATCCTTGCCTCGACCACTGCAGTCGTCGCCGGGGCGCTCACCCCTGTCGTGCGCGTTCGGAGCGGCGGCGCGTCGGCGGACTGGGCCGGCGCAACCGGCAACCTGCTGACGACGAGCCCGTGGGGGCCGGTGTGGCTGGCCCGCGAGGTCGCGCTCGTGGCTGCAGTGCTTGCTCTCTGGCGCCTGTGGTCCGCCCCCGAGCGACTGGTCCCAGACCCGGTCACCGGGACGGACCTCCTCGCCGCAGGAGAAGAGCGGGCCCCCAATCGATCTCGCCCGGCCGCCGTCGCCGTCGGAGCACTCGTGACAGCGTCGGTCCTCGACGGCGCAGCCGGGCACGCCTCGACCCTCCACGACGGTGCGCTCCTGGCCACCCTCGCCTCCGCTGGCCACCTGCTCGCGGCGGGGGTGTGGAGCGGCGGACTGGTCTCCCTGGTCCTCGCCATCCCTCCGGCCATGCGGCGCCGATTCGGCCGGGAGCCGGCCCTCGGGCCGGTATGGCGAGCGTTCGGGCCCCTGGCCGCTGCGGCGTCGGTGGTCCTGGTCGCGACCGGCCTGTACTCGGCCGGGCGGCACGTCGACGACGTCAATGGCATGACGTCCACGGCGTACGGGGTCGTCGTGCTCGCCAAGTCACTCCTTCTCGCCATCGCGCTCGGCCTCGCCGCCTACAACACACTGACGGTGCGACCCGGCCTCGCAGCACGCGTCCACGCTGCCCTGCGTGGCGGGCGGGTGCGCTCGACCTGGCGAGGCCACCTGGCCGCGACGGTGGTCCTCGAGGCCGCAGTCCTCCTCCTTGCGCTCGGCTGGGCAGCCGCCCTCACGACCATGCCGACCGCACACGACACGGCCGCGGTCGATCGAGTCGCGGTGTCACGCGTCGCCATGGTCGACGGCCTCTTCGTCACCCTGGAGGCCATGCCCGAAGGCAGCGGTCTCCGGTATGTCGTGCGCGCGCGATCGGTGGTGCGGCCCGAGCCGGGGCCCGTGACGGGAGTTGACGTCACGGTGCTGCCGGAACCGTCGCCGGCCAGCGAGGGTTCCACGACAACTTCGCGGACGACCCTCCTGCCCGTTGAGGAGGGTCGCTTCGAGGCGTTCGGCCCCGCATCGGCTGTCCGGTGGACCGCCCTCGTCAGCGTGCAACGGGAGCGAGCCCCGGCCGCGATCGCGAGCATTGCCGGTCTCCAACCGGTGGAGGCAGACCGCAGTGGCACGCTCCGGACTCCGGCGACCGTTGTCGCAGTTCTGCTGATGGCCGTGCTGGTGCTGGCCCTGCTCGAGGTCACTCGACGATCGGGTCGGCGCGACGTGATCCCAGGACACCGGTCCGTTGACACCGCACGTCGCCTCGTGAGCAAGGCACCCGAGACGGATGGCGCGACGCCGTCCGCGTCGTCTGAGGCCAAGGAGGTACGGTCGTGAGAACCTCGGGACGGATGGTGGCGGCACTGGCCACGGTCGCAGCTCTTGCTGCAGCCCTGCCTCAGATGGCCGGAGCGCGGCCGGAAAGCGCCGGAGCGCCGTTGGTGCCCCCAACGGCCGCAGGGTCTCGGACCATGGTCGTGCTCATGCGCGATCACGCCGACCTGACCCGCGTGCCGCGCAGCCCGCATGCGCGGGCGCAGGGCGCCGTGGTGCGGACCTTGCGAGCGACGGCCGAGTCCAGCCAGCGGTCACTCCGCGCCCGGCTGGAGACCCTGACCAGGCAGGGGCGGGTCCAGGCCGTCACGCCCCTGTGGGTCGTCAACGGCGTATCCCTGACCGCGTCTGCTGATGTGATCCGGGAGCTGTCTGCCCGGACCGACGTGGCCCGGGTCGTCTCGGACTCCGCGGACCTGGTCCCCAGCGCGCTCCCGGCCGAGCCCACCATCGCCGTCACCCGCGCGCCGCAGCTGTGGGACGCGGGCCTGACCGGCGCAGGGGTCGTCGTGGCCAATCTCGACAGCGGTGTCGACGTCACCCACCCCGATCTCGGGCCTCGCTGGCGCGGCGGCACGAACAGCTGGTACGACCCCTATGGACAACACCCGACGGCGCCGACCGACTTCTCTGGCCACGGCACCGGCACCATGGGCATCGCGGTCGGCGGCGACAGCGGAGGGTCGGGCATCGGCGTCGCTCCCGGGGCCACCTGGATAGCGGCACGAGTGTTCAACGACCGGGGCGGTGCCACGGTGACCGCGGTGCACCAGGCATTTCAATGGCTGCTCGACCCCGATGGTGACCCAGCAACGCCGGATGCACCTCGGGTCGTCACCGCGTCGTGGTCGATCGGCGCAGGACCGTCATGCGACCTCACGTACCGACCGGACGTCCAGGCGCTGCGCGCGGCCGGGATCCTGCCGGTGTTCTCCGCTGGAAACTTCGGGCCTGGGTCGGCATCGAGCGTCAGCCCGGCCAACTACCCCGAGTCCCTGTCCGTGGGTGCGGTTGACACCTCCGGCGCGCCGTATCCGCCCAGCAGCCAAGGTCCCTCGTCGTGCGCCGGACGGACGCGGGTGTTCCCGGACCTCGTCGCACCGGGAGTGGCAGTCAGGACCGCAGACCGGTTCGGCTTCTACCAGACGGTCAGCGGCACCTCCATCGCTGCACCGCACGTCGCGGGTGCGCTCGCGCTCCTGCTGCAAGCCGACCCGGAGCTCACTCCGACGCGGCAGCAGCAGGCGGTCACCTCGGCCGCGGCCGACCTCGGGACACCCGGGCCGGACGACCAGACCGGTTCCGGGCGCATCGACGCGGCGGCCGCGCGCACGTGGCTCGCGGCGGCCCCCGACTTCGCGCTCGACGTCGCGCCCGCCTCGCGATCGGTTCCCGCGGGAGAGAGGACCACATACTCGGTCTCGCTGACCCCGCGCAACGGCTACCCCGGCCCGGCCCAGCTGTCCCTGGCCGGAATCGCCACCGGCCAGGCGAAGTGGTCGTTCACCCCCAGCGTGCTCACGAACGGCTCATGGACGTCAACGCTTGAGATAACGCCGGCGCGCTTCATGCCGGTCGGCTCCCGCCCGCTTGTCGTGACGGCGGGTGATGGGGTCGTTGTGCACGCGCGCTCGGTCGTGCTCGACGTCACGCCACCTCGTGACTTCACCCTCTCGCTCGCCCCTGCGGCAGCCACCGCTCCGGCCGGCGCGACGACCACGTCGACCCTGTCCGTGACCCCGACGGCGGGATGGGTCGGCCCCGCACAGCTGACGGTCGGTGGCCTACCGGCGGCCGTCGGCACGGCCTCGGTCACACCGACCTCCGTCACCGGTCTCGGCACCGCCGCGCTCGCGGTGACGACCGTGCCGAGCGCGCCGGCCGGCGCTTACCCCGTCACCGTGACCGCGACCGACGGCGTCGTGACGCGCACCGCGACCTTCACGGTCACCGTCGCCGCCCGCGACTTCACGCTCAGCGTGAGCCCGACCTCGCGCACCGTCTCCCGCGGCGGCACGGCCGCATACACCGTGTCCGTCACCCCGACCGGAGGCTTCACCGGGAAGGTCACGTTGAGCAGATCAGCGCTGCCTTCGGGGACGAGTGCAAGCTGGTCGGTCAACCCGGTCGCGGTCCCGGGCTCCTCGACCCTGCGGATCAAGCCATCGTGGTCGACGCGTCGCGGCACCTACACGGTCGTGGTGACCGGCACGTCTGGCGCAGTGACCCACTCGGTGACGATCACCGTCGTCGTGAGCTGACGCCGACCGGTGGCCAGGCCCTCGCCTCGAGCACGGAGGGGTTGGAGACCCGGGCCGCCGTCACCGGGCGGTCGGTGTCGGGGGGAGGCGTGACCGGAATGGTGATCGAGACCTGCGCGCCACCGAAGGCGGACCGACCCACGGTCACTCGGCCGCCCCGGCGGGTGGCGACGTCCATGACCAGCCCGAGCCCCAGGCCGGTCTGCGAGAGGTCATCGCGGGTCAACTGGATGCCCTCCGGCGATGCCGGTGCGTTCACGGCGTCCATGACGTCGCTCGAGAAGCCCGGCCCTGAGTCGGCCACGCCGATGCACGCGGTGGATCCATTGCGACGGGCGTGGAGCTGGATCGTGTCCCCTGGCCCGGTGTAGCGGACGGCGTTCTCGACCATCGTGTCCAGGCATGCGCGCAGGCGTTCCGCCGAGCACTCGATGGCACCCGCCCGGGCATCCACGTGCCACGTTCGCGGGGCGACGGTCGCCCAGCGCTCCGCAGTCTGCGCCAACAGCCCGTCAACGTCGACGTCGCTCACTACGAGGTCCCCGCGGACCCACATGCTCCGGATGAGCCGGTCACAGGCCCGAGTGAGGCGGGCCAGCTCCTCGTGGATGACCGACAGGTCGCCCAGGGTGTCGGGGTCCTGGCTCTTGGCCATGAGGACCTCGAGGTAGCCGTTGGCGATAGTGAGCGGTGAGCGCATCTCGTGCGAGGTCCGCCGGGTCAGCAGCTCGCGCGCCTCGGATTCCGAGCGTTCCCGGGCGGCGAGGACGGTCACCTCGGCGAGCGCGCGCTGTCGGCGCTGGACGTGCCACACCATGAGGCAGATGAGCAGCAGCATCAGCGGGATCTCGGCGGCCTCCTGGGCGTCGATGACATCTGCGACGCCACGGACGACGAGGATGTAGCCGCTCACCACGGTGTAGAGCGCCAACCCGACCACGGTCGTCGTGCGACCCCAGGGTTCGAGGCCGTAGCACAGCGCGAACGCGGCCCAGCCAATGTGGTAGGGCACGGTCTCGCTGCCGGGGAAGGCCCACATGAGGTACGCGGCCACCACGGCGATCGACGCCCAGGTCCAGAGGAGCGGACGACGCATCGGTCACTCCTCGTCAAGGCAGTAGCCGACGCCACGCACCGTCTCGATGGGCACGGACGGACCGAGCTTGGATCGTAGCCGGCGGACACACACCTCGACGACGTTGCTGCCCGGGTCGAACTGGAGGCCCCAGACGTCGTGCAGCAGCTCCTCGCGGTGGCAGACCTGGCCCTGCCGTCGCATGAGATGGGCCAGCAACGCCGCTTCCCGCTCGGTCAGGCCGACCGCCTCGTCATCGATGGTGGCGCGACGTCGATCGAGGTCGAGCCGCAGCCGGCCGACCGTGAGCCAGCGGTCATCGGAGTCGGCGGCATGGGAGAGGAGGTTCCGGCGTACTCGGGCCATCAGCTCGACGAGCGTGAACGGCTTGCTCACGACATCGACGGCCCCGCGCTCGAGGGCCTGCACGCGGGCGCCCACGTCGGTCACGCCTGAGATCACGATGACGGGCGTGTCGATCGACCGCTCCGTCAGCGTCGTGAGCAGCTGCAGGCCATTGACACCGGGCATGACGAGGTCAACGAGCAGGAGGTCGACCCGGATCTGGTCCAGCATCGTCAAGGCTGAGGACCCGCTCGCGGCCGTCACCACGGTGTGGCCCTGCGACCCGAGCGATCTGGACAGGAGCGTACGAATGCGCTCCTCGTCGTCGACGACCATGACCGTGCTCATGACGGGACCCCCTCCCACGCAAGGCACTGAAAACCCTATTCGCCGCGACACGGTTTCCGTGGGGGAAACGTCGGCATACACCCGCGTTCCGCCCGAGGTTTCCGAAATCTCCAGATATGTCGACCCTTGGACATGACGGGAAAATGACAGCCACGACCGCACGACGCCACCACCCGGGGGATGGAACGGTCGGGGAGAACCTGGCTCAGCGGCATACCTCTCGTTTGTCGGAAGGGTCGGCGCCAACGGCTGCCGTGTGGTCGAATCGGCGCATGCCGCCAGTTCCAGGACCCACCCCCAACGTCGGCCAGGCCACCGGACCGCACTCGGTGAGCAGCCTGCTCAGCGACGTCGACCACGTCCTCCGGCGCGGCCTGCCGGCCGGCGCGAAGGTCCACCCGACCGGTTTCGCGGCGCTCGACGCGACGCTC
>NZ_JBEDUL010000067.1:0-6200 GCF_040414665.1 Intrasporangium sp.
GCGAAGGACACCGATGTACGGCACCGTCAAGGACGAGCTCGCAGCGACCCTGCAGGAGATCAAGGACGCCGGCCTCTACAAGAACGAGCGGGAGCTGACGTCGCCCCAGTCGGCGCATGTCACGACGCTCAAGGCGGACGCACTGAACTTCTGCGCCAACAACTACCTCGGTCTGGCCGACGATCCCGGCATCATCGACGCGTCGAAGAAGGCGCTCGACGAGTGGGGCTTCGGGATGGCGTCGGTGCGCTTCATCTGCGGCACCCAGACCCAACACACGGCGCTCGAGCGCAAGCTCTCGGAGTTCCTCGGGACGGACGCGACGATCCTCTACTCGTCGTGCTTCGACGCCAACGGCGGCGTCTTCGAGGTGCTCTTCGGCGAGCAGGACGCCATCATCAGCGATGAGCTCAACCATGCGTCGATCATCGACGGCGTCCGGCTGTCCAAGGCCATGCGCCACCGCTACAAGAACGCCGACATGGCCGATCTGCGCACCCAGCTCGAGGCCGCCGATGCGGCGGGGGCCAAGCGCAAGGTGATCGTCACTGACGGCGTCTTCTCGATGGACGGCTCCTATGCGCCGCTCGACAAGATCTGCGATCTCGCCGACGAGTTCCGGGCCATGGTCTTCGTCGACGACTCGCATGCGGTCGGCTTCGTCGGCGAGGGTGGGCGCGGCACGCCTGAGCTCTTCGGCGTCCAGGACCGCGTCGACATCATCACCGGCACGCTCGGCAAGGCGCTCGGCGGGGCCTCGGGCGGCTACGTCGCCAGCCACCAGGAGGTCGTCGACCTGCTGCGCCAGAGGTCGCGCCCCTACCTGTTCTCCAACTCCGTCGCCCCTGCCGTCGTCGCCGGGTCGATGGCGGCGATCGACCTCATCGAGGCCTCCGGTGAGAAGCGCGAGATCCTGCGCCGCAACACCGGGCTCTTCGACCGGCTCATGCGCGAGGCAGGTTTCGACGTGCTCCCGGGCACGCACCCGATCCGGCCGATCATGTTCCCGGGCGAGGACGGCGCGCGGCGCGCCACCGAGATCGCGGACCACATGCTCGAGCACGGCGTCTACGTCATCGCGTTCAGCTTCCCCGTCGTGCCCCGCGGCAAGGCCCGCATCCGGGTCCAGCTCTCGGCCGCCCATTCCGAGGACGACGTCCGCGCGTGCGTCGACGCCTTCGTCGCCGCCAGGGACGCGGTGGGCTGAGCCACCCCCATGAGCCGTATGCCGCTGGGCTCGCTCCCGCAGACGTCGCAGGGTCGCGTCGGTGGCTTGGTCGAGAAGCTCACGCCGGGCTACTTCGCTCTCGTCATGGCCAGCGGCATCATCTCCATCGGGTTGAACCTCAGCGGCTTCCGCGCGCTGTCGATCGCCCTCCTCGTCGTGTGCATCGTGGCCTACGTCGCCCTCGTCGTGCTCAACGTCTGGCGCTTCGCAGGCCATCGGGCCGCGATGATCGACGACTTCCGCGACCCGAAGCGGGCCTTCGGCTTCTTCACCTTCGTCGCCGGGACCAACGTCCTCGGGACGCGAATCGCCGCGGAGGGCTGGCACACCGCGACGGCGTGGCTGCTGACGATGTCGTTCCTCGTGTGGCTCGTGCTCGGCTACGTCATCCCGTGGAGCGCCGTGCTGGGCCGCTCCGAACGGCCCGTCGTCGCGCTCGCGAACGGGACCTGGTTCATCTGGGTCGTCGCGAGCCAGTCGGTTGCCGTCTCGGCCGCGACCCTCGAGGTGGTCTTTCACGATGCGAGGCAGTCCCTCGCGATCCTCGCCGTCTTCTCGTGGTCGGTCGGGGTGTTCCTCTACGCCGCCTCGGCCATCATCGTCTCGCTGCGGATCATGCTCTACGAGCTCGATCCCAAGGAGTTCGACCCGCCGTACTGGGTGTCGATGGGGGCGGTCGCGATCACCGTCGTCGCCGGGGCGCGGATCGTCGAGATGGACTCGGCGCCGATGGTCGACGCGACGCGGGGGCTCATCGCGGGGCTGTCCGTGGTCTTCTGGGCCTTCGCGACGTGGCTCATCCCCGTGCTCGTCGCGGCGGGCGTGTGGCGACACTTCGTGCGCAAGGTGCCGCTCGTCTACGTGCCAACGCTGTGGAGCATGATCTTCCCGCTCGGCATGTACGCCGTTGCCGGGATCTATCTCGGGCGCGCCGACGGGTTGCCCATCGTCGAGGCGATCGGGTCCAAGTGGCTGTGGGTGGCGGTCACTGCGTGGGTCATCGTCTTCGTCGCCATGGTCCGCAGCGTCAGCCAAGCCCTCGTCGTACCCCGCCGCCCACGATCCTGATCGGGTGGGCAACCTCGCGGGTCCCGCGCGCGGCTTACCCCGCAACACGCCCGGCACCTCGAAACTGACCAGTGCTGCTTCAGGGGTGCGAATCGAGGTTCCGGGCGTGTTGCCCCGCTCTTCGAGATCAGCCCGTCTCGGGTGGAACGCGCGCGCCTACTGGCGAGGGATGTCGTGCAGCCAGGGGCGGCTGAGGTCGAACGAGCGGCCGGAGATCTCGTCGACGTCGATGGCGACGACGACGGACTTCGGGCTCGCCACCCAGGGGCGAATCGGGAGCTGCTCGATGATGTACCGGTCCTGGCCCTCGAGGATCTTGGCCCGGCCCCTGAGGATGACGCTCGTCGCTCGCTCGTCGACGATCTCGTCCACCTCGAACGCGACGTCCCGGTTCGCCGTGACGCCGAAGAGCTTGCTGCCCTCGCTCGTGATGAAGATGATCCGGTTGTCGGAGTCGACGGCGTAGTTGATCGGCGTGATGTGAACCTCTCCTACGAGGTGGAAGGCGAGCCGGCCGAACTCGCGCGCTCGCAGGAAGTCCCACGACTGCTCGGGGTGCAGGACGTGCATGGGCCCTTCATCGTCGAAGTCGTACATGTGAGCCTCCCTCGTTGGCGGGTGCAGTTCCCGATAACTTGGTACTACCTATCGTAGTAGGCGGCGTGGGATCCGCCCCGGCCGTGCGAGGTGGATCACCGGCTCTCAGCAGCCTACTGAGCAGTGCGCCATCCGAGCCCCGGCGCTCGAGTGGGATTGACTATGCCCATGGACTTCTACAGCTCCTACGCGCACGGGTTCGCACGGGTGGCCGCCTGCACACTGCCCGTCGCAGCCGCCAACCCAGCCAGCAACGCCGACGAGCTCATCGAGCAGGCGCGGCTGTGCAGCGAGGAGGGCGTGGCGCTGGCCTCCTTCCCGGAACTGAGCCTCACCGGGTACTCGATCGACGACCTGTTCCTCCAGGATCCCCTCCTCGACGCGACCGAGGAGGCGCTCGCACGAGTCGTCGAGGCCTCGGCCGACCTGCTGCCCGTCATCATCGTGGGCGCACCCCTGCTCAAGGGGTCACGCGTCTTCAACTGTGCGGTGGTCATCCACCGCGGAGCCATCCTCGGCGTGGCCCCCAAGGCGTACCTGCCGACCTACCGCGAGTTCTACGAGGCGCGCTACTTCGCGTCCGGGGACGACCAGCGGGGCGAGACGATCGAGGTGGCCGGGTGGCGGGTTCCGTTCGGGACCGACCTGCTGTTCCGGGCGACCGATCTCGAGGGTTTCGTCCTCGGCGTGGAGGTGTGCGAGGACATGTGGATCCCCGTGCCGCCGAGTGCAGAGGCGGCCCTCGCTGGCGCGACCGTTCTCGTCAACATCTCCGGCTCGCCCATCACCGTCGGGAGGGCCGAGGACCGGCACCTGCTCAGCCGCAGCGCATCCTCCCGATGCCTGGCCGCCTATCTCTACTCGGCGGCGGGAGAGGGGGAGTCGACGACCGACCTGTCGTGGGACGGGCAGACGATGATCTACGAGTGCGGCCACCTGCTGGCCGAGACGGAACGGTTCCCCGAGGGGCCCCGGCGGTCCGTCGCCGACATCGACCTCGACCTGCTCCGCCAGGAGCGCATGCGGATGGGCACCTTCGACGACAACCGGCGAACGCACGCCGAGCGCATCTCGGGCTTCCGGACCGTCGAGTTCGAGCTCGGTCCACCCGGCGGGGACATCGGGCTCAAGCGCAAGATCGACCGCTTCCCGTTCGTGCCCGACGACGAGGACCGTCTCGCCCTCGACTGCTACGAGGCGTACAACATCCAGGTCTCCGGGCTCGAGCAGCGCCTCCGGGCGATCGGCCAGCCGAAGATCGTCATCGGCGTCTCGGGGGGACTCGACTCGACGCACGCCCTCATCGTCGCGGCCAAGGCGATGGATCGGCTCGGGCGACCGCGCACCGACATCCTCGCCTTCACCATGCCGGGATTCGCCACGTCGGCGCACACGAGGAACAACGCGATCCTGCTCATGGAGGCGCTGGGAGTCACCTGGGAGGAGCTCGACATCCGCCCGGCGGCGACGGAGATGTTGCGGGCGATGGGCCACCCCTTCGCGAGCGGGGAGGAGGTCTATGACGTGACCTTCGAGAACGTGCAGGCCGGAATGCGCACCGACTACCTCTTCCGCATCGCGAACCAGCGTGGCGGCATCGTCCTCGGCACCGGGGACCTGTCCGAGCTGGCCCTGGGGTGGTGCACCTATGGGGTGGGTGACCAGATGTCGCACTACGGGGTCAACGCAGGGGTGCCCAAGACCCTGATGCAGCACCTGATCCGTTGGGTTGTGTCGTCCGGTCAGTTCGAGGAGCACGTGGGCGAGACGCTCATGTCGATCCTCGCCACGGAGATCACGCCCGAGCTGATCCCGGCCAAGGAGGGCGAGCAGCCACAGTCAACCCAGGCCCAGATCGGGCCCTACTCGCTGCAGGACTTCAACCTCTACCACCTGCTGCGGTGGGGTGCTCGCCCCTCAAAGGTCGCGTTCCTGTCGTGGCAGGCCTGGCACGACGCCGAGGCGGGCGACTGGCCCGCCGGCTACCCGGCAGCCGAGCGCCTGTCCTACGACCTCGCGACGATCCGGCGCTGGCTGGAGGTCTTCCTGCGGCGCTACTTCGCCAACCAGTTCAAGCGGTCGGCCCTGCCCAACGGGCCCAAGGTCGCGGCCGGTGGCTCGCTCTCGCCCAGGGGTGACTGGCGCATGCCATCGGACGTCTCGGCCGCGACGTGGCTCGACGAGCTCGATGCCAACGTCCCCGAGGCATGAGGGTCACTCCTAGCCATCGGGCTCATTCGTAGAGCACGTAGTCGACGGTCGGCTTGAGTGCGAGCACCTGGGCGGGCTTCATCAGCGGCCCGAACTCGGCGTCCTCCTCGAAGAAGAGCTTGAAGCCCACCCGCATGCCCTTGGGCAGCTTGGTGGTCAGCTTGCGCCAGGTGTCCTCCTTCATGGCTCGGCTGCCGATGCCGTCCACCGACTTGATGAGGGCCACGCCCTTCCGGCTCTTGATGACCTCCTCATTCCGGATGATGCTCGGCGCCAGCTCATGGACGACGACGACCTTCTCGGGAAGCTGGCGACGAGCCACCAGTGAGCCGACCCACGCGGTGACGTCGTTGATCTCGCGACCGGTCGTGTGGCCGAAGGTGCGCATCGGGACCTGGCCCGGCTGCATCGCCCACTCCGGGTCCAGGGCCAGGCCCACGTCCGGCTGCTGGAGCCACTTGTCGTACGCCTTGACCTCCTCGAGGAAGGTGGCCCTGCCGGGCTGGATGCCGAGGAGGAGGATCGCCTTGTGTCGACGGGCGGCGTCGAGGTGTTGCTGAATCACCTTGTCGGACAATCGGGTGCGCCACTTCCCGTCACGTCCGGCGGACCCCTGCACGATGGTGGTCAGCAGCTCGAGCACGGGCTGAGGCTTGCGACCCGACGCGAACGCGCGAGCGCGCTTCTCCAGCTCCACGAGGCGGTCATCCAGGTCACCGATGCCGAGACGCCCGAGTGCGGGAGATCCGGGGGCGCCGGCGTAGCCGACGAGGCGGTACTCGGGGAACAGCGTCCGGCCCCCACGAGGCAGCTCGGCGAGCCGTGGTGCGGTCGTGGTGGGGGTGGCCCCGGCGGTCGTGGCCTGAGCGCTCGTCGGGGTGGCGCTCGTGGTCGGCAGCGCGGACGAGGTTCGGCTCACCGGGCTGCTGGATGGCGCCTGACAGGCTCCCAATCCGATCACCGCAACCACGACACCGGCGGCGCAGCACCGCAGTGCCCGCGTCGTCGAGTTCACCAGTCGCTCCCTCGGTTGACGTCAAATCCACACCCACACTAAGCCGTATGCCGCTGGGCGGGCTTCCGCGCGTCCGTGCAC
>NZ_JBEDUL010000068.1:0-5114 GCF_040414665.1 Intrasporangium sp.
CGCAGGAACCCGTGCCACGTCCCCTACCGGCAACCCGGTCGCGAGGTCGAATGGCTCTGACTGACGGAGGCCTACCAGGAGGCGCCAGCTGGAACGACTCGGCGAGCATTGCCTGTCCAACGTCCGCGAACCTTGATCCACCGTCCAGGTTCGGCTCCGCGCTCTCTGGGCCGAATGTTCTGGTTGCTGGGATCGGGTCTAACTGATTCGCCGGTCTGCCCGGCTTTCCACTGTCATTCATTGGGGTCGCGCCGCCGGTGTCCGGGGCCGGGTGGTCAGGCTGGTGCGGTACGGGGTGGCCCGGTAGCGAGGGCAACTAATGCAACGGATCAAGGGCGCGGGACACTAGGTCAGTGAGCCGTTGCCCCAGCAGGCACGCGCATGCCTCGAGGTTCGGGGTCGACCTCGTTGATGCGGACGACGGTCCGCGGGGCCTCCCCACCCCCGTGCGTAGGCCTACCCCCGTTGGCTGGGGAGGCGATGTTCATCAGTCCGGGCAGCACTTGGCTGAGTACGAGTTCAGCCGTGGCTGATGCTGACTCCTGCGGCCAAGTCATGATCCGGAGAAGTAGCGCGTTTGTGTGGTAAGCGCCGACGTCTGCACTTGGCGGATCGGCCCTGAAGGTGCCCGTGCGTTGACCGTGGGCGATGAGCTCGATCATGGGTTTGGTCAGCGGCACGATGCTTCGCACGTCGCTGCGGTCGTCAGGCTTCGGCTGACCACCGACGCTGATCGTTTGCTCCTGGACGGCCGCGAGGAGCGAGATCGTGAGCTTCTGGTGCTTGCGGCCAATCTGAGCCAGTTCGTGGACGTGTCGTGTCAACGCCTCGACCGGATCCCGATTGTGGGCAACGTCCTCCGTCGCTCGCTGGAGGAGTGGTTCGATGATCGGCCGGTAGGCGTGCCCAAGGAGAGACTGCTTGCTGAAGTGACTGAAGGCGGTCGCGACGCCGACACCTGCGTCCTTGGCGACGTCCTCGATCCGGGTGGCTTGCCAGCCGAGATCGGCGAATCGGGCTTGAGCAGCCTTGACCAAGGAGTCCTTTGTTCGTCGCCGCCGCGTCTGGGCGCTGCGCTGGCGGGGGTCAAGCGATTCATCCACCCCGCCACTGTACACGAGTCCCATTCGCAGTCCACCACAATTGGGAGTTGACACCAGACTGGAGTCATATCCAGAATGGCTGTATCGCAACCGCGACTGAACGAAGGTGAGGTGAACCCTTATGAGTCTCATCGTCGCTCTGGTCCTAGCCAGCGTGATCCTCATGTACTGGCGCCAGTTCCTATTCCTCATCGCCTGGGCGTTCCTCGCACTGGTCCTCCTCGGCATCATCTCCATCCTTCACTTCACGGACCAGCAGGCCCCGGCGGCATCGGTCGGCGTGAGCCAGGGGTGCACCCGGCTCACTGGGCCAGTCCCGTAACGCATCGCCAATGAGATGCCCTTGAGCCGGCGGTCACCTCCGGTGTGAGCACAGAAGGCGGCGCCCCCGCCAGCAGTCGAGCCGCGATGGCGTTCTCCACGCTCGCCTCCTCCGACGAGGACTCAATCGCCGTCGACACCGGAGCGAAATGCCGACACCTCCGGCGCCCGTAGCGCCGCGAACCGGCCGAGCGCGTCCACAGCCTGCTGCATGCGACTGGGCCCTGGTGCCTTTGCATTCGTCCGGCAGCGCATGATGAAGTCCCGGCGCAGGACACCGCTGGCGGCGAGGCGACACACCATCAAAAAACCTCATCGCATCCTCCTTGCGCCGAACGCGGCCAAAGCCACGGTGCCCCTGACAACAAATGCGAGAGCGCCGAGAGTACGCGTCGAGCGCGATGACGGGCGGCTCGGTCGAGAGCTGAGCACTTGTCGGGCCTGGGCCGGGTGACCGTCGTCCCAAGGGTGCTGCACGCGACGACCTGCTCCGTCATACCGCCGGCGGGAGCGGCCGCGGTTACTGCCAGGGCGTCGAACGGCCCCTCAACGACGATGACCGTCGCATCGGGCACCGCGGTATTCATGGGCCGCTAGAGGCAGGTGCTCTTATCGAAGAGGGCGGTGTGGGTGGGGTTGCGATACTTCGGCGCCTCGGGGTGGCCGCTGGTGTCGCGACCGACGAACCCCGTGATCCGGCCGTGGGCGTCGCTGACCGGGACGACGAGCCGGTCCCGGAAGGTGTCGATGAGCGTGCCGCGCCGCGAGGGCTGGGCCAGGTCGAGGGTGACCAGTTCATCGTCAGTGACGCCGTGCTCGCGCAGGTGGCATCGACGCCTGTGCGGAAGTCGAGTCCCTTCCCGCCGCCGGGCCGACTCGACATGGCCTGACCTGCTCCGATGTGACAGCGGGGGTATGCAATCGGAGCGGAAACCCGACCGCCAGATCCCAAACATCCCCGCGCTGCGAACCTTCTTTGCGTCGAGTCGTGTGCCGTGGAAGCCGGGGTGTCCGGGTTCGCCGAAGGGAGGCCTGGAGCCCTGCGCTGGCCGCCGTCCACGCGCACAGGCCGGAGCCCGTGCGCATTCTTACGGGCGGACACGGATGATCGTCTTGCCCTTGCGTCGCTCCCTGGAGTTCAGGCTTGCGACGGCGTCGTCGAGGGAGACGACCGTTCCGATGTTCGTGCGCAGTCTCCCGTCCCGCACCCGCTGGACGATCTCGCCGAGCTCGGCTCGATCAGCCTCCACAACGAAATCCACCGCCAGGCCGTCACGGGGCCGGACCTCGACCGGGCCGACGACGGACACCAGCGTTCCTCCAGCCTTGATGAGGGCCGCCGACCGCTTCTGAAGCTCGCCGCCGATGACATCGAAGACCAGATCGACTTCGCCGACGTCTTCCAGCGCGTCGTTCTCGAGGTCAACGAACTCCTGTGCGCCGTACTCGAGCGCCTTCTCACGATCGGCAGCGCGTCCAGTTCCGATGACGAACGCGCCGGCCTCGCGGGCGAGCTGAATCACCATCGTTCCGACTGCGCCGGCCGCGCCATGTGCGAGGACGCTCTGTCCCGCCTGAAGTCGGCCGTGCTGGAAGAGTCCCTGCCACGCCGTCAGCCCGGAGATCGGCAGGGATGCGCCTACCGTGAAGTCGACGTCGCCCGGCAAGGGCGCGAGGTTGCGTGCCTCGACCGCCACGTATTCGGCCAGGGTGCCGTCGCGATGCCAGTCGGCGAGGCCGAACACGCGCTGTCCCACCGACAGCCCCGTCGTGCCGTAGCCGAGCGCGGTGACCACTCCGGCCAGTTCGTGGCCGGGAGTCGACGGGGTTCGGTCACGGCCGGCACGATCGGTCCACGTCGAGGGCCACCCCAGCTCAGTGGAGACAAATCCGGACGCATGAACCTGAACGATGACGTCGTTGATGGCTGCTCGCGGTTCGGGCCGTTCGACCAGCCTCATCCCGGCCGTCCCCGCGCTCTGATCAGTCACCACAATCGCCCTCATCTGGCACCTCCATGTTCCTCACTATTGCCTGCGTGGGGCTTGACCGTCCGGCCATGAATGGACGCGAGGAGGATCTCGACGCCCGTTCGTCCGGCCGGTCGCGGTGACCGCGCTACGTTCGATGCCGGCCGATGACGTACAGACGCTCGGTCGTCTCACCCCTCGCGGTGATGGGTCCCCGCACGTACCACTCGACGTCGACCAGCCCGGCCGCCTCAACCACTCCGACCACGAATGCCGGATCGTGCAGTACGACGTCGAGTTCGACCTCGTGAGCGAACCAGTCCACGAGGTGACGGACCTCCGCGCCCGCGTGCAGGCCGAGGACGAGCCATCCGCCAGGGGCCAGTGGGCGGACCAGCGCACCCACCGCGTCGGCCAACTCGGAGGGTGCCAGATGGATGAGTGAGTACCAGCCCAGGACCGCGGCCCACCCGGAACTCGTCGCCGGACGCATCAGCCGTCGGAGGTCGCCGACCTCGAAGCTGCGCCCGGGGAACCGCCGGCGCGCTTCGGTCACCATCGCCGGTGAGAGGTCGATTCCCATGGCGTCGGCGCCACCCTCCGCCAGATACGCCGTGACATGTCCCGGACCGGAGCCCACCTCCACGACGGGCTGGCCGGCTGCGTGGGCGATCACCCGATCCAGCAGCCAACGCTCGAAGGGCAACCCCCGAAGCTCGTCGGCCAGGGCATCGGCGTAGGCCGTGGCAACCGCGTCATACGACCTGCGCACACGCGCGTCCCGTGCCTCAGCCCCGTCGGTGATCACTGACTCTCGGTCGACAGCGGCTGCCGGGACCACGTCGGCTCGGTGCGGCGTCGGCCCAAGGAGGTGCACCCAACGTCTGTCCTTCTGACCGGCCTGCCGCTCGAGCTCCCGCACGAGAGGCTGCGGGCGCTCCGCCATTCTGTGCAGGCACGCCTCGACCTCGGATCGGTCGGCGAAGGCGTGCAGCCGTTCGGTGCGGGTACGCAGCTCGCCGGGGGCCTGGGCGCCACGCAGCAACAGCACTGTGAGGAGCGCTCGCTCATCCGGGGCGAGCCCGAGCTGCTCGTCGAGGATCTGGTGGTACTTGAGCGTCCGCCGGCCGGTGTCAGCCCACACGATCCGGACCAGCCCCCGATCCCTGAGCGCACGCGCGGTCCGCTCGACGGTCTGCTCGTCGAAGTCGACGACGGGCTCTCGGTTGCTCGTCTGGTTGCACGCGGCCCGCAGCGCATTGGCGGTGAAAGGGTACGACGTCGGCACCGTCGCCTGCTTCTCAAGGAGGCTGCCCAGGACGCGCTGATCCTCGGGACCCAGTACGGGGAGCTCGCTCACCTTCAGACCCTAGATCCGTTTGCCCTCGGCGTCCCAGCGCGGCAGGAGCGGGTGGTTGCCTCCGTCGTAAAGCGAGCTCAGCGGCATACGGAAGATGCCGTATGCCGCTGAGCTTGGTTGGTCTCGATGGTGAGCTGGGCGCGCCCCTTGCTCACCAGCACTTGACCGCGGAAGCCTCCATTGGCGAAGCCAAGGGGCTACGTTCAGAGACATGGTCGACGACGCCTCAACAGCCCGGAGTCCAGTCACGGGGCCCGATGTGGTCATCGTCATGGGTGTGTCGGGTAGCGGGAAGACGACACTCGCAAAAGGGATCTCGACCATCATGGGGTGGGAGTTCGCCGAGGGGGACGCCTTCCA
>NZ_JBEDUL010000069.1:0-10062 GCF_040414665.1 Intrasporangium sp.
GCTGCCGTTGACCACCGATGGCCCGAGCTACGAGTTCGAGAACAAGGTCACCGGCGGGCGGATCCCGAAGGAGTTCATCCCGTCGGTGGACGCGGGCTGCCAGGAGGCCGCCGAGTTTGGCGTGCTGGCTGGCTACCCGATGGTGGACGTGCGGGTCACCCTCACCGACGGTGCCTACCACGAGGTGGACTCGTCCGAGCTGGCCTTCAAGATCGCCGGATCGATGGCGTTCAAGAAGGCGGCCGCGCACGCGGACCCCGTGCTGCTCGAGCCGGTGATGGCCGTCGAGGTCAGGACGCCGGACGACTACATGGGCGATGTGATCGGCGACCTGAACAGCCGGCGTGGCCAGATCCAGGCCATGGAGGAGCGCTCCGGCGTCCGCGTGGTCAAGGCCAACGTGCCGCTGTCCGAGATGTTCGGCTACGTGGGTGACCTGCGCAGCCGGACCCAGGGCCGGTCGGACTACGGCATGCAGTTCGACTCGTATGCCGAGGTCCCGCCCAGCATCGCCAAGGAGATCATCGCCAAGGCCCGTGGTGAGTAACCACAGGTAACACAAACGTCAATCAGAAGAACGGCGCAACGAGGAAGCGCCTTGGCCCCACCGCCGGTGGGGACGATCGCAACGAGGAGAAACCAGTGGGCAAGGCCAAGTTCGAGCGGACCAAGCCGCACGTGAACATCGGCACCATCGGACACATCGACCACGGCAAGACCACGCTGACCGCGGCGATCACCAAGGTGCTGCACGATAAGTATCCCGACATCAACCCGTTCACTCCCTTCGACCAGATCGACAACGCGAAGGAAGAGAAGGAGCGCGGGATCACCATCTCGATCTCGCACGTCGAGTACCAGACCGACAAGCGGCACTACGCACACGTGGACTGCCCGGGTCACGCGGACTACATCAAGAACATGATCACTGGTGCCGCGCAGATGGACGGGGCCATCCTGGTGGTCGCGGCCACCGACGGCCCGATGCCGCAGACCCGTGAGCACGTGCTGCTGGCCCGCCAGGTCGGCGTGCCGTACATCGTGGTCGCGCTGAACAAGGCCGACATGGTGGACGACGAGGAGATCCTGGAGCTCGTCGAGCTCGAGGTACGTGAGCTGCTCACCCAGTACGAGTTCCCCGGCGACGACGTCCCGGTGATCCGGGTCTCCGCGCTCAAGGCGCTGGAGGGCGACTCCGAGTGGAGTGCCAAGGTCATCGAGCTCATGGAGGCCTGTGACGACAGCATCCCCGAGCCGGTCCGGGACACCGACAAGCCGTTCCTGATGCCGGTCGAGGACGTGTTCTCGATCACCGGCCGCGGCACCGTGGTGACCGGCCGGATCGAGCGCGGCAAGGTGCACACCTCCGAAGAGGTCGAGATCATCGGCATCAAGGAGAAGTCGATGAAGACCACGGTCACCGGTGTGGAGATGTTCCACAAGATCCTGGACGAGGGCCAGGCTGGTGACAACGCGGGTCTGCTGCTTCGTGGCATCAAGCGCGAGGAAGTGGAGCGCGGTCAGGTCGTCATCAAGCCGGGCACCAACACGCCGCACACCGAGTTCGAGGGCCAGGTCTACATCCTGTCCAAGGATGAGGGCGGACGGCACACCCCGTTCTTCAACAACTACCGTCCGCAGTTCTACTTCCGGACCACGGACGTGACGGGTGTCGTCCACCTGCCCGAGGGCACCGAGATGGTCATGCCCGGCGACAACACCGACATGAAGGTCGAGCTCATCCAGCCGATCGCCATGGAGGAGGGCCTGAAGTTCG
Source organism: Intrasporangium sp. (assembly GCF_040414665.1). Taxonomy (GTDB): domain Bacteria; phylum Actinomycetota; class Actinomycetes; order Actinomycetales; family Dermatophilaceae; genus Intrasporangium. The sequence continues at coordinate 1,778 of NZ_JBEDUL010000069.1, forward strand.
CCATCCGTGAGGGTGGCCGCACGGTCGGCGCCGGTCGCGTCACGAAGATCATCAAGTGACCTGACGTACGTCTCCCGGGAGGGCCCGGTCCGCTTCGGCGGGCCGGGCCCTCCCGCCTTCCCATCACACCCATGACGTATGCCGCTGGGCTCGTTCCCGGGGTCGGCGCGGTTTCGTGGGTTGCTGGCCCCCCGCAGCCGGCGCGGGTGCCTAGGGTAGGGGGAATCGAATCGGAGGTGTTCTCGATGGCCATGGACGTGCGACTCACCGTTCTGTCCCGCGCGCTCGACCAGGCGGTTGCTGTCATCGATGGTGTGCAGGAGAGCCAGCTCGGGGATCCGACGCCCTGTCCGGGCTGGGACGTCGGCCGGCTCCTCGCGCACCTCGTCGCCGCACCCGGGCGGTTCGTCGAGATGTCCAACGGCGGTCAGCCGGACTGGTCCACCGACCCGCCGGTCGGGCCCGGCGAGGCGGGGTCGGCCTTCCGAGCCAGCGCTGATGAGCTCCTCGCGACGTGGAGGGCCAAGGGCGAGGACGCGGACACCAGCATGGCGGACTGGCAGACGGCGGAGGTGGCCGTGCACACCTGGGACCTCGTGAGGGCGACGGGCCAGGACCCGGATCTCGACCCCGAGGTCGCCGAGCGCGGCATGGCGTTCATGACGGCCGGGCTCACCGACGACAACCGTGGACCGGCCTTCGGTCCGGAGGTGCCGGTGCCCGGCGACGCCCCGGTCTACGTGAGGCTCGCGGCCGTCGCCGGCCGCGCTCCCTGAGGTGTCTCGCTGGGACAACCGACGGGACGAGAGCCCGCTGATGGCCTGGGGCAATCAGGCGTCACTCACAGCTGTCCCCGTGACGTGTCCCAGCAGGCTCGAAACCCGCGGTCAGACTGGCGCAAGGCCGATGACCGCGCGGAAGGCGTTCTCGACCAGATCCGACCGATCGTGCGTCCCCATGCTGCCCGAGACGAACGCGTACGCGTAGCCGCCCTCGGTGCTTGCCCAGCCCACGCTGCCGCCGATGCCACCCATGCCGAACCCGTCCCCGTCGACCGCGAAGCCGAGCCCCCAGGACCGCGGCTCACCGCCCATGACCCGGTCGACGCCTGACGCCTGCGACCGGGCGGCCTCGTCACGCAGTGCCGGGGAGATCAGCTGGCCCTGGAGCAGCTTCGCGTACATGCCGGCCACCGCACGGGCCGTCCCGTGGCCGTTGATGGCCGGGACCTGCGCCCGGCGGAAGGCCTCGCTGTTGACGACGTCGGCGTCAATCGCTCCCGGCGGGTTGAGCAGCGCCTTGCCCAGCAGGTCGGACGCAGTCGGCTGCGCGACCTGCTCCGCGAGGACATCGAGTCCGGTCAGGTCGACGACGCGCCCCAGCTCACCGGACGTCAAGCCGATCGCGAAGTCCAGGTGCGCGGGCCCGCAGACCTCCTCGCGGAGGTAGCTGCCGACGACACGCCCGTCGACCCGGCGCACGAGCTCGCCCACGAGGTGGCCGTAGAAGAGGGCCGACTCCCCGATGGCCATGCCTGAGGGCCAGAGCGCCTCCTCGACGGCCAGGCGGCCGCACAGGCCGGCCCAGTCGAGCAGCAGCGACGCCGGCGCGGGCTCGGCGAGGGCGACGAGCCCGACCTGGTGGGACAGGACCTGCCGCACCGTCGCCTCGGTCCGCAGCTCGGGCCAGTAGCGCTGCATCGACGCGTCGAGGTCGAGTCGTCCACGGTCCACCAGGGTGAGCGCCGCGAGGGCGGTGACGGGCTTTGTCACCGAGTAGGGCATGACGATGCTGTCGCGGTCCCACGGTCGGGTCCGGTGAGCGTCGGCGTGGCCGCCCCAGAGGTCGACGACCCACCTGCCGTCGTGCCAGATCGCGGTGGCGGCGCCGGTGCCCTGCTGCGCGCGGACGACCTCGGCGAAGGCGTCCTGCACCGTCTCGAAGCCGGCGGACACCCGGCCGTGAACCGTCATGGCGCCAGCATGGCGGGCCGGTCAGAGCAGCGCCACGGCTTTGCCGACCTCCCGGATGGAGCCGACGGTGATCGGGTCGAGGACGAGCTGGACGTGGACGGCCCCGGCGTCGGCCATGGCAGCGACATGCTCCGCGATGGCCGCGGGCTCCCCGGGCACCGGGTCGACTGCGACGTTGTAGTCACCCTCGCCCATGACCCGACCCCGGCCGGAAGCGAACCGCACGAGGACCGCAGCGGTCGCCCCCACCTCACCCGGCTGCCGACCCGCCTCGGCGGCGGCCGCCTCGACCCGGTCACGCATCGACGCGAAACCCGAGACGGAGTTGCCGTAGTCGCTCCACCACGTGTTCCAGAGGTCGACGTGCGGCAGGCCGATCCGCATCATCCGCGGGCCGGTGGAGCCGAGCATGAGCGGCGGGCCTCCCGGGCGGGTCGGCGGCGGGTCGAGGACGCAGTCCTGCACCGAGTGGAACCGCCCGCGGACGTCGGATCGGCCCTCCCGGACGAGCTGCCGGATGATCGTGAAGGCCTCCTCGAACCGCGCCACCCGATCTCCGAAGGGGAAGCCGAAGGCCCGGTACTCCCGCTCGTTCCAGCCGGCGCCGAGGCCGAGCACGAGCCGACCCCCGGAGATGGCGTCCACCGTCGCAGCCATCTTCGCGAGCATCGCGGGTGCGTGGAACGACGTCGACGCGACGAACGGCCCGAGCTCGACCCGAGACGTGACGGTGGCGAGGGCGGCCAGTGACGTCCAGGCCTCCCACGGACCCCGGGTGACCCCGCCGGGCAGGTCATAGAGCAGGTGGTCGCCGAGCCACAGCGAGTCGAGGCCGACGTCCTCCGCAGCCCGTGCCAGGTCGAGGAGCTCCGGCCACTCGACGCGCCGCTCGACCTCGGGCAGTTGGACACCAACGCGGATCCGATCCATGGCGCCCATTGTGACGGGCGGGAGTAACGGGAGTCCGGGAGGGCTGGGAGTGCTGTGGCGGCGGCGAGCGAGCACAGCGGCATACGGCCAGGATTGGGTGGGGGATAAGGTCGCTCCCATGGCTCACGCGTTCGACATCGACACCGAAGCCCAGGGCCTCATCGACTTCGTCGACGCCTCGCCGACCTCCTTCCACGCGACCGCGCAGGCCGCTGCCCGCCTCACCGAGGCCGGCTTCACCGAGGTGGTGGAGTCCGAGCCGTTCCCGACCGCACCGGGTGCCCACTTCGTCGTCCGCGGCGGCTCCCTCATCGCGTGGGACACGACGGGGGCGTATGCCGCTGGGCCGGGTCCCGCTGCCGGGTTCCGGGTCGTCGGGGCGCACACCGACAGCCCCAACCTGCGGGTCAAGCCCAACCCCGACCACCTCAAGGCCGGCTGGCAGTCGCTGGGGGTGGAGGTCTACGGCGGGCCGCTGCTGAACTCATGGCTCGACCGGGACCTCGGCCTGGCCGGCCGGGTCGCGGTGCGCAGGCAGGGGCGTGGCGAGGGGCGCCATCAGGTCGAGACCCGCCTCTTCCACGACACCACACCCCTGTTACGCGTGGCGCAGCTCGCGATCCACCTCGACCGCGAGCAGAACGAGGGGTTGACCCTCAACCGGCAGCAGCACCTCGAGCCGCTCTGGGGGCTGGGGGACGCGCCCGGCGACTTCCGGCGCTACCTCAGCGAGCAGGTCGGTGTCCCGGCGGCCGACCTCCTCGGCTGGGACGTCATGACGCACCCGGTCGAGCCCTCCCGTCGTCTCGGGCGCCGCAGCGAGCTCATCGCGGCGCCCCGGCTCGACAACCTCGGCACGTCGTACGCAGGGGTGCGGGCGCTGGTCGCGGCCGCCCGCAGCGAACCGCGGCTCGTGCCGGTGCTCGTCCTCTTCGACCACGAGGAGGTCGGGAGCCAGTCGGAGCGGGGGGCGATGTCCACGCTCCTGCCATCGGTCCTCGAGCGCATCGTCCTGGCTGGCGGCGGATCCCGGGAGGACTACTGGCGGGCGCTCGCCTCGACCGTCATCGCGAGCGGCGACATGGCGCATGCGACGCACCCGAACTACGCCGACCGGCACGAGCCGCTCCACCACATCGCGGTCAACGGCGGGCCGGTGCTCAAGATCAACTCCAACCTGCGCTATGCGACCGACGCGCTCGGCGAGGCGGCGTTCCGGCTCGCCTGCGAGCAGGCCGCGGTGCCGATGCAGTCGTTCGTCGTCCGCACCGACCTCCCGTGCGGGTCGACGGTCGGCCCGATGACGTCGGCGCTGACGGGAGCCACGACCGTCGACTTCGGTGCTCCGCTGCTGTCCATGCACAGCGCTCGCGAGCTCGGTGGCGCCCAGGACCCGGCCATGTACGTGGCGGCGCTCGCGGCCTTCCTCGCCCCCGCCTCCTGACCCTGTCCCTGTCCCTGTCCCTGGTCGAGTGTGCACTTCGTCCTGGTCGAGTGCGCACTCCGCGCCCGGCTGGGTCCTGGTCGAGTGTGCACTTCGCGCCGGGGGTCCTGGACGAGTGTGCACTTCGCGCAGGGCGCGGAGTGCACACTCGACGAAGAGTGGACGTGGGCTCGCAGCCAGCCGTCGGGGCGCCGGAGCCAGCTCAGCGGCATACGGCCACATCGCGGTGACGCGCCGTGATTTCGGGGATTCGTGCTCCCCGGCGGTCGATTTGATAGTGCTTCTGGGCTCTGGCACACTTGTCGGGTTGCTTGACGCGCGTCGCTGACCCATGTCAGTGCCGCCGCCCCTCGACTGCACGATCTCACGACGTGCAACGGACTCGTCAGAGGCCCGAGGGAAGCGCAAGCCACCCGGTTCGGCCGGGCAATCCAGGACGAGAGCGGCACTTCGGTGCGGCTTTTTCCGCGGAGCGGGCGCGACACGCCCGACCTCGGGGGTCGGATGCCAAGGGAACCGGACTGCACAGGTACGGCGAGAGAGAGACGTAACGGAGATGGCGGGACAGAAGATCCGCATCCGCTTGAAGTCGTATGACCACGAGGTCATCGACAACTCGGCGCGCAAGATTGTCGACACGGTTACGCGTGCCGGCGCCACGGTGGTTGGCCCGGTTCCGCTGCCGACGGAGAAGAACGTCTTCGTCGTCATCCGGTCGCCGCACAAGTACAAGGACAGCCGCGAGCACTTCGAGATGCGCACGCACAAGCGCCTCATCGACATCATCGACCCGACGCCCAAGGCCGTCGACTCGCTGATGCGTCTCGATCTGCCGGCGGACGTCAACATCGAGATCAAGCTCTGAGGCGGCCATCATGAGTGTTGCAGCCACCACCTCTACCACCACCTCAGCACGGACCATCAAGGGCCTGCTCGGCAAGAAGCTCGGCATGACCCAGGTGTGGGACGCCGACAACCGGCTCATCCCGGTGACCGTCGTCGAGGCCGGCCCCTGCGTCGTCACGCAGGTCCGCAACGGCGAGAGCGACGGCTACGACGCGGTCCAGCTCGCCTTCGGTGCGATCGACCCGCGCAAGGTCAACAGGCCCATGACGGGCCACTTCGAGAAGGCCGGCGTCACGCCGCGCCGCCACCTCGTCGAGCTCCGCACCGCGGACGCCGCCGACTACGAGCTCGGCCAGGAGATCTCGGCCGACGTCTTCGAGGCCGGCCAGCGCGTCGACGCGACGGGCACGACGAAGGGCAAGGGTTTCGCGGGTGTCATGAAGCGCCATGGCTTCGCCGGCGTCTCCTCCTCCCACGGTGCCCACCGCAACCACCGCAAGCCCGGCTCGATCGGCGGGTGCGCCACGCCGGGCCGCGTCTTCCGGGGCATGCGGATGGCCGGTCGCATGGGCGGAGTCCGCCAGACGACCCAGAACCTCCAGATCCACGCCGTTGACGCCGAGAAGGGTCTGCTGCTCATCAAGGGTGCCGTCCCGGGTCCCCGCGGCGGCATCGTCCTGATCCGCACGGCCGCGAAGGGTGCATGAACGACATGGCAACCAAGACGCCGAACCTTCCCGCTGACATCTTCGATGTCCAGACGAACGTCCCGCTGATCCACCAGGTCGTGGTGGCCCAGCTCGCGGCCGCTCGTTCGGGCACGCACTCGACCAAGACCCGTGGCGAGGTCCGCGGCGGTGGCCGCAAGCCCTACCGCCAGAAGGGCACCGGCCGCGCCCGTCAGGGCTCGACGCGTGCGCCGCAGTTCGCCGGCGGCGGCATCGTCCACGGCCCGCAGCCGCGTGACTACGCGCAGCGCACCCCGAAGAAGATGAAGGCCGCCGCCCTCCGTGGCGCCCTCTCCGACCGGAACCGCTTCGGCCGCATCCACGTGCTCGACTCGATCGTCACGGGGGACACCCCGTCCGCGAAGGCCGCAGCCAAGGTCTTCGCCGACCTCACGGAGCGCCCGAACGTGCTCGTCGTCATCGAGCGCGGCGACGACCTGACGTACAAGTCGGTCCGGAACCTGCCGAACGTCCACGTCCTCGTGTCCGACCAGCTCAACACCTACGACGTGCTGTGCGCGGACGACATCGTCTTCACGCAGGCGGCCCTCGACGCGTTCGTCGCCGCCAGCGAGAAGGGTGCGAAGGCCGACCAGCCCGCCAAGGAGGACTCGAAGTGAGCATCCACGCCAAGGACCCCCGCGACATCCTGATCGCGCCGGTCGTGTCCGAGAAGTCGTACGGCCTTCTGGACGAGGGCAAGTACACGTTCATCGTCGACCCGCGCGCGAACAAGACCGAGATCAAGAACGCCATCGAGCAGATCTTCAATGTCAAGGTCGACAAGGTCCACACCCTGAACCGCCAGGGCAAGGCCCGCCGCACCCGCTTCGGCACCGGCAAGCGCAAGGACACCAAGCGTGCGATCGTCTCCCTCCGCGAGGGCTCGATCGACATCTTCGGTGCGGGCGCCTGACAACGACGAAAGATCCTTGAGGACTAACGAACATGGCAATCCGTAAGTACAAGCCGACCACGCCGGGCCGTCGCGGCTCGTCGGTCGCCGATTTCGTCGAGATCACGCGCACCACGCCGGAGAAGTCGCTCGTCCGCCCCCTGACCAAGTCGGGTGGCCGCAACAACGCCGGCCGCATCACGACCCGCCACATCGGTGGGGGTCACAAGCGTGCCTACCGCGTCATCGACTTCCGTCGCCACGACAAGGACGGCGTGCCCGCCAAGGTGGCCCACATCGAGTACGACCCGAACCGCACGGCTCGGATCGCGCTCGTCCAGTACGCCGACGGCGAGAAGCGCTACATCCTCGCGCCGAACCGGCTCAAGCAGGGCGACCCGATCGAGAACGGCCCCGGGGCCGACATCAAGCCGGGAAACGCCCTACCGCTGCGCAACATCCCCGTCGGTACCGTCGTCCACGCGATCGAGCTCAAGCCGGGCGGCGGCGCGAAGATCGCCCGCTCCGCGGGTGCTCGCGTCCAGCTCGTCGCCAAGGAGGGCCCCTACGCCCAGCTGCGCATGCCCTCCGGTGAGATCCGCAACGTCGACGCTCGCTGCCGCGCGACGGTCGGCGAGGTCGGCAACGCCGAGCAGAGCAACATCAACTGGGGCAAGGCCGGCCGCATGCGGTGGAAGGGCAAGCGCCCGACCGTCCGCGGTGTGGCGATGAACCCGGTCGACCACCCGCACGGTGGTGGTGAGGGCAAGACGTCCGGTGGGCGTCACCCCGTCAGCCCCTGGGGTCAGACCGAGGGCCGGACCCGCAAGGCACACAAGGAAAGCGACAAGCTCATCGTGCGTCGCCGTCGTACTGGCAAGAAGCGCTGATAAGGAGCCTTTGGAATGCCTCGTAGCCTGAAGAAGGGCCCCTTCATCGACGACCACCTGCAGAAGAAGGTGGACGCCCAGAACGAAGCGGGCACGAAGAACGTCATCAAGACCTGGTCGCGCCGTTCGGTCATCAGCCCGGACATGCTCGGCCACACCTTCGCCGTCCACGACGGCCGCAAGCACGTCCCGGTGTTCGTCACCGAGTCGATGGTCGGCCACAAGCTGGGCGAGTTCGCCCCCACCCGCACCTATCGAGGCAACGCCGACACCGGCCGCCGCCGATGAGCCCCGAGCACGAGATCGACGAGACGCAGGGCGGCAAGCCCGACGAGAAGATCGTCGAGCAGGCCGCCGAGGCCAAGGCCGAGCAGGAGGCCAAGACCCCGCGCCGGCGTCGTCGCCGCAAGACCGAGGACCCCGAGGTCGCGGCCGCGGCCGAGGAGCAGGACAAGCCGCGCCGCCGCCGTCGTCGCCGCAAGGCCGACGAGGAGGAGGGCGAGGCGGCCGAGCCCGTGGCCGAGGAGACGGAGGCGCCGGAGGAGGACGCCGCCGAGCCCGACGAGCCCGAGGAGGAGG
>NZ_JBEDUL010000070.1:0-11496 GCF_040414665.1 Intrasporangium sp.
TTCCACGCCTCGGGGTCTCCGTTTGCCGCGGCGGTCACGAGTTCTGTGAGACCGCTGGGTTCATGCATGACACGCCTCTCTCTCAGCGTGCTCATCGTAGGTCTCACGAACTGCAGATGCCCCACGAACCGGCCAGATACATACAGAGCGGTCACACCGCTGGGAGATCGGCGCGGCTGGGAGCGAGCCCAGCGGCATACGAACAATGTCGTATGCCGCTGGGCTGGGTCCGCCACGTCCCCGAGGGCCTGCGGGAGCGTCCTACTGGAGGACGGAGCCGAGCAGCACGCCGTCGGCGGAGGCGGCGATGCAGAGGGCCGAGCTGTTCTGCCGCCACCCGAGCCGCGTGTTTTGGTAGATGAAGAACAGGTCCACGCGGTCCAGCTTCGACTCGTCGAGCAGCGGCTCGGACGCGGCCACGCACCTCTGCTCGACGAGGTCACCAGCCGCGTCCTCGTCGCCTGGGTAGGGGTCGTCAGCAAGGTCGACGGTCGTGATCAGCTGCATCTCGTGGGCGTCGTCACAGCGATTGAGGGACGCCCAGTCGAGGGACGCGGGACTGATCCCGGAGAAGCAGTCGCCGGGGCGGAGCTGATCGACCGTGACGCGCCCCGACGTCGCCCGCGCACCGCTCTGGCTCGGCACCCGCCGGTCGTTCTCGTCAGCGAAGCGCACGGCGGCCACGACGACGAGGGCCCAGATGAGCAGGCCAAGGGAACCCAGGACGATGCCGGTGATTGCCATCCCCCTGCCCCGCTGGGGCCGTCCGGCCCGGGCCCGCCTGCGCAGCTGGCGAAGCGCGATGACACCGAGGACGACGGCGACGACGGGGGCCAGAGGAACGATGAAGGCCAGCCCGCAGATGAGCGCCGCAATGGCCACGCCGTTGGCACTCATGGGAGCCGGTCCCGGCCCAGTCTCGTAGGGCGACGGTGTCCCCGTCGCCTCGGGCGGCGGCGGAAGCAGGGGGGCGCCGCTCGACGGGGGAGGGGGAAGAGTCACGGCAGGACGATCCCACGCTCCGGCGCGGTGCGCGCTCCGGGATCCGCGCCTATCGGTCACGATCCGGCATCGCAGTGTCCGCTGGGCATGTGCGAGGGGTGGTCGCGCGTCCCCAGGCGCGACCACCCCTCGTGACCTGACCCGCGACGTCCCCGTGGCGTCGCGGGCGGTGTGCTGACGTCAGCTGCCCGACGTCGACTTCTGGGACTCGGCGTTCGTCCTGGCCTTGCGGCCCATCTCGTTCAGCTTGTCGCCGGCCGCGGTGACGACCTGGCGCTGGCCGTTCCAGTCGGACTGGAACTGCTCGGCGTCCTGGCCGCCCCAGTTGCCCTTGATCGTCTGGACCGCGCCGTTGACGGCCTCGACGATGCCGTCGAGCTCGCCCTTGTAGCCGACGAGCTTGTCGCCGGAGGCGGACACGGCGTCCGCGTCCATGCCCTTCTTGTAGACAGCCATGGTTGGAATCCCCTTCGAGGTTCGCTAGGTGGTGGAGTGCTGGCGGTGATCAGTACTGCGAAGACGTCTGGCGCTGCTGCTGGACCTCGCGGTCGATCGTCGTCTTCATCTCGGTGAGCAGCTTCTGCGCCTTCTGCAGCTCGGGCCGGTGTGTGCCGGTCCACTCCTGCTCGAACTGCCGCGAGTCGTCGCCCTGCCAGTTCTGCTTCAGCGACTCGACCTCCTGGTCGACCTTGGTGATCAGCTGCTGGATCGCCTCCGCCTGCTGCTGCAGGACGTTGCCCTGGGCGTTGACCTCGTCGTCGTTCATGCCAAGCCAAGCCATGACCTTCTCCTTGCTTCGACTCCCCCGACTCAATGGGGACTGGTTCCGGACCGCGCGGTGGGCGCCAGTCCCTTTCACACCCTCTCGGCTGGTTCGGACCGGTTTGGGCCCTCCGCCGACGAGGACGAATCTATGGGCGCCCCTGCGGGGTGTCGATGGGGAGCACTCCCCATCGCCGCTCCCGCCCCCCGCCTCCGCAACACGCCCGGAAGTGCAGGGCTCGACCCTGTTGCTTCAGGGGTGCGTTCAGCAGTGCCGGGCGTATTGCGTAGTGGGCTGGGGTCACAGGCGGGCTACCTGGAGGAGTTCGAACTTGCCTCGCTCGATGACGAAGCCGCGACCCGGCGGCAGCTCGGCTCGGTTGAGCGTCGGCAGGCTCGCCTTGAAGACCGCCAGCCCCTCGTTGCCGTCCGGGTGGAGGGCCAGTCCGGAGCGCGAGGTCTTGAGGAGCGCGGGCAGCCCGAAGTTCGAGGTGAAGAAGGACGACTCGCCCTCGGCGACGACGAACTGGTCGTTGTCGAGGCACGCCTTGACGAGGCCGGTGAGGGCGGTCTCGGCACCGGCGGGCGCGAGGTCGTCGATCCGCTCGATGAAGACGGCGACGGGACGCGTGATGCGGCCGGCCTCGATGTCGGCCGAGAGCCGGCTGGCCAGGCGGCCGGCAGCGTCACCGCCGACGGCCGTCTCGGCCCAGATGCCGAGGTCGAGCAGCTCCGACGAGCGCCGTGGTGTCATGAGGTAAAGGGCGCTGTGCGAGCTGAAGCGGAACAGGCCCGCCGCTGTCGTGGCCACTGCCGTCGTCCGACCCGACCCCGAGGGTCCGGTGATGATGAACGTCCCCCTGGGGTCGAAGCCGTGCGGCTCGAGGCTCGAGGACGCGACACCGACGACCGGACGACCGCCGCAATCCGGTGGCAGGTCGCCGAGCGGGATGCTGTCCGCGAGGCTCTCGATCGGCGGCGCCTCGCTGACGCCGGCCTTGCGGGTCGCCTCGCCGAAGGCCGCCATCGCCGCAGCCTGCGCGGTGACGTCAGTCGAGCCGCCGAGGACCGCGACCTGCACCTCCGAGCCGTTCATCAGCCCGCGACCGGGCGGCGAGGCCATGGTCAGCACGTCGCCGGGCACGCCGAAGACGGAGTAGTCCTCGGCGCTCGCCATCCGGAGGATGATCCGCCCCTGGACGGCCGCCGCCAGGTTGGTGGGCAGGCCGGTTCGCTGGTCCGAGGCGATGATGAAGTGGACGCCCACGGGCCGGCCGTCCGCCGCGAGGCCGGCGAGGTGGTCGAGCCAGTGGAAGCGGCCACCAACCTCGTACGCCTGCCGGAAGGCGGTCATCCCATCGATGAGCACGATGATCCGCGGCTCGTCCGGTCGCCCGGCGAGACGGCGGTAGTCCGTGATCGTCGCGGCGCTGACCGCCGAGTAGCGAGCGGCCCGGTCGTCGATCGTCGCCCGCAGCGTCCGGAGCAGTCGCGTCACGCGCTCGTGGTCGCCGCCCGGGATGATCGAGCCGACGTGGGGCAGCGACTCGAGCATGGCCAGGCCGCGGTTGCCGAAGTCGAGGCCGTAGACGTGGCAGGGCCCGCCCCGCACGGTGTAGCCCGCGGCGATGGCAACGGTCCGCAGGAACACCGACTTGCCCGACCCTGACGTCCCGTAGACCGCGATGTTGCCCTCCCGGTCGGGACGGAAGGCGACCTCGGGCTGGGCCTGGTTGTCCGGGTCGTCGGCCACGCCGAAGACGAGCTCGTCGTCACGCCGCTGGGTGGGCAGGGCGGCCAGGTCGTAGACCGGGCGCATGTCTGGCAGCCACGGCTTTCGCGGAGCGGGCAGCTCGGCACGTCTCGCCGCTCGCCCCAGGCTGGTGACGAGGCGCTGGATGTCCGTGGGGCCGAGGTCCGCAGCTGCTGAGTCGGCCTGCTCGACGCCGTCACCGACCCGCGGCTCCCACTCGACGCCGAGGCCGAAGGTCAAGGTCTCGACCCGCATGTCCGGTGGTGGCGGCACGTCGGACGTCCAACCGCCGGCATAGCCGGTCTGGAAGGGCACGAGCCGACCGGGGCCCGTCTTCGACATCGCGCGACCGGGCAACGCGGGGTCGAAGTACGCGGCCTCCTTGCTGCCGAGCACGTCCTCGGAGTCGTTCTCGTCAGCCATGCGCAGGGCCATCCGGAGGTTCGTGTTGGCCCTCAGGTTGTCCTTGATGACGCCCGCTGGACGTTGGGTCGCGAGGATGAGGTGCAGGCCAAGCGATCGCCCGCGCTGGGCGACGTTGACGACGCCGTCGACGAACTCCGGAACCTCCTGGACGAGCGCCGCGAACTCGTCCACGACGATGATGAGCGATGGCGGCGCCTCCACCTCGCCCCGGCGCTCCAGCTCGACGAGGTCCTTCGCCTTGAAGCGGGCCAGCAGGTGCTCGCGGTGGCGCAGCTCGGCCGACAGCGACGCGAGAGCGCGCCGGACGAGGTGCGGCGAGAGGTCGGTGACCAGGCCGACCGTGTGGGGCAGCTTGACGCAGTCCCGGAAGGCGGACCCGCCCTTGTAGTCGACGAGCAGGAAGGTGACCCGTTGGGGTGAGTGGGCGGCCGCCATGCCGAGGATCCAGGCCTGGAGCAGCTCCGACTTGCCGGCACCGGTCGTCCCGCCGACGAGGGCGTGCGGGCCGTCGGCACGCAGGTCGAGCGAGAACGTTCCCTGGCTCGACTGGCCCACGACGGCGCGCAGCGTGCCGGGCTTGCGCGGGAGCACGGCGGGGGCGAAGGGACCCGTGAGGATGGAGCGCGACTCGGACCACCGCTCGATGACCGCCTCCTCCGACCGCGCGAGCTCGGTGCCCGTCAGGGTGAGGAGCGAGACGGCGCGGGGCAGGTCGCTCGCGTCCTCGACCGGCACGCCCGCGTCGACGACGGGTGCAAGCTGCCGGGCGCACGCCATCGCCTCGGCAAATCCGATCCGGTCGACGGTGAGGGGGCGGACCTCTTGACCCTGGTGGACGAACCCGGCGAGCGAGTCGGATCCGACGTGGTCGCCACCGACGACGAGGAAGGTCTGGCAGGCCGCGGGCAGGAGCGTCTGGGCTTCGGCGACCCAGACGACGACGATGCCCTTCCGGTGCCCGCGCTCGGCGATGGCGACGATGCGGCTGCGGTCGATCGGTGCGTCGCTCTCGACAAGGACGAGCACTGCCGGACGCTCCGGCCCTCCCGTCTCTGCGGGCGCGGAGCCTTGAGCCCCCGACCCCGCTCGGCCAGCCGGCTTTCCAGCAATGAGGTCCTCGAGCGCATCCGCGAGCGCTGAGCAGCCCGGCGCGGTCTGCGCGAGGTGCCCAGCGTCGACTGGGCTGTGCGGGGAGCTGGTATGGGGCAGCCACTTGAGGAAGTCCCAGTCCCGCGCCGTGCTCGAGGAGGCGAAGGCGCACACGGCGACCTCGGCGGGCGAATGGAGCGCGGCGGCCTGGACGACGAGGGACCGGGCGGCCTCGAGCGCGTGATCGCGTGGACCGCAGACCCCGACCGCTCCCGCCGTCAGCGGCGTTGCGACGACGGGGACGTCGGGCACGACCTCGAGCCCCTTGAGCTGCTGCGACACCTCGAGCCACGCCTCGGCCTTGGACCGGCCGACCGCCGGCATGGTGATTTCCGAGCGCGATGGCAGGGTGCCGAGGCCGAGGCGCAGCTCGCCGAAGCCGTTACCGTCCCGACGCCGGGTCCAGAGCAGGGCGTTCCGGTCACGCACGGCAACGAGGCAGTCCTCCCCGCTCGGGTGCTCGCGCCGGCGAACGTCAGCCTCGAGGTCGAGCGACTCCCGGATCTGCTCCGAAAGCACGCCGAGGTCCTCGCGGAACGCCTCCATCGCGGCAGCGAAGTCCTTGCGCTGCTGCCGCCGGTGCTCCCAGAAGGTGCCGGCCATCATGAACGGCATCATCAGCATGAAGACGAGCGAGAAAGGGCTACGCATCATCGCGAAGAGGATGATGCCCATGAGGAGCGGCACCATCATCGCCATCCACGGCAGCGGGTTGCCCTTGCCGCGCTCCGGCAGGTCGGGGACCTGGAAGGCCTGGCCCTCGTAGAGCGGCGCCACTCGGGGTGACCGGGAGAACGACACCGACCCCGCGTCTCCCGACAGGACCCCGCTGCCGGGTCGGGTGAGCGAGCCCTCGCCGAGGAGGTGCACCTCCAGCTCGGTGTCACCCAGCTGGATGAGGTCACCGCTCTTGAGGTGAGCCCTGGCGACCTGTTGGCCACCCGCGGTGATCCCGTTGGCCGAGCCGAGGTCGACGACCTCGACGACCTCGGCGACGACGAGCTTGGCGTGCTGCCGCGAGACGGACTCATCGTTCAGCTGGACCTCGCAGCCGCGTCCTCGCCCCACATAGGCCGTGCCCCGGCCCAGCGGGAACTCCCGACCCGCATCCGGACCGCTGCGGATCACCACGACCGCTGCGGGCCGTCCGCGGTCGACGAAGCCCTCCCCCGCCCGGGTGACTGAGACCCGCAGGCCCGACTGGAGACCGCTCTCGGCGACGGTGGCGCGCGGGTCGAGCGCTCGCAGCTCGTGGTCGACGAGCGCGAGCGTCATCGGCTGGTCCACCCCGAGCACGGCCGAGCGGTGGGGGTCTGCCTTGGCGAGATAGGCGGCCAGGTCCCCGACCGTGGTCACCGTGTCCGTCGTCGCAACGAGGTCGGTCTCACCGTCGCCGGACCGCAGGACGAACTTCAGCTTCATCGAGTTCCCTTACGCTTCAAACGATTCGGCCGTATGCCGCTGGGCTCGCGGTCGTCCGACCGCGACGTCCGCTTTCGGCTGGGGCCAAGGCCGTGCCCGGTCGGCAGGTGGGTGCGGAAGGTCCGGAGGGAAAGGTCGGCGCGCAGGCGTGCCCAGAAGCCGTGCCCAGCGCGAAGCGCCCTGCGCGCGGTGGCCACATCCGCCCAGAAGGCCTCGACCTCCTCGGGCGTCGGCTCCGCGATGTCGAAGACATGGTGATTGGCCGTGGCCGCGAGGGTGGCGAGCGCGAGGCCTGAGCCCTGCGCGAAGTGCACACTCGACGAGGAGGTTGCCGCCCCTGCTTCCGTCGAGTGTGCAGTGTGCGCCGGCGGGAAGTGCACACTCGACGAGGAGGTCGGCGCCCCAGCTTCCGTCGAGTGTGCAGTTTGTGCCGCCTCGAGGGCACGAGCTTGTTCGAGACGCGTTCCCTTGACGGGCAGCGGCATCCGCAGGTCTCGCGCCGTGTCGACGACCTCGCGCCAGCCACCCGTGACTCGCGCGGACGGTCCTCCCGTGCGTCGGCGCCGCCGCCGCCGGACCGCCTTCGCGAGCCGGATGCTGCCATGGACGAGCAGCGCGAGCAGGAGGGGAATCGCGACGAAGAAGATGAGGTAGCGGAGCCAGTCCGGCCAGGTGTCCGGGTCGAACGGGCTGTCCTCATCCTTGGGCGGGGTGCGCAGCTGCGTGGCGTTCTGGGCCTGGTCCGGCCCCTGGAGGACGCTCGGAGGGTTGTTCGCGGCGGGTGGCGGGACCTGGGCGCCGGTCTTCTGCTGCTCGGACTTCTGGATGAGCGGCTCCGGCTTCTTGTTCCGGTCGGGCAGGAACTGCGACGGCAGGATGGGCTGCCACTCCCCGTCGGCCCGGCGGACCTCCACCCAGGCGTGCACGTCCTTGCCCTTGACCGCACCAGTCGCGTCTGGCACCGCGCCGAGGACGACCCGAGCCGGCACGCCGAGGCGGTTGGCCGCGAGCGCCAGCGCCGACGCGTACTGCTCGTCGTTGCCGGCGAGCTGGGTGGCCTTCACGAACTGGGTCATCCGACGCAGGCTGTGGCCGGGGAGGAAGACGTTCTGGACCGCGTCGCCCGCGGCGCCGCCGTCGGTGTAGGCGCCGCTCTGCAGGGCCTTGGCCATGGCGGTGACCTTCTGCCACGGGCTGTCCACCCGGCCGGTCCACGCATCGACCCGCTCGTCGAGGAAGGTCAGCGCCTGCGTGTCCACGACCGACCCACCGTCGACGTCGACGTGCTCGGGGAGCACATCGGGCACGGGTGAGACCCGAGCGGTGATCGTGTACGTGTCCCCAGCGGCGAGCCGCGTCGGGAGGACGCCGGTACCGGTGTCGGTGTTCAAGCGCAGCTCTTCGGACAGCGCGTCGGCGCGATCACCGCCGAAGGTCAGGCCGGTCACCGTCCCGAAGGTCGGGAGCCACACGTCGGCGTAGCCGTCCGCCGGAACCGTCACCGTGGCGGTGACCGCCTCGCCCGGGCCGTCGGACGCGATGTGACTACCGACCTTCCGGAAGCTGGCACCACCCGCATCAGGCCCGTCACCGAGGTTGGCGACGTTGCCCGCGCCCCAGACGAAGGAGTCATAGGAGTCGAGGGCGGCGAAGCGCAGCGGCACCCCAGGCGGCAGGCCCTGCACCGTGAGCAGGGTCCTGTCGAAGAGCTTGGCGGGGTTCGGCTCGGTGTACTGGCGGAAGCCTGCGAGCGGGCTCGGGTACTTCGTCACGTCGTAGGGCGGGACGAGCGAGGTGCGCAGCACGGTGCGGTGGGTGTCGTCGGCGCCGGGCAGGTGCGGTCCGAGGAGGAAGCCGCCGGCAGTCGCCGCGGCGAGGAGAACCGCGGTCGTGACGGCCCGGGTGGTCCGGCCGGCGCCGTTCTGGAGGGTTGGGCGGTTGCGGTTGCTTCGCAGCGCGGCCCAGCCGATCGCGACGAGGGCGAAAACAGCGCCCTGCACGGCAACGGCAGCAGGGGTGAGAGTGCCGAGGACGATCGAGGCGACGAGCAGGCCGACCGCGGGGGCCAGAACCACGAGCGCCCCGGTCCACCGGCGAGCCACGCCGTAGGTCAGCGCGCCACCGACGAGCCCGAAGAGGAAGGGCAATGCCAGGTACGGGCCCTCGGAGTCCACCGGCGGCAGGGCGGTGAGCAGCTCCTTCCAGCCGGGCACCGCCGCGTGAGCCAGCGTCGCCAGCGCCTCCCCCGAGGGCAGCACCCCGCCGATGAGGTCCTCCCGGACGGCGACCGGGCCGGCGAGCAGGAAGTAGCCGACCGCGAGGGCGAGACCCGTGCCGAGGCCGTACCACCGGTACGTCGCGCCGACGTGGGACACGAGCACCCCGACGAGCAGTCCCGCCAAGCCGACCCAGAGCCAGCCCAGCCCGTGAAAGGTCGTCCGGAACCCGATGAGCGCGATGCCCATGAGCACGACGGCGAAGGCGGCGTCGACGAGGGCGACCCGGTCGGGAACCAACCGCGCCAGCAGGCCGGCAGCGCGTTCGCCGGCGCCCGGCGCCTGGCGCAGGGCAGACGGGGGCGGACCCGCCAGACCGCCGCTGATCGAGCTCATCGAGCCACCCCAGCGACGAGCAGCACCCGAAGGTCTTCGAGCCGCGAGAGCGTGAGGATGACGAGCCCGCCACCGTGTCGCACGCCGTGGTCCGCGTGCGGGTCGACCACGACGACGACACGGCTCACCTCGGGAGGGAACTGCGCGGCGGCGCGCTGGAGGTCGATGAAGGGCCGGTGCGGTCCCGTGACGATGAAGACGGTGCTCGTGTCGGGCGCGAGATCGGTGCCGTCGAGGGCCAATCCCAACAGGTCCACCGGGCCAGCCTCGACCCGGGCCATTTCGTCGAGCCCCAGCTGGGGACGCGACTTGCTGATCCGCTGGCCCTCGCAGACGACGGACCAGTCCTGCTCGTCGAGCGCCGCGCGCACCATGATCGAACTGCCGACGGAGATCGCGGTCTCGACATCGGCCTCGATGGGGGACGGGGCGTTGGCGGCGTGGACGTCCCGTGCCCCGGGATCGACCTGGCCCGTCCGGCCGTGACCGGACCGGTACTGCTCGGGATCGGTGTCGATGAGCACGGTGACGTGGGAGCGCCGCGTGTCGAGGAACTGGCGGACCAGCAGCTTGCCCGCCTTGGCCGAGCTGCGCCAGTGGATGTAACGACGGTCGTCCCCGGGCTGGTACTCGCGCAGCGCGTGGAAGGCCAGGTCGCTCATCGAGATGTCCTCCGTCGTCGACCCCTCGAGGTCGCGCAGCAGGCCGGCGCCCAGCGGCTCGAGGGCAACGGTCCGCGGGTGGACGAACAGCTCGGTCCGCTCGGTCCACGTCAGCGTGCGACGCATCAGCCCGAGCGGGTCGCCCTGGACCGTCGTCGCCGGGCCGACGTGGATGACCCCGCGCCGCGTGGTCGGCACGACGAACAGCTCCTCGTGCGCGTGTCCCGGCGCCAGCGCGGGCAGGACGAACCGCGCCGCGGACAGCCCGACGGGCAGCTCGACGAGGATCGGCAGCATCGGCGCGCGGGCCTCGTTGGTCACCGCGATCCGGCCTGTGGCCGGCTCCCCGACGACGACCCGGCGCGGCTCGACCTCCGCGTCGACGCGCACCTTGGTGCGTCCGACCGCGAGGAGGAAGCACACCGCGAAGAGGACGAGCGCCGCGGCGGCCACCATGAGCAGCTCGGTCCAGCCCCAACGGGCGCCGGCGACCCAGCACCCCACTCCCAGAGCGAGGATCGCCCACCCGAGCGGAGAGACCCACGCCACCACGCGCCCCACCGGCTGGGCCCACCGGGGCAGACGCATTCGCCCCGCCACCCAGCCGCGCGCGGCGTGGACGTGGGCACGGAGCGAGCTCAGCGGCATACGGAATCGGCTTTTGTCGCGGGCCTGCTCGCGAAGCTCGCGTCGCGACACCGTCTGGCTCACGCCGACGCACGCTCCGCGGGCGGGGCGATGTCGCCGAGGATCTGGTCGATGACCTGCTCGACGGTGGCGCCGGCGAACTGCGCCTCGGCGCTGAGCAGCAGGCGGTGCGAGAGCACCGGCTCGGCAAGGATCTTGACGTCGTCGGGGATGACGTACGTGCGTCCCTGCGAGGCCGCCCACGTCTTCGCGCAGCGGACGTAGGCGAGGCAGCCGCGGACCGACAGGCCGAGCTTGAGCGACGGGTGCCGACGCGACTCCTCCGCGATCCGGCTGACGTAGCCGAGGATCGCCGGATCGACGTGGATCTCGTCGGCGAGCCGGGCCATGTCGACGATGACGTTGCTCGCGATGAGCGGCTGGAGCTGCTTGGCCCGGTCTCGGGTCTTGGCGTCGGCGAGCACGGCGATGGTCGCCTCGTGGTCGGGGTAGCCGACGCTCGACTTCATCAGGAAGCGGTCGAGCTGCGCCTCGGGGAGCCGGTACGTGCCGGCCTGCTCGATGGGGTTCTGGGTCGCGATGACCATGAACGGCTCGCCGACCGAGTGCGGCGTGCCGTCGATGGTGACGCGGCCCTCCTCCATGACCTCGAGGAGCGCCGACTGCGTCTTGGGCGACGCGCGGTTGATCTCGTCGGCGAGCACGATCGTCGCGAAGATCGGCCCGGGGTGGAACTCGAACGCCTGCTTGCTCGGCTCGTAGATCGTCACGCCGGTGACGTCGCTCGGGAGCAGGTCGGGAGTGAACTGGATGCGGCTGTGACTGCCCTGGACCGTCGCGGAGAGGGCCCGCGCGAGCTGCGTCTTGCCCGTGCCGGGGAAGTCCTCGAGGAGCAGGTGCCCCTCCGACAGGAGGCAGGTCAGGGCGAGGCGAGTGACGTGGCGCTTGCCGAGCACGGCCCGCTCGATGTTGCCGACGAGCTGGTCGAAGGTGTGGGCGAACCACGTCACCTGGTCCTGAGTGACACTCATGAGTTCCGTTCTCCTGTGGTGCAGTTGGT
>NZ_JBEDUL010000071.1:0-40635 GCF_040414665.1 Intrasporangium sp.
TCGCGACGGGACTGAGCGGCATACGGCTGATGTCTGCAGAGCTCAGGTGGACTGCTGACGGATCCGGTTGGTCAGCTCGGTCACCTGGTTGTAGATGGCGCGACGCTCGCTCATCAGCTCGCGGATCTTGCGGTCGGCGTGCATCACCGTCGTGTGGTCGCGGCCACCGAAGTGCTGCCCGATCTTCGGCAGGGACAGGTCCGTCATCTCACGGCACAGGTACATGGCGATCTGTCGCGCGGTGACGAGCTGGCGGGACCGCGACGAGCCACACAGGTCCTCGATCGTCACCGCGTAGTAGGCGGACGTGACGGCCATGATCGTCGCCGCCGTCACCTGGTTGGGCGTCTCGTTGGGGAGCACGTCCTTGAGGACGATCTCGGCCAGGGGCAGGTCGATCTGCTGGCGGTTGAGGTTGCTGAAGGCGGTGACGCGGATCAGCGCACCCTCGAGCTCGCGAATGTTCGTGCTGAAGTTGCTCGCGATGTACTCGAGCACGTCGTCCGGCACCGACATCCGCTCCTGGATCGCCTTCTTGCGCAGGATCGCGATGCGGGTCTCGAGGTCAGGCGGCTGGACGTCGGTGAGCAGGCCCGACTCGAATCGCGTCCGCATCCGGTCCTCGAAGCCGGACAGCTCCTTGGGCGGCAGGTCGCTCGTGATGATGATCTGCTTGTTCGCGTTGTGCAGGGTGTTGAAGGTGTGGAAGAACTCCTCCTGGGTCTGGAGCTTGCCCTGGAGGAACTGGATGTCGTCGATGAGCAGCACGTCCACGCTGCGGTAGCGGGACTGGAAGGCGCTGGCCTTGTCGTCTCGGATGCTGTTGATGAAGTCGTTGGTGAACTCCTCGGAGTTCACGTAGCGGACCCGCACGTTGGGGAACATCGTCCGGGCGTAGTGCCCGATCGCGTGGAGCAGGTGGGTCTTGCCCAGCCCTGACTCGCCGTAGACGAAGAGGGGGTTGTACGCCTTCGCCGGCGCCTCCGCGACCGCAACAGCGGCGGCGTGCGCGAACCGGTTGCTCGCGCCGATGACGAAGGTGTCGAAGGTGTACTTCGGGTTCAGCCGCGTGTCGCTCGCCTGGGCCGTGGGCTCGGGTCGTTGCTGTCGCAGCGGGCCGCTCTCGCCACCGGGGACCTGACCGTGGTGCACCTGGCCCGGCTGCAGATGGTCCGCGGCCACCCCGTTGGGACTCGGCGAAGGGGCGAAGTACATCGGGGTCGTGGCCGGATCGAAATCGGCCGCCAACAGGTCGGGAGCGCTCGCATCCAGGTCCTTGAGCGGGTCTCCGCTGACGACGAGCGGCGGCATCGGATTCAGTCGTGGGTCGCGCGTCCCGAAAGCATGCGCGACCCGGCCCATGTCGGACAGCGCGGGTTGGCCGGTCGGCTCGTCCGTGATCAGCCCGAGGTTGTCCTGGTCGAGGGATTCGTCGACGCTGACCGCAAGCCGGACGGGATGCCCGAGATGCGCCGAGAGCGCGGCGACGACCTGGCCCTGGAGCCGGGTCTCGAGGAAGTCCTTGGTGAAGGTGTTGGGTACCTTGACGACAGCGGTCTGATCAAGCACGCCGACGAGCCGGCACAACCGGACAAAGGCCCGCTCCTGAGCGGTGACTCCCGCAGTGCCGAGCGACGCGAGGGTTTGATGCCAGACCTGGCCGTAGTCAACGTCTCCGCCCGTCACTGCCTCACCCTGTCCCTGACTGCTCTGTTGCCCGCCCTGCTCGGTTGTCCGACATGCTGTGAGCACAGGCCGGTATCCAGCCTGTCATCTCGTGGCCCCCGATGCGGACGTTTTCCACACGATTGTCCACACCCTGTGCATGACGGCGGAGGGCGCACTCGGCCGGACATCGTGCGATCCGCAACCTAACAACACCGGGATGCGGCTGACAACTGCCCCGTCTGCGAGAAGCACGAACCTTCGGCGTGTCGACTTGCGCGTGAGCTGCGATGGCCCAAGATGGAGGCTTTGCGGTTCGGCATCGGGCGGCAGAGGCCGGGTTTGACCCCTCTTCCGCCGCTCACGTATCGTTGACCGAGCGTGTCGGCGACCTCTTTCGCATGCCCGTGGCGCGCGCCTGGTTGCGGTGGCGTCGATCCATGGGCTTGCCGATTGCGGTCGCCAGCAGCAGCAATCTGCAGTTGAACCACTCGATTGGACTCGGGATCGGGTCGGCGCCTGCCGTCCGTCCCGCAAGCAACGGAGAACCTCGTGAGCAAGCGCACCTTCCAGCCGAACAACCGTCGCCGCGCCAAGACGCACGGCTTCCGTCTGCGCATGCGCACGCGCGCCGGCCGCGCCATCATCACTGCCCGTCGTCGCAAGGGCCGCTCCGAGCTCTCGGCCTGAGACCGACGTGCTGCCGGCACGTCACCGCTTGCGTGATCGGGCGGACTTCACGTCGGCAGTGCGAGGACCAGGTGCCAGCAGAGCGGGCGGGCCACTCCTCGTCGTGCATGCCAACCGGACCGATGCGCGGGCGGAACTTCCGCCGCGCGTCGGTTTCGTCGTGTCCAAGGCCGTGGGGAACGCCGTGACGCGAAACCTGACCAAACGGCGACTGCGGGGAATCATGGCAACCCAGCTCAGCGGCATACCGCACGGGGTTGACGTTGTCGTCCGCGCCAACCCGGCCGCCGCCCGTGCGACCTACCGCGAGCTCGCGGGCTCCCTTGCGCTGCAAGTGGATCGCGTATGCCGCTCACTTTCCAAGGCGTCCTCGTGACCACGCGTGGGGGGTCGGGTTCCCGCCGATCGCTCGGACGAGCGCTGGCCCTGCCGTTGATCTGGGTCGTCAAGCTGTACCAGCGGCTCATCTCTCCGATGCGGCCGCAGACCTGCCGCTTCTACCCGAGCTGTTCCGCCTACGCAGTGGGGGCGCTCGAGCGGTTCGGCCCGCTCAAGGGCGGCTGGCTGGCGATCCGGCGGCTGTGTCGGTGCCACCCCTGGACCCCGGGTGGCGTGGACCCCGTCCCGATGACGTGGGATGAGCGCAACTCCTGGAAGCCTGAGGACTATCGACCTCCCGGTGACGAGTTCGGCCCGGAACCGACGCCGGGAACGCCCCATCGAATTGACCATCCGGCATGATTTGCCGACCAGTGCGAAGCGGTAGCGACAACCACCGCATGACGACAGAGGACATCCGTTGAGCGAATTCTTCAACACCCTGCTCTACCCCATCAAGCTGGGTGAAGCGTGGGTCATGTGGGCCTTCCACTGGGTCTTCGAGAAGCTCGGACTGAGCGGTGACCTGTCTGGTTGGGCCTGGGCCTTCTCCATCGTCGGCCTGACGGTCGTCGTGCGCATCCTGCTCATCCCGCTCTTCGTGCGGCAGATCCACTCGTCTCGCAAGATGCAGCTCATCCAGCCCGAGATGCAGAAGATCCAGAAGCGGTACAAGGGCAAGTCCGATCCGGAGAGCCGGCAGGCGCAGCAGAAAGAGATCATGGATCTCTACCGGCGGACGGGCACCAACCCGTTCAGCTCCTGTCTGCCGATCCTGCTCCAGTCACCGTTCTTCTTCGCGCTCTTCCAGCTGCTGAACAACCTGCGCGCGCAGGCGGAGGGCAAGCAGCCCGGCATCGGTCCGATCACCAACGAGGTCGCGTTGGCGATCGAGAACTCGACGATCTTCGGTGCCCGCCTCTCGGACTCCTTCGTGACGTCCACGACGCTCAGCCCCAAGATCCTCGCGGCCGTGCTCATCGTGGCCATGTCGGCGACGACGTTCACGACGCAGTACCAGCTGATGCGCAAGAACATGCCGGCCGCTGCGCTCGACAACCCCTTCGCGAAGCAGCAGAAGGTCCTGCTCTACCTCATGCCCATCTTCTTCGCGATCTCGGGTATCAACTTCCCAATCGGCGTGCTCATCTACTGGACCACGACGAACCTCTGGACCATGGGGCAGCAGTTCTACGTCATCCGCAACATGCCCGCCCCCGGCTCGCTGGCCTACCAGGCCATGGTCGAGCGGGACACCCGCAAGGGGCGCAAGACGAAGCACGTCACGGTGCCCGGGCTCGAGGCTTCCGCGGAGCCTGAGGTCGAGGGCCCGAAGTCCGGACAGCGGCAGCAGCCCAAGGGGAAGAAGCGTGCGAAGGGCTCCGGTGGCGGCCCCCGGCCTGCGTCCGGTGCTGTCAAGGCAGGGCCCTCGAAAACGGGGGCCGGCGGGGGCTCTCAACCCGGGAAGAAACAGCAGAGTCCGAAGAAGCCGTCATCCGCGAAGGACCGCACCTAGCGGGCGCCACAGCCCTCCGGTTGGGTGGGCCGCACTCGAGCGTGACGCCCGCCGGGACATCATCCAGACGTGAACACACAACCGCGGATCGCCGGTTATCCACAGGTTGTGGGAACTTTGTGAATAAAGGAGCAACTTCTCCCATGAGCGACGTGACGCCGCAGACCGATGCCGAGATCCTTCCGACGGTGAGCGCTGACTCAAGCGCCGAGTCGGACGTCGAGGC
This sequence comes from Intrasporangium sp., assembly GCF_040414665.1. Lineage (GTDB taxonomy): Bacteria > Actinomycetota > Actinomycetes > Actinomycetales > Dermatophilaceae > Intrasporangium. The sequence continues at coordinate 4,476 of NZ_JBEDUL010000071.1, forward strand.
GGGCGGGCCGACGAGTGTAGAAGCAGGCCTCGAAGCCAGCCCTGAGGTGACGACTGGGAGCGAATCCCACGGCCGGCCCACCCGGCTTCGTCAGCTGGAGCGAGAGGGCGAGATCGCCGCCGACTTCCTTGAAACGCTGCTGGACATTGCCGACCTCGACGGGGACCTCGACGTCGACGTGGATGGCGACCGTGCGGCTGTGGCCATCGTCGACTCCGAGGAGGGCCGCGTCCCGAGGCGACTCGTGGGTGACGGCGGCCGCGTCCTCGAAGCCTTGCAGGAACTGACGCGCCTGGCCGTTCAGGTCGAAACGGGCGAGCGGAGCCGGCTCATGCTCGACGTCGCTGGATACCGGGCTGACCGTCGGGCCACGCTCGTCTCGGTTGCCAAGGCGGCGGTTGCGGAGGTCCAGTCCTCTGGGGTGAAGAAGGATCTCGAGCCGATGACCGCCTTCGAGCGCAAGATCGTGCATGACGTCGTCGCTGCAGCAGGACTCGTCTCGGAATCCGATGGCGTCGAGCCAAACCGGCACGTCGTCATCCTCCCGGCTTGATCTCGCTGCACGGTTTCACGTGAAACACGCCGGCGATGGCCTGCGCTGGCGGTAGCGGCCGCCACGAACTCGAGGATGGGGGAGACGGCGTGTCCGACTCTGACACAAGCGCCGCTTCTGGCGACTCCCCGGGAGGCGCGACGAACCCGTCCCCGCAATCCGACCGGCAGGACGACCTCGTCGATGGTGTGCCCCCGACCCCGGAAGCCGCGGCAGCCGTCTTCGGTGAGCACCTGCCCCGCGCCGAGGAGTTTGTGCGGGTGCTGGCCGACACCGGCATCACCCACGGCCTCATCGGACCCAGAGAGGCGCCGAGACTGTGGGACCGACACGTGCTCAACTGCGCTCTGGTCCACTTCCTCATTCCGGCCGACGCCCGCGGGCAGCGGGTCATCGACATCGGTTCCGGGGCCGGTCTACCCGGACTGGCGCTGGCGATTGCTCGACCGGATCTCGAGCTGCACCTGGTTGAGCCGTTGTCCCGGCGGACCGGCTGGCTCTCGGGTGTCACCGCGCAGCTGGACCTGGACAACGTGGTCATCCACACGGCGCGAGCAGAGTCGATGTGGGATCGGCTCACCGCGCCGTGGGTCACCGCACGCGCGGTCTCCGGCATCGTCCAGCTTGCGCAGTGGACTCTGCCGCTCCTGTCTCCACGGGGTTCCCTGCTTGCGCTGAAGGGAAGCCGTGCTGCCGATGAGCTGGCTGAGCACCGAGCCGCGTTGCAGCGCCTCGGAGTGCGCCACGCGGACGTTGAGTCGGTCGGCGAGGGGATGGTCCCCGACCCGACTATCGTCCTGCGTGTGACCATCGGTGAGGCCATCGATCGACGACTCTTTCGGACCATGACCTCGAGCAGCGCCGGCTCGGCCCGGCGCAGGACGGATCGTCCTCGAGGTGGTCGCTCCACCGGCTCGTCGCCTCGCGAACAGCGCCGGCGTCCCCGATGATCGAGATGAGACCATCCCGTTGGCGGAGCAGGTTCCGGAGGGACGGCAACCGTCACACCTTGGAGGTAACCACCCCGTGAGCAACCTAGGCTGGCCTTCCGCCGCTCCAGAGCCGACGGCAGAACATCGACGCCTCGGGTGGGTCGACGTCTCGGCATCCGTTTCACGTGAAACAGTCGAGGAGGAGGGCTCCGGCGGCGTTGAGGGGCAGGAGTCACGCGCTCCAGATTCCGACTCCGCCGAGGTGGAGCAAGTGTCTCCCGAGTCGTCGTCGGCTGAGGTGGGGTTCGCGCAGTCGCCGCGCCCCCACGCTGACCCAGACGCGTCCGCGAGCGGTGCCCCTCGGACAGGCCCAGGAGCTGCGGGTACCCGAATGGTGGAGCCGGACGGCGGGGGCATGGACGCGGCCAGTGCCGAGGCCTTCCCCTCGACCGGCCCCTGGAGGTCGGCAGGGTTTGGCGCGGCCCTTCGGAGCGGGACCCACGCAGAGACGCGGTCCTCGGACGGTCGCGCCATCGGGGCGAACATCTACTTCACGTCCTCGGCCACTGACGAGCAACAGAACGTCGGGCTGCATCCACCCATCCCTTCGCCGCTCGTGGGTGGTGCTGCGGCTGACGCCGATCGCGACCTGGCCGTTGCGGGCGAGGGTGTCGGGCCGCTCGACTCGGCGCCGGACGTCGGCGCGACCGCGGCGTTCGCCGTCGGTACAGGGTCTCGGATCGAGGATCGGGATCCTCCCCTGACGTCAGAACCGGATCTCAAGAGCGGTGGGGGAAGCCCTGTGGACAGTGATGTGGACATCGATCTCCAAGGCGACGCATTCACGCACGAAGTGGCCACCCAGGATGCTGGGGAAAACCATGTGGAAGAAGCGGTCGTGAAGGCGACGACGACGGCCGTTTCACGTGAAACCGACACCGTCGACCACGGTGACGGGATGGGATCGCTCGAGGACGAACACGCGGTCGCCGAGAACGTCCGACGGCGGATCCAGCTCATCGGTCGACCCTTCCCCAAGCCGGTCCAGGCTCGGGTGATGACGGTCGCGAACCAGAAGGGTGGAGTGGGGAAGACGACGACGACGGTCAACGTCGCGGCTGCGATGGCACAGTCTGGCCTCAGGATCCTCGTCATCGATCTGGATCCGCAGGGAAATGCGAGCACCGCGCTGGGGATCGATCACCACGCCGAGGTGCCCTCCATCTACGACGTCCTCGTGGACGGCGCCCCGTTGTTGGAGGTGGTCCAGCCGTGCACCACCGTCGATGGGCTCTTCTGCGCTCCGGCGACGATCGACCTCGCCGGCGCGGAGATTGAGCTCGTATCGCTCGTGGCTCGCGAGAGTCGGCTGCAGAAGGCGATCCGAGCCGCCGCTGAGACGGGACACGACTACGACTACGTCTTCATCGACTGCCCGCCCAGCCTCGGCCTCCTCACCGTCAACGCCATGGTCGCCGCGTCGGAGGTCTTCATCCCGATCCAGTGCGAGTACTACGCCCTCGAGGGGCTGTCCCAGCTGCTGAAGAACATCGACCTGGTCAAGGTGCACCTCAATCCGCAACTGCACGTCTCGACCATCTTGCTGACGATGTACGACGGCCGGACGCGGCTGTCGGCGCAGGTGGCCGACGAAGTGCGCGAGCACTTCCCCGCAGAGGTGCTCAGGACCACGGTTCCGAGATCGGTCCGGGTGTCCGAGGCGCCGAGCTTCGGTGAGACGGTCCTCACCTACGACCCCACGAGCAGCGGCGCCCTGGCCTATCTCGAGGCGGCCGGCGAGATTGCCGACCGCGGCGAAGCCGGCAACATCTGAAGAACGGGCGCCGCCGTCAGAGGGGCCGACCAGCAGAGTGGCGATGTTTCACGTGAAACGGCGCCTGGCTGTGCGGCGCCCCATCGCGACGACCGATCACAGAGCGTGGCGGAGCCGGACGTCCGATAGGCGAGCCTGGTTACATGTGAAACACGGACCGGTGACACAAGCTCCGGTCAGGGAGGCCTCATCGGAAGGAGCCAAGCCCTCACCTAGACTTGGGCCGCGCGAGAGTCGCGGGGACGATGTTGAGGGGACTGGACATGGCGGAGAAGCGGCGGGCATTGGGTCGGGGACTGGGGGCGCTCATCCCGAGTGCTCCGACGAGCGGATCCGGCCGTCCCGTCGATGTCTTCTTTCCGGACCAGAAGTCGGGGGGCGAGGGCGCCTCATCGGTCGCCAGCACCGGGCGTGAGGTCGATTCAGGCGCCAGTCACACCGGATCGGCAAACGGCCAGTCACCGGCGCTCGTCGAGGGCGGTCCCGGGTACCAGGACGCGCCCTCAGAGAGCGGGTTGACACCGGTCCCCGGCGCGCAGTTCGCGGAGATTGACCTCGAGCTGATCCGCCCGAATCCGAAGCAGCCTCGGTCTGTCTTCGACGAGGACGACATGGCGGAGCTCGTGCACTCCATCCGTGAGATCGGAGTGCTCCAGCCGATCGTGGTGCGTCGAATCCCCGCGGACCAGGCTGCCGAGGCCGACGGCAAGCAGTTCGAGCTCATCATGGGGGAGCGTCGCTGGCGGGCGACGCTGGAGGCCGATCTCGCAACGATTCCGGCCATCATCAAGGACACCACCGACGACGCCCTCTTGCGGGACGCGCTCCTCGAGAACCTCCATCGCAGCCAGCTCAACCCGCTCGAAGAGGCGGCGGCCTACCAGCAGCTGCTCGACGATTTCGGCTGCTCGCACGAAGAGCTGGCCCAGCGCATCGGTCGCTCGCGCCCACAGATCTCCAACACGCTTCGTCTCCTCAAGCTGCCTCCCCTCGTGCAACGTCGCGTCGCCGCAGGGGTGCTCAGCGCGGGACACGCGCGAGCCCTGCTCGGGCTGCCCGACGGCGCCGCCATGGAGCGCATGGCGCAGCGCATCGTCGCCGAGGGGCTCTCCGTCCGGAACGTCGAGGAGCTGGTCGCCATCGGTGATGGTGACACCGCTCCGAGACCGCGGCGACCCCGCGCCGGTGGCCGGCATCCGCAGCTGGACCAGTTCACCGCAGGTCTGTCCGACCATCTCGAGACCCGCGTCAACATCGCGCTGGGACAGCGCAAGGGAAAGATCACCGTGGAGTTCGCGTCGATGGAGGACCTGAGGCGAATCCTCGGCATCATGGGCTTCGAGTCAAACCCCTGACGTGCCGGAGGGTCACACGATCCACGCCCTCGCCGCTCGCCTGAACCGAACCCTGGGCGGCCAGCAGGTCGGCGTGTCGAGTCCACAAGGGCGGTTCGCAGCCGACGCCGCGCTGATCGACGGCCGCATCCTCGACCACGCCTCGGCCCGAGGCAAGCACCTCTTCATCGACTTCCGCGACCTCCCGGACCTCACCCTCCACGTTCACCTCGGACTCATCGGCTCGTTTCACGTGAAACATGGAGCAGCTGCGAGCCCGCCTACGTCACCGGCGCGACTCCGGCTCGAGGGCAGGCAGCACGTTGCGGAGCTCCGCGGACCCATGATCTGTGCCCTCATCGACGAGCAGTCGCGCCAGCTGGTGCTCGACAAGCTGGGCCCGGACCCGCTCCACGAGCCAGACGTGCTCGCGGACGGCGCTGGTCGGGCCTGGACACGAATCACCCAGAGCCGCAAGATCATTGCCGAGCTCCTGCTGGACCAATCCGTTCTCGCCGGCGTGGGGAACGTGTACCGATGCGAGGTGCTGTTCCGACACCGGATCGATCCCTTCACCCCGGGGCGCGAGCTCGGGCGCCGCCTCTGGGCCCAGCTGTGGGATGACCTCGTCACGCTGCTCCCGCTCGGGGCGGCCTTCTCGCAGATCCTCACCATGCAGGACCAGGTCGACGCCGCAGCCGAGCTGGTCGCGGACGGGTCATCGCTCGCGATCACCGAGAGCCTCACCGGGGAGCGGCTCGGCGACCATTTCGAGCGGCGCTTCCACACCTACCAGCGGACGGGGGAGAGGTGTGATCGGTGTGGGCGCCGGATTCGCGAGCAGGCCCTCGGAGGTCGGACGCTCTACTGGTGTCCCGGCTGCCAGCGACGCCGCAAACGCTGATCCGGCCACCCCGCAAGGCGTCCTCGCGTCTGCCCCAGCCGCGACGGGTCGCCGGCGGCCAAGGCGCGAGCTCGATGGCCTCGGCCATGGTGGCCCCACGCGGTTCACGTGAGGGTGATGGGGCGCCCCGACGTCAGCCCGGCGGCATACGCTCTCTCCATGGTCCCTGCCGGAAGCCTGCCCGCACCGACCCACGTCATCGCGCACCTGAGCGATGTGCACCTGCTTGCCGGGGACGCGCTCCTGCACGGCCACATCGACACGGTGTCGCAGCTGCACAAGACGCTCGCTCGCGTTGAGCAGTCGGCCCAGCATTTCGACGCGCTGGTCCTGTCAGGCGATCTCACCGACCGGGGGCAGCCCGAGGCCTACACGCTTCTCCGTGAGATCGTCGATGCGGTGGGGGAACGGCTCCGGGTTCCCATTGTCATGACGGGCGGGAACCACGACGAGCGCCGAGCACTGGCCCTGGGCCTCTACGGCATCGACACCGACGAGCCGCAGGACGGCGTGACGCTCGTGCGTGGGCTGCGCATCATCAGCATGGACTCGGCCCTTCCGGGGTTCCATCACGGCGGCTTCTCCGACGCCCAATATGATTGGCTGTCAACGCAGCTCGCACGACCAGCCGAGCACGGCACGATCCTCGTCATGCACCATCCGCCGATCAGGTACCACTCGCCGATGATGCAGCTGCTCGACTTCGAGGACGTCACCAGACTCCGTGCAGCTCTCGAGGGCACCGACGTTCGCGCCATCCTCAGCGGGCACCTCCACGTGACGAGCTTCGGAACGCTGGGAACGATTCCCGTCTTCGTTGCCGGCGGCGTGAGCTATGTCGACGACGCCGGCGCCCCCCGGGAGCTGCTCGTGGGCGTTGACGGCCCCCAGTCCTGGAACCTCATCGAGGTCCACCCAGACGACGTCGTGGGCACGGTCGTCCCGGTCGAGCAGCACAAGTCGTGGCCTGCAATCAGCGAAACCGTCCTCGAGCACATCGCATCGCTGCCCAAGGACCAGCGGCGGACCGTCTTCTCGACCAAGCGCTGAGGAAACGTCGCGATCCGACATGTCGAGAACCCGGGTGGCCCATCGACGCAGGGATGTCACCGCCACGCATCCATTCGAGCCAAGGAGCAGACATGACCATCAACCAGACCACCCACGCGGTCGCCCATTCAGCGGATGGGACGCCGATCGCCTATGAGGCCTACGGCGCCGGCCCCGTCGTGGTCGTCGTGGGAGGAGCCTTCAACGACCGCACCGCGGGGCGTGAGCTGGCCCAGGCCCTCGTGACGCATGGATTCACCGGTGTCGCCTATGACCGCCGCGGTCGTGGGGACAGTGGCGACACCAAGCCGTACGCCGTCCAGCGGGAGGTCGAGGACCTCACTGCTGTCATCGAGGCAACGGCCCCGGACGAGGCCGCTGGTCAGCACGCCCATGCCCACGGTGTCTCCTCCGGCGGGGCCCTCGTCCTCGAGGCCCTTGCCGCGGGCGCCCCGGTGGCCACGGCCTCGGTGCTCGAGCCGCCCTACAAGGTCGAGGGTGCTCCGCCATGGCCGGAGCGCTACATCGAGACGCTCGAGGAGCTCGAGGCCAAGGGCGACCGGGAGGGGATCCTCCGCTACTTCCACACGCGCGCCGTCGGCCTCCCCGAGGAGATGCTCGACGGGATGCGCGACACCCCGATGTGGGAGGGCCTGCTCGCCCTGACCTATACGGTCCGCTATGACGGCCTGTGCATGGGCCCCAGCCCCGTCATGCCGGACGAGCTGCTCGCGAGGATCGAGGCCCCGGTCCTCGCCGTCAGCAGCACCGGCACGACGCTGCCCTTCCTCCCGGCGGCGGCTCGAGCCGTGGCTGAGGGCCTGCCCAGAGGTGAGTACCAGCAGCTCGAGGGCGGGTTCCACGAGGTTCCCGCAACAACTCTGGCGCCGGCCATTGCCGACTTCATCGGCCGCGCGGCCGGCTGATCACCGCCCCACCGCCCACGCGAGTCTCCTTGCAGCGCAAGGAAACTCAGCGGCATACGACATCAACCAAGGAGGGCCAGTGCAGGGTTGTGCTCGGGCGGGGCCGCCTCGCGGGGCGGCCCGGGCGGCGTTCCGTCACCGAAGGGGGACCCGCCCAGCGCCGCACGGTCGTGCTCCGACGCCCACACGGACAGATCCGGCCCTCCCGGGATCACACCGGTCGGGTTGATGTCGCGGTGGACGACGTAGTAGTGGGCCTTGATGTGGGTGAAGTCGATCGTGTCGCCGAAGCCAGGTGTCTGGAAGAGGTCGCGCGCGTAACCCCACAGGTTCGGCAGCTCGACGAGCTTGACCCGATTACACTTGAAGTGGCCGTGGTAGACCGGGTCGAAGCGGACCAGCGTGGTGAACAGCCGCACGTCGGCCTCCGTGATGTGCTCGCCGACGAGGTAGCGCCGAGTGGCCAGGTGCTCCTCGAGCCAGTCGAGGCGACGCCACAGGCGATCGTAGGCCTCGTCGTACGCCTCCTGGCTCCCCGCGAACCCACACCGGTAGACCCCGTTGTTCACCTCGGTGTAGTTCACCTGGGCCAGGTCGTCGATCTCGTCGCGGAGCCGCTCGGGGTAGAGGTCGGGTGCTCCCTCGCGGTGATAGGCACGCCATTCCGTCGAGAGATCCAGTGTGATCTGGGCGAAGTCGTTGGTGACGACGGCGCCCGAGGGAATGTCGACGATCGCAGGGACGGTGATCCCGCGCGGGTAGTCGGGGTCGCGCTTGAGGTAGGCGTCCTGGATCCGTGGAATGCCGAGGACCGGGTCGACTCCCCCGGGGTCGAGGTCGAAGGTCCAGCTTCGATCGTCATGCACCGGGCCGCAGATCCCCATCGACAGGGCGTCCTCGAGCCCGAGCAGCCGGCGCACGATGATCGCCCGGTTGGCCCACGGGCACGCGCGCGCCACGACGAGACGGTACCGCGCAGGTTCCACCGGGTAGCCGTCACGACCGTCCGCTGTGATCCGAGTGGTGATGTACCGCGTGTCCCGCTCGTAGCTCGGCTCGACGTAGCTGCCCGGCTCTGTCATGCCCCAACCATAGATTCCGTATGCCGCTGAGCCGACTTCCCCGCGTCGGGTCCCGTTGCAGGCCGGTGGCGTCCATGCCAGCCGGGGCCGGCCAAGCGCGTTCGATCCCTGCGGGACAGAATGGGGGCATGGACCTCGGACGGCAGGAGCTGTGCCGTGCGTGACCTGCGCCCGCTGACCGTCGATCGCGTCGCCGACCTCGCTGGTGACTCGAGTTCAGCAGGGCTGTGCACCTTCTGGCAGACCGTTCCCCGCAACGGCGACATCCTCCGCACGGAGCCGATCGACCTGCTGGCCGACTGGGTTCGGGAGGTGACCGCGAACTGGGGTGCGCCTGGCCGCATCCTGTACGTGGACGACCGGTCCGTCGGCTACGTGCTCCTCGCGCCCGCCCGCTACGTGCCGCGGCTCGCCGCCTTCCCGACGGCGCCGTCCGACCCGGCGACGCTGATGCTCGTCACCGTGCGCATCAACGCCGACCAGCACGGTCGGGGGCTGCGCAAGGTCCTCGTCCAGTCGGCGGTCAAGGAGGCCCTGCGCCACAGGGAGCGGTCCATCGAGGTCATCGCGGCACGTCCCCACGCTGTGGGCAAGCATCCCTGTGTCCTGGAGAGCACCTTCGTGGAGAACCTCGGCTTCCGGGTGGCGAGGGACCACCCGGTCTACCCGCGGCTACGCCTGGACCTGCGGACGATCGTGACGATCCGTGATGGCGCGGCGGCGGCGGTGCGCAAGGCGCTCGCCAAGGTGCCGGGCGCCCACCCCGTCCCTGAGACACCTCCAGATGGGGTCACCCGTGCCCGTGTCGGTCAGCGCCGGTCGCTGGGCGGTCAACCGTGAGGGGCCTGACGCGCCTGCCCGGCCTGAGCCATACCGATCGACTCGAGGTGGCGGCGTAGGTCGGCCAGTCTGAGCATGCCGGTGTGGCCGGTGTCGGCTTCGCCCAGGTAGAGGCGCTGGAGCGCGACCACGACTCCCTCGGCAATGCGGTCCAAGGTGTGCGAGTTGGACAGCACGGCCACGTCGGTCGGATGGCTGAGGTAGCCGATGTCGAGCTGGACCGCCGGCATCCGGGTCCGGCGCAGCAGGGTCCAGCTGCGCGGGTGGGTGCGGCAGTCGGTGAGGCCGCTTCGGGCCACGACCTCACGCAGGAGCAGGTCCGCGAAACGCTCGCCGATGACCGACCAGCCGCGCGGCGCGGCCGCCGCACCGGGTCCCTGACCGCTCTGGTCGCCGCGCTGCTCCACCTGTCCGTAGAAGAACGTCGCGGCGCCGTGCGCGGCGACCCCGGCGGAGTGGCCGGCGTGACCACCATGGTCAGCGTGGCCGGTGTGCTCGGTGTGCTCGGTGTGCTCGGTGTGGATGGACAGCAGCAGATCGGCGTCAAGGGAGTTGGCGAGCGCCGCGCGCTCGGACTCCTCGCCACCCGGCCCGCTGGTCCGGGTGAAGACGACCTCCACGCCATGAGCGGTGAGGCGCCCCTCGATGCGGTGCGCCAGGTCGAGCGCGAGGTCTGACTCGACGAGGCCGAACCCCGTGGTCCCGAAGTCGTCGCCGCCGTGCCCCGGGTCGAGGACGATGGTGCGCCCGCTGAGGCTGTAGCCGCCCCGCCGGATCCGTTCCCGTTCCCGCAGCGCGATGGCCGAGCCGCCGGTCACGGACCTGCGCAGCGCCGCGAAGGCGTGCATCGTCTCCGGGCCGAGCGTCCCGTCGGCGTCGAGGCCGACGCCCGTCTGGAAGGCGCGGAGGGCGGCATCCGTTGCCTCGGCGTGGATCCCGTCGATCTTGCCCGGGCTGAAACCGAGCTCGGCAAGGCGGGCCTGGAGCTGCGCCACGTCGTCGCCCTCGAGGGGGTGCCCGGGCAGGTACCGGAGGACGCGGTCGCCGAGCGACCACCGGGCACCGTCGAGGACGGAGTAGGTCGACCGACCGACGACCCCGTCGACGAGCAGCCCGCGGCGCTGCTGGAAGGCCTTGACGGCCCGCTCGACCTCTTCGCCGAACTCGACGGTGTCGCGCGGCCCGGCGCTGGCGATCCATCGGCCAGGCAGGTCACCGGTGATGACCAGCCGGTCACAGACGTCGGCGACGGCGAGTCCGCGGTCTCCGCGACGGAGCACGACGGCCTGGGGCGGGGTCACGGGCCTCCTTCGGGGACGGGACCTGTGCACTGTAGTACGCCGATGGGGTGGCACCGCCGTAAGCGGACCCACCCCATCGGGGCGAGCTCACCGCACGGCGCGCCCTGAGGGCCACGTGCGGGAGGGCCATGTGCGGGAGGCTCAGGCGATGAACTCCTCGAGCTCCCGCAGCAGCTTGGGCTTGGGGTGCGCCCCGACGATCGACTTGACGACCTGGCCCTTGACATAGACGTTGAGCGTCGGGATCGACACGACGCCGTAGCGAGCCGCGGTGTCCATGTTCGCGTCGGTGTCGAGCTTGACGATCTCGACCTTGTCGCCGTACTGCTCGTGGATCTCTTCAAGGATCGGAGCGACCTTGCGGCAGGGACCGCACCACTCCGCCCAGAAATCGACGAGCACCGGCTTGTCGCTCATCAGGACGTCATCAGCGAACGTGGCGTCGGTCGTTTCCTTCAGTGCCATGCTGGGTCTCTCCCTTGGGTATGCCGCTGGGCTCGGTTGGCCGGTGGCGGCGGGCTGGGCGGGTGGTCGGCGACGGTGGCGGTCGACAGGTCTGTCAGGCTAGGCGTTTGCGCCGACGGAGGACGTCGGGATGGGGCCCGAGGCGGTCTCATCGATGAGCGCGGCCTGATGTGCGGCCCGCTCAGGCGAGGCGGTGTCCTCGAGGGCGGCGAGGTAGTGCTCGGCATCGAGGGCTGCGGAGCACCCGGTGCCGGCCGCCGTGATGGCTTGGCGGTACGTGTGGTCGACCAGGTCTCCGCACGCGAACACGCCGGCCACGTTGGTGCGAGTGGACGGTGCCTCGACCAGGACATAGCCGGCGTCGTCGAGGGCGACCTCGCCGGTGTCGGCTGCTGCTCCGTCTGCTGCTCCGTGTGCCTTGAGCAGCTCGTTGCGCGGGTCGTGGCCGATGGCGACGAACATGCCGGTCACGGCGAGCTCGCGCAGGTCGCCGGTCCGCGTGTCACGGAGCGTGAGACCCGTCAGCTTGCCGTCGCCGTGGATCTCGGCGACCTCGCTGTTCCAGGCGAAGCTGATCTTGTCGTTCGCGAACGCCCGGTCCGCCATGATCTTGGAGGCCCTCAGTGCGTCACGCCGGTGCACGATCGTCACGGACCTGGCGAACTTCGTCAGGAAGGTCGCCTCCTCGATGGCCGAGTCGCCGCCGCCGATGACGGCAATGTCCTGGTCGCGGAAGAAGAAGCCGTCGCACGTAGCGCACCAGGAGACGCCGTGACCGGACAGCTCCTTCTCCCTGGGCAGCCCGAGCTCGCGGTAGGCGGAGCCCATCGCGAGGATGACCGCTGCCGCGGAGTAGGTCCTGCCGGCACCATCGGTGACCGTCTTCACCGAGCCGCTGAGGTCGACCGCGGTGACGTCGTCGGTGACGAGCTCGGCGCCGAAGCGCTCGGCCTGGGCACGCATCTGCTCCATCAGCTCCGGACCCATGATGCCGTCCCGGAAGCCGGGGAAGTTCTCCACCTCGGTCGTGTTCATCAGGGCGCCACCCGCGGTGACGGCACCTTCGAAGATGAGCGGCTTGAGGTTGGCACGGGCTGCATAGATGGCGGCCGTGTACCCAGCTGGTCCCGACCCGATGATGATGACGTTGCGGACGTCTTCCGACATGTGGTGATGCTCCTTGGAAGGGGACTGCTGCTCGCCTCAACCGATCCTAGGCGCTCGGCATTCCCGTCGTGGCGACGTCACGAAGCTGGCGCTGGGCACCCAGCGAGCTGAGCGGCATACGGCAGGGTGTCGTGGGACTCACGGGACGGGTGTGGCACCCGCCAGCGGTGCGGGGTGGCCCAGGGTGCACGTGCGCTCCACGACGCGAACGGTGCTGCGACCCCCCTCGGTCACCACGATGACTGCCGCCGGACTGCCCTCGAAGGTGGCGAGGTCGACGTACACCGGGACGTCTGTCGGCAGCGAATGGGCGGTCAGGCAGGACTCGAGACCGATCTCCGTCGCGATGGGACCCAGCTTGGGCCCCTCCGCGGCGAGGGTCTCGATCGGCGCGTCGGGGGACCTGAGCATCGCCCTGGCCTGCCCTGCGAGGTTGGCCTCGGTGTAGGCGGTGTCCGAGAGCTGGACGTGGAAGTTGGGCCGGAATGGTGAGGTCGCCGACGGGGTCATCGTCACGCTGGAGCCGCCGACAGAGGCCGTGCCGTTGGCCCGCTTGCTGAGATGGAGCGCGGAACCGCCGACGGCCACGACGGCGGCTGCCGCGGCGACAGCCGCCACCGCGAGGACTGGACGCGGTCTCTGGCGCTGACGGATGAGCGGGGCGACGATCGCCTGGTCCGGGGTGGAGCGGTTCAGTGGGCCGGGGTCGACCCGTAGGGCAACCTCGTCGCTGAGGAGCGACTCGATGCGCTGGGTCACGTGCTCCGGCATGGGACCGGGGCCGGGAGCAGCAGCGAGCAGCTCACGGATCCGTGCCTCGACTGCAGGATCGAGCTCGTCGGCGGCCTCAGGTGGGTGCCCGGGTAGGTCCACGATGTTCCTTCGGGGTGGTGCTTTGACGGGGGCCGTCCCAGCGCTGCCGCGGTCAGGGGGCCGACCTCGTGCTTCGACGTGCAGTATCGCCGGGGGGTTCCACGGGGGTTTCACTCGCGGCGGACTCTGCCCAGCTCAGCCGGCGTGCTGGTCCGGGGCACCGCCCTCCGGCTGGTGGCTCCAGGCCGGTGGCTCGTCGACGCCGGCCGACTCATCGCGCTCGGCGTCGGCGCTCGATCGCTGGACGATGCCCGGTGCATGGTGGACCGGGGCATAGATCGCGTAGAGGCGGAGCGGCTCGTCACCGGTGTTGACCACGTCGTGCCAGCGACCGGCCGGGACCTGGATCGACCACCCGTCCGAGACCTCCTGCTCGAAGTCGAGCTGGTCCTTCGCCGGCCCCATGACGCACCTGCCGCGGCCGGCATCGAGGCGCAGGAACTGGTCGGTGTCGGGGTGGACCTCGAGGCCGATCGACTCGCCGACGGGGATGGACATGAGGGTGACCTGGAGATACGTGCCGGTCCAGGCAACGGTGCGGTAGTTCTCGTTCTCCCGGGTGGCCGTCTCGATGTCGAACGCATTCGGCCGGGGCCCGTTGTCGCTGATCTGCATCACAGTTCCTCTCTGTCGCACGGGTCAGGAGACATCTTCCCGCGTTCGTGGCACGGGTCACCTACCCCGCGCGGGCGGTTCGGTTGTCAGGCCCAGCTGCTGGGCGAGCGCAGCCCGGCCGCGGGCGCACCGTGACTTGATCGTTCCCTCGGCCACCCCGAGGATCACGGCCGCCTCGGAGACGGGGACGGCGTGCATGTCAACGAGGACGAGGGCGGCGCGCTGCCCCGCAGGGAGCGTGGCGAGCGCCCCCTCGATGTCGATCCGGACCTCGGTCGAGGAATGCTGGTCCCGGCTGTCGGCGAGCTCGTACTCCGGAAGCTCGGCGGTCGGGCGCAGCCGACGCAGGCGGTCGAGGCAGGCATTGACGATGATCCGGTGCAGCCACGTGGTCACCGCAGAGTCGCCCCGAAAGGAGCCGGCCCTTCGGAAGGCCGAGATGAAGCCGTCCTGGACAGCGTCGGCGGCGATCTCCGGGTCGCGGCAGGTGCGCAGGGCAACGGCCCACATCCGGTCCTTGTGCCGTCGGAACAGCTCCCCGAAGGCGTGATCATCTCCCGCTACATGGCGCTCGAGCAGGTCCCGATCGCTGGCCTCAGCGAGGGGGACGGGGGTGGCAGGACCCACGACTCAGCGCACCACCACTTCGGCGATCTGGGCCCGGTAGTGGTTGGGTGCCTCGTCAGGTGCCGGCCGCGTGACCCACACGATGACCTTCGTGCCGGCCTCGATGTCCTTTGGCGCCTTGATGGTCACGCTCCCGCTCGTGTCCCGCACCTTTCCGATCTCCTGGGTGCGGTCCAGGGAGGCCTCGTCGGCGAGGAAGACCGACACGTCCTGTGCGGCCGGGAGGGTGAGCTCGACCTCACGGACCTTCGTCGGTGCGCTGAGGTCGAGCACCAGGCCGACACCCTCCTTGCTGCGGTTGTACGTGTCACTGCCGTACCACCGTGACTTCCACGCCGTGCTCGGGTCACCGTCGAAGGCAAGCGGGACCTGGTTCGGGCTCTCCTCGCCGTCGTCCTGCGGATCGAAGCTGGAACCGCCGACGATGCTCACGGGCTGGTCATTCGGGGACTGCGTGTCGCTGGGGGTCGTCGGGGGCGGCGCCTGCTGGGTCGTTGCGGACGCGGTCGGTGTCGCTCGCGTGCGCGTCACGGTGACGGTGGGCCGGGCCTCGGCCGGGCTGTCGGACTCGCCGATCTTCGCGACGTTGTTGATGCCGATGACCAGCGCGACGAGGACGAGGGCGCCGACGATGGCCAGCGCGATGCGCGACTGGGCCCCCGTGGGCCGCTCGGGCGTGCCGCCGAAAACGAGGGGAGCGGCGATCTCCGCCGTAGGAGGTTCTTCCAAGGCTTGGTCGATGGCGATGTCCTCGCCATGGAAGGGCTCGTCGTGTCGTCCGATCCGGCGCTCGGCGGCTCGTGCCGTCGCCTTGTCGGCAGCCGCTCGGGCGAAGGAGCTGACCCGTTCCCCCATCGCGCTCGCGACCCCCGAGGCTGCACCAGCAGGCTTGAGGGCATCGCCCGCGCCTTGGCCGCCACTGGCGAGTCCCGCGCCTGCGGCTGCCGCGCCAGCAGCGACACCGGCACTGGCAGCGCCGCTCGCCGCGGCCCCTGCAGCCGAGCCGTTTGCGGCGCCCGCGGCGCCCGCGCTGGCCCCGGCGCCCGCGGCGTCCCCGCCCGGATCGTGGGTTCCTCGGCGGCCGGCCAAGCGGGCGTAGAGATCGCCGCTCGGTCCCGCGACGGCAGGTCCGTATCTCGGTGCGGTGGCAGGCGACCCGCCCGCCGGGGTGATCTCGGAGGACTGCGCCGGCAGCCGGATCCCGGTGGCGCCGTCGCTCGTCGGTGGCTCCGATGGCCACGGCGCGATCTGGAGGGCGAGGTCCCCGGGGGACACCGGGCCGCGGTCCTCGTTGAGCGTCATGCGGCAGACGAGGTCGAGGTCGTTGGGGATCCCGACCGCGATCTCGGACGGCGCGGCGACGCCTCCGATCATCGTCGGCGCGGGCTCGAGCCCGACCGGGCGTGCGCGGCTCGCCCCCGCCGGGCCTGCGGGCCACCGGCCGGTGAGGCCGGCGTAGATGAGCTTGACGAGGCCGACGGCGTCGATCCGGGATGCCAGTTCGTCGGAGGATCGCTCGGCGTCGACGAGCGCCGCATCGGTCGCGAGGCCACGGACCTTCACGTCGCCGTCTGGCATACGGAGGAGCGATGAGGGGGTGAGCGTGAGGTGGTGCAGCCCCCGGTGACGCGCCTTCTCCAGGGCGCTCGCAGCCTCGCCGACGATCCGACGCACCTCCTCCGCGGGCAGTCCGCCCGAATGCAGGATGTGCGACATCGGCATGGCGCCGGTCAAGGGTTCCTCGACGACGAAGGCGATGTCCACGTCGGTGCCCACGTCGAGGACCCGGACGAGCCGGGGATCCTCGATGCCGGCAGCACGGCGGGCGGCATCGAGGGTCGCCGAGGCGACGGACGACGCGACGGGGAAGCACACGAGGACGACCTCGCGGTCCAAGGTGTTGTCGGTGGCCCGCCACCGCTCGTGATGGGGCCCTTCGGAGGTGCGTAGAGTGACGGCATAGCGTCCTCCGAGCACCGTTCCCGGTCCAATGCCGTGCACCTGCGTCACCCCTTCCTGTGCTGAGCCGCGTCGAACGAGAGGGCGTGGGAACCTCTGCGGTGACCACGTCCGCACCTGCGATCCGGAGCGCGGCCCTGCTTCATCCTAGGGCGACTCAGTCGTTCTTCCGGCTCTGTGCGGCCTCGTCACGCTCGGCGATCGTGTCCAGATCGCCGATCTCGTCGATGCGCGACGTGCCCTTGAGCACGGCGCGAGCCACCCCGGCCAGGAGCACGAGGCCGGCCAGCACGCCGCCGATCCAGTAGAACGTCGTGTCGAGAGGGTTGGACGAGACAGGGATCGTGGCCGCCGATCCGATCTGTGTGCCGTCCGCCGTGGTGAGATACGCGAGGATGTCGGCTCGGCCAGCGGCGACTGCGTGGACCGGCACGGTCACGTTGCGCAGCGCCCCCGGTCCTGCCGCGATGCTGACCGGGCCGGGCTGCTCGCGGATCTGGATGCGGGGGTTCATCGGCGAGAGCACGAGACGGAGGTTCCCGACGGCGTAGCCGAGCCCGTTCTCGAGCGTGATCCGCAGCGTGCCGTTCTCGGCGAGGAAGTTGATGCGCCGCGGCACCACCCTGATGGCTGACGTCGCGTTGCGGACGTCGGCGCTCACCGAGTTGTGCAGCTTCGACCAGGCGGCCGGCTGATAGCGCCACCGGGTGCTCGTCAGCTCGTCGAGGAGCTCGCCGTAGGTGCGCTCGAACGCCGCGCCGTCTTCGACCACGGTGGACACGGCGTCGATCGTCAGACGCTGCTGGGCGAGCTGCCGGAGCCGGAACTCGCTCAGGGTCCGCTTGGGTGCGGCCGAGGGTGGCGCCTTCGCCGGCCGCTCCTGTGGGCGGCGGGCGTCTGTCACGTCGTCTCGCACCAGAGTCTCCAGCGGCGCGGTGGTCAGCCAGGGGATGGAGTCAGTGGTCGCGTGCAGGAAGGCCGCCAGACCCGCGGGGTCGGGGTCGTAGTTCCGGGGCGCGGCGACCAGGACGGACCGGCCGATGCCCGGGAGCTCGCCGAGGAGCACGAGCGTTTCAGCGAGGAAGCGTTGGGTGGCGAGAACGGGCGTCGGGTCGGACCGCTTGGGCAGCAGCGCCGAGAGTCGCACGTCGTAGCCGAGGAGGCGGCTGCCCTTGTCAGACACCCGGCGCGCCGTCGGGGTGTAGGGGGAGGCCGCGCTGATGGCCCGTTGGTCGACGATGATCCCGGCAGCCTTCCCCGTTGCCGACTTCGAGTACAGCGACTGGATGGCCGCGTCCCGGCCCGCCGGCAGCAGTCCGTCCGCCGGCCAGGCGATGTCACCGCGCACCGGCGCTCCGATGCGAGCGCCCACCTTGGAGGCCCGTGACACGAGCTCGCGAGCGACGAGGTTGCCCGGGTCGATGTCGCTGGTGGCGGCGACGTCAGCGTCGGCATAGGGGAGTGCGATGAGGTTCCGCCCCTGCAGGCTGGACACGAGCCGGTCGACGAGCGGGGACCCCTCACCGTCCGCCGCGTCCGCCGTCCCATCCGCGGAGGTCGCTGGTGTCTCTGGCGTCGGGGGCGGAGACGCGGTTCCGGTCGTCGGCGAGCCGGATGGCCCTCCCGTGGGCGCGGTTGGGGGAGGGCGCTCTGACGCTGTCTCGCCGGGTGCGGCCAGGAGCACCGACGGGTCGACGGCCAACGTGGCAGACGATCCGGCGGTGCCCTCGACGATCCGGTCAACGCGGGATCCGGGCCCGATGGCCGCGGCCCACGCCTCGCGCCGCACCGTGTCATCGCGCTCGAACAGCTTCAGCTCCGGGTCGAGTGTGACCGGGATCGCCACGGCCAGCTGGAGCGGCACGAACTCGACCCGTGAGTTCCAGGCGAGGAACGTCCGGGTCATCCCGACGGGCGTCGAGGCTCCCCGTTGGTAGGCCTCGATCGAGATCGGCAACGCGGCGAAGGCGGCGTCGGTGCGGACGCGTCGCTCCTCGAGGTCGATCGCAAAGGGCACGGTCTGACCCGCCGCCACCTCGGGCAGCGGCTTCGCCAGTTCTGCAACACGTTCGCCGGACGCCTTGCCGGTTCCCTTGACCCACCGGTCGATGTCGCCTCGGACGGTCAGCGGCCGGGAGCCGAGGACGACGTCGATGGTCGTGCCGACGAGCGGGCCGGAGGTCGGGGCAGTCAGGGTGCCGGCGATCCGCGTCTCTCCGCGCCCGTCCATGACGGTGGGGGACACCGAGGTCAGGGTGACGATGGCCTTCTCGGTGTCGGGTGTCACCGAGGCGCTGTGCGGGACGGGCTCTTCGGTCTCGATCACTGGCACCGAGCGTGCCTGGCTCGGCGGCGAGGCAGCCGCACCCGGGAGGGCCGTGAGGGCGAGGAACGTCGCGGCGGCGACCGTCCGGAGGGCGGCGCGCCACGGCCGGGCCCGGGTCACGCCGTGCCTGCCAGCCGGCTCCACGCCGCCTGCGCGATGCGGCGCTCGTTGGGGAAGGTGAGCCGGCGGTGCACCTCGTCCAGGCGCATCCACGCGACGTCGATCGCCTCGCGATCGGGGTCGTTCTCGATGGTCAGCTCGCCGCTCAGGGCCTCGAGCAGGTAGTGGTGGACGAACTTGTGCACCCGCTTCGTGGACGTCGCGAACCAGTAGTCGATGGTCCCCAGCTCCACGAGGACGCGCCCGGTGATGCCGGTCTCCTCCGCGACTTCTCGGGCGGCGGTCTCGACGAGCGTCTCCCCCGGCTCGACGTGGCCCTTGGGGAGGCACCACTCGATGCGCCCGGCGCGATTGCGTCTCGCGATGATGGCGATGAGGGCGCAGCCGTCCTGGATGTCGACGACGATGCCGCCGGCAGAGCGCTCCTCGACCGCGGGCAACCGCCGCCCCATGTGGGGGATGGGGGCGGTCTGCGCGGTCATGCCGCCACCATAACCAAGGGACCTGTTTCCCGCCCCCGCCTCACACGCCGGCCCCAACGCCCTTCTCAAGCGCCATTCCCGTATGCTGCTGTGCTCGCTCACGCGCACCACGTGCCTTCCCCTCCTTCCGCCCGCCCAACGCGCATCGAGGGTGTTGCGTTCCACTGAGCGCCCCACCACGGCCTCCGACACCTGCGCCGTGGCTCGAATGTCGGTGCCCTTCCTGCCGAATCGACGCCGACGGGTGCGCCACGGGTGAATAGTCGGAGGCTGGGACGGCCGTCGGCTGGTGGCGGAAGGGCACCTGTGCGCTCACCTAGGCTGGTCCCCGTGTCCGACCGCCCGAACGTGCCCGACCCGAACCAGCTGGAGCTCCTGCGCGGGGCCGTCGCCCAGCTCGCGCCCGTGCTCCCGCTGCTGCAGGAGCTCGGCAAGCTGTTCGAGCAGCGGGGGCACGAGATCGCGCTCGTCGGTGGGCCGGTGCGGGACGCTTTTCTGGGGCGGACCTCCCCGGACCTCGACTTCACTACGGAAGCGAGTCCGGACGAGATCCTGGCCACGGTCGAGGGGTGGGCGGACACGCACTGGGACATCGGGCGGGAGTTCGGCACCATCGGCCTGCGCAGGGACTCGCACCACATCGAGATCACCACGTACCGCGCGGACACGTACGACCGGACCAGCCGCAAGCCGGAGGTGATGTTCGGCGACACCCTCGACGGCGATCTCGTCCGCCGCGACTTCACCGTCAACGCGATGGCGATCCGGCTTCCCAGCCTCGAGTTCGTCGACCTCCATGGCGGCCTGGTCGACCTCGCGGCCCGGCGACTCATGACGCCCGCGCCTCCGGAGGAGTCCTTCGCCGACGACCCGCTGCGGATGATGCGCGCGGCCCGCTTCGCGAGTCAGCTCGGCTTCGACGTGGCCCAGGAGGTGCGGACCGCGATGACCGAGCGGGCGGCCACTCTCGAGATCATCTCCGCCGAGCGGATCCGCGACGAGTTCACGAAGCTCGTCTGTGCTCCGGCCCCGCGACCCGGCCTCAGCCTGCTCGTCGACACGGGCCTGGCCGACCACTTCATCCCCGAACTGCCTGCGCTGCGCCTGGAGGTCGACGAGCACCACCGGCACAAGGACGTGTACGAGCACTCCCTGACGGTTCTCGAGCAGGCCATCGCGCTCGAGGGCCCGCCAGATGGCACAGAGGAGTCGGTGCCCGGCCCGGACCTCGTGCTGCGCCTGGCCGCGCTCCTGCACGACATCGGCAAGCCGGCCACCCGACGCTTCGAGCCGGGGGGCGGGGTCTCCTTCCACCACCACGAGCTGGTCGGGGCACGGATGGCCAGCAAGCGGCTCAAGGCGATGCGCTACGACAAGACGGTCGTCAAGGCCGTCGCGCGGCTCGTCGAGCTGCACCTTCGCTTCCACGGCTACGGCGAGGGTCAGTGGACCGACTCGGCAGTGCGCCGCTATGTCACGGATGCCGGTCCGCTCCTGCAGCGACTCCACCGTCTGACCCGCTCAGACAGCACGACCCGCAACGTCCGCAAGGCGCAGCGGCTGTCAGTGGCCTACGACGACCTCGAGCGGCGGATCGAGCGCCTCGCGGCGGAGGAGGAGCTCGCGGCCGTGCGGCCCGAGCTCAACGGCAACGAGATCGCCGAGATCCTGGACATCAAGCCGGGGCCGGTGCTCGGCGAGGCGTACAAGTACCTGTTGTCGGTGCGGCTCGATGACGGACCCATCGGCAAGAGCGCCGCGCGCGAGAAGTTGCTCGCCTGGTGGGCCGCGCGGGATGACTGAGGCGTGCATCAGGTAGGCATCATTGATTAGGGCGGAGAGGTAGCCCACGGCCCTGGCCGCATCGTTGCGGCGGCTCGACGAGGAGCCCACCGGCAAGGACGCCGCCAGCGAGAAGCTGCTCACCTGGTGGGCCGCTCATCGCGCTTCGCCAACTACCCTGACCTCAGAGCTCCGCAAACGGATTGCGGATGCTCACGCCACGGATATCGTGATCGACGTCAGGCTGGGTGCCAGAGCGTCGCCGACGATGATGTCAGTGCTTCGCAGCCTTCCGATGTGCTTCCTCACGTGTCGTGTCAGGTCGGCACGCCAGGTCCCCGAGGGGAGCATCCCGTCAGAGTTGTCCACAGGGATCACGGATGGCACCCCGGCGGGCAGCCGCGGTACCTCGGGCACCCGGCGAGCCCAGCGGCATACGGCATCGTCGTTGTTCGTTTGTCGGCGGGGAGCGCTCCCCATCGCCCTCAGGCGGCCCACCCCCTAGCCTGCCCCTGACGAAGGGGGCACCATGCCGACACTGACCTATCCGAGCGCCACGTTCCCGGGGCGACCCGCCCTGCGGCTGGAGCTGCCCGAGGGCTGGCAGGCGGTGCCCGCCGTCGGTGACCTCGCGGGCGCGGCGCTCGTGGCGATACGGCCCGCCGCCGAAGGGCAGTTCCGGCCCAACGTCCTCGTGACGGTCGACGAGGTGCCTGCCGACCACACGGTGCGCTACGACCTCGACGGAGTCGAGCGGCTCGCCAGCGAGCGCCTCGAGGGCGAGGCCGGCGAGGTCTATGGCCACAACATCGGGGGAGTCACGTTCTTCGGGCGGGACCTCAGCTACGTCGACGCAGCGGCTGGCACGCTGCTCGTCCGCAACCTCTTCGGTTTCGTCCGGCGTGACGTCGACGGCGGGCTGGTCCGCATCACCGTGACGGGCACGATCGGGTCGACCCGTCACCGGGAGGACAACGCCGAGCTCAGTCGCGTGATCGGCGGACTGCAGGTGACGCCCGGCCCGGGGACGACGCCGCTGCTCGACGAGGAGGCGGCCCGATGACGACCTACGCCAAGGGCGCCGACGTCGAGGCGCTCGCCCGGTCGGCTCGGGTCATCAAGGGGATGCAGGCGGAGCTGACCCGGATCGAGGCGACGTCCCGCGGCGCGATGCGCTCCATCGAGGCCGGCTGGGGCGGCGACAACGTCCGGGCCCTGGTCCGGCACTTCAACACGAGGGCCGTTCCGGGTCTGCAGGCGTGCAGCGGCGTCTTCGAGGCGATGGCCTGGCGGCTCGAGGCGAACGTCGCCGACCAGCGTTCCGCATCCGGTCTGGGCGGGTCGGGCGGATCGGGCGGAGCTGGGGGCGGCGGCGCCGGGTCGGGTGCCGGCTCGGGTGGTGGTGGGCTGAACGACGTCACCAAGACCAAGGGCAAGAAGTTCCAGCTCGACCCGGACAAGCAGCCGGACAGCATGGGTGACGAGTCCGGGACGAGCTACCGCCACACGACGCAGGACGGCCGGCACACCTACGAGAACGCCACGGAGGGCGAGGACGGCCGGGTTCGCTACGACCGGTACACGCACGCCGGCGACTACCGCGACCGTCAGCTCGAACACGAGTCCGGCTGGCGCAGCGAGAGCGAGAGCCGGGTCGACCGGCCGTGGCTGCCGACCGACAACTCCGAGGACGAGGACGCCTTCGCCAACCGACACCCGGGGGCCAGCACCGCGATCAACCGCGGGGTCGAGGGCGTCAACTGGATGGAGCGGACCGAACACCAGGGCCACACCGACTACGAGCCGGTGTACTACGACGCCGACGGCAAGGTCACCGACAAGGAGCACGCGGTCCGGATGGCCTATGGCGGCGGACCGGGCACGGAGGTCAAGGGCTACCACGAGTTCGGCATCAAGGACGGGGCGCTCGCGGCCGGTCTCGGTGGGACGGCGGGCGCCTACCTGCTCAGGGGCGGCGTCGAGGGCAACCTCGGCGCCCACGGGAAGTACAACGCGAGCGGCTTCGTCGGCGCGGAGGGAAAGGCCGATGCCTCCGTCTCGCTCGGCAAGGACGGGTTGGCCGCAAAGGCGAACGCCTCCGCCATGGTCGGCGTCAAGGGGGAGGCCGGGGTCGCCTACGACAACGGCCCGCTGGCGGCGCACGCCAGCGGCAACGCGATGGCCGGTGCCGAGGCGAAGGCCGACGCCTCGGTCGCGATCGGGAAGGACGGGATCCGGACCAGCGCCGGCGCGGAGGCTTTCGCGGGCGTGAAGGCCGGGGGCGAGGTCGGCGGCAGCATCGCCGGGGTGGGCGGCACGGCCGGCGGCGAGGTCTACGCCGGGATCGGAGCGCACGCCAACATCGACGCCAACTTCAGCGCGGAGAGCGTGAAGGTCAAGGTCGATGTCGGAGCGGCGATCGGCATCGGTGGCGGAGTCAACTTCAGTGTCGACGTCAACCCCAAGGAGTTCCTCGAGGACACCGGTCTGGATGACGTCGCCGACGGGATCGGAGCCGCGGTCAAGGATCCCATCGGCACGATCGGTGGCTTCTTCCCATGAGCCTGATCTGTCACATTTGGCGCACGTTTGATTGACTTGCCGCGCTCCGGCCATCCGGCATGGGACCAAGGCCCCGCCAACGGAGCGATGAAAGGACCTCGATGAGCACCTTGGCCTATCCGAGCCGGGACTTCCCCGGCCCGCCGTCCGTGGCCGTCGACGTCCCCGAGGGCTGGCTGCCCGTGCACGCGCCGGGCACCGCCGTGGCCGCCAAGCTGCCCCGGGAGGATGGCTTCGACCCCAACGTCGTCGTCAGCATCGAGCAGTGCGGTGCCGACTTCACCGAGGAGGAGTCGCTCCGTCGCATCGAGGCGCTCGCCCAGTCACGTGGTGGGGTCTCGAGTGAGCCGTATGCCGCTGAGCTGGGTGACGCCCGCTTCGTGGGCTGTGATGCCACCTGGCCAGACGCGGACGTCGAGACCATCCTGCAGGCCAACCTCTTTCACGTCGTGCGACCGGAGCGGGCGGGTGCCGCCGGCTGGGTCGTCCAGCTGAGCGGGTCGGTGGGCGGGCCGGCCGCCGAGCAGGACTACGAGCTGATCCGCTCGGTCCTTGCGTCGGTTCGCGTTCGCCCCTGGGCTCCTGTCGAGGCTGAGGGGAACCCGGTCGGATGACCGTGGACCAGTCGGCGATCTCGCATGGTGTCGCCACCGACGTTGGCCGGGTGCGCCAGCACAACGAGGACAGCGCCCGCGTCGTTGGGACGGTGTTCGTCGTCGCGGACGGCATGGGCGGACATGCTGCCGGAGAGGTGGCGAGCGGGATCGCCACGGACGCCCTCATCGAGCTGGCCGAGCGGCCGGTCCTGCAGGCTCGCGACATCGTCGAGCAGCTGACTGAGGCGAACCGGCGGATTCTCGAGTCAGCAGCCCGCCGTCCCGAGCAGACCGGAATGGGGACCACCGTCGCGGGGCTCGCCCTCGTCTCCGGGGGCGGCGGCTCGCAGCACTGGGTCGTCTTCAACATCGGCGACTCGCGGGTGTACCGGTTGCTCGACGGGCACCTCTCGCAGGTGACCGTCGACCACTCGGAGGTCCAGGAGCTCGTCGACCGGGGGATCATCACCGCCGAACAGGCCCAACACCATCCCGGCCGCAACGTCATCACCCGCTCGCTGGGTCGGGACCCCATGGGCCAGGTCGACCACTGGGTCTTCCCGCCGTACCCGGGAGAGGCCTTCGTCATCTGCACGGACGGGCTCTCCAACGAGCTGGGGCTGCCGGACATCGAGGCCGTTCTCCTCGATGTCGCTGACCCTCAGGAGGCCGCGGACGAGCTGGTGCGCAGGGCGGTTCAGGCCGGCGGCCGCGACAACGTCACGGCCATCGTCGTCACGCTGGAGGCACACGAGTCCGGGGCAGACGTCGACGAGGACACGGCTCCCCGCGAGGCGGTCGGTCGTCCCCGCCATGAGCCGCCGGCGGGTGAGGAGCCGACAGGGGAGAGCAGGTCGTTGGTGTGAGTGATCCCTCGGTCGTCGTGCACCGCGCCCCCGACGGCTGGACCCACATCGGTGGGCCCGGCATGCATCTGCTCATCGCCCTCGAGGAGGACGACGACCGCACCCTGACCGCGAGCGATGCCGCGGACGGCGGACAGCTCGACGACGTCATCGACGTCCTGACCGCGGGCGGGCCGCGCAAGGCGCACCACTTCGTCGGCGTTCACTGGAAGCCGCGGACGCGGATTGTCGCGTTCGGGCCCGTGTCGGCCAGGCTGACGATGACAGACGGCACCGAGCACGAGGTCCGTGCCCTCAACCCCCGGGTCTGGACCGACCTCGTCCTCGACACACACCCGGAGCGCGTGGAGCTCCGGGTACTCGAGGGCAAGGAGGCGACCGAGCCGGCTCCCGCCCAGACGCTGATCGTCCGTGCCGGTGGCGTGGCCCGCGTACCCCCGCCTCCTTCCGCCCAGTCGAGTGTGCAGTTGGCGTCGGCAGGTTCTGCGCACTCGAGTGGGGGTGCGCCGCCGGTTGCGTCGAGTGTGCAGTTGGCGCCGGCAGGTTCTGCACACTCGAGTGGGGCTGCGCCGCCTGCTGAGTCGAGTGTGCAGTTGACGTCGGCAGGTTCTGCACACTCGAGTGAGAGCGAGCCCGAGCTCCCCTCGTGGGGTCGGGGACCGGCCGTTCTGCCTCGGCGTGCCACCCCGCCGCCCACTGCCACCGACGACGTCGAGTCGACCTGGTCGGTCAAGCCCACCCCCTCCGAGGACGACCATCACATCTCGGAGCCGGACGAGGCGGCCGCCCCCAGCTACGACTACCTGTTCGGCCACACGGTCACGGTCGACGAGCACCGACAGCTTCTTGCCGAGGCGGAGTCGGCAGGCGCAGGCGAGCCGGATCCGATTGAGGCGCCGGCCCCTTCGTCAGTGCCACCAGTGCCACCCGTATCGCCAACGCCGCCGACCCTGCCGCCAGCGGCTCCTTCGGCGTCACCCCCTGCAACCGGCGGAGGCCTGATCTCGTCCGTCCCGTGGGCATCGGGTTCAGCCGCACCCAGTCCCGACCACGGGTCGACGGCCGAACCGCGGCCAGCCGTTCCGACGTTCTCCGGGCGACACACGCCTCCGCCGGCGCCAAGCCTGCTGCCACCGCCCGTCACTCAGCCAGCCACGCCGCCAGCCGCCCCCCTTGAGGTGGACCCTCCGGCGGCAGGGGACGAGGACGCCGACGAGCTGACCGTCGACCGTAGTGCCCTGATCCAGGCCCGCCACGCCGCCCAGTCTGGCGACCAGTCGGGTGGCGCCTCGGGGCCGAGCGTTGTCGCCGTCCTCTGCTCCCAGGGCCACCCAACGCCTCCGCACGGCGACTCCTGCCGCATCTGCGGCGGGGGGATACCTCCTCAGGACACGTTCACCATGGTCAGGCCCCCGCTCGGTGCGCTGCGCCTCTCCACCGGTGACGTCGTCACCCTCGATCGAAACGTCCTCATGGGTCGGGCACCCACGCTCGGTTCCGATCTCGCAGCAACGGACCGACCCCACGTCGTCAAGGTGCCCAGCCCTGAGCGGGACGTGTCGCGCAACCACGTCGAGGTGGTGCTCGAGGGCTGGCACGTGCTCATCCGCGATCTCGGCACGACGAACGGGACGACCGTTGCCTTGCCGGGCGGGCAGCCGGTCCGGCTCCGGGCCAACGACCAGCAGGTCCTCGAGCCCGGCTCCGTCGTTGCCATGGCCGACGAGGTGTCCTTCGTCTTCGATCCAGGGATGAGCTGACATGGCCAGCACGCGACACGCGGGCAGGCATCCGCGGCGGGGTGCCCCACCCCAGATCCCGGGCCTGGTCTTCGTCCAGCCCTTGGGCTCGGGGGGGTACGCCGACGTCTACCTGTACGAGCAGCAGAGCCCCCGCATGCCGGTGGCGGTGAAGGTGCTCAAGTCCGAGGGACTGACCGACGCGCTTCGGGCCCAGTTCGTCGACGAGGCCGACACGATGGCCCAGCTCGGCGACCACCCCTACATCGTCCAGGTCTTCCGGTCCGGAACGGCTGACGACGGGCGGCCCTACCTCGTCATGAAGTACTACCCGCCGCCCAACCTCGCGATGCGGGCGAGGGCGGAGCGCTTCACGGTCGAGGAGGTGCTCCGCACCGGCATCCAGCTCGCGAGCGCGGTCGAGACGGCGCACCGGGCGCACATCACCCACCGCGACATCAAGCCGGCCAACGTCCTCATCAGCGCCTACGGGGCGCCCGGCCTGACCGACTTCGGCATCGCCGGTCGGGGCGGGCGTGACGGCCGAGACGGCGACGTGGCTGAGTCCACGGATGACATGGGTGTCTCCGTACCGTGGGCAGCACCGGAGGTGCTCTACGGTCAGAGCAACGGGGACGAGCGGTCCGACGTCTACTCCCTTGCGGCAACCCTGTGGCACCTGCTCGTGGGCCGGTCGCCCTTTGAGGTGCCGGGCGGCGACAACTCCGCCTACGCCCTCCTGCCCCGGATCCGCAGCACCCCACCACCCCCGACGGGCCGCCCGGACGTGCCCCCGGGTCTCGAGCGGCTGCTTGCCCAGGCGCTGGCCAAGGATCCTTCCCGGCGACCGGCGGCGGCCCTCGATCTCGCCAGGGCGCTGCAGGCGGTCGAGCAGCAGCAGCGCTTGGCCCGGACCCCCATCGTCGTGCTCGACGAGCAGGGTCACACGACACTGGTCAGCCAGGTCCACGGGTCACCAGCGGGGCCCGAGACCCTGGACGACGACCGCACGCGGATCAAGGCACCCCAGACCGTGGTCGCCCAACCGTCCTCGCCCGCGACGTCGCTCGACGCGGACACACGGCGGCGCCGCGACGCAGGAGCCCCATCAGCTGCCCCATCAGCTCCGTTCGCCCCGACCGGAGCCGGTCTCGCGCCCACGTCGGCCCTCTTTGCCCCAGTACCCGTGCGTCCAACCGCAGTGACCGACCCGATGTCGAGCAGTCGCACGGCGCCCCTCGTCCGTGACGGCAGCGCCGGCGGCGGTGGCTATGACGACGGTGACGGGCCCACGGTGCGGCGGCCCGTGGGCACGCAACCCACCCAGTCCGAGCCAACGCCGCAAACGACGGCTCGGCCCCAAGGGCCTGCTCGCCCCACCCCGGCCCTGCTGTGGGGTCTCGTGAGCGGACTTGTCGTCCTCGTCGGCGTGGTGGCCTTCCTCGTGCTCCGACCGGAGGGCTCGGACGCCGAGACCGACGCCGGACCGCGGCCCAGCCCCACCGTGTCGATGCCTGGCGACGACAACGCCGTGCCCGACGCGGTCTTCGACGCGCCGACGGTGGCGGCGGAGTCGGGCGACGGCTCGGTCACGTTCCGGTGGTCGTACCCCCAGCCGGCCGTGGGGGACAGCTATCGCCTGTTTGTCGCGCCCAGGCAGAGCGAGGCGGTCAAGGCGGCCCCGAGGATTCTCACAAAGACGACCTTCACCGAGAAGGTGCCCAAGGGCCAGCAGCTCTGCGCGGTCGTCACCGTGAACCGGGGTGGGCGTGAGTCGCCACGGTCTCAGGTCGAATGCGAGACTGCGCGGTAGATCTGGACAAATCCGCCAAACCGCTCGGATGAACCGGGACGAAGCACCACCACGTAGACACACACCACGTTCGAATGACACGAGACACAGGGACAGGGTCAGGGGGCCTCGAAGCGTGATCCACAGCAAGGTGACAGTCGACTTCTGCGGAGAGACATACCCCGTCTCACCCGATGAGGGACTGACGATCGGGCGGTCGGGGAACGTCGAGATCGACGACAACCCCTACCTGCACCGCACCTTCCTGCGGATCTCGCACGATGCGGGCTTCTGGTGGCTCACCAACACCGGATCGACGCTCAGCGCAACGGTCGCGGACGAGCAGGGCCTCTTCCAGGCGTTCCTCAACCCGGGGGCGCGGATCCCCCTGGCCATGCACAAGCTCATCGTCTGGTTCACGGCAGGCCCGACGACGTACGACTTCGAGATCGTCGTGGCGAGCCCGGTCTTCAAGTCGGTCGAGGCAGAACCGACCATCGCGACGCCCAGCGACGAGGTCGGTGAGGCGACGGTCGGGCGAGTCAGCCTGACGCCGGACCAGAAGCTGCTCATCGTCGCGTTGTGCGAGCCGTTCCTTCGGCGGCGCGAGGCCGGGACGACGCAGATCCCGTCCTCCGCAGCCGCGGCCGAACGGCTCGGCTGGACGCTCACCCGCTTCAACCGCAAGCTCGACAACGTCTGCCAGAAACTGGCCGACGCCGGCACGCGCGGCCTGCACGGTGGCGTCGGGCGCGTCGCCTCGAACCGCAAGGCGCGGCTCGTCGAGCACGCACTCTCCACCAAGCTCGTCGTCGAGGAGGACCTCGCGCTCATCGACGACGATGAGCACGACGGCCCGGTGGACCGCACAGTGGAGGGCGCCGGTTCGGCCGATCGGGGGAAGGCATGAGCACCGCCGCGACGAAGCGACGGATCGGAGTCATCTCCACCATCGTGGTGGCCCTCGTTGCCGGGCTGCTCGTGTGGGTTGCCACCCGATCGGATGGAGAGGTCGTGCGCAAGGCCGACCTCAACGACGGCGGGATCTGGGTCACCAACGCCGACCAAGCACGGTTCGGCCGGATCAACAAGGCCGCGGGACAACTCGACGCCGGCGTGCTCTCCGACGGGACGCCCGGGTCGGGCCTCGACGTCGTCCAGGACGGTGCGGCCGTCGTCGGCCTCTCGAAGGCGAGCAACCTGCTCCTGCCGATCAACCCGGCCGAGGGCACGCTTGCCACGTCGCAGTCGATCGTCCTGCCCAAGGCAGAGCCGGCCACCGGCAACCGGGTCTTCGAGACGGAGCCGGTGGACCTGCGCGGCGGCACCATCGCCATGGTCGACCCGGCCAAGGGCGAGCTGCGCGCCCAGCGCGTCGACAACCGCGGCGGGATCGCCGGGCTGGACCAGCTGCAGACCCAGGCCAAGCCGCTCGTCACGGTGGGCCCGAGCGCAACGGTCGCGGTCGGTGTCGACGGGACCGCCTACGCGCTGTCGAGCGCCAAGGGCGTCCTCGCGATCCTCAAGCCCTCCGGCGGCCAGTTCGCCAAGCCGGCTCTCGTCAAGCTCGGCTTCGCGACGAAGAGCGCCCAGGTGACGGCCGTCGGCCCGCACTGGGTCGTCTATGACTCGGGCACCGGACTGGTGTACTCCGACCTGCTCGAGCAGCCGCAGCAGGTCTCGGTGGGCCGGGCCGAGCCCGGCAAGCCGGCCTATGCGGCGCTGCAGCAGCCCGGACCGGACAGCACCGCCGTGCTCCTCCAGGACGAGTCACGGCTCGTCCAGGTGCCGCTCACCGGTGAACCAGCCGGCCCGGGAGTCACGCTCGCCCAGGCAGCGCCCGGCTCGGGCAGCCCCGCCGAGCTCTTCCTCTCGGCCCCCGTCCGGCTCGGCTCGTGCGTGCACGCCGCGTGGGCGGCTCCCTCGAACTCCTTCTACGGGAGGAACTGCGGCTCGCCGCAGGACACCCAGACCGTCGGCCTCGGCGCCATGAAGAACGGCGTGCGGGTCGACGGAGTCAAGCTGCGCGTCAACCGCGGGCTCATCGTCCTCAACGACCTCGACTCCGGCGACGTCTGGGACATCGACCGCGACCGGGTCAAGATCGACAACTGGAACTCGGTCATCCCACCGCCGCAGGTTGACAACAAGAACAAGAAGAAGGACGAGAACCTCATCGACGACGAGGTCGACAAGACCCCGCCGAAGGCCCAACCGGACCACCTGAAGGTCCGTCCGGGGCGCACCTCGACGTTGCACGTGCTCGACAACGACACCGACTCGCAGGGCTCGATCCTCGCCATCAGCCCCGGCGACGTCGGAACCGCGTCCATCGCGGACGTCACGACGAGCGCCTCCGCCGACGGTCAGACCGTGCAGGTCACCGTCCCCGAGGAACCGAAGGCCGACCGGTTCACCTTCGAGTACACCGTCAACAACGGCACCACCGCCAAGAACGGGCGGGCCACCGCCAAGGTCACCGTCACGATCGTGGGTCCGGACGAGAACACGCCGCCGAAGCTGCGCGGCGGCAGTGCCAAGCTCGCCAAGGCGAGCTACCCGGTCGCCCGCAACGCGACGGTGAAGGTCGGGGTCATCGCCGACTGGCGCGATGCGGAGAACGACCCGCTCCAGGTCTCGCCGGTCGACCCGGCCGCCACCGGGGTCGACGGGTCCGGGGCCCTCATCGTGCGGGCCCTCGGCAAGAAGGGGGACCAGCAGGTCGAGTACGAGGTCAGCGACGACAACGGGGGCGTGACCACGTCAGCGATCACCGTCCAGGTGCTCGGCGACGACGACCGCGCCGTCGCCCCGCGGACCCAGCCGGACGTCCTGCGCGGTGTCGTGGGCAAGCCGGTGCAACTGCAGCCGCTCGGCAACGACATCCCGGGCGCCGACCCCACCGACCCGGAGGCGCGCCTGCGCCTCGCCTCCGAGGTCAAGGGACCCGGACAGCTGACCATCGACACGAACACCGACACCGGCGTCCTCACCGTGACCGGCGCGACACCAGGAACATCAACCATCACGTATGCCGCTCAGTCGGGTTCCGGGGTCAGCGTCGGTCGCGTGCGGGTTGACATCCTGCCCGACCCCGACAAGGAGCTGCCGCCCGTCGCATCACCCGACTCGGCCGTGGTCCGTGGGCTGACCCCCGTCATCGCGGACGTGCTGTCCAACGACTACAGCCCGCGCAGCGATGTGCTCGTGGTCCAACGGGTCGTCACGGACAACGCCTGGCTGCGGGTCAGCGTGGTCCAGGGCCGGTGGGTGCGGGTCGAGGCGACCGCGCCGCTCGACGGGAACAAGGAGCGTCGCGGGACGGTCGCCTACACCATCAGTGACGGCACCCAGTCGGCCGTCGGCCAGCTCTCCGTGGTGCAGCGGCCGGATCCCGACGAGCCGATCCGGCCCACCGTCCTCGATGACACGGCAGCCGTCCGGGTCGGTGACGCCGTGACGATCCCGGTGCTCGACAACGACTCCATGTCCGAGGGCATCCCGCTCAAGCTGGACCCGCTGGGTGTCCGGGTCCGCAGCGGCGGTGGCCAGGCCTTCGCGTCCGGCAGCGTGCTGCGCTACGTCCCCGAGCCCGACGCCAAGGCGACCGCTCCCCGGACGGCAGTCCTCGAGTACGCGGCCCATCCCGAGGGCCTGCGGGCCCGATCGGCCACCGGCCGGGTCACGGTGACGATCAACCCGTTGCCGAGCGAGACACGGCCCAACCGCCCGCCGACGGCGCGCAGCTTCTCGGCCAGCGTCACCGCGGGCGACACGCTCTCCATCACCGTCCCTACCTCCGGGGTGGACCCGGACGGTGACCTCGCCTTCGTCGGAGGAATCGTCGGCGAGAAGGGTGACGCCGTCGACCTGCAGCTCGGGCGCGTGCTCGGCTTCGGCGCCGCCACCATCCGCTACGAGGCCTACCCGCGCAGCGCCGGCACCGAGGTGATCCGCTACCAGCTCCGTGACCGGTTCGGTCTCACGAGTGAGGGCTTCATCCGCGTCGGTGTGGTCCAGCCCGGCGACCCGCAGCCGCCGGTCGCCGTCGAGGACGACATCGTCGCCGCCCCGGGCCGCACCGTCCACGCCGACCTGCTCGCCAACGATCTCATCGCGAGCGGCGACGCCGTCGAGCTCGAGGACTTCGCCACGCTCAACGACGCCGACGTCCTCAAGGACTTCACGCGCCAGCAGGACGACTCCGTCAAGGTCGTCGCGCCGGAGGAGGGCCCTGCAAAGGTGCTCGCCTACGGCATCACGAACGGCATGTTCGACCCGTCGCGCTCAACGTTGACGGTGCGGGGCCAGAAGGACTTCAACAACCCGCCCATCGCGGTCGACGACACCGGCGTCGCCAAGGACGGCGAGACGAGCATCCTCGTCGACGCCCTGGCCAACGACCGGGACCTCGACGGTGACCAGAAGTCGCTGACCATCACCAAGGTCATCGGCGACGGCGCGACGATCGAGGGCCGCAAGGTCCGCGTCCAGCTCCGGCCCGAGGCCCGCGTCGTGCCCTACACCATCGAGGACGCCGACGGCGCGGTCGCCATGGCGCTCATCTACGTCCCCGCGGGGAACAACGGCCAGCCCTACGTCGTCCAGGGCAAGACGATCCGGATGGATGCGGACGCGACGGCGAAGGTCACCCTCGCCGACTACGTCAGGGACCCCCGCGGCGGCGCCGTTTCGCTGACGTCGCCGGACACCATCTCGACCTCGCCCGCCGAGCACCTCCAGCAGGCGGCAACGTCCTCGACAGAGCTGACCCTCACCTCGACGAACGGGTACGTCGGCCCGGCCGCGCTCATGCTCGAGGTCACCAACGCCACTGGCGCGCAGGACACGTCGGCTCAGACGGCCTATGTCACCATCCCGGTCCAGATCGGACCTGACGTCCCGGTCCTGCGCTGCCCGGACCACGAGGTCCGGCTCGTCGCCGACGGCCCGGCCCGGAGCGTCGACATCCCACGGCTCTGCCGCGCGTGGCTGCCCGACACCCTCGACCAGTCGCGGGTCCGCTACGAAGCCGTCTGGGACCAGGCCGTCGACCGGGTCGACCTCCGCCAGACGGGGCAGGGCGGACGGACGGTCGTCCTCAAGGCGGAGCCCGCCGCGCGGGCCGGCTCGACCGGCACCGTGACGATCGGCGCCAAGGGCGGAGCCGAGCGCTTCACGCTCCGGGTCCGCGTGACGGCGCAGCCGCCCAGCGCGACCCTGCGGCCCGCCCACATCGAAGGGCTCATCGCAGGGACGACGCAGCAGGTCAACGTGGCGCAGCACCTGGACAGTCCCCTCGGATCGCC
Organism: Intrasporangium sp.; assembly: GCF_040414665.1. Lineage (GTDB taxonomy): Bacteria > Actinomycetota > Actinomycetes > Actinomycetales > Dermatophilaceae > Intrasporangium. The sequence continues at coordinate 38,512 of NZ_JBEDUL010000071.1, forward strand.
CCAGTGCGAGATCACCGCGGCCACCGTGCGCGCCGGCACCGGGGTGACGGCAACGGCTGCCGGCTGCATGCTCACCGTCGCAGCATCGGAGCAGGCTCGCGGTGATGCCCGGATCGAGGTCCGCGTCACCGACGCGCCGGGCCGGCCACCAGCGGTCGGCGAGGTCACCGTCACCGTGCGCAGCAAGCCAGACCGGACCGACGCCCCGGTGGCCGTCGCCGACCGGGTCCTCGGCGGCACGGCGCGCGTTGATTGGCGGCCGCCCGCCTACGACGGCGGCCTGCCGATCCTCGAGTACGAGGTCGGGGTCAACGGCCCCGGTGGCAGGGACCAGAGCTGCCAGGCGTCGCCGTGCACCATCACCGGCCTGACGAACGGCGAGGACTACACGTTCACCGTCCGTTCCCGCAACGCCGTGGGCTGGTCGGAGCGGTCGGGGGCCTCCTCGCCGCCGGTTCGCCCCGACACGCTGCCCAAGGCCACCGCGATCAGCAATGTCGTCCCCGGCGACCGCCGGCTGACCGTTTCGTGGACCGCTCCGGTCAACGAGGGCTCCGCGATCGCCCAGTACCAGGTGCAGTGGGTCAATGTCGGGGGCAACGCCGGGCAGACCGGCACCAAGGTGGTCCCGGCGCCCCAGCTCTCGACCATCGTCAGCGGTCTCGTCAACAACGACGCCTACAAGATCCGCGTCCAGGCCCGCAACGACCTGGGCTGGGGGCCCTACGGGCCCGAGGTCACCGGGCAGTCCTTCGGCAAACCGGCTCCCGTGGCGGCGCCCACCCTCAACCCCCGCTCCCCGGCACCCGACCAGGACAACGCCCAGGTGACGATCACCTGGCCGACGACCGACCCCAACGGACCGCCGATCACCCAGTACGACGTCTACCGCCGCACCGGGTCGACGGGCACCTGGGTCCCCGTCGCGAGCGTCTCCGGCGGCGCCCAGCGGGTCGCCACCGACACGATCCCCTACGGCGGCCAGACGGTGCAGTACACCGTGACGGCCACCAATGGCGGCCCGGCCACCTCGGAGCGGACGAACTTCTCCTCCTACACGGCGAACGGCATGCCGCAGACCCCGAGACTCTCCGCGGTCAGCACGCCGAACGCCGATTACCGCGCCGTCGCCAGCTACTCGCTCGGCAGCCACCGCTCAGCCGGCTACGACCACGTGGAGTGGCGGACGACCGACGGCGCCTACGGGGGCAGCTGGCCGGCGCCGAGCTCCGGTGGCACGACCGGCAATGTCGGGATCAACCAGCGGGCCATGGAGATCCGCGCCTGCAACACGGCCGGGATCTGCTCGGCCTGGTCCAACAACGTCACCTTCAACCCGTACGGCCCGACCAAGGGTGTCGGTGGCATCAGCGAGTCGCACACGGGCAGCTCGATCACCTTCTCGTGGAGCAAGCCGGCCGACAACGGCAACGCGATCCGGGGCTACCGGGTCAGGGGCGACGTCAACACGACCCTCGGCCCGAACCAGACGTCCTACACGTTCAGCGGCCTCGGCTACTCGACGACCCGATCCATCACCGTGACGCCCTTTGCCGACCGGTCCGGCGACGGTCCAACGGCCGGTCCGAAGTCGGCGACGACGAACGCGGCCCCACCACCGCCGGCTCCCAAGGTCAACTGGTTGCGACCGTACGGCGACACCGGGGTCCGCCCGGGATGCGACAGCGGTGACTGCCAGTACCTGCAGTACGACCTGAGCAACTTCCAGGGCAACATCCGGTGCACGTTCAGCAGCAGTGACGGCACCTGGCCGTACAACTGGGACGACGGGAGCAACGGCTCGATCCAGCCGCGGAACGGGACCAACACGTCGGGCAAGTACTTCGGGTTCCCGACCGGCTGGGTCAAGGTGACCTGCCATGGCTCGAATGGCAGCGACTCGTTCACCCGCAACCCCTGGGGCGGCTGACGTGGCCCGACCCCGCGCCAGACGCAGCGTGACCGCGGAGCGAGCTCAGCGGCATACGACCACTTCGACCAACTGCACCACAGGAGAACGGAACTCATGAGTGTCACTCAGGACCAGGTGACGTGGTTCGCCCACACCTTCGACCAGCTCGTCGGCAACATCGAGCGGGCCGTGCTCGGCAAGCGCCACGTCAC
>NZ_JBEDUL010000072.1:0-7628 GCF_040414665.1 Intrasporangium sp.
GAGCTGGCCGAGGCCTTCACGGACGTCGCGGCACAGCTCGCCGAGAAGGCCGAGGCCATCGACGCCGAGCTCATCGCCGTCCAGGGCCAGCCGGCCGACATCGGCGGCTACTACAAGACCGACGCCGCCAAGGTGGCAGCGGTGATGCGGCCGTCGCAGACGTTCAACGACATCATCGCCACCCTCACCTGACCCGCCCCGGACCGGACCGGACCCGACGCGGACCGGACCTGACCTGGCTAATCCCGCAACACGCCCGGCTCCTCGCAACGCACCCCTGAAATTTCAGGGGTGCGTTGCGAGGAGCCGGGCGTGTTGCGGTGGGAGGGGTGGCGGCGCGGCTGGTCGGGGTGGCGGCGCGGCTGGTCGGGGCGGCGGCTCAGGCTGGGGGGTCCGGATCCTGGAGGTACGCGGCCCGCAGCTCGCCCACGAGGACCTTGCCCGTGGCGTTGCGGGGCAGCTCATCGACGATGTGCACCGCTCGCGGAAGGGCCTGGCGCGAGACGAGCGGCCTGACCCGCTCGATGACCCGCTCGGGAGCCAGGCTCGCGCCCGGCTGCGGGACGACGCAGGCAACGAGGCGCTGGCCGAACTCGTCGTCCGGCACGCCGAAGACGCTGACGTCGTGGACCTCGGGCAGCCCACCGATGGCGGCTTCGAGCTCGACCGGATAGACGTTCTCGCCCCCGGAGACGACCAGGTCGTCCCCGCGTCCGTCGAGGTGGAGCCGGCCGTTCTCGAGGTGGCCGAGGTCCCCGGTGTCGACGAGCCCGCGCCACCGCTCGCGACCCGCGCCGTCGGTGTAGCCGCTGAAGAGCATCTCGTTGCCGACGAGGACCCGGCCGACCTGCCCGGCGGGGAGCTCGCTGCCGTCGTCGCCGAGGATGACCACCCGGGTCCCGTGTGGCGGGCGACCAGAGCAGGAGGGCGCCGCCCTGAGGTCGTCGGGATCCGCGATCGCGGCCCAGGAGACCTCCGTCGACCCGTAGACGTTGTAGAGGACCGGCCCGAATGACGCCATGAACCGGGACGCCAGCCCGGGCGGCAGCGACGAGCCGCTCACGGCGGCAATGCGCAGGCACGGCGCCGCGCCCTCCGGTGCGTCGCGTCCCACCTCGCCGACGTGACCGAGCAGCCGTTGGAGCATGACCGGCACCGCGAAGACCACGTGGCAGCGGTGCTCGTCGAGCGCAGCCAGAGCGGCCCCGGGGTCGAACCGGCGCTGCAGCACGATCGTGTCCCGCATGGCCAGGGCCAGCTGCAGTGCGCCGAAACCCCAGGTGTGGAAGATCGGCGCCGAGAGCAGGACAGCCTCGCGAGGCCGCAACGGGATCCGGTCCAGCACCGAGGCGAGGCTGGAGAGGCTTCGCGGGTGCGGCCGGCGAGCGCCCTTCGGCTGACCGGTCGTGCCGGAGGTCAGGACGACCACGCGGCCGACACGCGCCGGCGGCCTGAGTCGGCCACCCCCCGCCCCGGCCGCCAGGAGCGCGAGGAAGGCCTGCTCCCCCAGTCGCGGCACGCGCACGCCATCGATGAGCTCACCGAACTCGTCGTCGTGCACGACGAGTGAGATGCCTTCTCGCTCAACCACCTCGGTGACCTGGGCGGCCGCCAGGCCGGTGCCCAACAGCACCACGTCGATCCCGGCCATCGAAGCCCCACCCAGCAGCTCAACGAGGCCGAGGTGGTTGCGACACAAGAGCCCGACACGGTCGCGGGCTGAGAGCCCCTCGCCCAGGAGCACGCGGGCCGAGCGTTCGCACGACGCGAGCAGTGCTGCATACGTGATCTCCCCGCGCTCCTCGTCGACCACGGCGATGGCGTCCGGAGACCGCGCCGCGGCCTGCCGGATCTCTCCGGCGATCCCGGCACCCCAGGCGAGGATCGACGCGACCTGACGCACGAGACGGTCGGGCCGTCCGGGGCTGAGCACGCCGCGTCGGGCCAGGATGAGCAGCTGCCGGCTGAACCGCATCAGGTCAGCACCGGCAGCCGGGCGCGGGCATCGCTCAGGCCTTGGGGACGTCGAAGAGGCTGCCGATGTTGGCCGCGAGGGACATGTCCCCCTTGATCTTGATCTTGCCCATCATCACCATCATGACCGGGTTGCCGGTCTTGGTGATGAGCTTGATGAACTCGACCGGGCCCATCGAGAGCGACACGGCCGGGTTGCCGTCGTGGCCCCGAGCCGCCGAGGCCTGCCCGTCGCCGACCCGCACGGTCCACTCGTCGTCAGGAACGCCCTTGCCCGTGATGGTCCAGTGGGTCGTGGCGCGAAGGTCCCCGGCGCGGTCGGACCGGAACATCCGGGGCATGTGCTCGAAGATCGAGTCGATCACCGACATCCGCGTCGGGCCCGCCATGACGTCCGCGACCTCCCGGTCGGACGCGCTGGTCAGAAGGGCGACGAACTCGACCGGCCCGAGGGCGGTCAGCTCGTCATGGGTGAGGTCCTTCAGCGAGGGCATGCTGCTCCTAGGCGCGTGGGCTTGTGTTACCGAGGAGTAACCCTATGCCCTCACTGCGAGAGGAACCACCCCGGCACCATGCCGTCCGGCCGACCTGACTCGATGTAGTACTCGACGCCGAACATCGCGGCGAAGGCCTCCTCCGGCATCGCGATCATCATGCCCGCGTCGCTCACCTGGCTGGCATGACTCGCCAGCGCCTCTCGCTTGACGCCGATCCAGGGCGAGACGTCGACGGCCCAGTGCAGCTCCGCCTCGGGAGTCCCGAGCGGGATGCCGTCGTCCATCGGCTTGTCCGGGTCCCAGCTCTCGTCGGCCAACCCCGCGGCAACCGCTGCCCGGAACTGCAGGCGCGTTGCATCGCGGTTCATCGTCACCTCGAGGACCCGCGGCGTGCCCGCGAGCTCCGCCGCTCGCTTGACCACCGCGTGGACCTTGACGTGGTCGGGGTGGCCATAGCCGCCGTGCCAGTCGTAGCCGGTCACGAGGTCCGCCCGCTCCTCGCCCAGTACCTCCGCAAGGCGCCCGGCGGCCTCCTCGACGTCGGCCCGAGCAAAGCTCGCCTCGTGGTCGTTCTGGTCCCAGCCGTGCATCCCCGAGTCGGCGTAGCCCAGCCACACGACCCGATGGGTGCCGAGCACCTCGTTGGACCGGGCTGCCTCGACCCGGCGCCGGTCGACGAGGGTCTCCCCCGCGGCCAGGTCGTCGGGCCGGTCGCCGTGGTCGCCGTTCGTCGCGTAGACGACCACGACGCGGTGCCCCTCCGCGACGGCCCTCGCCATCGAGCCGGCGGTCTGGGACGCCTCGTCGTCCGGGTGGGCGTGGACGAAGACGAGAGTTGCCATTGCGCCAGCCTCACCCGAGCCATCGGGCGCGGTCAAAGCTTTTGTGTCGCGCCTGTCCGGTCGGCCCCCTCGAGGGCGACCCGGTAGACGACGAACCCCTCGAAGGCGGCGACGTCGTCATAGAGCCGCCGCGCCGTCGCGTTCGCCTGGTGCGTCTGCCAGTAGACCGCGCTACAGCCCTGCTCTCGAGCCCAAGCCACGACACCGTCGATGAGCGACCGGCCCACTCCTCTCCCGCGCGCCCCCGGATCCGTGAAGAGATCCTCGAGATAGCAGACGTCCGCACCCCACGTGCTCGGGTGGGCGAAGTAGTGCGTGATCCCCACGAGCCGCCCATCGATCCTGGCACCAAGCGCGTGCACCCTTGCGCCAGAGAGCAACTCGAGCCACAGATGATCAACAGCGTCCTGCGCAAGATCCTGTCGGTAGAAGCGCAGGTAGCCCCGGAACAGCCGCTCCCACGCATCGCGGTCTGCCTCGTCGATCCCCGTGATCGTCACCATGCCGGTCACGCTAGGCGGGTGCGCGCACCTCGCCACAGCGCCACTTCACGGCAACCCGGGAAGGCCACTCAGCGGCATACGGCAGAGGTCGTATGCCGCTGAGCTCACCTGCGCTCGACGGGCCAGCCCGCGCTCCCGGCGCAAACTGCACACTCGACCAAGGGGAGGCCGCACGCGACGTTCGCCGCCCTCTCACCCACACGAGTGTGCAGTTTGCGTCGTATGCCGCTGAGCTCACCTGCGCTGGAAGGTCACGCCTTCTTCGTGGTGGCCTTCTTGGTCGCCCGCTTCGCGGGCGCCTTGCGAGTCGTCTTCTTCGCGGTCCTCTTGCGGGTCGTGGGGCCCTTGGCGCGCTTCTCGGCGAGCAGCTCGAAGCCCCGCTCGGGAGTGATCGACGCGGGGTCGTCGTCCTTGCGCAGGGTCGCGTTGGTGTCGCCGTCGGTGACGTAGGGACCGAAGCGGCCATCCTTGACGACGACGGGCTTGCCGCTGACGGGGTCCTCGCCGAGCTCCTTGAGCGGGGCTGCCGCCGCGGCCCGGCCGCGCTGCTTCGGCTGCGCGTAGATCGCCAGCGCCTCCTCGAGGGTGACCTCGAAGAGCTGCTGCTCGGTCTGGAGTGACCGGGAGTCGGTACCGCGCTTGAGGTAGGGGCCGTAGCGGCCGTTCTGAGCGGTGATCTCGACGCCCTCCGGGTCAGTGCCGACGACCCGGGGCAGGCTGAGCAGCTTGAGCGCCGTGTCGAGGTCGATCGTCGCCAGGTCCATGTCCTTGAAGAGGGAGGCGGTGCGCGGCTTCGGCTTGGCGGCCTTCTTGCCGCGGCCGTTCGTGGCCGGTGCGGCCTCGTCCTCCTCGATGACCTCGGTGACGTAGGGACCGTAGCGGCCCGCCTTGGCGATGATCTCGCGACCGGTCTCGGGGTCGCGGCCGAGGACCTTGCCGTCGTCGGCAGCGGCCTCGAGCAGCTCCCGCGCCTTGGCCGGCGTCATCTCGTCCGGGGCGACATCGTCGGTGATGGTGGCCCGCCGAGGGGCGACGAAGGAGCCTTCCTCGGCGGAAGGAGAAGGCGTCGCGTCAGCGTCCGCGCCGTTCGGGGGGGTCACGGGGGGCGTGCCCCCCGTGGGCGGAGCCACCTCTTCGACGTAGGGGCCGTACCGGCCGACGCGGACGACCATGCCCTCGCCGAGCGGGATGGTGCTGATCTCGCGGGCGTCGATCTCGCCGAGGTCGTCGACGAGCTCCTTGAGGCCCTCGGCGGTCGTCGCCTCGTCGCCGAAGTAGAACCGCCGGAGCCACTCGACCCGCCCGAGCTCGCCGCCCGCGATCCGGTCGAGGTCCTCCTCCATCGAGGCGGTGAACTCATAGTCGACGAGCTCGGTGAAGTGCTCCTCCAGCAGGCGCGTCACGGCGAAGGCCAGCCACGTCGGCACGAGCGCCTGGCCCTTGGTGAAGACGTAGCCGCGGTCCTGGATCGTCCCGATCGTCGAGGCATAGGTGGACGGGCGGCCGATGCCCTTCTCCTCCATCGCCTTGACGAGCGTGGCCTCGGTGTAGCGCGCCGGTGGGGTCGTCTCGTGGCCCTCGGCCTCGGCCCGGACGACCTCGAGCGCGACGCCCGTGGACAGCTTGGGCAGGCGCCGCTCCTCCGCGGCCGCGTCCGCCCGGGCCTGCGCCTCGTCGTCGCGGCCCTCCTCGTAGGCGGCGAGGAAGCCCTTGAAGGTGATGACCGTGCCGGAGGCGCTGAACTCCACCTGCCGGGCACCGTCGACCGCCGTGTCCACGGAGAGCTTGACCGTGGCCGTCGAGCCCCGGGCGTCGGCCATCTGCGAGGCGACGGTCCGCTTCCAGATCAGCTCGTAGAGGGCGAACTCGTCGCCACGCAGCTCGCCCGCGACCATGGCGGGCGTCCGGAACCGGTCGCCCGCCGGGCGGATTGCCTCGTGCGCCTCCTGGGCGTTCTTGACCTTCTTCTCGTAGCGGCGGGGCGCGTCGGGGACGTACTCGGCGCCGTAAAGGTCCCGGGCCTGGCTCCGGGCCGCGGTGAGAGCGGCATCCGACAGCGTCGTCGAGTCGGTCCGCATGTAGGTGATGTAGCCGCCCTCGTAGAGACGCTGGGCGACCCGCATCGAGTTCTTCGACGACATCCGCAGCTTGCGGGAGGCCTCCTGCTGGAGCGTCGAGGTCGTGAAGGGGGCCGACGGTCGGCGGGTGTAGGGCTTCTCCTGCACGTCGGTCACGGTGGCCGACGCGGCGAGGCAGGCTTCAGCGATCCGTCGCGCGAGCGCCTCGTCGAGCCGGAGGACGCCCTTGCCGACCAGCTCGCCGCTGTCGGAGAAGTCTCGGCCGGCTGCGACCCGCGAGCCGTCGACCGTGGTCAGCCGCGCGGTGAACTGCTGGGCTGTGCCATCCGGAGTGAAGTCGCCCTCGACGTCCCAGTAGGACGCCTTGACGAAGGCCATCCGCTCGCGCTCCCGCTGGACCACCAGACGGGTCGCCACGGACTGGACGCGGCCTGCGGAGAGGCCCTGCCGGACCTTGCGCCACAGGACCGGGCTCACCTCGTAGCCGTAGAGCCGGTCGAGGATGCGGCGGGTCTCCTGGGCGTCGACGAGGTCCTGGTCGATCTCGCGGGTGTCGTTGACGGCACGCTGGATCGCCTCGCGGGTGATCTCGTGGAAGACCATGCGCCTGACCGGCACCCGCGGCTGGAGCGCCTCGAGGAGGTGCCAGGCGATGGCCTCGCCCTCCCGGTCCTCATCGGTGGCCAGGTAGAGCTCGTCGGCGTCCTTGAGCTTGCGCTTGAGCTCGTTGACCTTCTTCTTCTTGTCCGGGTCGACGACGTAGTACGGGGCGAAGTCGTGGTCGACGTCGACGGCGAACTTGCCGAACGGCCCCTTCTTCATGTCGGCCGGGAGCTCCGACGGATTCGGCAGGTCACGGATGTGACCGACCGAGGCCTCGACGTCGTAGTCCCCACCGAGATAGCCCGCGATCGTCTTCGCCTTCGCGGGCGACTCGACGATGACGAGCTTGCGGCCCTTTCCTGCGGCCATGTGACGCACCTTCAACTTCCCGGTCTCACGTGCCGCGGATTCGTCGCTGCTCAGACGTGGACGCGCCCTGACCGTAACAGGCTCCGTCAAGACCGCATTCCAGGATCCCGTTTTCGGCGGGTCCAGGCGCCAGATCTGGTATGCCGTTGTCACGGCGGTGCCGCCTCAGGATCCGATGGGTACGCCCCCTGCGCCGGTCAGACCTGGATGCGTCGCATCCAGGGGCCGCAACCAGGTGAACGCGACGCATCCGCCCAAGCCTTATCGCCCGAGCGGCGCGAACGTGATAGTTTAGTGTTCAATCACTTTGGGAGGACACTCATGACCGCCGCTCCAGTCATCTACCTGAGCCACGGCGCACCGCCGCTCGCCGACGACGAGCGCTGGACTGCCGAGCTCGCCGACTGGTCGTCCGACCTGCACAAACCCGACAACATCCTCATGGTCTCGGCGCACTGGGAGGACGCGCCTACGACCCTCGGCACGACGACGGGGGCCCCGCTCACCTACGACTTCTGGGGCTTCCCACAGAAGTACTACGAGGTCACCTACGACGCCCCCGCGGCGCCGGTGCTCGCCGACGAGGTGACCAGGCTGCTGACCTGGCCCGGTCACGAGGTCCACCGTGACGAGGCCCGTGGGCTGGACCACGGCGCGTACGTGCCGCTCAAGGAGATGTTCCCCGAGGCAGACGTGCCGGTGCTGCAGATGTCGATGCCGACGCTCGACCCGCGCGGGCTGTTCGAGATCGGCCGCCGCCTG
>NZ_JBEDUL010000073.1:0-41703 GCF_040414665.1 Intrasporangium sp.
TACAGGTCGGTCTTGGTCACGGCGATGACGAGCCAGATCGGCTTGTGACGGCGTACCGCCAGCGAGGCGATCCGGTGCGCGGTGATCGTCCAGTCCTCGAGCTCGGCGGCGAGCTGGTCCTCGCGGGTCGCGGACGCCGCGCCGGTCGTGCCGGCGGTACGCCGCGGGGTGGCGTAGCCGTTCGCGACCACGTGGATCACCCCGTCGACGGGCTCGTCATGGAAGACCTCGTCCAGGGCACCGAGCCGCGTCGCCGCGTTGTCACCTGGCACCACGAGGAAGCGGAAGCCCTGCAGCCGAGGAGACCGACGGGTGCGACGCTCCATCACCGCCGAGCCCACCTCGGCCACTCCGTCGCCCGAGGCGCGCCGCGTGAGCCGGTCAACGAGCTGGCTCTTGCCGACGCCGGTCATCCCGGTCACGGCCACCATGGGGAAGCGGTGCCGGAACAACCGGCTCATCCGCTCAGGGACCGACGCGAGACCGGTCAGCACACCGCCAGCGAGGGTCGCGCCCAAGGCGGTGCGACTCGAACTCGGCAGAATCGTCCGGAGTCGGAATGGTGTGTGAGACACAGAGCCTCCTCGGCGTGCTGATCAAGGGCCAATTGGCACTTTGAGCAGCCTACGTTCCGTCGGTCATTGTTCGGGCGATCGAATGCGAGTCGGCCGACGCTGGCGAGCACGGTTGCAGGTGCGAGGGTGATGACCCTCGGACGTCGGACTCACTTTCGGGTGGGTTCCGTCAGGTGACCTTGATGCGGCGTACCGTGCTGTAGCCGGTGGCCTGGGCGGTGGTGCCGGCGCGCTGGATGCGCACCTCCCAGGTGCCCTTCGACGGTAGCCGTGCGCTGGCCTTCGCGTACCCGCTCGTGCCCACCGCTCCCGACCCGAAGGACTTCCACGTGGCGGTTCCCAGCTTGCGGGCCTGGAAGCGAACGAGGGCCCCCTTCTCATGGGGCTTTGCGTACACACCGGCAGTCACGACCGATCCGTAGCGGGCGGAGGTGGGCAGGGACGACCAGGCGACGACGGCGACTGAAGTGGTTGACCGTTCGGCGCTCGCCACGGTGCTGCCGGGCACCGTTCCCTTGACCAGGGCGCGGAGCCGGCCGGACGCGGCATTGGTGTATCGGATCGTGGCCTTCCCGGTTGAGCCGATTACCGCCGTGCCGATGGAGGTCCAGGTCGACGAGCCTGCCTTCTTGCGCTGCAGGGTGACGGTCAACCCGGCAGCGGCTGGACTCCGCAGACCGACACGCTTCTCATCCAGCACGGTCACCGTGGCGGTCTGCACAGTGCCCCACGATGCCCGAGCCGGAGCGGCCAGGGTTGCAGTGCGGTTGGCGTACACGGTGACACGAACATCACGCTGTGGACCGATCACGCCGTCATGGGCCATGATCTCCGCTCGCAGCACCCCGGTGCCGGCGTTCTGCGGAACGAAGACGGCGTTGCGGTCCACGGAAGTGGCCCGGGGGCCGGGGCACAGGTTGGAGGTGAAGTCCTGCTTGAGCGGGGACTGGAGCGAGACGAAGCACTGAAGCAGCGCTGTGCCTGTCGGAGCAGTGGCCCGCAGGCGGACCGATGCGCTGCGCCCGACGACGAGCGCGGGGACGGTCACGGTCTCGCGGAAGTCGATGACCTTGATGGACGTCGACGCTCTGCCGATGCTCTTGCCGCCCACATCGAGAACCTCGGCCACGACGTCGACAGCCCCGACCGGGAGGCCCGCGGTCGACGCGGCGATGACACGGGTCGAGGCCTTCGTGGTGTCCCGAGGCACGTACCAGTCGGTCAAGTCGGCCGGGTACTCCGACACGGTCCCGTTCATCGTCAACCGCACGGTTCCCGGACGCGGAGCGGGAGAGCGGAGTCCTCGGACCTCCACCCTCACGGTGATTGGTTGACCCGCTGCCACCATGCCCGGATCGTCCGCCCGGACGGTGACTGGCGGGCTGTGCACAACGACGATCGAACCCGGCGAGGCGTAGCTCCAGCGACCAGCTGAGTCATGCGCCTGCGCGACCAGCCGGTAGCGCCCCTCGGGCAGGGCGGAGGTGTTGAGCTGGGCGCGGCCGACCGCATAACCCGTGTCGGGATCCGGTTCCTGCGACCAGAAGCCGGCGGCGGACAGCAAAGGTGTCGCACTGAGGTCGCCCGCCGCCGTCAACACGCTCACCTGAACCTGCTCGTCCGCGGCCCTGGTGCCAAGACCGCTGAACGTCACCCACCCGCCCGAGTCGAAGACCTCAGGTCCGCCTCCCGCCGTGTTCGGTGTGGCCGTAGCCTCCGTGCCGGCCACCCGGGTGGGCTGGACGACAGGTTGGTAGTTGACACCATTCCCGTAGGTCTGGATCGACCGGCCGTCCATGACAGCATCCACGTCCAAGCGGGCGAAACCCGGATACCAGGGCGTGGTCTGGCTCGCAGGGTTGAGCCGCCACGAAACCGAGCAGCTTTCCGGGCAGGATCCGGCCGGGATGGTGACGGGGTCCGCAGTGGGTGAGCTTGCCGCCCACGACGGCAGCCACGGCGTCAACGTCAGATCATGAGGCACGCCGCCCGTCACCTGGACAATCATGTCGAACGGGCCGTCCACTATGGCTGTGCCCGGCACGGTGGACACCGGCTGCAGAACCTCGACCACGGGATCAGCCTCGCTCGCGACTGACGGTGCGACTGCTGCCGGAGCCAGGAGCAGGGATCCGATGAGGAACAGGACGGCGGTCGAGCGAGTGGAGGGATGCACCGAGATCCTTCGGGTCGTGAGGGCTTGCCAGACCCTACCGAGCCCGTGGTCGCTATGTCCTTGTTTCGGCTCATTCAGGACGAAACATCCGAGGGGTCAGGGACGCCCGCCACAGACAAGGGTTCCGTGTGCCGCTGAGCTGAGTTCCGCCGGGCCGTGGAGTCCCGTCTCGCCGGAGTTCAGGACGAGGGCTCGCTGAAAGCCCGTTGCGTCGTGGCTGGGTCTGCCGCTTTCGGCAGGCGAAACGTACAGTCGAGAGGTGGCGCGCCTTCCCGTACCACCCGAGGTGCCTGTCGCCGTGGATCCCGGCGACACGGAGGAACGCGTCGACAGACCCTCGGAGATCGGCTGGCTGGGGCGCCTCCGGCGAAGGGCGTGGGTCGCGGTCGTGGCGGTTCTCGTGGTCGCAGGGATCGCCGCGTTCGTCGCACTGCGCGATCCTGGTCCTCCCCCGCTGACCCGACGGGACGTCGACGCGCGCGTGACGGTCGGTGTCAACGCCCAGGCCGAGAAGGAGGCCAGGGCGCCGGCCGAGGGGACGGTCGCGTATGCGGCGATCCAGCCCTCCCTCGTCCTCATCACGACACGGGGGTCCAACGCGGAGGGCGAGTTCGGCGGCACGGGCGCGGGCGTCATCGTCAACGCCACGGGCACGGTCCTCACTGCGCTGCACGTCGTCGAGGACGCTGACTCGATCACCGTCGCCTTCACCGACGGCACGAGCTCACCGGCCACTGTCGCCTCCGCAGACCCGGACAACGACATCGCCGCGCTCATCCCCAAGACCCTCCCAAAGACGGTGGTGCCTGCCGTCCTCGGTGGCGGAGTGCAGGTGGGCACCCCCGTCTACGCGGTCGGTCATCCACTCGGGCTGGCGGGATCTCTCTCGGCGGGAGTCGTGTCCGCACTGGACCGCGACGTCCGCGTCGATGGGGGCCGCCGCCTCGAGCACCTCATCCAGATCGACGCCGCGGTCAACCCCGGCAACTCCGGGGGACCGCTCCTCAACGGTGCGGGACAGGTCGTCGGCATCGTCACCGGCCTGGCCAACCCCACCAACGAGAGCCTCTTCGTCGGGATCGGCTTCGCCGTCCCCATCGCCACCGCCGGCGGCGCCGTCGGCGGGCCACCACGCTGAGACCGCGCAGGGAGCAGGTCGATGCACGCCGACCCACGACCAGGAGGAGCCGACATGGAGGGCGAGAGGACACACGAGACGCGAACCGGCACGGGGCACCAGCTCCTTGAGCAGATGCTCTATGAGGTGAAGCGGACCATCGTCGGGCAGGACGTACTCCTCGAACGCATGGTCGTGGCCCTGCTCGCCCGCGGCCACCTGCTCGTCGAGGGGGTGCCCGGCCTGGCCAAGACCCTGGCGATCAAGACGCTGGCCCAGGCGATCGGTGGCGAGTTCCAGCGCATCCAGTTCACTCCCGACCTCGTGCCCGCCGATCTCGTCGGGACGCGGATCTACAACCAGAAGGACGGCGAGTTCCAGGTCTCCCTCGGTCCCGTCTTCGCCAACCTCGTGCTCGCCGACGAGATCAACCGCGCACCGGCCAAGGTGCAGAGCGCCCTCCTCGAGGTGATGCAGGAGCGCCAGGTCACGATCGGCCGCCAGACCTACCCGGCGCCGGACCCGTTCCTCGTCATGGCGACGCAGAACCCGATCGAGTCGGAAGGGACCTACCAGCTCCCCGAAGCGCAGGTTGACCGCTTCATGCTCAAGGTTCTCGTCGGCTATCCCGCCGCGGCCGAGGAGTTCGTCGTCGTCGAACGGCAAGTCGGCCGCCCGGTCCGCACCGAGCGGGTCCTCGACCCGGACACTCTGCGCGACTACCAGGGCCAGGTCGACGACGTCTACACCGACCCGTCCATCATCGACTACGCCGTCCGGCTCGCCACCGCCACCCGGGAGCCGGACGGCGTCGGGCGCGACGACCTCGCCCACTTCCTCACCTACGGCGCGAGCCCACGCGCGTCGATCAACCTCGTCCTGACCGCTCGCGCGCTGGCGTTCCTCCGCGGCCGGGACTACACCCTGCCTGACGACGTGCGCGATCTCGCTCTTGACGTGCTGCGCCACCGGGTCGTCCTGTCCTACGAGGCGCTGGCCGAGGACCTCAGCGCCGACGACCTGCTGCTGCCGATCATCGAGGCGGTCCCGCGGCCAACGAGCGTCGCCCACGAGCACGAGCAGTCATGGACCCGACCGCGACCCTGAGTCCCGAGCGGCTGCTTCGGCGACTCGAGTGGCGGGTCGTCCGGAGGCTCGACGGCCTGCTCCAGGGCGACTACCGCAGCCTCTTCCGTGGGATGGGGATCGACTTCACTGACCTGCGGGAGTACGAGCCCGGCGACGACCTGCGACACATCGAGTGGAACGTCACCGCCCGGCTGGACACGCCCTACGTCCGCGAGTACGTCGAGGACCGCGAGATCACGTCCTGGCTCCTGCTCGACCTGTCGCCGTCGATGGCCTTCGGCCCGGTCGCCAGGCAGAAGGGCCTCGTCGTCGCCGAGGTGGCCACGACGATCGCCCACGTGCTGTCGCGCGGTGGCAGCCGGGTCGGCGCGGTCCTGTTCGACACGGGGGTGCGCACGGTCATCCCACCATCGAGCGGGCGAAACCAGGTGCTGCGCATCGCCAAGGCAGTCCTGGACACCCGTGCGGAGACGGGGACCGGACGCGTCACCGACCTCGGTGCGCTCTTCCGCGCGACAGCAGGGCTGGCCCGCCGCCGGTCCCTCGTCATCGTCGTGTCCGACTTCATCAGCGCCGAGGGCTGGGAGCGTCCGCTGGCCCTGCTCGCCCGCCGCCATGAGGTGGTCGCCCTCCAGGTCAGCGATCCGCGCGAGTCCGAGCTGCCCGACGTCGGCTCGATCTACGTCGAGGATGCGGAGACCGGGGAGCAGATCTTCGTCGACACGAGCGACCGCGGCTTCCGTCAGCGGCTTCGTGACGCGGTGGCCGAGCGGCAGGAGGCCCTCGAGGGAGAGGCCCGTCGGGTCGGCGTCGACCTCCATCGGGTGAGCACCGACGACGACCTGGTCCGCGTCCTCGTCCGGGTCTCCGAGCTGCGGCGGAGGCGACGGCGATGACCCTCACGTGGCCGTGGGCCCTGCTCGGACTGCTCCTCGTGCCGGTCGTCGTCATGGGGTTCCGGCGCTTGCTCCGGCGGCAGGAGGAACGGCGGGGCGAGCTTGCACGCCAAGGCCTCGTGGTCTCCGTCCCGCCCAGGGACCGGTGGGCACGGCTCGCCCCAGCCCTCCTCGTCGCCGCGCTCGTCGTGCTCGTCGTCGCGATGACCAGACCGGTGGCGGCGGTCGCCGAGCCCCATCGCGAAGGCACCGTCGTGCTCGCCTTCGACGTGTCCACGAGCATGTCTGCCACCGACATCAAGCCCACCCGACTCGAGGCGGCCAAGGCAGCGGCCCGGCAGTTCATCGACAAGCAACCGCCGTCCGTCAGGCTCGGCGTCGTCGCCTTCGGGGGCACCGGGCTCGTCACGGAGCGCCCGACGACGGACAAGGCGACCGTTCTCGCCGCGGTGAACCGGCTTGACGCGCAGGGCGAGACCTCGCTCGGTGGTGGCCTGCTCGGAGCCCTCAGCGCCATCGCTGGCCGACCCATCACCAAGGTCGCCACCTCCGAGTCCGGCTCCGACCAGGAGTCGGACATCGGCTACTACGGCGGGACCTCCATCATCCTGCTCACCGACGGGGAGAACACCACGGGTCCGGACCCGCGCGACGTCGCCGACCTCACGTCCGCCGCAGGGGTGCGCATCGAGCCCATCGGGCTCGGGACTCCCGAGGGGGCGGTCCTGCAGGTCGACGGCTTCAGCATCGCCACGGCCCTCGACAAGGCCGTGCTGGAGGACATCGCCAAGACGACCGGCGGCACCTACCGCGAGGCCGGCGACGCGGCGTCGCTCGCGAAGATCTACGACTCGATCGAGCTGAACTGGACAATGCGGACGGTGCCGCACGAGGTGACCTCGCTGGTCGCCGCCCTCGCCGCCCTCCTGCTCGCGGTCGGAGCGACCATCTCGGTCCTCCGCCAGGGCCGGGTGGTCTGAGTGTCCTTCGCCCAGCCGCTCCTGCTCGCCCTGGCGCTCGCCGCCCCGATCCTGCTGGGCGCCTATGTGTGGCAGCTGCGCCGCAGACGACGCCGCACGGTCCGGTTCTCCAACGTCGCCCTCGTCCGCGTCGCGGCCGGCCGACGCCGCTCGTGGCGGCGACACGTGCCGATTGCCCTCGTCCTCGCCAGCCTGGCCGTCCTCGGGATGGCCTCGGCTCGCCCGCAGGTGCGCACGGACGTGCCCGTTTCCGGGACGACGATCCTCATCGCCCTCGACGTCTCGGGATCGATGTGTGCCACCGATGTCGCCCCGAACCGACTGACCGCCGCCCAGGCGGCAGTCCGCGACTTCGTCGAGGAGCAGCCACCGGAGGCGAAGCTCGGCCTCGTCGTCTTCTCCGGGTTTGCGGAGGTCGCCGTCGCACCTTCCACCAATCGGGACGACCTGCTCAGCGCGATCAACGGAGTGACGACGGGCCGGGGCACGACGATCGGCGCCGCGATCCTCACCGCGATCGACGCGATCTCGGAGATCGACCCGGACGTGCGGCCGAGCGACCCGGTCGAGATCGCCGGCGACGTCGACCAGGGCGGCGCACCGGCGTTGACGCCGCCCACCCCGGTCCCCACCGGTCCCACCGACCAGGCGAGCGGGGATCCCTCGGTTCGCGTTGCGCCGGTCCCCGAGATCATCGTGCTGCTGACGGACGGCGCGAACACCCGTGGGGTGACCCCCGCGCAGGCCGCGGACCAAGCCGCGAAGCGCGGCGTGCGGGTCTACCCGATCGGCTTCGGCACGACGAACCCGACGACGTTGGCCTGCTCACGAGAGCAGTACGGCGGCTTCGAGCCACGGCAGAACTTCGGCTTCGGCCCACCGGGAGGCGGCGGAGGGGTGACCCGGAACTTCCTCGTCGTCGATGAACCAGCGCTGCGACACGTGGCGGAGACGACCGGCGGCGAGTACTTCGGCGCGACCGACGCAGCCGGATTGTCGACGGTCCTCGCCGACCTGCCCAAGCACGTCACGACCCAGCAGCAGGACGTCGACCTCAGCGCGGCGTTCGCGGCCCTGGCCGCCTTGCTGCTCGCCGCCGGCCTGGTCGTCTCCATCCGGTGGAGCACCCTGACCTGAGGACAAACCCGGACGCTTCCCGCGGCTTTCCCGGTTCCCCAGACAGTGCGGTCAGCCCGTCCTACCGTCGACGGGTCACGTTCCGCGTCAGGGGACTCAGTCACAGAGGTGCCCCATGAGCAGACATCATCGATCGGCACGACTCGTCGCTGCCGGAGCGGCATCACTCCTCCTCGCGGTGATGGGAGGCGTGACCGCCGCAGCCAACGGTGGGCCTCACAGTGGTCCCACCGTCATCGCCTCCGGCCTCAACAGTCCCAGGCAGCTCGCCTTCACTCCCGGCGGCGACCTTTATGTCACGGAGGCCGGGACCACTGGTCCATCGGGCAGCGACACCTGTCAGCAGAGCCCCGAGTTCGGCGAGGTGTGCTTCGGCCTCACCGGCTCGCTGAGCAAGATCAAGCACCACGGCGGCTTCGTTCGTGTCCTGGAAGGACTGCCCTCGGTCGGGACTGCTGACGAGCCGCTCGGACCCGGCTCCATCGCCTTCACGGGGAACCACACGTTCGCCCTGACGATCGGCCTCGGCGGCTCGCCAGAGTACCGTGCGGGCTTCGGCCCCGATGCCGCTCTGCTCGGCACGGTCCTGACCGGCGACCTCCGGCACCTCGACGGGCTGGACTCGCTGTCCGTGGCCTTCGACGCGGCCGCCTTCGAGGCGGAGGCCAACCCGGACGGTACGGACATCGACAGCAACCCCGTCGGCATCGCGAAGTCCGGCAACGGCTGGGTCTTCGCCGACGCCGGCGGCAACGCCGTCAACTCGACTCGGAAGGGCGGCCGGAACGTTGCCACGTTCGCGCCGGTGCCCACCACGCAGGCGGTTACCCTTCCCTTCCCGCCATTCACGCTGCCTGCGGGGTTCCCGGCTGATGCCGTTCCGACGGATGTCGTCAAGGGACCGGACGGTGCCTGGTACGTCTCGCAGCTCGTCGGATTCCCCTTCGAGCAGGGTGCATCGACGATCTGGCGCGTCGTTCCGGGACACCAGCCGACGGCGTTTGCGACCGGCCTGACGAATGTCACGTCCTTGGCCTTCGCCGGCGACGGCTCGCTCTACGCGGTGGAGATCGCCGCCAACGGCCTGCTGCAGGGACCGATCGGCTCGCTCGTCAAGGTGCACGCGCACTCCAACACCCACACGGTGGTGGCCGGCGGCCTGTTCGCTCCGTACGGCGTCGCCATCCGGGGCCAGGACGCCTACGTGACGACGGGGTCCGTGGTTGCCGGCGGCGGTGAGGTCGTCCGCATCCACCTCTGAACCACAGACAAAGGTGCCGTATGCCGCTGAGCTGGCTCAGCGGCATACGGCATCTTCTCTAGTCGTCGAGTTCGAGGACGTAGGCCGTCCCCGTGTCGCGGAAGCCGACACGCCGGTAAATGCGGGCCGCGGCGTCGGCTCCCGCGGTGAGGAAGACGAGGTCGACGCCCCGCTCGCGGCAGGTGGCGACGAGCGAACGGGTGATGGCGCTGCCGTGACCGCGGTTTCGGTGACCCGGCGGCACCGCGATCCCCATCAGCTCGGCAACGTCCCCCCGAGGGGCCGCTGATCCGGCGCCGCAGAGTCGCCCGCCTTCGTAGGACGCGACGACGATGAGCGCCCCCTGCTCGATGAGCTCCGGCTTGCGCCCGGTGTCGTGCTGCTCCACCTGGTCCTTGCCGTTGAACCCGGCCTTGACCGTGCCGAACGCGATGCCGAGGTGTGGGTCGGCGTGCGGCAGTGGTCGGGCCCGAGGGTCAGCCTCGATGGGGATGTCGGCCGGCAGCGTCAGCAAGGGATACGGGTGGGGTTCGTAGCCCGCCCCACGGACGGCGGGCAGCAGGGACGGCGTGACGTCGGCGACCCACTCGATCGCCCGGGGCAGGCCGAGCTCGACCTGGCGTGCGAGCACCTGCTCGACCGTCTTGGCGGTGAAGGTCGCCGACCCGTGCAACCTCGGTCGTGCGTAGAAGTGCCACCCCGTGCCCTCCTCGGGGACGAAGAGGGTGAAGGGTCCGACCTCCTCGGTCGTTGCCGCGGCTCGGGGGACCAGATCGTAATAGGCCTCGATCCGCGCGAACAGGCAGTGGTCACGCGTCATGCCGCCACCCTCGCAGGCGCTCCGCGTCGCGATCCAGTGCATTTCTCAACGATTGCGCGGGCGTCACGTGCGCTGGTCACATCGAGGGGATCCGGCGGGTCTACTCCGGTGACCCCAGGACCGGAGAATAGGACGAGATGACCCACGAAACTGACGACCTGGCGTGGCTGGCGGCTCGATTCGAGGAGCACCGCGGCCGAATGCGAGGCATCGCCTACCGCGTCCTCGGATCCGCGACGGAGGCGGACGACGCGGTGCAGGAGGCGTGGCTGCGCCTGAGCCGGACCGAGGCCGAGGAGATCGACAACCTCGCCGCGTGGCTCACGACGGTCGTGGGGCGGATCTCGCTCAACATGCTGCGCTCGCGCAGGACCCGGCTCGAGGAGCCGCTCGACGCCGAGAGGCGAGAGCCGACGTCCAGTGGAAGCGGGGGCATGGACCCGGCGGAGGAAGCGATCCTCGCGGACTCGGTCGGGGTGGCCCTGCTCGTCGTCCTCGACACGCTCTCGCCGGCAGAGCGACTGGCCTTCGTCCTCCATGACCTCTTCGACCTGCCCTTCGACGAGATCGGTCCGATCGTCGGGCGGTCCTCCTCGGCGGCCAGGCAGCTCGCCTCCCGGGCCCGGCGGCGGGTGCGTGGGACACCGACCCCTCCTACCGATCTGCCGCGGCAGCGTCGGGTCGTCGACGCCTACCTCGCTGCCGTCCGGGACGGCGACTTCCAGGGACTGCTCCTGCTCCTCGACCCGGACGTCGTCCTTCGGGCGGACGCGGGCGCGACGCCGGCGGGGCGGCTCGTGTCGTTGCGCGGGGCCGAGGTCGTGGCACGCGCCGCCATGGCGTCGTCCCACCGCGCGAGGTACAGCGCACCGGCGCTCGTCGAGGGAGCAGCAGGGATCGTCATGGCGCCTCGTGGGCAGCTCTTCCTCGTCCTGTCCTTCGCCTTCGACGGAGATCACATCACCGCGATCGACGTCATCTCCGACACGGACCGACTTCGCAGCCTCGAGCTGGCAGTCGCCGACTGACCCCACCCGGGTCTACCCTGCCGACTGTGGTGACGAGCGGCGACCGGGCCGGTGGCAACGGGGCCGAGCTGCTGCGCGACGTCCTCCGGGCGCCCGTGTACGAGGCGGCCGTTGTCACTCCCCTCGAGGTGATGGAGTCGCTCTCCGAACGCCTCGGCAACACCGTCGAGGTCAAGCGGGAGGACCGCCAGCCGGTCCACTCGTTCAAGATCCGCGGCGCCTACACGAGGATGCGTGCCCTGACACCGGGCGAGGCTTCCCGTGGAGTCATCGCCGCGTCGGCGGGCAACCACGCCCAGGGGGTCGCGCTCTCGGCCTCGCTGCTCGGCATCGAGGCCGTCGTCGTCATGCCGGTGACGACCGCGCCGATCAAGGTCGATGCGGTCCGCAGCCACGGCGCAACCGTCGTCCTCTTCGGCGACACCTTCGACGAGGCGAAGGACGAGGCGCTCGGACTCGCGGCGCAGCACGGCCACACGTACATCGCCCCGTTCGACGACCCGCTCGTCATCGCCGGCCAAGGCACGCTCGGGCTCGAGCTGATTCAGCAGGACGCCCACCTCGACCGGGTCTTCGTGCCGGTCGGCGGTGGTGGGCTCGCGGCCGGCATCGCAGGACTCATCAAGAACCTCATGCCCGGGATCAAGGTCATCGGTGTCGAGCCCGAGGACGCCGCCTGCCTCAGCGCTGCCCTGTCGGCAGGCAGGCCCGTCGAGCTGCCCGAGGTGAGCCGCTTCGCCGAGGGTGTGGCGGTGAAAAGGATCGGCGACACGACGTTCGAGATGTGCCGGAGCTACCTCGACGACGTCGTCACGGTCGACTCCGACGAGATCTGTGCCGCGATCAAGGACATCTTCGAGGACGTGCGAGCCGTCGCCGAGCCCGCCGGAGCGGTGGCCCTGGCCGGCCTCAAGAAGTACGTCGAGTCCCATGGCCTGAGGGGTGAGCGCCTGGCCCACGTCCTGTCTGGAGCCAACGTCAACTTCCACACCCTGCGCTACATCTCCGAACGCGCGGAGATCGGCGAGCAGCGCGAGGCCCTCTACGGCGTGACCATCCCGGAGCGGGCGGGGTCGTTCCTCGAGTTCCTCAGGGTGCTCAAGGGTCGCGCGGTGACGGAGTTCAACTACCGCGTCGACGGGTCGGACGACGCGCGCATCTTCGTCGGCGTCCAGCTCGTCCGGGGGCACGCGGAGCGGTCCGAGATCGCGGAGGCGATGTCGGCCGCGGGCTACCCGGTGATCGACCTGTCCGACGACGACACGGCGAAGACGCATGTGCGCTACATGATCGGCGGCCACCCGCCTGCCCTCCCGGAGCAGGTCTACTCGTTCGAGTTTCCGGAGCACCCGGGAGCCCTCGCCCGCTTCCTCACCCAGCTGGGCACGCGCTGGAACATCACGATGTTCCACTACCGCAGCCATGGAGCGGACTACGGGCGGGTGCTCTGCGCCTTCGAGGGCGTGGCGGGGGACGTCACCTTCCACCAGCACGTGGAGGCCCTCGGCTACCCCTATGTCGACGTGACGACGAGTCCCGCGCTCTCCTACTTCCTTCTGCCGCGCTGAGCGGGTTGCTGTGAGCCACAAACGGACTCACGCTCGGTCTATCGTCGGAGACGTGGACCTGGAACGGCTCACCGGTGAGCAGGCGCGGCGGATCGCGGTGCGCGCGCAGCTGCTCGATGCGCCGCGTCCCGTGGAGCTTGTCGAGATGGTGCGCCAGCTGACTCTCCTGCAGCTCGACCCGACCGCGGCAGTGGCGCCGAGCGCGGACCTCGTCGCCTGGAGTCGCCTGGGGTCGTCGTACGAGCCCGCTCAGCTGAAGAAGGCGCTCGAGCAGGACCGGTCACTCGTCGAGTTCAACGCCCTGATCCGACCGATGGAGGACCTGCCCCTCTACCTGGCAGATGCAGACGAGGTCCCGAGGTATCCCGATTCCCGGGCCTGGTTCGAAGGCAACGCCTCGTTCCGTCGCGACATCCTGTCCCGGCTCGACGCAGAGGGACCGCTGCAGTCGAAGGACATCCCGGACACCTGCGTCGTCCCATGGCCATCCACCGGGTGGACGAACAACCGCAATGTGACGCAGATGCTCGAGTTCCTCATCGCCCGGGGCGAGGTCGCGATCGCCGGACGCCAAGGACGACAGCGGATCTGGGACCTGTCCTCCCGGGTGTATCCGGCCGACCTGCCGCACGTGACGCCAGCCGATGCCAAGCGCATCCGGGATGAGCGACGGCTCCGGGCGCTCGGCATCGCTCGCGCGACTGGCACGAACATGCCCGCCGAGCCGCCGTTCGTCGGTGAGGCCGGCGTCGCTGCCGCGGTTCACGGCGTTGCCGGTGAGTGGCGCGTGGATCCTGGCCAGCTCGAGCGCGTCGACGACGAGTTCGAGGGCCGGACGGCACTGCTGTCACCGTTCGATCGACTCTCGCACGACCGGAAGCGGGCGCTCGAGCTCTTCGGCTTCGACTACACGCTTGAGATGTACAAGCCTGCTGCACAACGACGCTGGGGCTACTTCGCCCTACCGGTCCTTCACGGCGACCGGCTGGTGGGCAAGGTCGACGGCACGGTCGACCGCAAGGCGAAGGTGCTCCGGGTGAACGCCCTCCACCAGGACGTCCGGTTCACCCGGGCCATGACGGCGGGGGTCCTCGCAGAGCTCGAGGACCTCGCCGCCTGGCTCGGGGTCGGGCTCGACGGCCCCGGCCTCCCCAGCCGCAGAACCTGACCGGGGCGATCGCAAGAACAGGATCCGGACCTGAAGCTGCCGGACAGCCAACTCGCTCGGCCCGCCAGATGGGGACCCGGGCGCTGGAATGGCGCGGATTCCGGTGGCAGCGCCCTCGCGGCCGGAAGCCGCTCTTTCGATCGGTGGGCCCGGGATCACCGGCGAGGCGTCACCACGATGTCCTCGTCGAAGAGCACGCCTGGGCAGGGCCCGTCCGGAACCTCGCAGACCTGGAGCAGGCCGTGCGCCAGGGCTCGTCCGGGCCGGGCGTTCTCGGCCGCGACCCTGACCTCCCACCGGTGGTCTGCTCCGTCGCACGTGAGCGCCTCGAGCACGACGACCGCAACGCGGTCTCCGCGCTGGAAGATCTCGACAGAGGCGTTGCCCAGCCGCTGACCGGGCCCTTCGCACTGGTACGTGCCCCCGATGGTCAGGGCGCCGTCCTGAAGCACGGCCCGCATGTCGACGTTCACGTCGCCGTAGTCGGGTGCGCCGCCCGCAATCGCGGACGTGGCGGAGAGGAGTGACGCGGTCACGGCCGTGGCGAGGACGGCGCTGCGCCGCAACATTGCACGCATTGGGTTTCCCCCTGTTCGGTTGTGCTCGCCTCTCGAGCACTCACCCACCTGAACCCCCGATGGGCGTCGAACCGTTGTCACCGCCAGGCGACTTCACGCCCCTGCACGATCGAGTGAACATGATTCGGGCCGATAGCTGTTCACTCGATCAGGGGTGGAGGTGCTGCGCGATCCGGCCGAGCAGGCCGGCCAGGGGCGGCGGGGTCGTGGTCGCGTCGAGACGGACTGCGAGGCGCTCGGCCAGCGCCACCTTCCGGCCGGAGCCACTGCCGGCGAACCGGTGGAGCTGGTCCGTCAGGCTCCGGTGGCGCCACTCGGGCTGGTACTGGAACGTGCGGAACCGCTCGAGGTGGCCCATCTCGTCGAGCGCGTCCTCGACCACCGCCGTCCCGACCGCCCGGATCAGTTCGTCCTCCAGGTCGCTGTCACAGACGAAGAAGCCGTGATCGACAAGGTCGACCGGCGCCTCGAGCGGCACGCCGGCCCGGCGCAGCGCACCGAGGACGAAGCGCTCCTCCGCGACGTCGTAGAGACCAAGCACCATGGCGTCCGGGTGCTCGTCTCGGGACTTGCGCAGGTCACGAGCGACGTTGGTCACCCCCTCCATCGACACGACCTTCACTCGGCCCTCGCCGTCGAGCCCGTGGGCACGCAGGAGCACGGCCACGGCCGCGGCGTCACTCCGCCCCTCGACGAGGACGACGACGTGCGGGCCCGCGCTCAGCGGCATACGGCGTAGTCCTAGTCCTCGCTCACGTCGAGGTCGACGAGAAGCTCCGTCGCGAGGCGCTCGAGGTCAGTGCGGAGCTGCCCGACCTGGGTTGACGCCGGCAAGCCGACGACGACGTGCGCCTCGAAGAGGCGCCCACCCGCCATCGGCGCGTCCCGGGTCTCGGTCTCGATCGTCTCGATGCTGAGGCCGTGCCGGGCGAGCACGGCGGACACGTCGTGGACGATCCCTGGGTGGTCGTTGCCGACGAGGTCGATGGTCAGGGTGGGCTGGGCCTGCGCGGCCTCGGCACTCTCCGCCTCGGCGCCGGGATGCGCGGACACCTCGAGAAGGCCCTCGAGCTCGCCCAGTGAGCTGGTCAGCTCGTCGGCACGATCGGCCGGGACAGAGACCACGACGATGCCGGCGAACTTGCCGGCCAGCTCGGTCATCTGGCTGTGCTCCCAGTTCCCCCCGTGGTTGGTGACGACGTTGGCGAGCGCCTCAACGAGGCCGGAGCGGTCGTCGCCGATGACGGTGAGCACGAGTCGAGGCATGCTCGCATCGTAACGACGGCTCCCTCCACCGCGCTCCTCCGCACGATTCAGCTGAGGTCGGGCTCCAGGTCTTGAGGCAGCGCGTCAGCCTCCGACGGAGACGGCTCTGCCGGGGGATCCGGCTCGAGCCCGGCGATGTGGATGAGGGCATCGCCGCGGTTGACGAGCGGCGTGGTCGTTCGGCCGACGACGATGCCGGAACGGTCGGCGTGGACGAGGCGCAGGGTCTTGCCGAAGGAGTCCGAGAGGCTCCCGAGCCGGTCCCCGACGTCGACCCGCTGGCCCAGGACCGCATCGAGCTGGAGGATCCCGGTGCGCCGGGCCCGGACCCAGCCGCTGGAGCGGGAGACGAGGCTCGGCGTGGGCGCGGGCTCGTCGAGGGGGTCGACCATGCCCAGTGCCGCAAGCACCCTGCGGACCCCGACGACCCCCGCCTCGATGGCCCACGCGTCGAAGCGCCACGCCTCGCCGGCCTCATAGAGCAGCACGACCGAGCCGCGCTCCTGGGCCGCCGCCCGAAGCGAGCCGTCGCGCAGCCTCGCGTTGATCATCACGGGCGCCGCGAAAGCCGCAGCCAGTTCACGGGTCCGCGGGTCGTCGAGGTCGGCCCGGATCTGCGGGTGGTTGGTCCGACCGAAAGAGCCCGTGTGCAGGTCGATCCCCACCTCCCCGCGGCCCACTACCTCTGTCATGAGGAGGTGCGCGATACGGCTCGCCAACGACCCTCGCGCCGAGCCCGGAAACGAGCGATTGAGGTCGCGCCGGTCGGGTAGGTAGCGATCGCCCGACGTGAAGCCGAAGACGTTGACGATGGGCACGGCCACGAGAGTGCCCCGGAAGGCCTTCGGGTTCAGCCGCGCCACGAGTCGCCGGATGACCTCGATCCCGACGACCTCGTCACCGTGGATCGCGGCGGTGACCCACACCGTCGGGCCGTCCTCGCGCCCGTGCACGACCCGCACCGGCAGGGTGATCTCGGCACCGGTGACGAGTCGGGTGATGGGCAGCTCGACCTCACGGGCGTAGCCCGGGCGGACGCGGACCGGTCCGATACCGAAGGACGCTCGCGCCATCACCGACCCCTGTTCCGGCGGCGCATCGCGAGGCGTGGACGCCCGCCGAGGTAGGACCTGCCCGGATCGACGACGTAGCCCTGGCGCAGCGCCTCGCGTCCAATGAGCATGCGAAAGCCCATCTGGTCGCGGTTGGACAGGCTGACCTCCGCCTCGATGGTGCGCTTGCCGAGGACCACGTCGACGAGCACCACGATGCGCTCCTCGGCGTGCCCGGACGAGCTGCGGACGATCCGCTCGTCCTGGATCGGGCACTCGACGACCACGGCGTCCGTGTCGGACCGCTGCCACGGGTGCACGGAGAAGCGCACCCAGGGCTCGCCGTCGCGCAGGATGTGCTCGATGTCGAAGGCATGCAATGACGAGGACCGGGCGCCCGTGTCGACCTTCGCCTTGATCCACGGCACCCCGAAACCAGGGAGAGTCACCCATTCACGCCACCCGACCTGGGTGCGCACACGAGTCGGCTCCACCACGTCGACATCCTCGCAGGTCGGCGCCCGCAAACCCGGGACCCTCGCGGGCTCCCCCCGGTCGAGTGTGCAGTTTGCGCCGATGCCGGCGAGCTCGCTTCCAGCGCAGCCTCCCCCGATCGAGCGTGCAGTGCGTGCCGGATGCCAAGGCCCGCCACTTGCCCAAGCCTCCGGCGCAAACTGCGCCCTCGACCAAGGGGGTGGCTGCCGCGGAACGGAGCCCAGCGGCATACGGCCCCGCTTGTGACGGGCGGGTTCACGGCGGCACTTCGTGCCCAGCTCCCTCCTGGTCGAGTGTGCACTTCGCGCCCGGGCGGATTCAGGCGCAAACTGCACACTCGACAAAGGGGTGGGGGCTCTACCGTGGGTGGATGGCTGGTCCCCCTGCTTCGGTCAAGACGTTCAACCGGTTCGCCCTCCTCCTGGCTGGCCGCCGCTTCGTGCCGCTGTGGGGGGTGCTCCAGCACTCCGGTCGGAAGAGTGGACGCGTGTACTCGACGCCCCTCGCGTTCACCTCGACGCCCGGCGCCTTCTTCGTCGGACTGCCGTGGGGACGCGGCACAGACTGGGTGCGAAACGTACGTGCGGCCGGGCGGTGCACCGTTCGGCTGGGCGGGCGCGAGTTCGAGTGCACGGAGCCGGAGTTCGTCGGCAAGGACGTCGTCATGGCGGCAGCGACAGGTCCGGCGCGCCTCTTGCTGCAGCCGTCGAACTTCCCCGGTGGCTTCCTCCGCCTGCGACACGGGCCCGCCCGTGATCGGAGCAACTGAGCCACGTCCGGAGGTCAGCTGACCGGGGAGCCAGCTCAGCGGCATACCCCTTGCTGTTTCTGCAGGCCGCCCTGCCTCCTCCTTTCGTAGGACGACTGCAGGAGCCCCGCTGAGTACCGTGAACACGTGGGGAACGCATGGCGTTTCGCGTCGAGGCACGGAGTCGACGTCCTCATCGTGGGGACGGCACTCGCGAGCGCGGTCGGGGTCCTCGCTCGGGACGACCCGCAGCGGCCGACCGGGGTCGCGTTGTGGCTCGAGGCTGTCGCTGTCGCCCTCCTCGTGCTGCTGCTCCTCGCGCGACGCCGGTTCCCCTTCGGGGCGCCCGCGGCCATGTGGCTCTTCAGCGCAGCGTTGTCGTTCCTCGACGGGCAGCTCATTGCCAACCGCACCGGCCTCTTCCTCACCGGGATGGGTGCGGCGCTCCTCCTGGGCAACCTGCGTCGCGACGTTGAGGCACGGGTCGGGCTCGTCATCGCGGTCGGCGGTGCGGCGGTGGTCGTCTACAACATCCCCGGCCACGGGAGCGACGACCTCATCTTCACGCCAGCGCTCTTCGGGATGAGCTGGCTCGTGGGTTACGCGCTCCGCGAGCGCGCGGTTCAGACAGAGGTCGCGGAGGAGCGGGCGAGCAGGGCGGAGCGGGAGCGCGAGATCGCGGCGCGGGTCGCCGTGGCGGAGGAGCGGGGACGCATCGCCCGCGAGCTGCACGACGTCGTCGCCCACGCGATGAGCGTCATGGTGCTGCAGGTCGGCGCCGTCCGCCACCGGATGCCGGACGGCGACGCGGAGGTCCGCGAGACCCTGAAGGAGGTCGAGCAGACCGGTCGCACCGCGCTCGCGGAGATGCGTCGACTGCTCAACGCGATGCGCCACGACGACGAGTCGCTCGAGCTGGAGCCGCAGCCGGGGCTGCATGACCTGGAGACGCTCGTGGCGCACGTGCAGGCCGCCGGGCTGCCCGTCCGACTCGAGGTCGAGGGCGAGCCGGTGACGTTGCCGCCCGGACTCGACCTCTCGGCCTACCGCATCGTCCAGGAGGGGTTGACCAACAGCCTCAAGCACTCGGGCGCCACTCAGGCGGAGGTCCAGGTCCGCTACCGCCCGAGGGAGCTCGAGCTCGAGGTCCGCGACGACGGCCCGGGCGGCGCGGGCCGCGCGGGCCGCGCGGGAGGCGCGGGAGGCGCGGGAGGCGCGGGCCGCGCGGTTGGCGACGCGGCCATCGCTCACGACGGGGGCTCCGAGAGCGGGCTCGGCCACGGTCTCGTCGGAATCCGGGAACGGGTCAAGATCTACGGCGGGCAGATGTCGGCGGGAGCGTCCCGAGCCGGCGGCTACGTGCTGCGCGCACGCTTCCCCCTCGATGGAGCTGGCCGATGACGATCCGGGTGCTCGTGGTGGACGACCAGTCGATGGTGCGGGCCGGCTTCCGCATGCTGCTCGCCGACGAGCCCGACATCGAGGTCGTCGCCGACGCGAGCAACGGCCTCGAGGCGATCGCCCAGGCCGCACGCTTCCACCCGAACGTCATCCTCATGGACATCCGGATGCCCGAGCTCGACGGGCTCGAGGCGACGAGACGAATCCTGGCGGCCGACCCGGCGGCCCGCGTCCTCATCCTCACGACGTTCGACCTGGACGACTACGTCTATGAGGCGCTCAGGGCGGGGGCGAGCGGCTTCGTCCTCAAGGACGACCCACCCGAGCAGCTCATCGCCGCGGTCCACACCATCGCGGCCGGAGACGCACTGCTCTCCCCTGCGGTCACGAAACGCGTCATCCAACACTTCACCAGGCTGAGCCGGCATGCGCCCCCTCGCGTGTTCGAGAGCCTGACGACGCGGGAGCTCGACGTCTATCGGCTCATCACACGGGGACTGTCGAACGCCGAGATCGGACGTGAGCTGTTCATCAGCGAGACGACGGTCAAGACCCACGTGACCCGACTGCTCCAGAAGCTCGACGTGCGCGACCGCGCCCAGGCCATCGTCCTCGCCTACCAGTCCGGGCTCTTCGACTCGTCCGAGCTGGCCTGACCGCCCGACGTCCTCCAAACGTCGGACCCGAAAGATCGTCGGCTCGTCGGACCTGCTCGCGACCTCGCGACGACGCGCTGGAGGGTGCCCCGTTCCTAGCGTTGAAGCATCCAATCACCCAGTGCGAAAGGCACCTCCACATGATCACCATCGACTCCCTGACGAAGACGTACGGCAAGCTGACCGTCGTCGACGACGTCAGCTTCGTGGCCAGCAGCGGCCGGGTGACCGGCTTCCTCGGACCGAACGGGGCCGGCAAGTCGACCTCAATGCGGATGATGGTCGGCCTGACGACACCAACGTCGGGCAGCGCCACGATCCTCGGTCGTCGGTTCGCCGACCTGCCCAACCCGGGCCTCGAGGTGGGCGTCATGCTCGACGCCTCGGCCCAGCACGCCGGCCGCACCGGCCGAGAGATCCTCACCCTTGCGCAGCGGTTCATGGGCCTGCCGGCCCGACGCGTGGACGAGTCCATCGAAGCGGTCGGGCTCACCGAGTCCGAGGCCGGGCAGCGGGTCGGCAACTACTCGCTCGGCATGCGCCAACGCCTCGGTGTGGCCACGGCCCTCATCGGTGACCCCGCCGTGCTCATCCTCGACGAGCCGGCGAACGGGCTCGACCCGGCCGGTATCCGCTGGATGCGCGACCTGTTGCGCCGCTACGCCGACCAGGGCGGCACGGTCCTGCTCTCCTCGCACCTGCTCCACGAGGTCGAGGTCATCGCCGACGACATCGTCATGATCGGCAAGGGGCGGATCGTCGCCCAGGGCTCCAAGGCCGAGCTCCTGGGTGCCGCGGGCACCGTCGTCCGCGCGGCCGACGTCTTCCGGCTCCAGCGAGCCCTCGACCAGCGCGGCGTCCAGACGACCGTGACCGACGACGGCGCCCTGCGTGCCGATGCCGACGCCGCGCGCGTCGGCTGGGCCGCACACGCCTCCGGCGTCGCCCTCACCGAGCTGCGCCCAGCGGACGGCGGGCTCGAGGACATGTTCCTCCAGCTCACCGCTGACACCCAACGAGAAAGGAAAGCGGCATGACCGCCATGACTGTCGACTCCCTCGACACCACCGCCGCCGGCCGTGCAGATCGCGGCACCCCCAAGCGGATCCCCCTCACCCGCGTCGTCGCGGTCGAGCTGCGCAAGATGTTCAACACCAGGTCCGGCTTCTGGCTCATGGCGAGCATCGTCATCGCCGGCGTCGGGACGACCGTCGGGATCATCCTGCTGGCACCCGAGTCGGAGCTGACGTACTACACGTTCGCCAAGGCCGTCGGCTTCCCGATGGCGATCATCCTTCCGATGATCGCCACCCTGTCGATCACCGGCGAGTGGAGCCAGCGCAGCGGCCTGACGACGTTCACCCTGGTCCCGCGCCGCAACCGGGTCATCGTCGCCAAGGGCCTCACCTCCCTCGGGGTCGGCGTCGTGGCGATGCTCTTCGCCTTCGCCGTCGGCGCGGTCGGCAACCTCGTCGGCACGGCCATCACCGGCGCCGACCTGGTGTGGGACGTCTCCCTCACCGAGGGCGCGACCATCGTGCTCGGCAGCCTGCTCTGCCTGCTGACCGGCACCATGCTGGGCCTGCTCATCCGCAGCTCGGTGGCAGCGCTCGTCGTCTACTTCATGTACGCCTTCGTGCTGCCCAGCCTGTTCGGGCTGCTCATGACCACGGTGGACTGGTTCCCGGACGTGCGGCCCTGGATCGACCTCAACCTTGCGGAGTCGTTCCTCTTCAACGGTCAGGTGACCGGCGAACAGTGGGCCAACGTCGCGGTCACGGCCGGGGTCTGGATCATCGTCCCCGCGCTGCTGGGACTGCGCCTGGCCATGCGGTCCGAGGTGAAGTGACGGGGTGACCCGAACCCGCTCACGAGCCAGCTTCGGTCCCGAAAGCTGTTCACTCGATCGAGTGATCGCCCGGCGAGAAGCCCTGGTGCTCAGCAGAGCGCCGGGGCATCTCGCATCCGCAGACCAGCGCGGCTCACGGCGCCTCCGGCGAGTGCTTAGATGGTTCGGCTCCATCACGTCGATCGACCTCGCAGGTAGACATCATGAAAATCGCGATCCTCTCGCGCGCCCCCCGGTCGTACTCGACGCAGCGGCTGCGGACCGCCGCCCTCGACCGTGGGCACGAGGTGAAGGTCCTCAACACCCTGCGCTTCGCGATCGATCTCTCCGGTCCCGACCCAGACCTCCAGTTCCGCGGGAGGCCGATCTCGGACTACGACGCCGTCCTGCCCCGCATCGGCAACTCGATCACCTACTTCGGCACCGCGGTCGTGCGGCAGTTCGAGCAGATGGACGTCTACACGCCCAACACCGCCAACGGGATCGCCAACTCCCGCGACAAGCTGCGCGCCACCCAGATCCTCTCGCGGCACCACATCGGGATGCCTGCGACCACCTTCGTGCGCAACCGCGCGGACGTGCGGCCGGCGATCCAGCGGGTCGGCGGGGCCCCCGTCGTCATCAAGCTGCTGGAGGGCACCCAGGGCATCGGCGTCATCCTGGCCCCCGAGGTCAACGTCGCCGAGGCCATCATCGAGACGCTCCACAGCACGAAGCAGAACGTGCTCATCCAGAGCTTCGTCAAGGAGAGCCGCGGCCGGGACATCCGGGCCCTCGTCGTCGGTGACCGGGTCGTGGCCGCGATGCGCCGGGTCGCCCATGGGGACGAGTTCCGCTCCAACGTCCATCGCGGAGGCGCGGTCGAGGCCGTGTCGCTGGCCCCACAGTACGAGGAGGCCGCAGTGCGGTCGGCGCAGATCATGGGGCTGCGCGTCGCCGGCGTCGACATGCTCGAGAGCGTCGACGGCCCGCTCGTCATGGAGGTCAACTCCTCGCCCGGCCTCGAAGGCATCGAGACGGCAACGAAGCTCGACGTCGCCGGAGCCATCATCGACTACGTCTCCCACCAGGTGGGCTTCCCGGAGATCGACGTGCGCCAGCGGCTCACCGTGTCGACCGGTTACGGCGTAGCCGAGCTCGTCGTGCACGCGGGCGCCGATCTCGTCGGCAAGACGATCGCGGAGTCAGGCCTCGACGACCGCGACATCACCGTCCTCACGCTCCACCGCGGCACCTCCGTCATCCCGAACCCGCGTCGCCGCACCGAGCTGCAGGCCGAGGACCGGCTGCTCTGCTTCGGCAAGCTCGAGGAGATGCGGTCGATGATCCCCGAGCGTCGGCGTCGGCGCCACAAGGTCCGACGCCTGCCCAAGGAGCCACTCGTCGACGACCGCGAGTGACCCGATCATGGGTGCTGCCCCACCTGCCCTGCGACCTGCCTCCTGCCCTACGGTTGGGCAGATGGAATGGCAGAACGCCGGCGCCGTGCTCTTCGACCTCGACGGCGTGCTGACGCCGACCGCCGAGGTCCACATGCGCGCGTGGAAGCAGCTCTTCACCGACATCCTCGAGCGGCTGCCGGAGCACGGCGAGGCCGACCGCTCGCCCTACACGGACGACGACTACTTCCACCATGTCGACGGACGGCCGCGCTACGAGGGCGTCGAGGCGTTCCTGCGCTCGAGGGGCATTGACCTCCCTCAGGGGACGCCGCAGGACTCGCCAGACGAGGTGACCATCTGCGGTCTGGGTAACCGCAAGAACGTGCTGTTCAACGAGCTCCTCGATGCCGAGGGGATCGAGCCCTATCCCGGATCCGTCGCGCTGCTCGACGACCTCGAGCACCGTGGCACTCCGGCCGCGGTCGTCACGTCTTCCCGCAACGGCCCGCATGTGCTCCACACGGCGGGGCTGGCCGAGCGGTTCGAGATCGTCGTCGACGGGTCCGTCGCGACCGAGCAGGGGCTCGCCGGCAAGCCGGCGCCAGACACTTTCCGGTATGCCGCTGAGCAGCTCGGCGTCGAGCCGGCCCGTTGCGCCGTGGTTGAGGATGCCGTCTCCGGCGTTACCGCCGGCGCCCGCGGAGGCTTCGGGATCGTCGTCGGCGTCGACCGTGGCGTCGGCGCGGACACCTTGCGCCAAGCAGGTGCCGACGTGGTCGTCAATGACCTGGCCGAGCTGGTCCCCACGGCCGGTCCCGTCTCCCAACCGCACCCATGACCCCGGAGAGCCCCATGCAGACCGACTCGTGGCATCGCCCGCCACAACCCGTCGACCCCCTCGACCGGAGTCGCTTCCCCATCGACCCGTGGCGGCTGGTCGAGTGCGCCTACGGGAAGGATGACCTCGGGCTCACCGAGACGCTGTTCTCCGTCTCGAACGGCTACCTCGGCCTGCGCGGCAACGTCGAGGAGGGCCGCGACACGCACACCCATGGCAGCTACGTCAACGGCTTCCACGAGACATGGACGATCCAGCACGCAGAGGAGGCCTACGGCCTGGCCCGGGTGGGTCAGACGATGGTCAACGTCCCGGACCCCAAGACGATCAAGCTCTACGTCGACGACGAGCCGCTGCTGTTGTCGAACGCCGATCTCGAGTCCTACGAGCGCACCCTGGACATGCGACGCGGGCTGCTGACCCGGGACCTGATCTGGCGCACCAGTTCGGGCAAGCGCGTCCGGATCTCCAGTACCCGCATGACCAGCCTCGTCGAGCGGCATCTGGCGGTCATGACCTTCGAGGTCGAGATGCTCGACGGGGATGCCTCGCTCGTCATCTCCAGCTCGATCCTCAACCGCCAGGACGGCTCGGACGAGTACCGCGTCAGCTCGGCGGCCATGGGCGAGGGCCTCGATCCCCGGCAGGCCGAGTCGTTCGAGCACCGCGTCCTGCAGCCGCGTCGCCACGAGATCGTCGACGACCGGCTGCTGCTCGGGTACCGATGCACCAACTCGAAGATGACCATCGCCACCCTCGCTCATCACGCGATCGAGACCGACAATCAGCGGACGCAGCGGCGCAGCGTCGAGGAGGACCTGGCCAAGCAGGTCTACGAGATCGCCGCCGAGCGCGGCCGGCCGGTGCGGGTGGAGAAGCTCGTCGCCGTGCACACCTCGAGCGGCGTGCCGCCGCGTGAGCTGGCCGACCGCTGCGGACGCACCCTGGACCGCGCAGTCTCGGCAGGCGTGCCGCGCCTCCACCGGGAGCACGCCGAGCAGTGGGAGCGCTTCTGGGCCGAGTCCGACGTCGAGGTCGAGGATCAGCCCGCGGTGCAGCAGGGCATCCGATGGAACCTGTTCCAGCTCGGGCAGGCCACCATCCGAGCCGGCAACCAGGGCATCCCCGCCAAGGGCCTGACGGGCACCGGTTACGGGGGCCACTACTTCTGGGACACCGAGTGCTACGTCGTGCCGTTCCTCACCTACACCCACCCGCAGGCGGCGCGAAACGCGCTGCGCTTCCGGCACGGGATGCTGGATCCCGCTCGTCGCCGCGCCGCTGAGCTGTCCCAGTTCGGGGCGCTCTACCCGTGGCGGACGATCAACGGCGAGGAGGCCTCCGCCTACTTCCAGGCCGGCACGGCGCAGTACCACCTCAACGCCGACATCGCCTACGCCCTGAGCAAGTACGTGCAGGCGACCGGTGACCAACAGTTCCTCCTCCACCATGGTGTCGACATCCTCGTCGAGACGGCCCGGCTGTGGACCGACCTGGGTTTCTGGCAGCTCAACGGCGACCAGTCGTTCCACATCCACGGCGTCACCGGACCCGACGAGTACAACACCGTCGTCAACGACAACTTCTTCACCAACGTCATGGCCCGGCACAACCTCGAGGCAGCGGTTGACGCCGTCCGCCAGCTGAAGCGGTCAGACCCCGGACAGATGGCGCGGGCGGTGGCCCGTCTCGGCCTGAGGGAGGAGGAGGTGGCGACGTGGGAACGGTGTGCCCAGGGCATGCACATTCCCTACGACGAGCGCACCGGGGTCCACCCGCAGGACAGTCACTTCCTGGAGCGCGAGGTGTGGGACCTCGATGCCACCCCGGCGGACCGACGGCCCCTGCTGCTGCACTACCACCCGCTGGTCATCTACCGCTTCCAGGTGCTCAAGCAGGCCGATGTCGTGCTGGCGCTCTACCTCGTGGGCGACCACTTCAGCGAGGAGGACAAGCTCCTGGACTTCGACTACTACGACCCGATCACCACCGGGGACTCCTCGCTCTCCGCGGTCGTGCAGTCGATCGTCGCGGCCGAGGTGGGATACCACGAGCTCGCGCTGCGCTACTTCTACGCCGGGTTGTTCGTCGACCTGGCCGACCGGCACGGCAACACCGTCGACGGGGTGCACGTGGCCTCCACGGGAGGCGTGTGGAGCGCCCTGGTGGCCGGCTTCGGCGGCATGCGTGACCACGGGGGCAGCCTGACCTTCGACCCCCGGCTGCCGGAGGGCTGGCCGTCAATGACCTGGCGCATGCGCTGGCACCAGTCCCGGCTCCGGGTCAGGCTGGACCGCGAGGCAATCAGCTTCGTCATCGAGGTGGGCGAGCCGGTGACCCTGAGCGTGCGTGGCGAGCCGGTGGAGGTCGGCCATGAGGAGGTGCGCGTGCTCCTCGACGGCCAGGGTCCCCGGCGCGACGGAGGGCCGCAGCTGCAGCTGGTCGGCGACAGCCCCTCGGGCACGAGGCGCCGAGCGACCGAGGGTCGAGCCGCCGCGGCCGGGGTGGTCCCGCACAGCTGGTCCATCGAGCTGGACGACCCGACGGGCCCGATCCCGATCCGTGCGCCGCAGGCCGACCCGGTCACCTGACGCCCTGACACCAAGGGGTCGACCCGTCGTTGTCGGCGGACTAGCGTCGGTACCTGTCCAACTCGGGCACCCGGTGCCGAGCCAAGGAGGTCGACGATGCCCCGAACAGTGCCGTGCCTGTGGTTCAACGGCCAGGCCGAGGAGGCGGCAGCCTTCTACTGCTCCGTGTTTCCCAACTCTCGCGTCACGCGGGTCCAGCCCTACCCCGAGGGGAGTCCGTTCCCCGCTCCGTTCGGCCCGGGGACCGCGATGACCGTCGACTTCGAGCTGGACGGGCAGCCGTACACCGCCCTGAACGGTGGGCCTGAGTTCACCTTCTCGGAGGCCATCTCCATGCAGATCTTCTGCGCCGACCAGGACGAGATAGACCACTACTGGGACAGGCTGACTGCGGACGGTGGCGAGGAGAGCATGTGCGGCTGGCTCAAGGACAAGTACGGGTTCTCATGGCAGGTCGTCCCGAGCATGCTCAACGCGCTCGAGTCCGATGACCCGGCCAAGCAGCAAGCCGTCGCCGATGCAATCTTCCGGATGAAGAAGCTCGACATCGCCGAACTGCAGCGGGCCTTCGACTCCGCCTGACGTCGCGCGTCGCTCGCGCGCCGGTGTCGGGCAGATCACCCGATGATGATCGGCTCCTCCTCTTCCTGCTCGGCCGCGTTGAGCTTGGCGATGACGCTCCTGACCTGCTCGCGAACGTCCGCCTCGTCATGGCCGAAAGTGCTCAGGAAGGACTGCATGGCGTTGCGGGTCAGCGCCAGCTCAGTGTCGGTGAGATGCACTGTGTTCACGCTTCAACGGTACGCCGCCGGGCACCGTCTCGCAGGCACAAACCCGGCTGCTCGACAACGGGTCGTCGGGCAGCCGGTCAGCCCAGCGGCATACGGCATGGCACGTCTGTCGCTGGGCTCCCCCCGACAGGATCAGCCGTTGTTGGTCAGGAGCACCTTGAGCGCCCGGTTGTCGGCCGCGTTCCCGAAGGTGTCGTACGCCTCCATGAACTGGTCGAACGTGAAGTGGTGGGTGACGAACTTGCCCGGATCGATCGCACCCGCCTCGATCTGGCCGAGCAGCTCCTGGGCCGTCGTGGCATTGACGAGTCCAGTCGTGATGGTGATGTTGTTGATCCAGTCACGCTCGATCGGGAAGCTGACCGGCTGGCCATGCACTCCGACGTTGGCGACGCGGCCGCCGGGCCGGATCGAGTCGAGCGCGGTGGTGAAGGTGGCCGGGATCCCGACTGCCTCGATGGCCACGTCGACCCCGAGACCATCGCGGCTCAGCTTCTTCAGCTCGGCGACGACGTCGTCGGTCTTCGTGATGTCGATGGTGTCGGTGGCCCCGAAGGCCCGCGACTGCTCGAGCCGGTAGGCGTCCCCGTCGACCGCGATGATCTTCGAGGCGCCCCGTGGCCCTGCCGTCATGATCGCGGCGAGCCCGATGGGGCCGGCACCGATGACCGCGACGACGTCGCCCTCCTTGACTTCTCCGTAGACGACGCCGATCTCGTAGCCCGTGGGCAGGATGTCGCTCAGCATGGCCGCCTGCTCCGGCGTGACGCCTTCGGGCAGCGGGATGAGACCGTTGTCGGCGAAGGGAACGCGGACGAACTCGGCCTGCGTGCCGTCGATGAGGTGGCCGAAGACCCAGCCGATGCCGCCGAGGGTCTGGCAGTGCGACGTCAGTCCAGCCTTGCAGTAGTCGCACTTCATGCACTTGCTGATGCACGAGACGATGACCCGGTCACCGACCTTGAGCTTGCTGACCTCCGAGCCGACCTCCGTGACGACGCCGACCCCCTCGTGGCCGAGGATGCGGCCGTCGGTCACCGCTGGCACGTCGCCCTTGAGGATGTGCAGGTCCGTGCCGCAGATCGTCGTCGCCTCCATCTTGACGATGGCGTCGGCGGGATCCTTGAGGCTCGGATCCGGGACGTCCTCCCACACCTTGCGGCCCGGTCCGTGGTAAACAAGCGCCTTCATCTCAAACACCTCGTACTTCATCGAAGTGCCGTCCGCCCGGCTGGGCGCACGGCCGAAACGCCCTGGGTCCATTGTCCTGCGGCCTCCTCCCCCTGCCGCAGGGTCGCACCCGTGACAATGCCCACGGGCCGCGCACGCCGGGATCGGGACCTTTGACCTTGACCTGTCCGGCAACGACGGAATCCGAAGCGCCGTCGCCTCAGGCGCCACGGTTTCAGCGGCGAACTAGCATTCGGTCAGACGGATTCGTTAGTCTTTGGGCTCCAGCGAAGGAGACAGCGATGACCGAGACGCTCCAGACCAGCACCGCCCACGACCCGGGGACAAGACGCCGCCTGCCCGAGCGGTCCCAGCCGATCGATCCCCGCCGCGTGGAGCAGCTCCTGGCGGCCGAGTGGGAGCGGTTCACGTCGTGGTCGCGGGGCTCCGGCGAACACAACAAGCGGGCGAGCCGCTCGCTGCCGCTTGGCGTGACCAGCTCGTTCCAGCACTGGGAGCCCTACCCCATCTCCATCGCCTCCGCGCGAGGTGCGTGGCTCACCGACGTCGACGGCAATCGGCTGCTCGACCTGTCGATGGGCTTTGGCGCGATGCTCGTCGGCCACCTCAACCCGGTCGTCGTCGAGCACGTCACCGAGGCCCTGACGCACACGGGGACGCTCTTCGTGACGCCCTCTCCCCAGGCGACCGAGATGGCTGAACGGTTCCAGGGCCGCTTCGGTCTCGACCTGCTCCGCTTCACCAACTCCGGCACCGAGTCGCTCATGTATGCGATCCGGGTGGCCCGGGCCCACACCGGCCGCAAGGCCATCATCAAGATCGAGGGCGGCTACCACGGCGGCTACGACGCGCTCCAGGTGTCGGTCAAGCCTGACCTCGCAGACATCGGCCCGGCGGAGGAACCCATCCCGGAGGTCCCGTTCGACGTCGAGGCGGGGACCGTCCACGTCGTCGCCTACAACGACCTCGGGCAGCTCGAGCGGGTGCTGGCCGAGCATGGCCGGGACATCGCGGCGCTCGTCATCGAGCCGGTCATCGAGAACCTGTCGATCGTCGTGCCCGACGAGGGCTACCTCGCCGGCGTCCGGGCCGCCTGTGACGCGCACGGCGTCCTCGTCATCTTCGACGAGGTCAAGACCGGACTCACCGCAGGCTACGCCGGCGCAGCCCAGCGACTCGGCGTCCAGCCCGATCTCATCACCCTCGCCAAGTCGATCGGTGGCGGCCTGCCCCTGGCGGCCTTCGGCGGCAAGCGCGAGATCATGGAGGTCGTCGTCGACGGGCGGATGGCGCACTTCGGCACCTACAACGGCAACCCGCTTGTCATGGCGGCCGCGCGTGCCGTCGACGAGATCTGCACGCCGGAGGCCCTCGATGCGGCAGAAGCCATGAACAACCGCGCCATGGACGCGATCGACGAGATCATCGCCGCCCACGAGCTGCCCGCCCACACCGTCGGTCTCGGCGTCAAGGGCTGCGTCACGTGGTCGGCGACGCCGGTGCGCAACTATCGGGACTACAAGGCCACCGACTTCGGCCTGGCCGAGCTGTCCTGGCTGTGGGGTGTCAACCGGGGTGTCCTGACGCCGCCCGGACTCGACGAGCAGTGGCTCGTGTCGCTCGCGCACACCGACGACGACATGGCGGTTCTCGTCGAGGACTTCCGCCAGCTCGCGGAGGCGCTGCGGGCCTGACTGGGCGCCGGGTGCGCATCGCATCCTGCTCCGCGTTGCGGAGCAGGATGCGACTCGCCGTCCCGAGCTGTTCATGAAACCGCCCCTGCGCGCCCACCACAGGTCAACCTCACGACACCACCGCTCCCTACGTTGAGGCCGTCCCTCACCAACTGACTCAGGGAGCAGTTCTCATGCGAATCCGCAGCATTGCGGCCACCGTCGCCCTCTCCGCGACAGCCGCCGCCATGATTCCCGCAGGCGCCACCGCCGCCAACGGCCCGATGAGCTTCGAGCCGATCGACGGCACCCCCTACGCCACCGCCAGCGCCGACTGGACCGACCCGTTCATCATCCCCAGCGGCTTCACCCAGCAGCTCGTCGTCGACGAGACGCAGCTCGACATCTACGTCGGCGCCGACGACCTCACCGACATGAACACCGTCAACGAGACGGGCCCCATGGCGGGCCGTTTCCTCTACCGCACCCACGAAGTCGGCTCGGACGGCTCGCTGTCCGTCGTCGACCTCGACACGGGCAAGGCGAAGGTCATCGCCCAGCGCGAGGACTGGCGGCGCCTTGACGGCCTGCGGTGGACGCCGTGGGGCACGCTGCTCTTCGCCGAGGAGAGCGACAGCGGCCGCCTCTTCGAGGCCTTCCTCGACCCGAAGGACCCGACCGTCGTCACGAGAGTGGAGGAGCGCCGCGAGGTCGGCATCCTGCGGCACGAGGGCATCGAGGCGCTCGGCGATGGCACCGTCTACGTCATCGACGAGCTCAATGGCGGATCGATCTTCAAGTTCGTGCCGACCAAGCGCGGCGACCTGTCCGATGGCCAGCTCTACGCCCTGAAGCTCACGGGCCTCACCGATGCCGAGCAGAAGTGGAGCTCGAGCACGTATCAGCAGAAAGTCGGGGCCTTCGAGTGGGTGGCCCTCGACATGGACACGGTGGTCGTGGATGCCGACGAGGCCGCGAACGACGTCGCCGCAACGGAATTCGGCCGTCCGGAGGACGTCGAGGTCATTGGCAGCACGCTCTATGTCGCCAACACGTCGGAAGACCGCGTCGTGGCGATCGACCTCACGAAGAACGAGCTCACCTCATTCGTCGAGAAGGGCGTCAACGTCCCGGTCGAGAACTCGGGCGCGGGCGTGACCGGCTTCAACAACCCGGACAACCTCGCGCAGGGTCCCGACGGCCGTCTCTGGATCGTCGAGGACAACTACCTCTCCGACGTGTGGGTTGCCGGCCTCGACACCGACCGGGACGGTGCGGCTGACTCCGTCGAGCAGTTCGCCTCCCTCGTCGACACGGGTGCCGAGATCTCGGGCATCTACTTCGGCAAGGACCCGAAGACGCTGTTCCTCAACATCCAGCACCCGGACAAGGCTCTCGCCGACGGGACGTGGGCGCTTCGCAAGCGCTGAACGCCCAACTCAGCTCAGCGGCATACGGCCAATGTCGTATGCCGCTGAGTTGCTTTCCAGCGAAAGCCAACTCGCAACACGCCCGGCACCGCGTAACTCACCCTGAAGCAACAGTGGTGAGTTCCGAGTTCTCGGGCGTGTTGCGGGGTGGGACGAGCGGGAGGCGAGCGGCGAGCGGGAGCGGACGCAGCGGCATACGGGATGATGCCGTATGCCGCTGAGTTGCCTTCCAGCGCAATGCTCGTCACGCCGTCGCGAGCGCACGGGTGAAGCGGCCGGTGTCCAGCCAGTGGCACAGCCGATCGACGGACGACGGCAGGTAGGTCCGGGCCATCTCGCGGAGCTGGGCGGGGCTGCTGCCCAGGAGGGGGTTGGCCAGGAGCGGCCGGCGCGAGGCGATGGGCCTCGGGACCGAAGGCCTCGGCCGCGTCCATCGCCGCGGGGCGCAGCGCCCCGGCCTGCTCCTAGTCGGTCAGGTCGGCATGGGCCGGCGCTGCGTCCAGGTGGCCACCTGGTGCGGACCCCCAGCGCGCTTGACCCTCCGTCGCGCCTGCTGGGGTGGCGCGGCAGACTCTGGCCATGGACGACCTGCTCACCCCGCCCTTCGACACCAAGATCGCGGTCGTCGTGCGTGACGACCTCGAGGTCTGGCAGCGGCTCAACGTGACGGCCTTCCTCATCAGCGGCGTCACGGCGGCGCACCCGGAGCTCGTCGGGCAGCCCTATGCCGATGCCGCCGGTCGCTCCTACCTCCCGTTGCTCGGGATGCCGGTGCTCATCTTCGAGGGCTCGCCAGCGGCGGTCGCGACGGCGCACGAGCGCGCGGTGCGACGAGGGACTCCGCTCGCGATCTACACGAAGGACATGTTCTCGACGGGGCACGATGCGGCCAACCGGGCGGTGGTTGCCACGGCGCCCGCGGACTCGCTCGACCTGGTCGGCCTCGCCCTGCATGCTCCGAAGAATGCGGTCGACCGGATCCTCAAGGGCACGCGCTTGCACCCCTGACGCATCGCGCCGCGGGGCGGCGCCTACCGGTCCAGCGGGAAGTTGTCCGTGAAGACATTGTCGGGGTCGTAGGTCCGCTTGAGCTCGCGGAGCCGTGCGAGCGTCGCGGGTGGATAGGCGTCAGTGAGGCGCTCGGGCCGGCGGTCGGTCTCGAAGCTGACGTAGAGGCCGTTGAAGTGGTGGGCCAGGCCGTCCCACTCGCGGTCGAGCAGGGTGTGCGTCGCGCCGAGTGCGACCACGCTGAACGCGGCCGACCGGTGGGCGAAGGCCGTCGCATCGGGCGACACGTCCTGGGTCGCGCCGCCGAGGGCACGGATCTGGAAGAAGTACGTCGCTCCCGAGCGGAGCAGCTCGGCGGCCTGCTTCGCGAACTCGGGGGTGATGCGGTCGAGCAGACCGGAGCGGGACACCGGCTGGCCCTGCGCGTCGTGGATCGCCGGTGGTGGGACGACGAGCGCCTCGTAGGGCAGGATCTGTGCCTGCTGCCCGATGAGCGGCGCGGTGTTGGCCAGCGGTTGCAGCCGGGACAGGATTGTCTCGGAGTCGTCGGAGACAACGACGTTCATCGTCTGGGCGATGACCCGGCCGTCGCGGGGCGGCCCCATGATGAGGAAGCTGGTCGTGTCGCGCGGTGACGACTCGACGGCAGCGCCCCACCGCTCGAGGAAGCCGGCCACGTCCGACGTGACGTCGTGGACGAGCTGGGCGAAGCCGACCTCGCCGACCTCGCCGGCCTCGAACTCGAAGGCCGTGACGATGCCGAGCATGAAGCCGGCACCGCGGACGCCCCAGAACAGGTCGGGACGCTCGTCCTCCCTTGCACGCACCCTGGATCCGTCGGCGAGGACCAGCTCGACAGCCCGCAGCCGGTCGATGGTCAGGCCCTGCGATCGCCCGAGGAAACCAATGCCGCCTGCCGTGGCGAGGCCGCCGACTCCGACACCGCCGTAGTCCCCGGAGGTGAGGGCCCAGCCATGGGGAGCCAGGGCCGCCGCGACCTCACCCCAGCGAGCCCCCGGCTC
This sequence comes from Intrasporangium sp., assembly GCF_040414665.1. Taxonomy (GTDB): domain Bacteria; phylum Actinomycetota; class Actinomycetes; order Actinomycetales; family Dermatophilaceae; genus Intrasporangium. The sequence goes on from NZ_JBEDUL010000073.1 coordinate 33,787, forward strand.
GACCCTGACGCGTCGGGTGGACGGGTCGATGACGTCGATCGACCGGAGCTGGCGCAGGTCGATGATGATGCCGCCGTGGTTCGTGGAGCGACCGCTGATGCCGTGACCGCCACTGCGCACCGACAAGGGGACCGGCTGGGTCTGGGCCCATCGCACCGCCTCGGCGACCTCACTCGGATCGCGTGGCTGCAGCACGAGGCCGGGATTCCCGCCCCGCAGGTAGGTGGACCGGAGGCGCGCGTAAGCGGCGTCGCCGGGCTCGACCGCGTCCCGCGCCAAGGTGGCCGGGATGGATTCGTAGTCGATGCCTACGTGGCGCTGGACCCGGACGAAGCTGCTCGCGATGGTCCGCGTCGCGGTGCCACGAGCGGCCCGCTCGGCAGCGACCGCCTCGCGGAGGGCGGGCACGACCTCGCCGGCGAAGGCCTCGATCGAGCCCGGATCATCCGAGGCGAGGATGACGGTCCCGACGCCGTGATCGACGACGACGGGCAGGAGCTGCTCAACCCATTGCGCGGGCGGTCCGTCGAGGAAGCCGCCGTCGCGGGAGCCGAAGTGGCCCGAGACGTTGGCGATGCGCCGGATCTCGCGTGGGTCGCGGCCGGCCCCGATCGCAGCGGCGTCTACGGCTCGGCCGGCGGTGGACAGGTCGGTCAGTCCCGATTTGCCGCCCGGGATGACCCACCCGTCGGCGAGCCGGCCGATGAGATCGAGCATGCGGGGCTTTCCTCCGCCCACCCAGATCGGGATGGTGTGAGCGGGCGCCGGGCCGCGGTCGATGCCATTCACGCGGTGGTGGGCCCCCTTGGTACGCAATGGATTCCGCTGGCTCGCTGACCAGACGCCGCGGATGATGTCGATGGCCTCCTCGAGCGCGTCGACCGACTCGCCGGGGGAGAGGCGATCCACGCCCATCGACTCCATGGCGTCCCAGAAGTAGCCGGCACCGAGCGCGAGCTCGAGTCGCCCGTGCGAGAGCAGGTCGAGGCTGGCGGCAGCCCTGGCGAGGACGGCCGGCTGGCGCATCGGCACGTTGATGACGCTGGGTGCCAGCCGGATGCGCTCCGTCTGTCCCGCCACCCAGCTGAGGAGCGTCCACGTCTCATGGAAGCGGGGCTGGTAGGGGTGGTCCTGGAATGTCACGAGGTCGAGTCCGACCGCCTCACTGAGCTGCGCGAGCCTGACGGGGGCGAGAGGGTCGTCCGTTGCCTGGCCGTTGAGCGGCGTGATGAACGTGCCGAACTCGAGCGGCTGTCCGAGGTCCATGGTGCCGATCAGCGTCCCGAACCGGGGCGGACGGTCGCGGTCCCGCGTCGCTCGCGCTCTGCGGCGACGAGCTCGCGCGTCGCCGGGGCGACCTCCTGGCCGAGGAGGGCGAGCTGGTTCGGGTCGTCACCCACGACGATGAAGGCGCTCAGGCCATGCTCGAGCGCGAGCGTCGCCAGCTGCTCCGCCCACTGGCTGGGCGGTCCCACGAGGAGCCGGTCGCTCGCTTGGGCGGTGAACTGGCCGCCGAGGTTGACCAGACGCCGCACCTGCCTCGGGTCACGCCCGGCTGCCGAGGCGGCCTCGTCGATGCGGGCGTTCGACTCCGCGATCTGCTCGATGCCCTTGAGGTAGGCGAGCGAGGGCAGCCAGCCGTCGGCCTTCTCGCCGATGAGCCTCAGCATCCGCGGCTTGAGACCGCCGACCCAGATCGCGATGTCGTGTGCTGGGGCGGGTCCGCGCTTGGCTCCGCTGACCCGGTGGTGTGTGCCGTCGATGACGAGCCGCTCGGGATTGCCCTTGTCCCAGATGCCGCGGATGACGTCGATCGCCTCGCGGAGCGCCGTGAGCGACTCGCCGGGGCTGAGGCGTTCGCCGCCCATCGCGACGATCGGGTCCCAGAAGCCACCGGCCCCGAGCCCGAGCTCGACGCGCCCGCCGCTGAGCAGGTCGAGGCTGGCCGCGGCGCGCGCGAGGACCGCCGGCTGCCGGAGCGGGAGGTTAAGGACGTTGCCGGCAATACGCACCCGCTCGGTCCGGGCGGCAACGAAGCTCATCAGCGTCCAGGTGTCGAGGAAGGCCGCTTGGTACGGATGGTCCTGGAACGTGACGAGGTCCAGACCCGCTTCCTCCGAGAGCTGGGCCAGGGCGACGACGTTGTCAGGCGCCGCGTTGGCCGGCGTGATGAAGGAGCCGAAGAGCAGGTCGTGGCCGTAGTCGGTCATGTCCCGCTCAACCCAGCAGCAGCGCTCAACCTTCCCGAGCCTCGTGGCGGAGCGTGGCAGCCCGACGGGTCAGGTGGTCGCGCTCCGGGATGCTCGTCGTTCGCCGCGCGGCCGTCGCGTAGTGCTCGGCAGCCCCAGCCAAGTCGCCGACCTGCTCGAGGAGGTAGGCACGCACGGCGAAGTAGCGATGCCGTTCCCCGACGACCGGCTCGAGGGTCTCGAGCTCGGCGAGCGCGGCGTCGGGCCCGAGCGCGTGCGCAAGGGCGACGACCCGGCTCAGCCGCGCGATCGGGTTGTCCGCCAAGGAGACGAGCTCGTCGTACCACTCGAGGATCTGGGCCCAGTCGGTTTCCTCGGCCGTGGGCGCATCATCGTGCAGCGCCGCGATCGCGGCCTGCAGTTGGTACTCGCCGCGGTGGTTCGCCGCGAGCGCCTGCTGCAGGATCCGGACGCCCTCGGCGATCTCGCCGGTGTCCCACAGGGAGCGGTCCTGTCGGTCGAGCGTGACGAGGCGGCCGTCCGCGTCGAAGCGCGCACGTCGACGAGCGTGGTGCAGGAGCATCAGGGCCAGCAGGCCGTGGACCTCGGGCTCCGAGTGCCCGCTCGCCAGTTGCCTGGTGAGGCGGATCGCCTCGGCGGCCAGGTCGACGCGGCCGCCGTGGCCCGCGTTGTAGATGAGGTAGAGGACCCGGAGCACCGAGGCGAGGTCGCCCGTCGGGCCCAGCTCAACGTCCGCGATGGTCCGCTTGGCGCGGCTGATCCGCTGCGCCATCGTGCCGAGCGGCACCAGGAACGCCTCGGCGATCTCTTCCGTCGTGAGCCCTCCGACGGCGCGCAAGGTCAGCGCGATGGCCGAGGTCTGGCTCAGCGACGGATGACAGCACAGGAAGAGGAGAAGGAGGGTGTCGTCCTCGCGTTCCGTCGGCCCGGGTGCCGGAAAGTGGTCGACCCGCTGTTCCCTGGACCGCCGCGCCTGGTCGCTCCGTGCCGCGTCGATGAGGCGCCGGGTGGCCACCCCGATGAGCCAGCCCTTCGGATCACGCGGAGGATGCTCCGCCCAGTGCCGCACCGCCTCGATGAGAGCGTCCTGGACGGCGTCCTCGGCCGCCGCGAAGTCGTTGCCGCGGCGGACGAGGACCCCGATGACCTGCGGCACGAGCGTTCGCAGGAGCACTTCGTCGCTGGGAGTCACCCGACAGTCACCCGACAGCCGTCCGACAGCCACTGACTCAGTCGGCCTCTACGGGCACGGAGAACATGACCTGGCGGAGCTCGATCCACTCGTACATCGGCTTCCCGCCCGGGCCGGGGCCGGACGAGACGTGGGCCGCGATCTCGAGCGCCCGCTCACGGGACGCGACGTCGACCCAGTACCAGCCGGCCACGAGGTCACTCGTCTCGGGGTACGGCCCGTCGGTCGTCACCGGCGTCGCGCCGGGCGTTCCTCCGTACTGCACCCAGACGCGATCGGGAGCCAGCCCGGAGGCGTCGACGAGCTCACCGGACTCCTTGAGCATCGCAGTGCAGTCGTCCAGGAAGCGAAGGTGGCGATCCACGTCCTCGGGCGCCCACTGGTCCATCGGCGGGACGGGCTCGGGCAGGTCAGGGGCGCCGCGGTAGTGCTTGAGCAATAGGAACTGGGGCATCGTGCTCACTCCTTCGAGTCGGTCGCGGGCCCGGTTGGCCCCGCACCCATGGAACGGAGCCGGGTGCCGGATCTCGACATCATCACAGCAGAGATGTCCGTATGCCGCTGGGCTGGCTTCCGCACGCGCGCTCGGCCGCGCCGGCGTCAGACCCAATCGAGTGAACAGAATGTGTGTCCCGAAAGCTGTTCACTCGATGTGGGGGGGTGCTCGGGCCGCTTCAGTCATGGGCGAAGGCGAACTGGCCTGAGACGGGGCGCCACCCGGGCGGGGGGTCCTCGCCCACACGGCCGTCGATCGCCTCGCGGATGAGGTCGGCGTGACCGGTGTGCCGCCCGTACTCCTCGACGAGGTCGAAGATGAGCCGGCGTAGGCTGGCATGCTCGCCCTCGTCGCTGGCAGCGTGCGCGGGCTGGTCGAGGCCTCCGTTCGCCAACGCGTCCCTCATCCGGCTCCGCGTCCGCTCGACGGCGCCGTCGTAGAGGGCGTAGAGCTCCTCGGGCGAGTCCTGGGCGGCCGACATGAACTCCCAGTCGTTGCTGCCGTCGTAGCCGAAGGACGCCCACGGCTCGCCCATGTCCTCACCGCGCAGCTTCCGCGTCATGGAGAAGTCCTCGACGGCGGCCAAGTGCTTGAGCAGGCCGCCGATGGTCAGGGCCGACGCAGCGATCGTGGCGTTCAGAGCGGCGGTATCGAGTCCGTCGGCCTTCCAGCGGAAGGTGGCGCGGAGTCGGTCGAGTGCGCCGAGCAGGTGCCCGACCTCGGTGCCGGCGAGCGGTGGTTCCCACGGTGTGTCATCAGTGCTCATGCGCAACACGGTAGGGCCGGTTCCGGACGTTATCGTTCCGGTTCGCTCGGGACATCCACGGCCCCCTTCATCCGCCCGGCGACCTCGACGGCGGCCGCCCGGAGCTCGGGACCGCCGCGGATCCGGTACGCCATGGGCAGGATGGCGAGCTGCTGCGCGTACCACGCCGGGTTGCTCGTGCTGCCGACCAGGAGCGTCGCCTCGGTATCGAGCGGCTCAAGTCGGCCGAGGGTGCGCGCCAGCCAACGGCCTGCCACGTCGAGCGGGGCGGCGATCTCGACGTGCGCGTCGTACTCCCACCCGACGGCGAGGTGCTCCTCGAGGAGCTCGACCGGGTCCAAGCCACTCGGAGCGCGGAAGGCTCACGGAGCAGGTCAACCCGCCGCACGCGGTCGACGCGGTAGGTCCGGGTCTGGCCGTGCTGGAGCGACCGCCCCACCACGTACCACCGGCCATGGCGGACCACGACCGTCCACGGCTCGATCTCGACCACCCACTCGGAGCCGGCCTCGGAGCGATAGTCGAGCCGCACCGTCCGATGGCTCGAGCACGCCTCGACGAGTGTCGCCGTCGTGCCCGGATCAGGCCGTGCTGCAGCGCGGTCGGGCGCTGGCGCGGTGGTTCGCCGGACGGTTTCCGCATGAGCGGCGACGGGCTCCGGCAGAGCCCGGATGAGCTTCCCGAGGGCGCTGCCCACCGGGTCGCTGGGGTCGCTCGCGGCGTGGTGTCCGTCCAGGGCGGCCATGACGAGTCCGAGGGCCTCCGTGGCGCTGAACACCATCGGCGGCAGCCGCAGCCCACGCCCGACGCGATAGCCGCCATAGGGCCCACGGACCGAGTCGATCGGGATGCCGGCCTCCCTCAGGATGCCCACGTAGCGACGGGCCGCCCGCTCGGTCACCCCGAGCCTCGTCCCGAGCCGGTCGGCCGTGATCCCGGGGCTCGACTGGATCAGCTCCAGGGCGAGCAGCGCTCGCGCGGTGGGGCTCGCGTCGGGAGGCATGTCGGGGTCCGATCCGGAAGGGAGACGTCCGGATCCGACGCTACGCCAGGCTGCGGCGCATGAGGATGCGAGGGAAGCCGCCGGCGATCGCGTCGGTATCGGCGGCCTTGGTGAAGCCGGCCCGCTCGAAAACCGCGCGGGTCCCGACGAAGGCCATCGTGAGGTCGACCTTCTGGCCCTTGTTGTCGACCGGGTAGCCCTCGACAGCAGGGGCACCCTTGGCGGCGGCGTACTCGACGGCGCCGGCCAGCAACGCATGGGAGATGCCCTTGCGCCGGTGGCCAGGTCGCACCTTGATGCACCAGATCGACCACACCGGGAGGTCGTCGACGTGGGGGATGAGTCTGGACCGCTCGAAGGGCAGCTCGGACCGCGGCGCCACCGCGGCCCAGCCGACCACCTCGCCGTCGTCGTAGGCGAGCACGCCGGGGGCCACGTCCCGCTCGGTCAGCTCGCGCATGTAGTCGCCGCGCGCGGTGCCCTCGAGCCCGCGGTTCGTCCTCGAGTCGATCCGGTGGCTGAGGCACCAGCACACGTTCGACGTCGGGTTCCTCGGGCCGAGCATCGTCGCGAGATCGTCGAACCGAGCTCGGGTGGCGGGCTTGATCTCGATGGTCACCTTTCCACGCTATGCCGTATGCCGCTGAGCTGGCTCCGCGCGCAGGCTCCGACTGAGCACGGCGCCGTCCGCGACACGGACGACCGCGAGGACGAGCAGTGTCTGGCCCAGGATGTAGGTGAGCATGACCCAGAATCCATGCGCTGGCAGGGTCACGTCGGCGAAGGCGCGTAGCGCGATGAGGGAGTCCGACAGGAAGAAGAGTGCTCCCCCGATCCCGGCGACCCAACCCAGACCGGTGGCAAGAACCGCCATGGTGCCCAGCGCCAACCCGTAGAAGACGAGGGGCACAAGGAGGGACCCCGCCCGCACGTGAGTGACGGCGACGAGCCGAGCGAGCCCAGCGGCATACGGCACCAGGAGGATGGGACTGCGCCTGACGATGGAGGCGCGCCAGTACGGGAGGAAGGCCACGGCGTAGGTCAGCTGGGCGAGAAGGAAGCAACCGACCATGAGGAGGAACCCGGCATCCTCCGACGCGAAACGGGGAAGCGTGTCGCCGAGCCAGGAGAATCCGAGGGCGAGCAGGGTGAGCCTCACCAGACGTGGGCGGGTCGATGACACGCCCGAAACGAGCACCCACGCCAGGACCGGCATGAGCAGCACCTGAGTCAGTGGGGCGATGATCCCGTCCGGGTCGACGAGCTGCGCGCCGAGATGTACCGCGCTGACAGCCGCGAGCGCGACAAGGGCAGGACGCACCATGTGCGGAGCCTAGTGGCTGTCCGGTCCGAGGGACGTCTCAATGGATCGAGCTGCGGCCCTGAGGGACTCGAGGAGTCCGTCGGTGGCGTCATCACGCGTTCTGGTGGCCGCGTAGATGCCGCGCACGGGCGCGTCGTCGAGCGGCACGATCTGGACGTCTGGGCGGAGCGCCCCGCCCAGTGAGGACGGGATGAAGGCGACGCCGTGTCCCGCGGCGACGAGGGCGACCTTGGTCATGAGGTCACCGCCCACCAGCTCGATGTCGAGGCTCAGCCCCTGACGCGCTGCCGTCTGCTGGAGCAAGGTTCGGGAACCGGCGTTGTCCTCCAACCACACCGCGTCTGCCAGGTCCTCCAGGCGCAGCCCGCCGGGTCGGGCGGCATGGGTGGCCACGAGGACGGCCATCGGGTCATATAGCAGGTGGGTGAACGACACTCCCGCGATGTCCGGGAGGCCAGGAGGCGCATCGGTGACCACGGCGAGGTCGAGCTCATGGGCTGCGACGCGCTCGACGAGGGTGGGAGTCAGGCCCGTGACGAGGGCCCAGGAGACGACGTCACCGCTGGCCCGAAGAGCAGTCGGGAGGAGGGCGATCGCCATCGACGGCACCGACCCGACGGCGAAGTGCCGCCCCGGCCCCGGCTGGTGGGCCGCCCGCCGCGCACGTTCCGCCTCAGCCACGAGGAGCCGAGCATGGGCGAGGGCCGCCGCGCCGGCGGCCGTTGGACGCACGCCACGCGGTCGCCGCTCGAGCAGGGCTACTCCGAGCTCGTGCTCGAGGCTGGCGATCTGGCGGGAGACGGCGGACTGGGTGTAGCCGAGCTCGCGCGCAGCGGCGCCCAGAGTGCCCTGGTCGCAGGCCGAGACGAAGGCGACCCAAGGAGTCAGTGACACGCTGCCAGTATGCGTGATGCGCATGGCAGATG
>NZ_JBEDUL010000074.1:0-4780 GCF_040414665.1 Intrasporangium sp.
CCTGGGGCTACGGCGCCTCGCTCGAGTGGGCCACCTCGTCACCGCCGCCGCGGCACAACTTCACCTCGCTTCCCCGGATCCGCTCCGAGCGCCCCGCCTTCGACCTCCACCACCCCGAAGCCGCGCCGCCGTCATGGCATGCGCCAGCGAGGCTGACGCTGAGAATGGAGCCGGAGGATCAGCAACCGCCGCCAAAGCGCGGGTGAGGTCCCGCAGCGCGGCGTACATTCGTGGGGTGACCGGGTCGGATCCCAAGATGTCGCCCGAGGACATCCGTCTCTACATGATGGGCGTGCACCCCGGCATGGACGAGCATCGACGGCTGTTCAGGCGAATCCCCTCCGAGCCGCGATGCAAACTGTGCATGGTGCCGTTCGGCGGCATCGGGGGCGCTGCGTTCCGGGTCCGGGGCTTCGGCCGCTCGTCCAACCCCATGCTGTGCAACAAGTGCACGGTTGAGCTGGGCAAGCACGGCCTCACCGGGGTCGAGATCCCGTGCACCCTGCTGTTCTCGGACATCCGCGGCTCGACCGCGCTGGGCGAGAAGATGCGGCCCACCGAGTTCCACGCCTTCCTCGACCGCTTCTACAAGCTCGCCACCCGCGCCATCGTCGACCACGACGGGATCGTCGACAAGCTCGTCGGCGACGAGGTCATCGGCCTGTTCTTCGGCGGCGTGAGCGGCCCCGACCATGCCGGCGCGGGCATCCGCGCAGCCCTCGACCTGGCCGACCGCGTCGCCGACCGGAAGGCGACTCCGATGGGCCCGATCCCCGTCGGGACCGCGGTCCACACCGGGGACGCCTTCGTCGGCGCGACCGCGCTCAACGGCTCGGTCGATGACTTCACCGCATTGGGAGACACGGTGAACACCACCGCCCGGTTGGCCTCCGTCGCCGGGCCCGGCGAGGTCCTCGTCAGCAACGCGTCGGCCGACGCAGCCCACCTCGCCATGGCCGACGAGGAGCATCGGGTCCTCGAGATCAGGGGCCGCAGCGAGCCCATCGAGGTCGTCGTGCTGCGCCACGCCTCGAAGGACGCAATGGCCTGAGGACCCCGAGGTCGCGCGGTGCTGCGGCAGACTGTGCTCGTGCCCGACGACTTCCTCGTGGCCCGGAACCCCGAGGAGGGCAGTTCGCTGCCCTACCTCGTGCGGATCCCGCTCGGCCCGGACGGGGTCGTCCTCAAGGCCCGCGAAACGTGGCCTCGCACGAGCAAGGTCTACTGCCATCGCGCCGAGGGGTGGCCACTGGACGCGGAGATCGTCGAGCGCGTGCCGACGCGGGTCTGCACGAGCCGCGGCGCGGCCATCGACCTCGTGCTCGACCGCGGCCGGGAGAACCGGTCCCAGTTCGTGCTCGCCCGGGCCAAGGGACGGCAGGTCATCTTCTGGCAGACGCCGCGCACGGCCAAGCAGGCCCGGCCCAACGTCAGGATCCCCACCGCCCGCCCCCGCACGACCGTAGACGAACCCGGCACCGCGCCCGCCGAGCTGGAGATCCTCGTCGACACCCATGAGCGCTACGGGTGGCGGTTCAGCCGCCAGCAGGCCGTCACCCGCAAGCAGGCACTGGCCGTCGGCGACTACGCGGTCGAGCTGGACGGACGGGTCGTGGCGGCCGTCGAGCGCAAGTCCCTGCAGGACCTGGCGTCAAGCCTGCTCAACGGGAAGCTGCGGTACGCGCTGGCCGAGCTCAGCGGCATACGGCATGGGGCGGTGGTGGTGGAGGACAAGTACTCCCACGTCTTCTCGCTGGGGCACGTCCGGCCGTCGGCGGTGGCCGACGCCATCGCCGAATGCCAGGCGAGGTACCCGACGGTGCCCATCACCTTCTGCGAGACGCGGGGACTCGCCCAGGAGTGGACGTACCGGTTCCTGGCAGCCTCCCTCCACGAGGCGAGGCTGGAGCTCGGCGCCGAGCCGCACCTCTACGACCTCGAGCCCGCTGGACCGGTGCCACCGCGAGAGCCGACGACGGCGGAGGTGCGCGCCTGGGCCCTCGCGGCCGGTCTCCCGGTGAGCGACCGTGGCCGGATCCGTCCGGAGGTCTGGGACGCCTACCGGTCGGCAGTCGGTCCTTGACCGAACCCGTCACATCCGGATGGATCCCGTGCCACCGTTGAGCCATGGGGGCGCACCGAGCACTGAAGTTGGCACTGGGGTGGACACTGCGATGAACAACGAGGACGTGGTCGTCGTCCTGCCCGGGATCATGGGCAGCACGCTCGGGGTGCGCGGCAAGGACGGCTCGCCGGCCGCAGACAACCTCTTCTGGGCGCCGTCGGGCGGGGCGGTCTGGAACCTGTTGACCAGGCGCAACAGCATCCTCGACCACGGTCTGCCGGAGGGCATCGGTGACGCCCACCCCGAGGACGGGGTCGAGCCGGTGGGACTGATGCCGGACGTCCACGCGATCCCCGGGATCTGGACCCCGCTGAAGGGCTATGACGTCCTCGTTGACCACCTCCGGTCGCTCGGGTACCACGAGGCGGCCGGCAGCCGCCCTGCGAACCTGGTCCTCGCGCCGTATGACTGGCGCCTGTCGAACCGCTACAACGGTCAGCACCTCGCGACCATCGTCGAACCGGCACTCGACCGCTGGCGTGCACAGGGCGGGCAGTACGACGACGCGCGACTCGTCTTTGTGTGCCACTCCATGGGTGGCCTCGTCGCACGCTGGTACATCGAGCGGTGCGGGGGCCACGAGGTGACCCGCAAGCTCATCACCCTGGGCACACCCTGGCGTGGCGCGACCAACGCGATCGAGCAGCTCGTCAACGGCGTCCGGAAGGGCATCGGGCCGTTGTCGATCAACCTCACCGACTTCGCCAGGAGCCTTCCGTCACTGCACCAGCTGATGCCCGAGTTCGCTTGCATCACAGACGGGTCCGAGTTCCTCAAGACCACGGAGACCACCGTGCCGGAGCTGCGCACCGAGATGGTCAAGGACGCGATGGCCTTCCACACGGACCTGCAGGAGAGCGAGCGAGCGCGGGCCGACAGCCGGGGCATCGCGCACCTCATCGTCGGGATCCGCCAGCCGACGAACACGACGGTCCGGCTTGCCGACGGGCGCGCCGCGGTCTCCGAGTCGTTCGGTTCGGAGAACGACTACGGCGACGGCACCGTCCCGCTGACCGGGGCCATCGGGCACGACGAGCGCCTGGACACCAACCTCGCGGTGCGCGTGCCCGAGAACCACAGCGCCCTGCAGTGCAACCGCTTCGTGCTCGACCAGATCCAGGAGCTGCTCACGGCCAGGCCGGTCCGTCGTCGCGACCTCTCGACCGTCAGCGTCCGCGCCCGGGTGCCGGACCTCGTCGTCGAGGGCGAGCCGCTCGAGGTGGATGTCGACACCGACGTGGACGCCGATGCCGGACCGCTCGGGGCCGGATCGCCGTCAACGCTCGTCGTCACGGTCAGCACCGAGACGGGCGACGTCATCCTTCGAGAGGTCGTCTCACTCGACGGTGACGGATCCGCGCGGGCATCGTTGGGCGATCTGCCGCCCGGCACCCACACCGTGACGGTCTCGGGCGCCACCCCCGCTGCCGGCGTCCGCACGGTCACGACGTCCACCATGGTGTGGCCGACAGCGTCGACCTGACCCGGATCGCCACAGGTCCACGTCAGGGCACGCCGGGCAGCGGCCAGGTCCGGCCGGTGGAGCTGTCGACGAGGGCCGCCCGGTCGACCGCACCGGTGAGGGGCAGGATGTCGGCGACCTCCTTGACGACGACCGCGAGCGCGGGTCCCGTCGCCCGAGTGGCCAACGAGACGTGCGGCACCCAGCGACCAGGACCATAGTGCCGATGGAGCACTGCACCGGCCTCGACCACAGCCGCCGCGACCGCCTCCTGCCGGGCCGCCACGTCGGCCGGGACCGCGGGTGCCAGCGCCGCGCGGCCTCGCGGGAAGGCCACGGTGCCCTGGAAGCTCACCTCGAAGCCGCCCTTGTCCGGGAGGTCCTCCATGGCTGCGTGGACGAGCCCGACGTCCCACTCGAGGAGAACCGCATAGGACAGGTGCGGTAGGTGCCTTCCGTGGGTGTGTGACTCCAGCGTCCGAATGCCTCTCTCCTCCAGCCGCGCCCACAGCTCGCGGATCAGCCGGTCGGTCCGCGGGTCGAACAGGAGGCACACAGCCAGGGCCATCCCCCTAGCCTCCCACGCGCTCACACACCGGGGCACACGTTGGCAAACCGGGCGAATTCCGGCTGGGTACCTGCACTCATCCTCACGCCCTTGCGTATCTCCCTGCCGCGTCAGGCACCTGTGCTGTCGACGCCAACAGCACTCCAAGGAGAGTCACCATGTCGCAGTATGTCGCCGACCGTCCCGGTCGTCAGATCCACCTCCCGAAGCCGGCTCTCGCGGCCGTCCTCGATCAGCTCCACGGCCTCCTCGAGCGCTTCAGCGTTGCGCTCCTTCGCATCAGCCTCGGCCTCGTCTTCCTCGGCTTCGGCATCCTGAAGTTCTTCCCGGGCCTCAGCCCGGCCGAGGACATCGCGGCGGCCACCATCGAGCGGCTCACCTTCGGCGTCGTCGCCGGACACCACGCCGTCCTCATGACCGCCATCGTCGAGACCTTCATCGGACTGACGCTGGTGACCGGCCGATTCGTCCGCCTCGGCCTGGTCGTCCTGACCGGTGCCCTCGTCGGGATCATGTCGCCTCTCGTCCTGTTCACCGACCAGCTCTTCCCGCACGGCCCCTCGCTCATGGGTCAGTACGTCGTCAAGGACATCGTCCTTGCTGCCGGCGCCATGGTCGTGGCCGC
>NZ_JBEDUL010000075.1:0-6512 GCF_040414665.1 Intrasporangium sp.
CCGGCGCCGCCCGTCGGCCCGGCCCTGGGTCAGCACGGCGTCAACATCATGGAGTTCGTCAAGGCGTACAACGCCGCGACGGAGAACCAGCGTGGCAACGTCATCCCGGTCGAGATCACGGTCTACGAGGACCGCTCGTTCACGTTCGTCACCAAGACGCCCCCGGCCGCCGAGCTGATCAAGAAGGCAGCCGGTGTGCAGAAGGGCTCGGGCGAGCCCCACAAGACCAAGGTCGCCAAGCTCTCCCGGGACCAGGTCCTCGAGATCGCCCGGATGAAGATGGAGGACCTCAACGCCAACGACGAGGAGATGGCCGCGCGCATCATCGCCGGCACCGCTCGCTCGATGGGTGTCGAGACCGAGCTCTGACTCGGACCAGACCTCAGCGAAACTCTCGGTAGCGCCCGCCCTCGCGGGAGGGCGGGCGACCCGGGAACCGAGCCCAGCGGCATACGACATGCTGTTTGGGCAGTGGGAGGGCCGGCGCTGGCCCCGCACCACGACTCCACCGCACCAACCAAGGAGCACCAATGAAGCGCAGCAAGAACTACCGCGCAGCTGCCGAGCTGATCACGCCCGGCAAGCTCTACGCACCCCTCGAGGCCGTCCGCGTCGCCAAGCAGACGGCCAAGGCGAAGTACGACGAGACGGTCGAGGTCGCCTTCCGCCTCGGGGTCGACCCGCGCAAGGCCGACCAGGCCGTCCGCGGCACCGTCAACCTGCCGCACGGCACGGGCAAGACGGCGCGCGTCCTCGTCTTCGCCAACGGTGACAAGGCCGAGGCCGCACGTGAGGCCGGCGCCGACTACGTCGGCTCTGACGACATGATCGAGAAGGTCACCGGCGGCTGGCTCGACTTCGACGCCGTCGTCGCGACGCCCGATCTCATGGGCAAGGTCGGCCGCCTCGGCAAGGTCCTCGGTCCGCGCGGGCTCATGCCGAACCCGAAGACCGGAACCGTGACGATGGACGTCGCCAAGGCCGTCACCGACATCAAGGGCGGCAAGATCGAGTTCCGCGTCGACAAGCACGCGAACCTCCACTTCATCATCGGCAAGGCGTCCTTCGACGAGAAGTCGCTCGTCGAGAACTACGCCGCCGCCCTCGACGAGATCCTCCGTCTCAAGCCGGCGAGCTCGAAGGGCCGCTACATCGAGAAGGCCACCATCAGCACGACGATGGGTCCCGGCATCCCGCTCGACTACAGCAAGACGCGCAACCTGCTCGTCGAGGAGGACGCTCAGGCCTGAGCCTGGCGACCGTCCCGGAGCGTTCCGAGAGAGCCCGTCACCCCCCGTTGGTGGCGGGCTCTCCCCATTGCTGCCGTATGCCGCTGAGCTCGCTTCACCGAGCATCGTGCGTCCCGTTCGGGCGGGCTCTCGAAGGTCGCTGGGTCAGGCGTTGACGCGGAGGTCGGCCTCGATCGCCTCGGCCGTCTCGCGCAGCACGGGCAGCAGCTCGGTGAGCACGTCCTGCGGTGTCCCCCGCCTGGCGTCGGTCGAGGTGTTCATGGCGGCAAGCGTCTGGCCCGATGGCGCGTGGATCGGCACGGCGAGGGAGCGCAGGCCGATCTCGAGCTCCTGGTCGACGAGGGCATGGCCCTCCGCGCGGACCTGCGCGAGAACCGCCGCAAGGTCGGCCCGGGTGGAGACGGTCTGGGGGGTGGCCTGGACGAGCTCGACCCGGGCGAGGTAGTCGTCGAGCCAGTCCTGGGACGCATGCGCGAGCAGGACCCGGCCCATCGACGTCGCGTAGGCCGGCAGGCGCGTTCCGACGGTGATCGCGACCCGCATGATCCGCTTGGCCTCGACCCGCGCGATGTAGACGATGTCGTCGCCGTCGAGGACGGAGATCGACGTCGACTCGTGGACCCGGGCGGTGTAGCTCTCCATGTGCGGCCGCGCCACCTCGGGAAGGGTCTGCCCGGACAGGTAGGCGTAGCCGAGCTCGAGGACGCGGGGCCGCAGCGAGAAGAGGCGGCCGTCGCTCCGGACGTAGCCGAGCTGCTCGAGCGTGTGCAGGAAGCGCCGCGCGGCGGCACGGGTCAGGCCGGTCTTGCGGGCGACGTCGGACAGGGTCAGTGCCGGGTCGTTCGCGTCGAAGGCCTTGATCACCGCGAGGCCGCGCTCCAGGGACTGGACGAAGTCGGCCGAACGCGGGGGCGGCGTGTGTGCCGGGCCGTCCGCCTCGCGTGGGGTGGGCGGGCTGTCCACGTCGACGGCTCCGGGTTCCCGGCTCACGACTCGGTGCCGGAGACCGTGGCGGCAGCGGGTCGGTGCCCGCGCTTGGCCTGCTGGATGAGCTCGTACACCTGCGAGCGGAGCTCGGCGAACCGCGGTGCCGAGCGGGTCGTCAGCTGGTCCCGGTCGTCGGGAAGGTCGATGGCGACATCGGCCATGACGACCGTCGGCGAGCTGGACAGCACGATGACGCGCTGGCCGAGGTAGACCGACTCGTCGATGTCGTGAGTGACGAACAGGACCGTGACCCCGAGCCGCCGCCAGAGCGATCGAACGAGGTCCTCGAGGTCGGCCCGCGTCTGGGCGTCGACGGCCGCGAACGGCTCGTCCATGAGCAGGATGTGCGGCTCGTAGGCGACCGCGCGGGCGATGGCCACCCGCTGCTGCATGCCACCGGAGAGCTGCCACGGGTGCGCGGCCGGGACGTCGGAGAGCCCCACCGCCTCGAGGGCCGCCTCGACGAGTCGCCTCCGCTCGGCGGCGGGCACCTTCTTCTCCTTCAGTGGCAGCTCGACGTTCTGCCACACCGTCATCCACGGGAAGAGGCTGCGACCGTACTCCTGGAAGACGACGGCCATGCCGGCCGGCGTGCCGCTGACGCGCTCGCCCTCGAGGACGACCTCGCCATCGGTCGGGTCGAGCAGTCCGGCGATGATCTTGAGCAGCGTCGTCTTGCCCGCGCCGGACGGTCCGACGATGCAGGCGAGCTCGCCGGACTCGATGCTGAAGGTGAGGTCCCGGACCGCCTCGACGGTGCGCGACGTGCCCTCGTAGACCTTCTTGACTCCCCGGACGTCGAGGATGGGCGGGCTCGTCATCTCACTCGTCCTGTCAGTCATGTCGTTCCTGTCATCGACCCGTGAGCGTCGCTCGGTCTGGGTGGTCGCCATGTCATTCTCCTCGTTGGGCCGCACGAAGGCCGATGTACCACCGCAGCGCCCGGCCCTCCACGGCGCGGAAGACGAGCGCGAGCAGGACGCCGATGAGGCCGAGCAGGATGATCCCGCTCCACATCTGGGGGATCGCGAAGGTTCGCTGGAACTGGACGATGGTGAAGCCGATGCCGTTGCTCGCGGCGAACATCTCGCTGATCACCATGAGGATGATGCCGATCGACAGGGACTGACGAGCGCCCGCGAAGATCTGCGGGCTGGCGCCGCGCAGGACGAGGTGGCGCAGGCGTCCGAGCCGCGTGAGCCGGTAGACCGTGGAGGTGTCGCGCAGCACCTCGTCGAGACCTCGGACTCCTTCGACCGTGTTGAGCAGGACGGGCCAGATGCACCCGGACACGATGACCAGCACCTTCATCCCGTTGCCGATCCCGGCGAACAGGATGAGGATCGGCACGAGCACCGGCGGCGGGATCGCCCGGAAGAACTCGAGCACCGGCTCGACGAACGCACGGAGGCCCCGGTTGAGACCGATCGCGACGCCGAGGCCGACGCCGAGGACGACGGCGAGCAGGTAGCCGGTGCCGAGCCGGAGCAGGCTCGGGAGGACGTCCTGAGCGAGCCGGTCCGGGAACCACGTCTCCTTCATCGTGCCGAGGATGTCGCGCAGCGGCGGCCAGAAGAAGCTCGTGCTGCTCGAGGTGACGGTCCACCAGGTCACGACGAGGACGATGGGCAGGCCGAGCGCGAGCAGCACCTTCTTGAGCGGGCCCATCAGGCCACCTCCGCCCGGACGGCGGGATGCCAGCGCAGCACGTGGCGCTCTCCCGCACGTGCGATGAGGTTGACGACCACGCCGATGAACCCCGTGACGATGACGAGCGCATACATCGATGCGACAGCGCCCGACGACTGGGCGACGGCGATCTCCTTGCCGAGGCCAGGCGTACCGATGATGAGCTCTCCGGTGATCTCGAGGATGAGGGCCACCGCGGCGCCGAGGCGGAAGCCGGTCATGACGTAGGGCAGGGCCGTCGGCCAGGTCACCGTGCGGATCGTGGTCAGAGGCCGGAACCGGTAGGACTTCGCCGTCTCCCGGGCCACTGGATCGACGTCGCGGACACCGTAGAGCACCTGGAGCAGCACCTGCCAGAAGGTGGCATAGACGACGAGGATGAGGGTCGACTTCATGTCGGTGCCGTAGAGGAGGACGGTCAGCGGGATGAGGGCGACGGAGGGGATGGGCCGGAGGAACTCGATCGTCGAGTTCGTCGCGGCCCGGACGACGGGGATGCTGCCGATGAGCAGCCCCAGCACCACCCCCGCGACCATGGCGATGGCCAGCCCGATGGCCCAGCCGCGCAACGTCGCCAGCAGGGCCGTCCAGAAGGCGGGCGTGCCCAGCTGGTCGCCGAGGGCCGAGGCCATCGAGCTGAACGGCGGGAGGTAGCGCTCGTCGACGAGACCGGTGCGGGGCACCAGTTCGAGGACGACGACGAGCGTGAGCAGGCCGAGCACGCCGAGCACGCCGGCGGGGACTCGACGCCCCCGCCGACGGGCTGCGCTCGCGGCCGGAGCGAGGGAGGTCATGGTCAGGGCAGCAGCTGCGCGATGTCGAGCTTGGAGTCGGTCAGCTTCTCCTGCGCAGCGAGGGTTGCCAGGAGCTCCAGGCTGGTCTTGTTGATCTCGGTGGGGAACTTCGGCAGGACGAGCCGGTTGGCGACGTCCTTGTCGATCTTCGTGTAGTCGGCGAGCACCGCACGAACCGCGTCCGGGTTCGCCGCCGCGTAATCCAGGGACTCGTTCATCGCCTCGGTGAAGCGCTTGACGAGGTCGGGGTTCTGCTGCTTGAGCTGCTCGCTCGTGAAGTACGCGGCGATCTGCGTGTCCGGCGAGGTGTCGACGAGGTTGGAGGCGATGATCCGCGCGCCCTGGTCCTTGGCAATGGTGACGAAGGGCTCGACCACCCACACGGCGTCGACCCGGCCCTCCTGGAGCGCGGCCGGCATGTCGGGGAAGGGCAGTTCGACGAACTTGACGGCGGCGGGGTCGCCGCCGGCCTTGGTGATGGACTGGCGGACCGTGGTGTCGCCGATGTTCTTCAGGGTGTTGATGGCGACCGTCTTCCCGGCGAGGTCCTTGGCCGACTGGATCGGGCTGTCGGCCTTCACCACGACCTCGCTGAAGTCCTTGCCGGCCTCACCGGTGGAGGAGTTGCCCGCGGCAACGATCTTGAGCGGCACGCCCTTGGACCGGGCGATGATGAGCGAGGTCACGTTGCTGAAGCCGAACTGGAACTGACCGCTGACGACCCCGGGCACGATGGCGGCGCCGCCCTGGCCGACCTCCGTCGTCACGTTCATGTTTCGATCCGAGAAGAAGCCCTGCTTGATCCCGAGGTAGAGCGGAGCGACGTCGACGATGGGAATGACGCCGACCTTGACGTCGTCCGGCGCAGCGTTTCCGGTGCCACCAGGCTGGGGGGTCTCACTCGACCCGCACGCGGCCAGGAGGACGGCGGTGAGGGCGGCGGCCGCCGCTGCCTTGAGAGTTGCTCGCATCGGGTCTCCATTGACTGGTGTTCGCAGAACGAACGGATGTTCATTACACGGACACTATCTCCCGTCGAAATACAAACGTCAATGCGCGAACGGTCGATTTCGGGCACGCCTGTGCGCTGTGCGCACCCTTGTACTTGATGCGAACGCCCTGTTACCTTTCGACTGGAGGCGCGCGCAAGAGGAGGAGAGCGTGGGCGAAGAGTTCCCCCCTGGGCGGCAGACCGCTCCGGAGCCGGCGTCGCAGCGAGCGATCAGCGCCGAGATCGCCTCGATTCACGCGTCGGAGGACGGGCGCGCGCTGACGCAGCCCCGTCTCGACTTCGCCCCGTATCGCAGCTCAGTGCTCCGACACCCCACCAAGGACCTGTGCCATGCCGACCCCGAGGCGATCGAGCTCGCCGCGCCCGTGTTCGGCCACCTCGATGTCGACCCGCTCGAGGCCGACCTGACCATCCAACACGGTGGCGAGCCCATCGGTGAGCGCATCCGGATCACCGGGCGCGTCCTCGACGGGGACGGCCGCCCGGTCCGTGGGCAGCTCGTCGAGATCTGGCAGGCCAACGCCGCCGGTCGCTACATCCACAAGCGGGATCAACACCCGGCCCCGATCGACCCCAACTTCACCGGGGTCGGCCGCGCCATCACCGGCGAGGACGGGTCGTACTCGTTCCTCACGATCAAGCCGGGTCCGTATCCCTGGCGCAACCACCGCAACGCCTGGCGGCCCGCCCACGTGCACTTCTCCCTGTTCGGGACCGAGTTCACGCAGCGCATGATCACGCAGCTGTACTTTCCGGGGGACCCGCTCTTCGCCCTCGACC
>NZ_JBEDUL010000076.1:0-4893 GCF_040414665.1 Intrasporangium sp.
CACGAGCAGCGGCCAGGCCAGGTAGAACTGTTCCTCAACGCCCAAGGACCAGAAGTGGAGCAGTGGCGAGGGTGCCGAGCCTTGGTCGAAGTAGCTGTCAGCGCTCGCCGCAAAGTGCCAGTTGCCAAAGAAGATCGCGGCAAAGAGCGCATCCATTCGTACGGCCGCGGTCTTGGCCGGACCGTAGGCCCACGGCAGCACCGCGACAACCGCCCCGATGACGATGAGGGCCAAGGGAAGGATCCGCCGGGCGCGGCGGCTCCAAAAGGCGCCCAGTGAGATGCGGCCGGTGTGCTCCTGCGCCCGCAGGAGCACACCGGTGATGACGAAACCCGAGACGACGAAGAACACGTCGACCCCCAGGAAGCCACCCGTGGGCCAGCCAAAGACGTGGAAGGCGATGACAACGGCAACGGCGACGGCCCGAAGGCCCTGGATGTCGGCCCGACGCTGGCTGCCGGGCGCTCCCGTCACGCGGGTCACCACTGGTTAGGCAGGTCGAGGCCGTGCGAGCGGAGGACGTCCCGGACCGTGGCTGCGTGCCGGTTGGTGTAGACGAGAGAAGCGGTGGGCTCGGCGTCCGGTGGCGTGTCGATGCGGTCCCACCATGGTTGTTCGTACTGGGGTTCCGGGCGCACCTGCGCGTCGACCCCCCGGTTCCGGAGTTCCTCGACGACCCGGGAGACCTCTGCGACAGAGCCGCCCCACCCGAAACTGGTCTCCATGTCGGCCCATCGCCTCCGGTCTGCCAGGACGACGGCGCCCACGGGGACCACTGTCAGGGCCAGACCGGACGAGCCGGGGAGGCCGAGCGCCCGCGCGAGCAGGACACCGACACCCCCGGCAGCGGCGCACACGCCGAGCAGTGCGGACCAGCCCGCGGTGTTGAGCTGGGCAGTGCGCAACCAGGGCCGGCGGTCCGGCTGACCTGGGCGCAGGGGCGCGTACTCGCCGTGTCTCCGGCTCCGTGGCATGCGCCACAGCGTGCCACGTTGTCCGCTGGACGTCAGGGCGAATGGACGGGCTGAACGGGACTCCAAGGGAGCTGGTCCGCGAGGACCATGCTGCTGCTGGGACGCCCATAGCGAGCCAGCCGGTCGATGAGCTCTTCGAAGGCCTCCATCGAGGCCGTCGCGACGACCAGCACGGAGCACCCCTGCCCGGTGACCCGGTAGAACTGCTGCACCTCCGGCCAGGTGGCCACCTCCGGATCTCGCAGGAGGCAGGTCGGCCCGTAGCAGTCCATGACGACGACCGCCCGGACCGGCCTCCCGACGCGCTCGAGGTCGACCTGTGCGTGGTAGCCGCTGATGACACCGGTGTCCTCGAGGCGGCGAACCCGATCGGCGACCGCGGGCGCGGACAGCTTCACCCGCCGCGAGAGCTCGTTGAACGACAGCCGGGCATCCGCTTGCAGCTCGCTGAGGATGTGCCAGTCGACGCGGTCCACCGCCCCATCATGGCGGTTCTTCGGTCAGGCCGCCGGGCGCCCGATGCGCACGCGCCAGACCTCCGGCCCCTCCTCGAGGTAGTCCCAGGTGAACTGATCCTTGTACTCGGCATCGAACTGGTAGAAGAGCGGCTTCGGATCGTGGTCGTTGACCAGCTCGAACCCCGCTCCGGGAGCGAGCGCCTGATACGTGTCGAGGATGAGGGTGTGGCGCCGGGCCGGCGCCTCCGAGCGGACGTCGAGCTGGGGGTCGGTGGTCATGCGGTCTCCTTCGTAGCAGGTGCTTCGGTCGGTTGTGCGTCAGGTTCCACGGGCAGCCGGGCGAGGAAGTGCATCGCGCCGTTGACCCGCTCGGCCTCGCGTGGTCGGGAGGTGCGCAGCGCCCACCAGGCCTTGGCCGCAAGGCGGCTCGCCGCGTCGGGATGCCCGGCCTTCCCGAGCGCCCGCAGCGCCTTCACGAGGATCTCCGTCGTCTCGGCGAGCACGTCCTGCGCTTCGGGATCTGGTTCTGACTGGCTGCGCAACGGTCCTCCCTTACAATAATCACGGCGACATCCGTATTAAACATGAGGAGCGTACCCCACCGCTTCGACGCTTCTTCCGGCCCCCAGCGACAGGCCCGCAGAGGCAGGCTTTGCGTTCATGACCCAGCGACTCCGATCACGTCATGATCGGAAGCCAGCCACGTCGAAAGGATGCCCATCGCGCCTTCCAAGCTCAGCGGCATACGGCCAATCTGTTGGCATGGACGACGCACCCTTCACCACGATCATCGAGCCGTTCCGGATCCACTCCGTCGAGCCGCTCACCATGACGACCCGAGCCGAACGCCGCGAGCACGTCAAGGCCGCGGGCTACAACCTGTTCCAGCTCCGCGCCGAGCACGTGCTGATCGACCTGCTGACCGACTCCGGCACCGGCGCCATGAGCCGCGACCAGTGGGCTGCGATCCAGCGTGGGGACGAGTCCTACGCCGGCTCGCCGTCCTACTACGTCTTCGTCGACGCGGTCCGCGAGCTGTTTCCCTTCGAGCACGTCATCCCGGTCCACCAGGGCCGCGCGGCCGAGAAGATCCTCTTCTCCGCGCTCGGTGGGCCGGGCAAGGTCGTGCCCAACAACACCCACTTCGACACGACTCGTGCCAACGTCGAGGCCACCGGCGCGCGAGCGCTCGACCTCGTCATCCCGGAGGGTCGCGAGGCGGCGAGCGAGCACCCCTTCAAGGGGAACATGGACCTTGGAGCTCTCGAGGCGCTGCTGACCGAGCAGGCCGACGATGTTCCCTGCGTCATGATGACGATCACGAACAACAGCGGTGGTGGCCAGCCGGTCTCCTTGGCCAACCTCCGCGCGGTCCGCGAGATCTGCGACCGCCACGGCAAGCCGCTGTTCCTCGACGCCTGCCGGTTCGCGGAGAACGCCTGGTTCATCCGCGAGCGCGAGGAGGGGCAGGGAGGGCGCGACGTCGCGGACATCGTTCGCGAGATCGCCGGCCTGGCGGACGGGATGACGATGAGCGCCAAGAAGGACCCGATGGGCAACATCGGCGGCTGGCTCGCGATGAACGACGACGAACTCGCGCAGGCGTGTCGCAACATGCTCATCCTCACCGAGGGCTTCCCGACCTACGGTGGGCTGGCCGGGCGGGACCTCGAGGCCCTCGCGCAGGGTCTGCGCGAGGTGGTCCAGCACGACTACCTGCGCTACCGGATTCGCTCGACCGCCTACCTCGGCGAGGCGCTGGAGAAGCGCGGCATCCCCGTCCTGACACCGATCGGTGGACATGCGGTCTACATCGACGCACGGGCGCTCGCCTCCCACCTGTCGCCGCTCGAGTACCCGGGCCAGGCCGTCGCCGTCGCCCTGTACGAGCTCGGCGGCATCCGCGCCTGCGAGATCGGCACGGTGATGTTCGGCCGCCAGCCCGACGGGTCGGAGGTGGCGGCGTCGATGGACCTCGTGCGCCTCGCGATCCCGCGACGCACCTACACACAGAGCCACATCGACTACGTCATCGAGGTCTGCGAGCGGCTCGCTGCGGAGGCACCGTCACTGCCGGGCTATCGGATCACGTCAGAGCCGCCCGCCCTGCGTCACTTCACCGCGACCTTCGAACCACACCGCGGCTGAGCGCCGGACGGAGGTGCTGCCGAGCCAGCGTCGCCGCGACGAGTGCGAGAGTGAGCCACGTGAGTGCAATCGCCGTGACCTCGTAGCGGTAGCTGAGGTCGGTGCCAAAGGCGACGCTGAAGACCACCAGGGCGACGACCGTGGCGACGCCACCCGTGACGAGGATCCATCTGAGCACCCGATCGGAACGCCCTGATGGCTCGATCGCCAGGCCCACAAGCAGGAACGCCAGCGCCATTCCGGTGTAGCCGACGTTCTCGAGGCCGATGAAGAGGCCGTCCGGGTTGTACTGCGTCAGCAGGCTCAGTCCGTCGGTCTCACCTCGGGCGAGCTTCGGCTGGGCGACGGTGAGCTGGAGGCCATAGGTGATGGCAAGGATCGCCGTGGCGATGATCCCGAGACCGGTCGCAGTGCGGGCGAGCACGACGCGGCCCGCGGTGGCGTACGCCTCGATCGCGATAAGAAGTGCCAGGAAGAACACGGCGACGACGATTGCGGGATACATCCACACGTAGTCTCGCGGGACGAACTGCGCGGCGTCGGTGTACGGCGGCCCGATGCAGTCACTCGTGCAAAAGGGCCCGGATCGCGGCGGCGTGGTGACTGCGATCGCGAAGGTGATGAGGGTGACGAGCCCAGTCGCGAGGCTGAACCAGCCGAGTCCCGGTGACGTGGTCCGGCCAGAGGTGATGGTCTGGTGCATGGTGAACCTCCTGCGCCCATCGGACTTCGACCGTCCTCCTGCCGCCAAGGGCCAAAAGGCCTGCATGCCACGACAAGCAGAGGATGCCGTATGCCGCTGACCTTGGTCCCGTGGATCGATTCCCTTGCGCTGCAGCCAAGTCCGCGTGAGACCCGCTGTGGAAAAGTCTTGCGGCGACTCTCGAACATATGTTGGAATAGGGGTAGCCAGGTCGCGCCGTAAGGGAGGGAGGGACCGCTGATGCCGTTCGTCGAGACCGACAGAGACCGGATCGAGCGCGTCCTGCTCGGCGCCGGGTGCGGCCTGCAGCGGGTGCCGCTCGGCTCGGGTGAACGCGGCTTGCCGTGGGCGCTGCGGGTCACCCTGCCCGAGCCCGGCCGGCCCGGCACGCGGGTGGGCGACCCGGTGGACGGCTCGGTTGATGGCTCGGTTGATGGCTCGGTGGGGTTGTCGTTGGAGGACGCGTCCGGGGCGTTGCTCGCGCAGATCGAGGACCTCGAGGCGGACCGGGCCCGGCTGGACGGGCGGATCGTGGCCGCGTACGGCGCGTTGCGCACGGTGCTCGGTGAGCAGCTGGCCGGGCACGAGCGGGCCCTGGCCGCGGCCCGGG
>NZ_JBEDUL010000077.1:0-26406 GCF_040414665.1 Intrasporangium sp.
CGAGACCACGCCGCGCGCGACGCCACCGGCGCCAGCGGTGTAACAGTGCGACCGGGCGGCCGCGGCCCGCACGGCGGGGCCAGCACTGCACGACCTGGCCGGCGCGGGTGAGCGACTCCGGTGGCACCGACGCCTCGATTCGCGCGCGCACCGCGTCGAGGTCGACACCGATGCTGGCCAGTGCATCGCGATCCAGGTCTGCGAACAGGGCCGCCGCGGCGCCCAGCCCGATACGCCGCACGACTTCTTCCTCGATTCGCTCGGGTGTGACGCCGTGCTCGCGCAGCACGCCGCCGGCCGGTGTTTCCGTCGCCGCGAGCGCCAGCAGGAGGTGCTCGCAGCCGATGTAGCGGTGTCCCAGACGGCGGGCGTGCTGCTGCGCATGGATCACGACGGTGCGAGCATCAGCGGTGAAGCGCTCGAACATCAGCGCCTCCCGAAGCGCCGGCCGTACTTGCGATGGACCGTCTGCTTGCTGACCCCCAGCCGATCGGCAATCTGCTGCCAGGACCAGCCCAGCCTTCGCGCGTTCCCGACCTGCACGAGCTCCAGGCGTTCGGCCAGCGTCCGCAGCGCCGCGACCGCGCGTAGCCCCACGTCGGGGTCGTGGCTGGCAGCGCCCTCCGCAATCTGCACAGTGCTTTCCATGGCGTCAGCATATGCTGACAACCTCTCTGGCGTCAACAATTGCTGACGCTCGCTTTCGACCAAGGATCGCGCGACAACACCCGGTTGACGTGACAACCGCCGGTTGTCAAACTGGACGGCATGGCAACGCAGACTCCGCACGAGCAAACATTCCGCCGGATCAAGGAGGTACGAGCGCAGGCCCTGGAACACATGCGGCTCGCGCAACAGCTGGCCACCGAGCGGCGTGAGCTGATGAAGAGCCTGCTCGACGACGGGCTGTCTCAGGCCGACATCGCCCGGGAGCTCGGTGTGTCCCGGCAGGCCATTCAGAAGATGCTGGCTGTCTGAGTCGCCGTCACGAGGATCCTTCCCAGGCCAGCCCCGACGAGAGCGGACATGCCCTGCGTCGGTGAAGTTCCGCGAGCACAATGGCCGGAGTGGAGCACCACACGCAGGTCATCGAGCTCGGCGAGGGCATGACCCAGGCGGTGTGCACGTGCGGCTGGCGCAGCGAGCGCTACGGCAAGAGCAAGAAGACCGGCACGATGGACGCGCTGCAACAAGCCCGCGACGCCGCCGACCTGCACGAGTGGGACGCCACGTTGTCCTGAGGTCATCCGCCGGCCCGGCGCGGTGGCGCGACTGCCACGTCTGGTACGCGTCCTCGCCTCACATAGGACACTCGTATCGAACGTCGAATACGACTCATAGTGCTACAAAAACGCCTTAGCGCCGTGAACTTCTCAATCATGACTCGACACGTACGCGCACCTGACTGCCGGGCGGCCGGCCGCCGTGGTGGTCAAGGTCGCCGCCGTCATCCTCGGATCAGGGCGAGCCGTGGTCGGCAGGCCGTTGCGAGGGAGTCGCAGTTCGCCGCTGCAGCCGAGCGTTTATGGGGGTTGAACGTGTCCGGAGGGGGACTTGAACCCCCACGCCCTTAGAGGGCACTAGCACCTCAAGCTAGCGCGTCTGCCATTCCGCCACCCCGACAAGGTGATGTGCAAGCGGTCCCGACGCACGTCTGGGAACTCCCTTGCGGCGAGGTGAAACGGTAGCACGGCGTCCCGGCAAATGACCAAACGGGTGGCGGGCACCCGGCGAGCTCAGCGGCATACCCTGACGGCATGACGAGCCACGACGCGAAGGACACGCCCGAAGCGCCCCTGCCGACCGCGGAGGACGAGGTGGTGCGGATCTGCCGGGACCTGATCCGCATCGACTCGTCCAACTATGGCGACGGCAGTGGACCGGGGGAGCGCAAGGCCGCCGAGTACGTCATGGCAGAGCTCGCGGAGGTCGGGCTCGAGGCGGAGCTGCTCGAGAGCAACCCGGGGCGCTCGACCGTCGTCCTGCGGCTCGAGGGCGAGGATCCGCAACGCCCGGGGCTCGCCGTGCACGGCCACCTCGACGTCGTCCCCGCCAATGCGGCCGACTGGCAGGTCGACCCCTTCGCCGCCGAAGAGCGCGATGGCTGCATCTGGGGGCGGGGCGCCGTCGACATGAAGGACATGGACGCGATGATCCTGGCGAACCTGCGCGAGTTCGCACGGACCGGGACGCGGCCGGCCCGGACGACGACCTTCGTGTTCTTCGCCGACGAGGAGGCCGGGGGAGTGCACGGAAGTCACTGGCTCGTCGACCGGCACCCCGGATGGTTCGAGGGCGTGACCGAGGCGGTCAGCGAGGTCGGGGGCTACAGCGTGACGGTCCCCACTCCCCAGGGGGAGCAGCGCGCCTACCTGCTGCAGACCGCGGAGAAGGGCATCATCTGGCTCCGCCTCCACGCCCATGGTCGCGCCGGCCACGGGTCGGTGCCCAACGACGAGAACGCGATCGTCCGCCTCGCCGCGGCCATCGGCCGCATCGCGGGCCACGAGTGGCCCCGCGAGTACATCGCCTCCGTCAAGCAGCTCCTCGACGGCCTCAGCGGGCTCACCCAGATCCCGTATGCCGCTGGGCTCGACCCGCTCCTGGCCGTCCTCGGTGGGGCGCAGGGTTTCGTGCGTGCAACGCTGCAGGACACGGCGAACGTGACGATGCTCGAGGGTGGCTACAAGCACAACGTCATCCCGCAGTCGGCGTCGGTCGCCGTCGACTGCCGCTTCCTGCCGGGGCACGAGGACTCGCTGCTGGCCACGGTCCGTGAGCTCGCGGAGGAGCACGTCGAGGTCGAAGTCGTCCATCGCGACATCGCGCTCGAGGCGCCGTGGGACGGCGACCTCGTCGAGGCGATGAAGCAGTCGCTGCTGCGTGCGGACCCCGGAGCGGCGGTCCTGCCGTACTGCCTGTCCGGTGGCACCGACAACAAGGCGCTGGCGGGCCTCGGCATCCGAGGCTATGGCTTCGCGCCACTGCGTCTGCCGGCCGGCCTCGACTTCGCGCCGATGTTCCACGGCATCGACGAGCGGGTCCCGGTCGAGTCCTTGCAGTTCGGGGCCCGAGTACTGGGGGACTTCCTCCGTACCTGCTGACCCTGCTGACCCTGCTGAAGCAGCTGGACCCGCTCGAGGCAGTGCGGCGGTCAGGCGGTGCGTTGGACGCGCATGATCTTGCGCCGCAGCCAGAAGCGGTGGATCCCACCCTCGTACCGGACTGACCGAGCCAGCTCCCACCTGCCGTACTCGGCGTGCTCACGGACGGCCTGGCGCGCGGCTGCCTTGGAGGTGCGCCGGTCGAACGTGAGGATGCGGTACTCGTACTCGGTCATCGCGGAACATTGTGACATCACCGAGGCGCCCGAGCCGGGAACTTCGGGCGTTGCCACGGCCGGCGCTCGGGGCCGACACCGGCGCTCGGGTGGGCGGCGTGGGGCGGGCTACCTGAGGTAAGGTCTCACGGTCCGGTCCAGGGGGATCGGGGGAACTGCCCGCCCCGCGGGCTTTATCGGCCCAGGAGGGCACCAGATGTTGAAGAGGACCCGCCGCTTCGCGATTGCCACGGTCGTGCTGCCCGTTGCGTTCGTCGCGGCCTGCGGCACGGCGACCCAGACGGAGGCCCCGGCCGCCAACCAGACGACCGCGGTCAGCCCGGCGCCGCAGACGTCAACCACGGCGGCGCAGGGCCATGCGGACAAGGACGCCTTCATCACCGCCATCAAGGCGGGCAGCGACCAGATGACCAGCGCCCACATCGAGATGGTCATGGACTCCAAGGGCGAGAAGATCACGATGTCCGGCGACACGACGATCGACCCCAAGAGCCCGGCGATGCAGATGTCGATGGACATGGGCAGCGCGATGAAGCTCGACATGATCCTGCTCGACAAGGTCCTCTACCTCAAGGGCGTCCCCGGCGTGGCGGAGGGCAAGTGGGCCAAGATGGCCGTCACCGGTGAGATGGCCAAGGAGTTCGAGAAGTCCCTCGAGCAGGCCGACCCCTCGAAGATGGCCGAGACGTACGAGAAGGCCATCAAGGACGTGAAGTTCGTCGGCCCTGAGACCGTCGACGGGGAGAGCCTGCAGCGCTACGAGGTGACGATGGACACCAAGGCGCTTGGCGACTCGCTGCCCGATGGTGCCGCCGGCTTGCCCGACACCCTGACCTACGACATGTGGCTGGATGCGCAGGACCGGATCCGTCAGGTCGTCTACTCCGTCTCCGACGTCAAGGCGGAGATGAAGATGAGCAAGTACGGCGAGCCGGTGGACATCAAGGCTCCCAAGGCCGCCGACGTCGTCGAGGTGCCCACCTCCTGACGCTCCCCACCTGACCAACGGGTGAACGGCCCGCGAACGCCCTGCGCGTTCGCGGGCCGTGTCGTGTTGCGCTGGTTTACGGTCGCCCCATTCGGTGTCCTCGGCGACGTGCGTCGACTACGGTCGAGTCATGACCGTGGAGCCCCGCGCAGCCCTGGAGCGGCTCATCAGTGCCCTCGAACGCCACTACGAGGCGGCCGGATCGACACGGGATCCCGACCACCCGATGGTCATCGCAGCGGCCCAGGACCTCGCCGAGGCGTTCGACGAGTACGACGAGGCCCTCTTCGACGCGACCGAGGTCGCCACGCCGCTGGCCGTCTACGGCGACGACTTCGACGGTCACGAGGACGAGGACGACAGCGACACCGTCTATGCCGGGCTCGACACCGACGAGTACGAGGACGTGGACGACGAGGACGACCTCGACGAGGACGACGACGACCTCGACTACGACGACGAGGACGAGCTCGACGACGAGGACGAGCTCGGCGAGGACGACGGGCTGGACGACCTCGATGACGACGAGGACCAGGCGCAGGACGGCGTGAGGTCGCAGGCCTGAGCAGGCCACGGCCAGCTCATCTGCTGGGTCAGCCGCTGGTCAGCGCGGAGTCACGACCCTGCGGACACGTCGTCAAGGGCGTCCACGATCTCCGGCGGGAGCGTCAGTTCCAGGCTGGCCAGAGCGGTCCGCAGCTGCGCTCCCGTCCTCGCCCCGACGACGGGAGCGGTGACTCCGGGCCGGTCCCGGACCCAGGCCAGCGCAACCTCGCCCGGAGTCACGCCGAGGCCACGGGCCGCCATGACGACCGCTTCGGACACGCGCCTGGCGTGCTCGTCGAGAAACCGTTCGGCGAAGCCCGGGAAGTCCGCGGACGTGGCGCGCGACCCCGCCGGCACCCCGGAGCGGTACTTGCCGGTGAGGACGCCGCGCCCCAGGGGTGACCAGGCCAGGACGCCGAATCCGAGAGCCTCGGCGGCGGGCAGGACCTCGCCCTCAGGCTCCCTTGCCACGAGCGAGTACTGGATCTGATTGACCACCAAGGGAACTCGCGCCTGCTCCAGCAGCGTCAACGCCCTGGAGACCTGCCAGCCCGCGTAGTTCGAGACGCCGACGTAGCGGGCCCTACCAGTCGCGACAGCCCACTCGAGCGCGGAGAGGGTCTCCTCGAGCGGGACGTCGTCGGACCACGTGTGGGCGAGCCAGAGGTCGACGTGGTCGGTGCGCAGCCGCCGGAGCGAGGTGTCGAGCTGGTGGATCAGGGCGCGCCGGGAGACGTCGATCCGGCGCTCGTCGCCCACGCGATGGATCCCCGACTTGGTGCAGATGACGAGGTCTTCCCGCGACACGACCTGGTCGAGCATCTCTCCGATGAACGTCTCGGCGTCGCCGCCGCCATAGCCGTAGGCGGTGTCGATCAGCTCGCATCCCGCATCGAGGAAGGCGCGCACGTGGTCGCAGGCCTCGTGGCGGTCGACCGCGTTGCCCCACGTCATCGTCCCGAGGGCGAGCGGGGCGATCCGGAGGCCCGAGGAGCCGACACGCCTGTGCATGACCACGCACGGTAGTCGCTCTGGGCACCTCTTTCCTGGCCTTCCCGCGCCAGAACCGGCGTGCCGCTAGCCTCCCAGCATGCGACTCGGAGTGAACCTCGGCTATTGGGACCGCGGGGCTGCGGCTCACGACATGGTGGCCATCGCCCAGGAGGCGGACCGGCTCGGCTACGACAGCGCCTGGGTCGCCGAGGCCTACGGCTCCGACGCGCCGTCGATGCTTGCCTGGATCGGGGCGCTGACAGAGCGCATCCACCTGGGGTCGGCCGTCATGCAGATCCCGGCCCGGACGCCGGCGATGACGGGGATGACCGCGGCCACGATCGACACAATGTCCGGCGGACGCTTCAGGCTCGGACTCGGCGTGTCCGGTCCGCAGGTCAGCGAGGGGTGGCACGGCGTCCGGTTCACCAGCCCTCTCGCGCGAACTCGTGACTACGTCGAGATCGTCCGGTCCGTCCTCCGCCGGGACCACGTCGCCCACGACGGACCGCACTACGAGCTGCCCCTGCCGGACGGGCCCGGGAAGGCGCTCAAGCTGGGCTCCCGTCCGCTCCGCAGCGACATCCCCGTCTACCTCGCAGCCGTTGGCCCGCGGAACCTCGCGCTGACCGGTGAGATCGCCGATGGGTGGCTGGCCATCTTCTTCAGTCCCGAGCACGCCGGCGAGCAGATCGAGGTCATCTCTGCGGCGCGTCGGGCGGCGGGGCGGGGGACGGAGGAGGACCCCATGGCCGGCTTCGACATCGTGTCCGCGACCCCCGTCGTCCTCGTCGACGACGTCGCCTCCGCCGCGGACCTGCTGCGCGACTACTGCGCCCTGTACATCGGCGGGATGGGTTCCCGGGAGCAGAACTTCTACAACCAGCTCGCCTGCCGGATGGGTTTCGAGCAGGAGGCGGCGCGGATCCAGGACCTCTACCTCGGCGGTCACCATCGCGAGGCGGCTGCGGCCGTCCCGCTCGAGTTCATCGACGAGACGGCGCTGCTCGGGTCTCCGCAGCGGGTGGCGAAGCGTCTGCGCCGCTACGAGGACGCGGGAGTGACCACGCTCGCGGTGGCGACGGGGGGCAGGATGACCCGCGAGCAGGCAACGGCGACCCTCGCCGTGCTCGCCGAGCTGCACCAGAGCCCGGCGCGGTGACCCCCGCTCGGGGCGGACAGGGAGTCGGGATAGGGTGCTCCACTGTGTCCTGCTGCGATCCGACGGCCGAATCGGGACGGCACACCAGCGTTCGTCGACCCAGAAGGTTTGTGAATCGTGGCTGACCTGAGCTACCTCGACGCCGTCATCCTCGGCATCGTCGAGGGCCTGACCGAGTACCTCCCTGTCTCCTCGACGGGCCACCTCACCATCGCCGAGAAGATGCTCGGCCTCGAGGTCGACGACCCCGCTGTGACGGCGTACACCGCCGTCATCCAGCTGGGCGCGATCGCCGCCACCCTGATCTACTTCTTCAAGGACATCGTCCGCTTCGCCCGGGCCTGGTTCCGCGGGCTGCGAGGGTCAGAGGGACGCAGGGATCCCGACTACGGGCTGGCCTGGGCCGTCGTGATCGGCTCGATCCCGGTTGGCGTGGTGGGATTCCTCTTTCGCGACCTCATCGCCGGCCCGCTGCGCAGCCTCTGGGTGGTTGCCATCGCCCTCGTGCTGTGGAGCGTCGTCATGGTGGTCGCTGAGCGGGTTCACACGGCGTACGAACGCCGGGGCGCCGTCCGGGGGGAGCACACCGTGACCCCGGTCGATGGACTCGTCATCGGCTTGGTCCAGTGCTTCTCGCTCATCCCTGGCGTCTCTCGCTCCGGCGCGACAATCTCGGCGGGTCTGGCCCGGGGCATCGACCGCGTGACGGCCACCCGCCTCAGCTTCTTCCTCGCAATCCCGGCCCTCTCGGCCGCCGGCGTCTTCCAGGCGGTCGAGGAGCGCGCGAACCTCGTCCGCCTCGGGATCGGCCCCATGGTCGTCGGCCTCGTCGTGGCCTTCACCGTTGCCTATGCCTCGATCGCCTGGCTGCTGCGGTTCGTCGCCTCGAACAGCCTGCTGCCGTTCGTGTGGTACCGCGTCGGCCTCGGCGCCCTGCTGGCCGCCGCTCTCGCCGCGGGCTGGATCACCGCCACCTAGACGCTGGGCCCCTCAGCGGACGGGCGCCCCGTCAGAGCCAGCCGGAGCGCTTGAACCTCGTCCAGAGATACAGGCACACCCCGACGATGACTCCGAGCACGACGAAGTACCCGTAGTAGTACTCGGCGCCACCGACATTGACGCTCGCGTCGAGCTCCGGCATGCCGTCGAAGTTCATCCCGTAGATCCCCGCGATCATGGTGGGAACCGCGGCGATGGCGACCCACGCAGAGATCTTGCGCATGTCGGAGTTCTGCTGCACGGACACGCTCGCCAGGTGCGCGGACAGGATGACCGTCAGGAGCCGGTCATAGCTCTCGATGTGGTCGTTGACGTGGCGCAGGTGGTCCGCGACGTCACGGAACAGGTGGCGCAGGTCGACGTGCAGTTCCCCGTCGCCGCGATCCAGGAAGCCCGCCAGGGAGTCGGCGAGGGGCCCGCTCGCCCGCCTGAACTCGAGCACCTCTCGCTTGAGCCGGTAGATCGAATTGGCGTTGCCGACGCCGTCGTCGCCAACGACCTGTGCCTCGATCTCGTCGAGGTCGATGCCGAGTTCGCGGTCCACGTCGACGTAGTGGTCGACCACGGAGTCCATCACCGCATGCATGACGATGAGGGGCCCGTGCTCCAGCAGCTCGGGATGCTGCTCGAGCTGCTCCCGGACGTCGGCGAGTGGGTTGCCCTCGCCGTGGCGCACGGTGACGACGAAGCGATCACCGATGAACAGCATGACCTCGCCGGTCTCGATGTCACTCGTCTCGTCGATGTACCGCAGGGTCTTGAGCACGACGAAGAGGGAGCCCTCGTACTGCTCGATCTTCGCGCGCTGGTTGCCCATCACCGCATCCTCGACCGCGAGTGGATGGAGGCCGAGCTCGTGCCTGACGAGCTCGAACTCCTCGTCGGTCGGGTCCTTGAGGCCGATCCAGATGAAGCCCTCGGCGCCGTCGCGGAGGGTCGCGAGCTCGTCGCTGAGGTCGCCGCACTCAAAACGTCGGCCCTGCCGGTAGAGGGCCTGGTCCACGATCACAGCCCTACTCCACCACAGCACGACGCCGTATGCCGCTGGGCTGGCTCGGCGCGTCTAGGCTGGCCGGGTGCCCACTGTCCTCTTCGTCCGCCATGGCCGGTCGAGCGCCAACACGGGGGGCGTGCTCGCCGGCTGGACGCCGGGGGTCTTCCTCGACGAGACGGGCGAGGCGCAGGCCAGCAGGGTCGGCGCGGCCATCGCCGCAGCCGAGCTGCGGATCGCGGAGCTCGTCTCGTCACCCCTCGACCGGTGCGTCCAGACGGCAGACCTCATCGCCGGTCACCTGGGCACGGTGAACCGGTCGGTGCACCCGGGCCTGGGGGAGTGCCGCTACGGGGCGTGGACCGGCCGCCGGATCACGGACCTCGTGTCCGACCCGCTGTGGAAGGTGGTCCAGGACCGCCCGAGTGAGGCGCGGTTCCCCGCGTCCGAGGCGTACGAGGCGGAATCGCTCGCCGACGTCCAGGAGCGCGCACTGCGCACGGTGCGAGAGACTGATGCCCACGTCCTCGAGCGGCACGGGCCGGACGCAGTGTGGGTGGCGGTCTCGCACGGCGACGTCATCAAGGCGGTCCTGGCCCATGCTGCAGGCGCCCAGCTCGACGACTTCCAGCGCTTCGTGGTCGACCCGGGCTCGGTCAGCGTCGTGCGCTACACGAGCCGCAAGCCCTTCCTGCTCCGGCTCAATGACCTCGGGGGTGACCTGCACGCGATCCGCCCGTCGTCGGGCCCCGGGATCGACGGTGATGCGGAGGTCGGCGGCGGAGCGGGAAGTTCGGCGGCCGCCGATCTGCCCGACGACGACCCCTCGGTGCTCGACTAGGGCGCGACAAAGGTGCTCGCACAGGGTGCTCGAAAAGGTCGGATAAGGTCGCTCGTATGACGTTCCAGGAGTTCGACCCGGTGTCACGCTTCGTGGCGGGCACGGTCGGACCCACGGGCAACCGGACCTTCTACCTGCAGGCCAGCGACGGCCGGCGCGTCGTCACGGTGGCCGTCGAGAAGCAGCAGGTGTCGATCCTGGCCGACCGCATCAACGACGTGCTCGACCAGCTGGCGCCGGCGACGGCCATCGAGCCCGGGCAGCCCGGCGGTGCGCGTGAGGACACCGAACCGCTCGAGACTCCG
Source organism: Intrasporangium sp. (assembly GCF_040414665.1). GTDB lineage: Bacteria > Actinomycetota > Actinomycetes > Actinomycetales > Dermatophilaceae > Intrasporangium. Next base: position 10,166 of record NZ_JBEDUL010000077.1, read on the forward strand.
TTCGAGGAGGACTGGCGCGTCCAGACCCTGTCCCTCGCCTGGGACGAGGGTCGTCAGCGTCTCGTCATCGAGTGTCACGACCACGACCCGGACGAGCTCGAGGGAGGTGGGCCCGCCGACGAGCCCGTGGCCGGCGGTGCCGAGGCGGACGAGGACTCGCCCTTCTCGAGGAACTCGCTCCGGGTGACGCTGGACCCCCCGCAGGCTCGGGCCTTCGCACGACGCAGCCTGTCGATCGTCGCGGCCGGGCGGCCCCCCTGCCCCTTCTGCGGTGGCCCTCTCGACCCGACGGGCCACATCTGCCCCCGGGCCAATGGCTACCGTCGCTGACGGCGGCTTCCGGGCGGCGTCCGACGACGCGGCGCTCCTCGGGGATCTCGAGGTCGTCGGTCGCGTCGCCGACTCGTCCAACCTCTCCGTGCTGGTGCGGCTCCTCGCCGAGGACGGCGGCCACGCCATCTACAAACCGGTGCGCGGGGAAGCGCCGCTGTGGGACTTCCCGGAGGGCACGCTCGCCGGCCGGGAGGTGGCCGCACACCTCGTGTCCGAGGCCGGGGGCTGGCATGTCGTCCCGCCGACGGTCCTGCGCGACGGTCCGCTCGGTCCCGGGTCGGTGCAACGGTGGATCGGCGACCCGTTCTCGCCACTCGCCGACGACCTGGTCGTCGACCTCGTTCCGGAGGGAAAGGTGCCGTCCGGCTGGGTCGCCACCTTCTCCGGGGAGACCCCGTCCGGGCGAGCAGTGACCGTGGTCCACTCCACCCGCGAGGACGTTCGATCCCTCACCGTGCTCGACGCGGTCATCAACAACTCCGATCGCAAGGGCTCCCACTGCCTCCGGGACTCGACTGGACGGCTGTGGGCCATCGACCACGGCGTGAGCTTCCACAGCCACCCCAAGCTGCGGACGGTGCTCTGGGGCTGGGCCGGCGAGCCCTTGGTCGATGGCGACCTCGCGCGTCTCGAGCGCCTGCTCGACGCGCTGGAGGATGGCACACGCGGCCTGACTGACGCGTTGGAGGCCCTGCTGCCCCATGCCGACGTCGATGCTCTCCGCGGACGGGTCGAGGGCCTGCTCCGAAGGCGTCGCCACCCCCGGCCGAGCCCGGGCTGGCCCGCCGTGCCCTGGCCCCCGCTCTGACCCTGAAGGAGCAGGCCTGCTCACGTGATCTGGGCAGGGGAGGGGCGTGCGCGGGGCTCCGGATAGAGTCTGCCGAGTGAAAAGTTGGCCCGCAGCGTTCGTCCCCCAGGTTCCCGGTCGATCACCTCAGGTGCGAGTCAGGGACACCGTGACGGGCGAGCTCGTCAACGCGGCGGCGGGGGAGTCGGCTGCGGTCTACGTGTGCGGGATCACCCCGTACGACGCGACCCACCTCGGGCACGCCGCAACCTATGTCACCTTCGACCTGCTCGTTCGCGCCCTGCGCGACAGCGGAGTCACAGTGCGCTACGTCCAGAACATCACCGACATCGACGACCCCCTCCTCGAGCGTGCCGAGCGGGACGGCATCGGATGGGAGGAGCTGGCGACCCGGGAGATCGACCTCTTCCGAGAGGACATGACCGCCCTTGCCGTCCTGCCACCCGACGAGTACTTGGGAGCCGTCGAGAGCATCCCCACCTTCATCGAGCCGATCGAGAAGCTGCTCGCCTCTGGCGACGCGTACCTCGTGCCCGCCGCGGCCGCCTCGCGAGCCGGGGCCAACGACGTCTACTTCGACGTCAGCCGCGACCCCCGGTTCGGCTCGGTCAGCGGGCTGGACGAGGCGAGCATGCTCGAGATCTTTGCCGAGCGAGGCGGCGACCCGGACCGCGCCGGCAAGCGCAACCGCCTCGACGCTCTGCTGTGGCGGGCGCACCGGGAGGGGGAGCCGTCCTGGGACGGCGGCCAGCTGGGCCCCGGGCGCCCCGGCTGGCACATCGAGTGCGCGTGCATCGCCTGCAACCGCCTCGGGGTCCCCATTGACGTCCAGGGGGGCGGCACCGATCTGATCTTCCCGCACCACGAGATGAGCGCCGCGCATGCCCGGGCCTTCAGCGGCCAACCGACCTTCGCCCGGGCCTATGTCCACCAGGGCATGGTCGGTCTCGACGGCGAGAAGATGAGCAAGAGCAAGGGCAACCTCGTCTTCGTGTCCGAGCTACGGCGCCGCGGGGTGGACCCGATGGCGATCCGGCTGGCCCTGCTGGCCCGGCACCATGCCGAGGACTGGTTCTGGGAGGAGGGCGACCTGACGAGCGCGCAGGAGCGCCTCGCCACCTGGCGTACGGCCGTCTCGGGCAACGGCGGCCCCCCAGCGGAGGAGACGGTCGCCGAGGTCCGCGCCGCCCTCGCGGAGGACCTCGACAGCCCCAGGGCGCTCGCCGCGGTCGACCGCTGGGCCAAGGAGTCCCTCACCCACGGTGGTGACGACCCCGGTGCTCCCGGCGTGCTGGCCCGAGCCCTCGACGCGCTCCTCGGCATCCGCCTCTGACACCTCCGCAACACACCGAGCACCGGACACCTCACGTCGGTTATAACCGCGGCGCGTTGGCCGGTGCTCGGTGTGTTGCGGTTTGAGGTCAGCGGCCGCTCTGGTCGTCGTCGCGCCCACGGAGGTAGCGCTCGAACTCGCGGGCGATCGCGTCGCCCGTGGCCTCGGGAAGCTGGGCCGTGTCCTGCGCCTCTTCCAGCGACTGGACGTACTCGGCGACCTCCTCGTCGGACTGCGCGAGCTCGTCGACGCCGCGCTCCCAGGCCCGCGCGTTCTCCTCGAGGTCGCCGTGCGGGATCGTCACCCCGAGCAGGGACTCGATGCGCCGCAGCAGGCTGAGCGTCGCCTTGGGCGAGGGAGAACCGCCGGCGTAGTGCGGCACCGCGGCCCACGCGGACACCGCCGGGACGCCCGCGTCGCTCGCCGTGGCGCTGAGCACCCCGACGATCCCCGTCGGCCCCTCGTAGCGGCTCGCCTCCACGTCGAAACGGTGGATGGCAGCGTCGTCCTCGGCCGTCGCCGTGACCGGGATGGGGCGGGTGTGCGGAACGTCGGCGAGGAGCGCCCCGATCGTGACGATCGTGGTCACACCGAGCTGCTGGGCGAGCTCGAGCAGCTCCGCGGAGAAGGCGCGCCACCGCATGGACGGCTCGATGCCCTGCACGAGCACGACGTCGCGGTCGAAGCCGGTCTCGGTTGCGACGAGGATGCGCGTCGTCGGCCAGGACAGCACCCGTCGCCCGTCCTCCGTGCTGACGCGCGGGCGGTTCACCTGGAAGTCGTAATAGTCCTCGGGGTCGAACGCGGCGACGAGCTCGGCGTCCCAGACGTCAGCGAGGTGCCGCACGATGGAGCTGGCCGCTTCACCGGCGTCGTTCCAGCCCTCGAAGGCCGCGATGAGGACCGGGTCGACGAGCTCCGGAACGTCCTCGAACTCCAGCACGTGGCCTCCTCTTCACCGGGTGCGGTGGTGCCCTTGATCTCACCCTATGCCGCATGCCGCCCCCATCGCAGCGACGTCGCGGCGACCACAGTTCGGCATTACCTGAGGCACCCGGGCGGACATCCCTAGAATTGGGGGTCCTGCCATCCACGAGAGAAGAGCCGTGACCGATACCGAGCTCCGTCCAGACGCCACCGAGGTTCTCACCGCGATCCTGCGCGAGCGGATCATGGTCCTGGACGGCGCCATGGGCACGGCGATCCAGCAGGAACGGCCGGACGAGGCCGGCTACCGGGGGGAGCGGTTCGCCGACTGGCCGACGGACCTCCAGGGCAACAACGACCTGCTCACCCTGACCCAACCCGATCTCATCGCCCGGATCCATCGCGGCTACCTCGACGCCGGTGCCGACATCATCGAGACGAACACGTTCAACGCGAACGCCATCTCGCTCGGCGACTACCAGATGAGCGAGCTCGCCCACGAGCTGAACCGCGAGGCCGCCACGCTGGCGCGCCGCGAGGCCGACGCGATGACCGCGCGGACCCCCGACCGCCCCCGCTGGGTGGCTGGTGCGATGGGACCGACCACCCGCACGGCCTCGATCTCCCCGGACGTCAACGACCCCGGCGCCCGCAACGTCACCTTCGACCAGCTCGTCGCGGCCTACGCGGATGCTGCCCGCGGCCTCGTCGAGGGCGGAGCCGACCTCCTGCTCATCGAGACGATCTTCGACACGCTCAACGCCAAGGCCGCGATCTTCGCCGTGGAGAGGACCTTCGAGGAGTTCGGGCGCCGCTGGCCGGTCATCGTCTCCGGCACGATCACGGACGCCTCGGGACGCACCCTGTCCGGTCAGGTGACGGAGGCGTTCTGGAACTCCGTGCGGCATGTGCGTCCGCTCGCGGTCGGCCTCAACTGTGCCCTCGGCGCCAAGGAGCTCCGCCCCTACATCAGCGAGATGGCCCGCGTCGCAGACTGTTTCGTCTCCTGCTATCCCAACGCCGGGCTGCCCAACGCCTTCGGTGAGTACGACGAGGTTCCGGAGGAGACCGCAGCCATCATCGGGGAGTTCGCCGCCTCAGGGCTGGTCAACCTCGTCGGCGGCTGCTGTGGCACGACGGCCGAGCACATCGCCGCGATCGCCAATGCGGTCGACGGCAAGCCGCAGCGCGACGTCGTGCCCATCGCGCCCGCGATGCGGCTGTCCGGTCTCGAGCCGTTCTCCATCACCGAGGACAGCCTCTTCGTCAACGTCGGTGAGCGGACCAACATCACCGGGTCGGCCCGGTTCCGGACCCTGATCAAGGACGGCGACTACGACACGGCGCTCTCCGTGGCAGCCCAACAGGTCGAGAGCGGCGCGCAGGTCATCGACGTCAACATGGACGAGGGCATGATCGACGGGGTCGCCGCGATGGACCGTTTCCTCCGGCTCGTCGCGAGCGAGCCGGAGATCAGCCGGGTCCCCGTCATGATCGACTCCTCGAAGTGGGAGGTCATCGAGGCCGGGCTCAAGTGCGTCCAGGGCAAGGGGATCGTCAACTCCATCTCGCTCAAGGAGGGCGAGGACGCGTTCGTCGAGCACGCTCGGCTGGTGCGCACCTACGGGGCAGCCGCCGTCGTGATGGCTTTCGACGAGGACGGCCAGGCCGACAACCTGGAGCGACGCACCCAGATCTGTGCTCGGGCCTACCGGATCCTCACCGAGGAGGTCGGGTTCCCCGCCGAGGACATCATCTTCGACCCCAACGTGTTCGCCGTCGCCACGGGCATCGAGGAACACGCCTCCTACGGTCGGGACTTCATCGAGGCAACGCGTTGGATCAAGCAGAACCTCCCGGGCGCCAAGGTCTCCGGTGGGATCTCCAACGTGTCCTTCTCGTTCCGGGGCAACAACCCGGTCCGCGAGGCGATCCACGCCGTGTTCCTCTACCACGCCATCGCGGCCGGCCTCGACATGGGCATCGTCAACGCCGGGGCGCTGGCGGTCTACGACGAGATCGAGGACGAGCTGCGAGACCGGATCGAGGACGTCGTCCTCAACCGGCGCCCGGACGCAGGCGAGCGACTCCTCGAGATCGCCGAGCGGTACAACCGCGCAGCGGGCGTTGAGGCCGTCGGCGAGGAGGAGTGGCGGTCGTTCCCCGTCCGCGACCGGATCACCCACTCGCTCGTCAAGGGGATCGACGGCCACATCGAGGAGGACACCGAGATCCTCCGTGCCGAGATCACGGACTCCGGCGGGCGGCCCATCGAGGTCATCGAGGGCCCCCTCATGGACGGGATGAACGTCGTCGGCGACCTCTTCGGCGCCGGGAAGATGTTCCTGCCCCAGGTGGTCAAGAGTGCTCGGGTCATGAAGAAGGCCGTCGCTTACCTCATCCCGTTCATCGAGGAGGAGAAGGCCAAGGACCCCGAGCTCGCCAGGCAGAAGGACACCAACGGCACCATCGTCATGGCCACCGTGAAGGGGGACGTCCACGACATCGGCAAGAACATCGTCGGCGTCGTCCTCCAGTGCAACAACTACGAGGTCATCGACCTCGGCGTCATGGTGCCGGCCCAGAAGATCATCGAGGCGGCGAAGGAGCATGATGCGGACCTCATCGGGCTGTCCGGCCTGATCACCCCCTCCCTCGACGAGATGGTCGGGTTCGCCGCGGAGCTGCAGCGGCAGGGTTTCGAGATCCCGCTCCTCATCGGCGGCGCGACGACCTCGCGGACGCACACGGCCGTCAAGGTCGATCCGAAGTACGACGGGCCGGTTGTCTGGGTCAAGGATGCGTCCCGGTCCGTTCCGACCGCGTCCGCCCTCCTCAATGCGGACCAGCGTGCGCGGCTCATGCTCGAGGTCAAGAGCGACTACGACGCCTTGCGGGCGCGCCATGCAGCCAAGCACGACCGGCCGCTGCTCACGTTGGAGCAGGCGCGGGCCAACGCGACGCCCATCTCCTGGGAGGGATACCACCCACCCCGTCCGCACCTGCTGCTGCAGCAGGAGAAGGACGTGTCTCCGGTCGTCTGGCACCAGGGCAGGACGCAGCACGTCCGCGTCTATCGCCACCACCCCGTCGAGGAGCTGCGGCGCTACATCGACTGGCAGCCCTTCTTCAACGCGTGGGAGCTCAAGGGCTCCTTCCCCGACATCCTCAACAACCCGGCGAGCGGGCAGGCGGCCCGCAAGCTGTACGACGACGCCCAGGCCATGATCGACCGGGTCATCAGCGAGGGCTGGCTCACCGCCAGCGCCGTCGTGGGCCTGTTCCCGGCCAACTCCGTCGGTGACGACATCGAGGTCTACCTCGATGAGCACCGGGAGACGCCGGCCGCGGTCCTGCACTGCCTGCGTCAGCAGGGCGAGCACCGCCCGGGGATCCCAAACCGCAACCTCTCGGACTTCGTCGCTCCGAAGGCAACCGGCCTGCGGGACTACGTCGGGGCCTTCGCAGTCACCGCCGGTCTGGGCGCCCAGGAGCGGGTGGCGGCATTCCGCAAGGACCTCGACGACTACAACGCCATCCTGCTCGAGTCGGTGGCCGACCGGCTCGCCGAGGCGTTCGCCGAGCGGATGCACGAGCGGGTACGCAAGGAGCTGTGGGGCTACGCACCTGACGAACACCTCGACAACGAGGCGCTCATCAGGGAGCGGTACGAGGGGATCCGCCCCGCGCCGGGCTATCCGGCCTGCCCGGAACACACCGAGAAGGCAACACTCTGGGAGCTGCTCGACGTCGAGGCCTACACCGGCATCCAGCTGACGGAGGGGATGGCGATGTGGCCGGGGGCATCCGTCTCCGGCTGGTACTTCTCGCACCCCGAGTCGCAGTACTTCGTCGTCGGCAGGCTGGGGCGCGACCAGGTCGCCGACTACGCCCAGCGCAAGGGCTGGACGCTCGGTGAGGCCGAGCGGTGGCTGTCCGCGAATCTCGCCTACGACCCCGAGGACTGACGTGGGGACGGCGCCTCTCCACCGGGCGGACGCGCTGCCCGCCGGCGTGCTCTGGGACATGGACGGCACGCTCGTCGACACCGAGCCCTACTGGATCGTGGCCGAGCACGAGCTCGTGGCCGCCCACGGAGGCGAGTGGAGCGATGCGCTGGCCCACCAGCTCGTGGGCAACGCCCTCGAGGTCTCCGCGCAGGTCATCATCGACCACACCGGTATTCCGCTCGGGGTTCCGGACGTCATCGATGCCCTCCTGCTGCGGGTCATCGAGCAGGTGCGCGGGCACATCCCGTGGCGTCCCGGCGCGCTCGAGCTGCTCCGCGAGCTGAACGAGTCGGGCGTGCCCAACGTGCTCGTCACCATGTCGTGGCGCAGCCTGGCCAGCACCATCGTCGAAAGCCTCCCGACAGGCTCGTTCGCGCACATCGTGACCGGGGACGCGGTGACCCGGGGCAAGCCGCATCCCGAGCCCTACCTGCTGGCTGCGCGACTGATCGGAGCTGACCCAGCCGCGTGCGTGGCCCTCGAGGACTCGCCGACGGGCGTCCGCTCCGCCACCGCTGCAGGGGTGCCCACCATCGCCATCCCGCACATCGTTGCCGTGCCGCCCATCTCGGGAGCGGTGCACCTGGCCACGCTGGAGGGCCTTCGGGCCAAGGACCTGCTGGCCGTCGCGACGGGCGCCGCCTCGATTCCAGCCGCCTCAGGCGAGTGAGGCCGTCCCCTCACTGAGTCCTTTCAGGTTCAGCAGCTGACGGCGCATCATGAAGAGGTCTCCCCACGCGAGCAGCACCTGGCGCAGGCGTTCGAGCCTGTTGCGCGCCCGCGGCAGCAGGAGATCGCAGCGCAGCACGGTCGCCGAACCCTCGGGAAGCGTGCGGTACACGATGGTGACCGGCCCGAAGGCGACCATCGCCGTCCGGTCGGTCAGCTCCAGGGTGATGCACCGATCCGGCTCGACAGAGGTCAGGGTGAAGATGCCCGCGAAGGCCTGACCGAGCTCGATCGGGTCGGTCCTGGTCATCGTCCGTGGGCTGCGGCGGCCCCGGTTGTCGATGAGGTCGTAGCTGTAGGGAGCGACCCGCAGCTGTCCCAGCCACGCGAACACGACCGGGGCCTCGGCGCGGACCCGGACGGCGCGGGTGAGGAGAACCCCGCGTCCGGGAGGGCCCGGTGGGGGAGGCATCCTGCCCGCGTCGCCCCAGGTCCACGGGAGTCCGCGACGCTGTTCGTGCGAGCGGGGGCGGTGGTGTGTCGCTGTCATGCCTCGAGCGTTGCGCCGGGGCGGGGCGCGCGCATCGCCCGCAAGGCGTGGGGCCGCTCAGTCTCGAGATGGATCCTTGCCCCAATCAGTCCGTATGCCGCTGAGCCGGGTTGCGCTCCGCGCGCCCTCCCAGCGCCGCCGACTGGCCCACTGAGTCGCCACGCAACTCAGTGCGCTCCTCATCAGCGACGCACTGATTCGCCGGACGGGTCAGTGCGCTCGTGATCGGCAACGCACTGATTCGCCGGACGGGTCAGTGGGCCAGGCCGCGGCAAGGCACCCGGCGCGAATTCGCCCGGGTTGGCGACCGGGCGCGCTGGGAGGACGCGTTGAGCGCGAGCGCGGCTCAGCGGCATACGGCACGGCTGGAGGGGATCACCGGACTGTGCGCTGTTCGGGAAGGGGGCGCTGGTCAGGCTCCGGGACGGACCAGGCCCGACTCGTAGGCGAGGACGACGGCCTGGACCCGGTCCCTGAGCGAGAGCTTGCCCAGGACGTGGCCCACGTGCGTCTTGACCGTGGCCTCCGAGAGGAAGAGGCGCTTGGCGATCTCGGCGTTGGAGGCGCCCTTGGCCACCTCGAGGAAGACGTCCTGCTCTCGGGCGGTCAGCTGCTCGAGGACGCGCTGGGCCTCCTCGTCGTCCGTGGTCGGCGCCGCGACGAGGTGTGCGATGAGGCGTCGGGTGGTGGGCGGCGAGACGACGGCGTGTCCTGCGTGGACGACCCGGATGGCGTCGACGATCTCCTCGGCTCGCGCATCCTTGAGCAGGAACCCGCTGGCACCGGCGCGAATGGCCGCGAAGGCGTACTCGTCGAGGTCGAAGGTCGTGACGACGATGACCTTGGGCGCGCCCGCCCTCGACACGATCTGACGGGTCGCCTCGATGCCATCCATCCGGGGCATCCGCACGTCGACGAGGATGACGTCGAGCCGGTGGCGAAGGCACAGCTGCACGAGTGCAGCCCCGTCGCCGACTTCGCCGACGAGGTCGAGGTCGGGCTGGCTGTGGACCACCATGGCAAGCGCCGACCGCATCAGCTCCTGGTCGTCGGCGATGGCGACGCGGATCCTGGCTGGCGTGCTCACGAGCGGGTCCCTTCATCGTGGGGTGGGTGGTCTTGGGGCGTCGGGATCCAGGCCTGGACGACGAACCCGACGTGTCCCGAGGGGTCCGGAGCGGCGCGCTCGAGGCGGCCGCCGACGAGGGCGAGACGTTCGCGCATGCCGAGCAGGCCACGGCCGGGTTCGTCAGCGTTCGAGGTCTGGGCGCTGGCTCCGTCGTCCTCCACTCGGATGCGGAGGCCGCGCTGGCTCCAGTCCAACGACACCTTGGCCCTCGACCCGGGCGGCGCATGCTTGACGACATTGGTCAATGACTCCTGGACGACCCGGAAGGCGGCCACGTGGGCGGTCGGCGAGAGGCCCAGTGGCTCTCCCGTGGCCGTCAGCTCGACCGAGGTGCCGGCGCGCTTCACGTCGTCGACGACCCGCTCGAGCTCGTCGAGACCCGGCTGCGGTGCGCGGTTGGCGTCATCGTCCTCGCGGAGGACGCCGAGGAGTGAGCGCATCTCGGTCAGGGCGAGCCGGCCCTGCTCCGCGATGGTCGAGAGCACATCGGCCGCCCGGGCGGGCTGCGTCGCGACGATCATCCGGCCACCCTCGGCCTGGCCGACGACGACGGCCAGCGAGTGGGCGACGACGTCGTGCATCTCACGGGCGATGCGGCGGCGCTCCGCGGCCCCGGCCCGCTCTGCCGCGTGCTCGAGGTCCCGGCGGGCCTGCTCGACCGTGGCCCGACGCTCCCGCTCGGCACGCACGGCTCGCTCCTCGAGCGCCGCCACCCACGCGAGTCTCGTGGCTCGGTACCTGCCGAGAGCCCATGCGGCCAGGAGCCCCGCCGCCACCGCCGCGGTGACGAACAGCCTCCAGGCCGCCCCTTCTCCAGGAGTGGAGACGTACTCGCCGGCGTCCCACAGCCTGGCCACGGTGATGCCGCCGCCGACGAGGCCAACAGCGAGGGCGAGCTGGGGCTGGGGCGGTGCCGCACTCGAGCTGACCGAGTAGAGCAACACGAAGAACACGAGCCCGCTGGGCAGCAACAGGGCGGAGAACGGGCTGCCGGCCTCTGCGGCAGACGCACCACCGAGGTCGGGAGCGAGGGCGAGCAGCAGCATGGTCGCCGAGCCGACAGCGAAGGTCGCAGCCGGCCACCGTGACCGGCCGAGGACGGTCACGTGCAGCACGACGAGACCGGCGATCAGGAGGGTCCGCCACGGGCCCGTCACGTCGGAGGCGCCGACCACCTGAACGCTGGCGGTGAGCAGGACCGCTGCGAGCACCACGGCGAGTGCCAGGTCAGCAAGCACGCCCATCCTGTGCAGCGGCGTGCGGTCAGCTCTCACAGGGTCGATCGTAGGGACCACAGCATCTGGCCTGCCCGCGCCCGGCTCTCCCTCACCGGTGCTGTGCCGACCACGCGGAGGCGTCGGCAGCCTCGGCTATGGCGTCGGCCACGTCGACCTGGCCGTCGGCGATCAACCCGGTTGTCACCCGGATGTGGGGTCCGCCCGGAGCTCCGTCGACGACGAAGGGGCCACCCGGGGCGACCGCGATGCCCTGGCTGGCGAGACGCAGGACGGCGGCCGACTCGTCCCTCACCGGCACCCAGATGTTGAGGCCGTCCGTTCCCGGAACGACAATCCCGTGCTCGGCAAGCCGGTCCGCGACGAGCGCGCGGCGACGTGCATACTCGCCCCTGGCGTGTCGGACCTGGGCCTGTGAGCCGGGGTCTGACAGAAGGGCGACGAGAGCACGCTGGAGGAGTCGACTCGTCCAGCCCTGGCCGAGGGCGCGGGCGTGCCGGATCGGCGCGAGCACTGTCGCAGGCCCACTCACCCCGGCGAGCCGCAGGTCCGGACCGTAGGACTTGCTGAAGCTGCGGATGTGGAGGACCCGATCGGGCAGCCGCTCCCCGAGGCTCAGGTCGGGGGAGGAGGCAATGTCGCCGGCCGAGTCGTCCTCGATGATGAGCAGGGACGTCGGCTCGAGCAGCGAGGCGAGGCGCCTGGCCCGGGTGGGAGTGATCGAGACACCGGTCGGGTTCTGGCCGCGAGGCTGGATCACGATGGCAACCGGCTTGCGTGAGAGGCCGGCGGCGACGTCGTCAAGGACCGGACCGCTCTCGTCCAACCCGACCGGTGCCACGTCGACACCACGGTCCTCGAGAAGGTCGAGCAGGGGCGGGAAGCCGGGGTTCTCGACGAGGACCCGGTCGCCCGGCCGGAACAGCGTGCGCGTGATGAGATCGAGGGCATCCATCGCCCCGTCCACGACCAGCAGGTCGTCCACCGCGCACGGCCAGTCGTTCCGCAGCGCATCGCCCAGTTCGGGCAGCACGGGGTCGTCGAGGTAGCTGCTCGGTGCCGCCTCCTCTCCGCCGATGTGCCCGAGTGGGACGCGTAGGTCTGGCAGCAGCCTGGGGTCGGGCACACCGGTCGACAGGTCGAGGCGGCTGCCCGGTTGATGCCGCAGCGCGGTCGTGTAGCGCGCGCCACCCAGCCGGTCCGGCGCCACCGTGGTGCCGCGCCGGCCGTCCGAGCGGATCGCGCCGGAGCGGGCGAGCAGCTGCCACGCCGAGCTGACGGTGGTCGGCGAGACCATGAGCTCCTCGGCCACGCGGCGGATCGGCGGCAGCTGGTCCCCCGGCACCAGCACCTCGTCGCGAATGGCACGCGACACCGCTTGTGCCAGCCCCTTCGCGGTGGGGGAGTCGAGCCGAGCCTCGAGCGCCGACAGGAGTTCACGCATGTTTGTAATGTAGCAATGTGATCTTTGTGTGGCTACATCGTGGCACGTAGCCTCGTCTCATGACGAAGACCTCTGCACCGACCACCTCCACCATTGACCACTGGGTCTCCGGCTCGCGGGTGCCGGGCTCATCGGGCCGGACGGCACGGGTCCACGACCCGGCCACGGGGCAGGTGACGGCACACGTCGCTCTCGCCTCGGCGGCCGAGGTCGACGCTGCCGTCAAGACCGCGGTCGCGGCCGCCGAGGAGTGGCGCTCGGCCTCGCTGTCCAAGCGCGCCGCCGTCCTGTTCAGCTTCCGTGAGCTGCTGCACGCGCGAACCGACGAGCTGGCCGCCATCATCACCTTCGAGCACGGCAAGGTCCTGTCCGACGCCGCGGGCGAGGTTGCCCGCGGGCTCGAGAACGTCGAGTTCGCGACGGGGGTGCCGCAGCTGCTCAAGGGCGGTTTCAGCGAGCAGGCCTCGGCCGGAGTGGACGTGTACAGCCTGCGCCAGCCGCTCGGCGTCGTCGCCGGCATCACGCCGTTCAACTTCCCGGCGATGGTGCCGCTCTGGATGTGCGCCAACGCGATTGCCTGCGGCAACGCCTTCGTCCTCAAGCCGAGCGAGAAGGACCCGTCTGCCTCGATGTTCATCGCCGAGCTGTGGAAGGAGGCCGGCCTGCCCGACGGCGTCTTCACCGTCGTCCACGGTGACAAGGAGGCCGTCGACGCGCTCCTCGACCATGCGGACATCGCGGCCGTCAGCTTCGTTGGGTCGACGCCGATCGCCAAGTACATCTACGAGCGAGGCACGGGCAACGGCAAGCGGGTCCAGGCTCTCGGCGGGGCCAAGAACCACGCCCTTGTCCTGCCCGACGCCGACCTCGATCTGGCCGCGGATGCCATCGTCTCGGCTGCCTACGGTGCGGCGGGGGAGCGGTGCATGGCCCTGTCCGTTGCGGTGGCGGTCGGCGAGGTCGCCGACGGGCTCGTCTCCGCAATCGGGGACCGGCTGCCGTCGCTCACGGTGGGGGCAGGCAGTGAGCCGGGCACCGACATGGGCCCGCTCATCACCCGCGAGCACCGGGACAAGGTTGCCGGCTACATCAGCGCCGGCGCCGACGCCGGCGCGAAGGTCGTCGTTGACGGGCGCGAGCGGGAGGTGCCGCAGGATGGCTTCTTCCTCGGCATGACCCTGCTCGACGAGGTGACCCCGGAGATGACGGTGTACACCGACGAGATCTTTGGACCGGTCCTGTCAGTCGTCCGGGTGGACACCTTCGACGAGGGCCTGGCCCTGATCAACGCCAACCAGTACGCCAACGGCACCGCGATCTTCACCCGGGACGGGGGCGCGGCACGAAAGTTCAAGAACGAGGTCGAGGTCGGCATGGTCGGCGTCAACGTGCCCATCCCGGTCCCCGTCGCGTACTACTCCTTCGGCGGCTGGAAGGACTCCCTCTTCGGCGACACCCACATGTACGGGCCCGAAGGCATCACCTTCTACACCCGCGGCAAGGTCGTGACGGAGCGCTGGCCCGACCCCGCCACCTCGAGCGTCGACCTCGGCTTCCCCCGCACCCGTTGAGAGACAGGCAGACTCATGACTGACACCCACACGACGGCGCCAGGCTCGCTCTCCGAGCGGCTGGACGGCATGAGCCGCGAAGACGTCTACCGGCTCGACCGGGACCACGTGTTCCACTCGTGGTCGGCGCAGGCCCTCATCGAGCCCCTGCCGATCCAACGGGCCAACGGCTCGTACTTCTGGGACTACGAGGGCAAGCGGTACCTCGACTTCAGCTCGCAGCTGGTCAACGTCAACATCGGGTACCAGCACCCGAAGGTCGTCGCAGCGATCCAGGAACAGGCGGCCCGCCTCACGACGATCCAGCCGGCGTTCGCCAACGACGCCCGCAGTGAGGCGGCCCGACTCATCGCGGAGGTCGCCCCCGAGGGGCTCGACTGCGTCTTCTTCACCAATGGTGGCGCCGAGGCCAACGAGAACGCGCTCCGGATGGCTCGCCTGCACACGGGACGGCACAAGGTCCTCGCGACCTACCGGAGCTACCACGGCGCCACCGCCGGCTCGATCACCCTGACGGGCGACCCGCGTCGCTGGCCGTCCGAGCCGGGGCAGCCGGGGATCGTCCACTTCTGGGGCCCGTACACCTATCGCTCGGCGTTCCACTCCGAGAACGAGGAGCAGGAACGCGATCGCGCCCTGGCCCACCTGCGCGACACGCTCATGGTCGAAGGGCCGCACACCGTCGCCGCGATCATCCTCGAGACGGTCGTCGGGACCAACGGCATCCTCGTCCCGCCGGACGGGTATCTCGAGGGCGTGCGTGCCTTGTGCGACGAGCACGGCATCATGCTCATCGCGGATGAGGTCATGGCCGGCTTCGGGCGCTGCGGCGAATGGTTCGCCGTCGACCACTGGGGCGTCCGGCCCGACCTCATCACCTTCGCCAAGGGGGTCAACTCCGGCTACGTGCCCCTCGGCGGCGTCGTGATCTCGGACGAGGTGGCCGCGTCGTTCCAGGAGCGGGCCTACCCTGGCGGCCTGACCTACTCCGGCCACCCCCTCGCGTGTGCCTCCGCCGTCGCGTCGATCACCGCGTTCCACGAGGACGGCATCATCGACAACGCCCGTCGCCTCGGCGAGGAGGTCATCGGGCCACGGCTTCGCCAGATCGCCGAGAAGCACCCGAGCGTCGGTGACGTCCGCGGGCTCGGCGTCTTCTGGGCCGTCGAGCTCGTCAAGGACCGTTCCACGCGTGAGCCGCTCGTCCCGTTCAACGCGTCGGGAGACGCCGCCAGGCCGATGTCGGCCTTGGCCGCAGCGTGCAAGGAGCGGGGGCTCTGGCCGTTCATCCACTTCAACCGGACCCACGTCGTCCCGCCCTGCACGACGACGCCGGAGGAGGCCGAGGAGGGTCTCGCGATCCTCGACGAAGCCCTGGACGTGGCCGACACCTTCACGTCCTGACCGAACGACGACCCGGCCGTATGCCGCTGGGCTCGCTTCCGAGCCCAGCGGCAGTGCCGCACCTCCCGCCCACCTCGTCGACTGTGCAGTCCGCGTCGGTCCCGAAGTGCACACTCGACGAGGGGGAGGAGGCGCGGAGTGCTGGTCAGCTTGGGCTGGAAGCGAACTCAGCGGCATACGACCCTAGTCGTCGATGACGGCCAGACCGCTCACGGCTGGGTCGACGGCGCGGCTTGCCGCGTCGTCGGGAAGGTCCGGGGGAGTGCCGCCCCACGCCGGGCAGAGGCTCCGGTGCTCGCACCAGTCGCACAGGCGGCTCGGGCTCGGGCGCCAGTCGCCGAGCGCGGCGGCTCGCTCGATGGCGGCCCACAGTGCCTTGATCTTGCGCTCGACCCCGAGCAGGTCCTGCAGGTCGGGCTGGTAACGGACGATCTCTCCGTTGCCGAGGTAGACGAGCTGCAAGAGGTGAGGGATCTGGCCCCGGAGGCGCCAGAGGACCAGCGCGTAGAACTTCATCTGGAACAGCGCCTTGCCCTCGAAGCGCTCCGAGGGCGATCGCCCGGTCTTGTAGTCGACGACCCGCATCGCGCCGTTGGGCGCGACGTCGAGCCGGTCGACGTAGCCACGGAGGACGAGCCCGTCCACCTCGGTCTCGACATAGAGCTCCCGCTCCGCCGGCTCGAGACGGGTCGGGTCCTCGAGGCCGAACCAGGTCTGGAGCAAGGCCCCGGCGCCCGAGAACCATTCGTCGGTCCGGCCGTCGTGCTCGGCAAGCAACGAGAGCATCTCCGGCTCCTCGGTCGCGATCCGCTCCCACTCGCGCGGGAC